>NZ_JAMBPR010000065.1 GCF_024206475.1 Paraburkholderia sp. CNPSo 3274
GCCAGAAACCGGCTCGACCAACGGCTAATGAAGCGGGAGTCACAGCGCAGCCGCTGCATGATCGCCTCACGTGTCTCTCCGTCGTCAAGCATCAGGATCAACCGGGCACGCCGCGTGTCTGCTGCGCGCACCGTTTGACTACGAGCCGCCGACAGCAATTGTTTGCGCTCAAGCGTGGTTAAGTTCATCTTTTCCATGTGTTTCATTGAATACCAAATAAGGTGCTTTTTCAATGACGCAATGGACTAGCGGTTTGAGCGGCTTTCTTTTGCCTACTTTTCTTTGCCGCTGCAAAGAAAAGTAGGTGCCGCCCCGCACAGGGGCAACCCAGGCAGACCGACGCAAAAACAAGGAAATGCCAATGGTTTAAAACCGCACACAAAGACGCTCAGTCTTCCTCACCTTCAGGAATTTCACCTTCAAACTCATCGCCATACTCGCTGCGGGCTTCACCGGCCGGCTCCCGAGCAGCATGCTCACCAAACCGCTCGGCAAACCCCACCTCGCCATCCGGCACAAACACATACCCGTGCCCCCACACCGTCTGAAGATAGCGCGGCTCAGAAGGATCGGTTTCTATGAGCCGCCGCAAACGCCAGATCGCGACATCGAGACTACGGTTCCGATACCGCCCAGCCTCCCCATACACGATTTCGATAATGCGCTCGCGTGAAAGAATCGTCATCGAGTGATTGACGAACAGCTTGAGAAACGCGAATTCGCTAGAACGCAGCGGCATGCGGACTTCGTCGCGATACAGCTCCCGCGAACGGAAATCGAGTTCAAAAGGGCCAAAGCGAAACGATTCCCGGCTCTCCGGCGCGCCCGTGAGGTTCGAAATGCTGCGCCGGCGCATGACAGAACGAATGCGCGCCACAAGCTCGCCCGGATCGAACGGCTTGCCCACGTAGTCGTCGGCGCCGAATTCGAGGCCCAGCACGCGGTCGATCACTTCGTTGCGCGCGGTTAGCATGATGACAGGCAAGTCGTCGCCGCTTTCGCGCAAGGCGCGCAGCGCGCTGATGCCATCCACGTCCGGCATCATGATATCGAGCACGACAACCTGCGGCCGCTCGGAGCGCAGCCGCTCCTGCATCGCGCGCACGGATGGCAGTGTCGTGACAGTCAAGCCACGCATCTGCAGATATTCGGCCGTGACGTCGCGCACGACCGGATCGTCGTCGACGAGAAAGATATTGTTTGCCATGCGTAAATCGTAAGGGACGAGAACGAGCCGGTACAAGCCCGCAGCCTTACCAATCCTTTCCCGCGCCTCGCGCGGGATACCAGGTTTACTGGTCGCTCGAAGCGGACTGGAACGAATTGCCCAATTGCGTCTGGTCGATCACCATACTGTCCAACAGCCCCTTGAGCTTCACCGCCGCGCTCGAATAGCGGTCGGTGCCGAGGCCGCGCACTTCGTAACGCCCCGTAACGGCAATATGGTTATGCATGAAGATCGTCAGGTTGATCGTCGAAAGATAGGCCCGGCTTTCGTCGCTGAACGTCGGCTTGCCGAATTCGATCGATGCGTTATACACGAGCCGTCCTTCACAACTCACCGGCTCGGTTCCGGCGCCATAGACGTCCGAAGTCACGCCGCGCTGAGAGAGCACGAGCTGCAACGAGGGCACGAAGTCTCCCGACGTAACCATGGGATTGTTCTCGATGCAGATCGAACTGAGATTGACCGGCCGGCCCGACACGAATTTAGGCGAGGAGTAATTTGACGCGACCGCGTAACCCGCCTGAATCACGGAGCCAGTCGCGTCGGCCGCAGTGATGAGCGTCCATGCGCAACCGTTGAGCGCGAGCGCCGCGGCGCATGCGGCGCATGCGGCGCATGCGGCGCCGAGTTTCACCGTGCGCGCGCTCGCACGGCTGACGTATGACGCGATTTCATGTGGCATGGGAGCGGATACCCGATGCGTTGATGGGCTGCGCGGAACATGACACGTTCCCGGCAGGACTTGCCACGCATGATCGGTGCAAAGCGATACGCGCGATAGCCGGGACATCGGTCAATGTTGAATGCCACTTTCCACTTCTTCAAAAACCTCCCGCTCGGTAAGGAGTTGAACGGCGATCGTGCGCGCTTTTTCAACGCAAAGGCGCGCACCACAAGCGGTCGACGACCTTGGGTCATTACCGGGCTCGGCTGCGCGTGTAATGTTTCGTAAGCGCTCCTGCATTCTCCCCGCTGAGTGAGACATTGCGGATGCACCGCCGCGCTATCGTTCTCACTGCAGTTCTCAATGCGGCGCCTCGCATCTTTGCGACGCC
Organism: Paraburkholderia sp. CNPSo 3274; assembly: GCF_024206475.1. Classification (GTDB taxonomy): domain Bacteria; phylum Pseudomonadota; class Gammaproteobacteria; order Burkholderiales; family Burkholderiaceae; genus Paraburkholderia. The sequence goes on from NZ_JAMBPR010000065.1 coordinate 2,284, forward strand.
GGACGAGCCACACGCTGCACCTGTCTTTCTCCTGCTATTTCAACATGATCATGGCTGCCATGAACCGAGAACCGAAAATCCGTCGCGCCCCCTTCTTCAAGCGCGGCCTGAACGCTGCTGCGATCGCGCTGTTCGCGTCGCTCGCTGGCTCGCCGTTCGCACACGCTGCAAGCTTTCACTGCCCGCATAACGCGTCCGCTTCCGAGCGGCTCGTGTGCAACGATCCGACGCTCTCCGCGCTCGACGACAAACTGGCCGCGCTCTATCGCAGCGCGTTCGACACGACCACCGACACGACCGCGCTCGAGGCCGACCGCGTGAGCCAGTGGCAATGGCGCCAGCACAACTGCAAAGACAAGGCGTGCGTCACGGACTGGTACGACCGCCGTATCGCCGAACTCGAAGGCGATCTCAAGCACGGCAAGCAGGCTGCCGTCCGCCGCGTGAAGGAAGGCGTCGTGGACCAGCACCTGGCCCCGTCGGCACAGGACGCCGTGCTCGAAATGCACGGCATCCCGCCCGCGCCGAAGGACGATAGCGCAGCGGCCACACCCTCTGCAGACAGCGCGAAAAGCGTGAAGAAAGCAGGCGCGAAGGCCGCGGCTGCCGAACCCAATGCGCCGCTGCACCTGCAAAAGATGCCGAGCGGCGTGGCCGCTGACGCGCGCCAGACGCGGCTCGCGCAAGCGCACGCCCATCGCCTGCCCACGAAGGATGCCGCACCGTCCGGTGATGTCTCCGCGATGACCGCGAAAATGGCTGGCGCGAACTCGGCATTCGCCAAAGCGGCAGGCATGGCGTCCATCGACACGCCGCCCGCTCAGCCCGCGAGCCCCGCGGCCACCGAAGCAGCCGCAAAGCCGGCGGACCAGCCGAGCGTACAGCAGGGCGTGAGCGCACTCAACTGCGCATCCGTCGCGTCGACGGAACCCGCGCACGCTACGCAAGCGTCCATCGAGCAAGGCGCCGTCGCCATGAAGTAAGGGGCCATGTAAGCTACGGCAAGAAATCTGCGGTCGCGCGCTGTTCTGCCGGTTGTCGATATCAAATAAAATACGGCGATGAGTCCACACGTTCTCATCGTCGACGACGATCCGGTCGTGCGCGATCTCCTCTCCGGCTTTCTTCGAGCCAATGGTTTCGAAGCCTCGGTCCTCCACGACGGCACGCATCTCGGCGCGCGGCTGGAACGCGAGCGGCCATCGGTCGTCGTGCTCGACGTCATGATGCCCCGCACCGACGGCTTGCGTGCCCTTGCCGCCCTGCGCGCGCAAGGTGACGACATTCCGGTGATCTTCGCCTCTGCGCGCGGCACAGTGGGCGACCGCATTGCGGGTCTTACGCTGGGCGCGGACGACTACGTAGCCAAGCCTTTCGATCCCCACGAACTGCTGCTGCGTATCCAGACCGTGCTGCGCCGGCGCGGCAACGGACCCGCGGGCGCACCCGTGGCGCGCGAACGCTACCGCTTCGGCGCCTTCGAGCTCGATTTCATGGCGCGCACGCTCGAACGGGACGGCAAGCGCATACCGTTGCGCAGCAGTGAGTTCGTGCTCCTGAAGATTTTCACGGAGCATCCGTATCGCGTGCTTTCACGCGTGCTGATTCACGACCTGCTCCACGCAGACGGCCTGGAATTTAACGAGCGCAGTCTCGACGTACCGGTCTGGCGCTTGCGCCGCGTGATCGAAGACAATCCTGCACAGCCGCGCTACGTGCAGACCCTGCGCGGCAAGGGCTACGTGTTCGTGCCGCAGAGCGGGGCCGGCATTGAAGGCGACAACGACACTCCCACAGCAGACGACAGCGGCCGCAGCCTGAACGCGTAATTGCATGAACAATCCGTTGAATACGCTGTTCGGGCGCATGGCGCTGATGTCCGCGCTCCTGCTGTTCGCCATTCAGGCATGCTGGTTCATCGTGTTCGCGCCGCAGCCGCGCCGCCACGAAGTGGAAGGCTTCGAGCGCGGTCTGCTGCTCATGCTGCATGCCGCGACAAGCGCGGCACCCGGTACGGCGACGAGCGCGGCACCCAGCGCGCCCCCCAACGAAATGGACCTCGCGCCGGCCCTGCGCGTGCATCTCGTGCCCACGTGGAACATGCCCGCCGACGTGCGGCTCGAAGTGCCGATGCGCGAGCCGCTCGCCGACTTGCGCAAGCAACTTCTGCGCGACCTGCCGCCCGGCACCGAGATTCTCGCCGACCTGCGCCATCGCGAAGCCCTGTGGGTGCGTTTCGCGGGCCAGCCCACGTGGATCGTCGCGCCGGTCGATCTGCCGCCGCCGCGCAACTTGCTGCCGCTGTTCGGTTCGATGCTCGCCATCTCGCTGCTTCTCGCGCTGCTCGCCATGTGGCAAATGCAGCGGCCGCTTTCGCTCGTAGCCCAGGCCGCGCGCGCGTTCGGCACCGGCCATCGTCCCGCGCCCGTCAAGCAGCACGGGCCGCGCGAATTGCGCGAACTGATCGGCTCGTTCAACGGCATGATGAAGCAGCTCAACGAAGCCGACGACGATCAGGCCGTCATGCTCGCGGGCGTCGCTCACGATCTCAAGTCACCGCTCACGCGCCTGAAACTGCGTGCGAGCATGATGGGCTCGGAGCGCGAGCGCGAACAGCTCATCCGCGAAGTCGATTCGCTCAACGATATCGTCCAGCAGTTTCTGGAATTTGCGCGGCAGCGGCCCGAATCGGGTCCCGAAGTGGAAGTCGATGCGCTGCTGCGCGAGCAGTTCTTTTCCGATGCCGGCGACGACCACGATGCCCTCATCAGGCTCGATCTGTGCGCGGGCTCGGCGTTTCGGCTGCCGCGCACGCTGCTCGACCGGCTCGTGTCGAATCTCGTCGACAATGCGCTCGAGCATGGCGTACCGCCCGTGGAAATCGCCACGCGCCGCGAAGGCGCGCAGTGGATCGTCGAAGTGCGCGATCATGGCCCCGGCATCCCACCGGAGCGCGTGGCCTCGGCGATCAAACCCTTCGTACGCCTTGACGAAGCGCGCGGCGGCGAAGGCCATTGCGGGCTGGGGCTCGCCATCGTGACGCGCCTCACGCGCAATCAGGGTGGCCGCTGCGAGTTGTCCAATCACCTCGAAGGCGGGCTGCGCGTGCGTATCGCGCTACCGGCCGATGCACGGGCCGCTGGGTAAGTCCTTTATGGCCCTCCGATTGCCCGTTGATTCTTCGCTGCGCGCCGCTCAGACCACGAGCCGGCCGCGCAGGCGATTCACCGTATCGTACGCAAGGCCGAGGCCCACGGTGAGATAGCGGTTGAGGTCCCCGTAGCTTCCCTGCACCGCGTCGAACGCGGCCTGCAGATAGCTGGCCTGCACGGGCGGCGACACGTTGACCGAATCCACGCCCGTTGAGCGCCACGCATCGGTCAGCATGAAATCCTTCACGATGATTTCGAGCGGCACGTTTGCGATCAGTAGCAACAGCGCGCACGCCCAGCCCACCACGTCCACGCCTGTCCCAGCCGTGATCAACAGCGGCCCCGGCGCGTCCGCGATATGTTCGAGCAGCGCGCCGTAGATCGAACATTGCATGCGGCCAGTCACGAGCGTGCGCCAATGCGTTTGCATCGCCGCATCCAGTTCGCCGGCCAGCATTCCAGCGAACGACGGCCGCTCGAGCGTGCCCAGCACATTGAGCGCGAGGTAACTGGCCGTGGCGGGTGTCATGTCGGGCGCCGCGTCGATTTCCGCAGGCGTGCGCAAATCGTAGACGTTGGAAAGCGCCATGCGCGCAAGCGTCGCGGCGTCGGCTGCGTTCGGGGAGAGCGCGTCGGAGCGGTAAATCAAGGCGCGGCGCACGTGCGCGCCGTCGCTCGTCGAGTAGCCCGGTGCAGCGCCGCCCAGATCACGGAAGTTCGCGACGGAACCGATGACGGGCGTCGGCGCGTCCTGCGCGCCGTCGCCTCCGGTGTATTCGCCGCCACACGCACTCAGCAACGTGCTGGCGCAGCCGCTCAGCGCAAGCAAGCTCACCGTGCCCTTGAGCAGCGCGCGGCGCGGCGGGTTGGCGACTGCGCCGCCGCCACTGCGGTTGAAGTTGCCGGTCGCGGCCACAGGCAAACGCTTACGCGCCTGCGCGAACGAAGAAGTGTAGGCGGAGAAAGGCAAATTCATCGGTTGGCAGCTAATGTTGGGAACCCGCAGTTCGAGCGGGCCGCTGCAACGTCGCGCGTCGCATGCGTTCGGAAAGGGCGCAGTTTACCGGCAGATGCGCCTGAATAGGTAAAAGCGCAAAACACCGTAATAATTCTTTCCGACTTCCGGTGCATTGCGCACTGACATTCTCCGCCGGTTTCTATTTATATTCTTACCGGACCTTTCCATTTACACACAACAGGTAATTCTGGTGCTAATGCGCGGTTATTTCCCGCTTCAATCCATGCTTGAATATCGGCTGCACGGGGCATTTTCTTTATAGATCCTCCAAGTCCTTTCCAAATATTATTCTTGACGCTCTTTGTCGCGCTTTTATAATCGCCCGTGAATTCAGGCATTCGCCTGGCCGTCGTGGCAGTCATCGGCTGCCCCTGGGAGTACTACGTCATGTACAAAGGCAGTGTGACCGAAGAAGCGCGTGAAGTGCTGCGCGCAATCGAGCTGATCCAGCTGGGCGCACGCATGCCTGTGCTCGAAAAAGAACTGACGCTTTCGCGCAATCGTTTGATCAGACTTTATCGGGAACTCAAGAATGCTTCGCCGCCCAAGGGTATGTTGCCGTTTTCGGCGGACTGGTATTTCACGTGGCTGCCGAACATTCATGCGTCGCTCTTCTACAACATCTATCTTTTCCTCACGGATAGAGCGAAATGCAGTCGGCTCGATGCCCTCACGCGGGCGTACCGCCTTTATCTCGAGCACTGCGAAAGCGCCGAAACCGAACGCGTATTGAGCTTCACGCGGGCGTGGACGCTGCTGCGCTTCTTCGAAGGCGGCCTGCTCACGCTGTCGAGCTGCACCGTTTGCTCAGGCCGTTTCGTGCGCCACGTGCGCGACGCACACAAGCCCACCGCCTGCTGCATTTGCATGCCGCCCGCGCGCGCCGGCATGACGCGCGCCGCACGCGCGAGCCGCAATACGGAAACCGACACCCCGGCGTCCACCTCCGCCACGCGAGGCCGCGCCGCAGCAGCGCTGGGCGAGCTATCGGGCACCATGCGCGACACGCTCGCCGAAGTCACGCGCGCCCTCGATCCGAAGCGTTCAGCGAACCGCTTGCGCCTGGTCGCTTCGGTTCCCGTCTAAGCGAAAGCAGACGTTCCTCACCTCACATCCTCATCGCGCTCTGCATCCGCCTGCAGAGCGCGAATATTGCACGCGCAAATCCGGCAGATTGCTTTGTGATCCTGATGAACGTGCCGATTCTGGAGAAGTTCGCATTGCTGCGCCGCAAGCTCGATAGCGTGTGAGTGGGCGGCCTGCCAGATCTCCCAGGCGATCTGCGCGCCGCTTTGCGAATAGTCGTCGTTTTGATCGCGCTCGAGCGCATCGGGCAGGCGCGTGTGGACTTGCAGATAGTGCGTGCGATAAAGCGCCTCGAAAATCTCGCGGCGTGACGGGCGCTTCAAGCTCGCCTCTTCGCGAACGTGACCGGATTTGTGAGGCGCTGAGACTTCATCCACATGCGACGTCGAGGTGTACTTCTTCTTGCGGGTGGGGAGGATCACGCGGTCGTCGCGGGGCAATACGCGCACGATGTTACGGATACCGATATTGTCGCAGGCTGGGTAAAAGAATTGGCCGCGGAATATCGCGAATTTTTCTGCGTTATTCGTGGCTCGTTTCACCTCCGGACCTGCGATTATTGTGGGCATAAGAAAGTCGAAAGGAGTCGACCATGCAAATCGGGGCGGCGACACAGTTCGCCAACAGCAGCGCCAACACGAACACACTCCGTGCGGGCGCGGCTTCAGACCAGGCAGAACAGGACGGCACGCAGTCGAGCGACGATTCGACGAACGTCGCGTCGCCCACATCGCAGGACGATGCCGTGCAGATTTCGCAGCAAGGCTATGCTGCCTCATCCACTGACGATACCGCAGACAGCGACGACGCCGCGACCGACGCGAGCGATGCAACGGACGCGAGCGATACCAGCGATGCAACGGACCCGAGCGACACGAGCGACGCCGCCAGCGCAACCGACGCGACATCGACGCCGGCCAACGCGCAACCCGTGAAATCGCTCGTTTATGGCGCGCTAGGGCTCGAGCGTCCCGACACGCCCGCCGACCCGAACCACACCTATACGCTGGGGCGCTGGATCGCAGCGGGCATCACGCTGGGCGGCATCATTTCCCTGTTTATCTGAGCGCACTGCGTCGCAATGCCCGGCGCGGGGCACATCGGCTTGACGCTGGATGCCCCTGCAATCGCCACGATCATCGGCTGCGTGAAGCCATAAGGCAGGCGCCACGCGTTGGCGCATCGCCTGTCCGTATCCGCCAAACTGGCGGAATCCGCCGATTGATCTTCGCACCGAAGTGGCCCATATTCGAATGAGTGCGCAAATCAGGCACCGATTTCGCAGCATTTCGTCAATCGAAGCGAAAGCACGCTCGTCCCATGCTCAACGCCCCTGGTCACGACGATTCTGGTCCGTCGGAGTGCCCCTACTGCGGGACCAGGTTCAATCTACCGCTCACACTCTGCCCCCAATGCGGAGCCAATCAACTGGCTGCTGCCGCCCGCATCGCAGCCGCGAGCGACCCCGTGCCCGACGAACGCGCGCACGGGGTCGCCGAGCGCCTGCGCGCAAACCTGGGCGCGCTCCCGGGTGGCCTTGGCGGCAATCGGGCCTACGACGGTGAGTACCCTTCGATCGACGAGGCACACGTCGCCGAGCGGACGCGGCTGCCGCGCTATGCATGGGCGGGTCTCGGCGCGCTCGCGATTGCACTCAGCGGTTATGCGTTCCTGCATCGCAGCGAATGGGAGCCGAAGCTCGGCGCACAGGTGGTCGTGGGGTCCGTGAGCGGTGCGAAGGCCACACAGGGCACTCAGGCCACTCGGGGCACACTTGCCGCGCTGGCTAGCCGGCCGCCCGCCGTCCTGCCGCGTGGGAGCGCGGCGCAGCACCGCGTCGCCCAGGAGAATGCGCCTGCCGTCCCACGCGCGCCCGCCGCGCCGCGCTATGCGAGTGCGCATCCCGGCGTCGCGAGCAATCTGGCCAGCGCGCGCCTCAATCTCGACAAGAACAACCTTTGGCCCGCTCGCAGGGCGCTCACGAGTGCGCTCGCCGTAGAGCCCGGCAACCCCGACGCGCAGCAGATGCAAGCCGACCTCGTCGCCCGCGAGCAGCAGCGTGACGCGTTGATCGGCCAGGCACGGCAATGCGAGCACGAGCGCCAATGGGCTTGTGTGCGGCAAGACGCGAGGCATGCCGTGAATGTCGACGCGTCGAGCCGCGAAGCGAGGCGCCTGCTCACGCTCGCCAGCGCCGAGCGCCGGCCGGGCGCCGGAAAGCACAATGGCCGGGCGTGGCCATGGGAAAGCCAGTATGCGCAGGCGGGCGACAGCCGTTCTCGCCAGGATCCTCTCTTCTGGCATCACTGATCCTTCCCGCCCCCGAGGGCAGTACTTGCAGAGAATTTGTGAACGATGAGAATATTGAACAACGTTCAATATTCTCATCCCTATGTCTACACCCACGTCCGCTTCCCCAGGTGTCCTTGCACAATAGATCCCAAAAAAAATAGCAATAGACCCGGAAAACCGGCCTTGCTGTCCCGCATGGACGGCACCTTCACGATCCCAAAGCGGGTGTCCTGCATATCGTCCCAGTTATATCCGACCGTGGCCAATATGCTGCCCAGGAAATAGGAGCCGTCGAGCATCGTGAACATTTGCGTTCCCGGATTATTCGGGAAAAGGTGCTGCGGCGCCGTTGGCCCCATGCTTCGGCGCGCGCCAGTATTCGCGCTAGTCGTGCTGAAGGCCATGCTTTTCCACGTCACAACCTGGCTGAACGAGGTATTAGGCACAATATCGTCGCCGCAGAAGTCGATGTGATCGTGTTGGCTTCGGCAGGAATCCTCGGAGGAATCGCACTGGTTGTGCTGCGTCGGGAAAGTCAGCATGACAGGCGGGCGTAAAAGCACGGCGAACCACGAATCCGTGCAAGACGCTGCGCCGACGGGACAGGATTTTCTTTCATCGGTGCATCCCCACGTCGGCGCGCGGTGCATATATTTAAAGTCCGGTACCGATCATGTCCGGGGAATCACAACAGCGGAGGTCATCATGAGCTACAGCCTGGAGGGACGCATACTGGAAGTCTGCGAGTGCAAGGTGCTTTGCCCGTGCTGGATCGGCGAAGATCCCGACAACGGCACGTGCAGGTCGACAGTCGCGTATCACTATGACAAGGGCGCGGTGGACGACGTGGATGTATCGGGACTGACGATCGCGCTTGCCTGCTTCATCCCGGGCAACGTGTTGAAAGGCAACTGGCGGGTGATCATTTTCGTCGATGAACGTGCCAGCGATGCCCAATTCGAGGCGCTCGCCAGCGTCTACCGGGGTGAGCGGGGCGGCCCACTAGCCGACTTTGGCAAACTGTTCGGCGACATCGTGGCGATCGAACGTGCCGCGATCGATTTCGATGTGCGCGATGGCAAAGGCACTCTCAAGGTCGGTAACACCACCTACGCCGAACTCGAACCTTATCTTGGACCCACTGGCGAGCCGACCAAACTGGTCGAAAGCATTTTCTCGACGATTCCTGGCTCTCCTGCATTCGTCGGCAAGGCCAGCACGTTCCGGATGCAGGACCAGAAGCTCGGCATCGACCTCGATCTGAGCGGGCATAACGCCATTCAGGGGTATTTCACATTCCAGGCGTGATGCACCTCGCAAACGCAGTCGCTGGCATACCGCCTGGGCATCGCAATGAGCGCGGCTTCGCACCCCCGTCTGTTCGTGCCGCTGGCAGTCACGCTGATCGCCGCGGCGTGGCTCACCCTATGGGTATGGGACAGCAGTCCGTACGCGCGCTACCTGCATCGCGTCGACTGGTCTCAAACTGGCTTGGCCGGGCTGTGCAGCGTGGCCCCTGCGGGTCTCACGATCATTCCGGCGGTGCTGCATGCCGCTGCGTGGCTATTGATGATCGTGGCGATGATGCTACCGACAATGCTGCCGTTGCTGCAGATATTCGAGAGGTTGACAGCCGCACGCCCGGACCGAAAGCGTCTGCTGCTGCTCGTGGTGCTCGGTTATCTATCCGTGTGGGGCGCTTTCGGCCTGCTTGCCCATGCAAGCGATGCCGGCCTGCACGAAGTGGTACGGCAAACACCGTGGCTGGTTTGGCATGGGTGGATCGTCGGTGCCTCAATCTTGGGGCTCGCAGGCGCGTATCAATTCAGTTCACTCAAGTATCGATGTCTCGACAAGTGCCGGTCGCCGCTGATGTTTGTCAGCGAGCAGTGGCGCGGCGGCAACGTTCGTCGGAACAGTTTCCTGCTCGGGATACGTCACGGCCTGTTTTGCGTCGGATGTTGCTGGACGCTGATGTGCCTGATGTTTGCCGTCGGCACCGGCAGCATTGGATGGATGCTGGCGCTCGGTGCGGTGATGTCGGCTGAGAAAAATCTGCCTCAAGGACGCAGATTGAGCACGCCGTTGGGCGCCGCCCTGCTAGGGTGGGCGGCGTTGATCGTAGTGAACGGTCTTCGGCAGGCCTAATCGGCCTGACTGCGATTTCCGGTGTCGATGCTTGTCAATTGTATTAGAACCGTTGCCCTGGTGCCCCATGTCGGGGGCCGCTTCTACCGAAGCAAGACCGTCGCTTGGGGTCGGTATGTGCCATTTTGTGACCGTCCGCCTCATGCCAAGCCTCGGTCATTCAATTCACGCAGCCGAAGGGCAGTTGCGGGTCGATATGCGTCCGACGCGACGGGCCTCCATTGCGATCGTTGTCCACCACTGGCCGACGACCTATGGACACCATCCCAACGCCTATCGTCATCCCTCGCGATGAACAGGCTGCGGATTGATGTCCGCGTCGTCCGAGCCCTGCAGCGCAACGCCTATACTGCGGGATTCGCCCAACAACGCAATGCGTTGGCGAGATCGGGCCAGCCGCAGCGAACCTATTGCATCCTCGACCGGAGCCGTCCGGATGGACTTTAACGTCGGCCTCTTCGAAGTCCTGTTGCTCGTTTCGGCATTGGTGGCAATGCTCGTGCGGCGCTTGCACATGCCGTACAGCGTCGGTCTGGTCATCGCTGGCATCGTCCTCTCTTTCCTGGCGTCTTCCCGATTTCCCGTTATCCCCCTCAACGAGGATTTCATTTACAACGTTCTACTACCGCCACTCATTTTCGAAGCGGCGTTTCACATGCGTTGGGGTGAAATTCGCAGGGACTTTGCCGTAGTCCAGACCTTAGCTTTCGTCGGAGTGCTCGTGTCGGCTGGCGTGGCGGCAATGGGCATGCATTACCTGTTGCATTGGGAATGGATTTCGGGCCTTCTTTTCGGCATGTTGATCGCCGCCACGGATCCAGTCTCTGTCCTTGCAAGTTTCAGGGAAGCCGGCGTGGCTGGGCGCTTCAGGAATTTGATGGAGGCAGAAAGCCTGTTCAACGACGGCACGGCCGCGGCAGGCTTTCGCGTTGTGCTGGCATTCGTTGGCGGCGCGCACGTTCATCCGATCGACGTGCTGAGGATCTCCGGCATCGTGCTTCTCGGTTCGGTATTTTGCGGCTTGCTGATTGGCAACGTTGCGCTGTCGCTGCTACACCGTACCGACGATCACCTGGTCGAGATTGCGTTTGCAATGATCGCGGCCTATGGCTCGTTTCTGCTCGCCGAGAATCTTCATCTTTCGGGGGTGCTGGCAACGCTGGTTGCAGGCCTCGTGATGGGGACGCGCAACGCGGTCAATCCGATGACGAAGAGAGGCCGCGAAGCCGTCGAGAACGTACTTGAATACGCGGTATTTTCCGCGAATTCGTTCATCTTTCTCTTCATTGGCATTCAGCAGGTTCAACGGGAGTACGAAACGGTGTGGGCTTCGATCGGCATCGCCGTGGTAGTCGTGATGCTGGCCCGCGCTGTGGCTGTCTACCCGTGCTGCATGCTTTTCGCGCGCTCATCGCTGCGCATCGACGTGCGGCATCAACATATCCTGTTCTGGGGTGGAATGCGAGGTGCGCTGGCTTTGGCGCTCGCGATGGGCTTGCCGCCCGGCGTGCCGCGTCGCGAGGAAATCGTTACGGTGTCCTTTGCCGTGGTCGCCTTTTCAATCTTCGTTCAGGGCACCACGATGACAGCGCTACTGCGGCGATTGCGGGTCGTGTGACGTTACGTGGGTGCGGCGAAGATGTCAGTGGAGCATCGTGACCGGGGTTGAAGTCAGGCGCCATAACCTGGCGAGGACGGTCCATTTGTGGAAGAACCCGAGGTGGCTTGCGTCAAGCACCACAATATCCGCATGCCCCTTCTCTGCACACTGCGCGATGGTCCGCTCCGCCGGCCCGAACACGCGTTTCCATGTGTACGGGACGCCAGCGGCATCCAGAATCGCCCGCGTCTGCATGAGCGCATCGAGTGCTGCCTGTTTCTCCCGCCTGTGCAACGCTGCCGGTGAATGAAACGCTACGGCACGGCCTTGCGCCACATCGTCGAGCACTTCGACGATCTCAACCTCGGATACGCATCGCTCGGCAAACAGGAACGCTCCGTGACGCGCCGCTTCAGTTGCCCCTTTGGCACCGAGCACGGGAATAAGCAGTTTCAGCACAGCCAACCTCCAGTCCACACCAATTCGTCATTCTCAGCTTGATTGAAGCACGGACCTCGCCAGGATGACGTAAAAGTAAAGGAGCGACGTATAAAAATCTCATCAACATCCTACGCCGACCAGGCAATATCCAACCCCGGTCTCCGTCACAATATGCTCGGGTCGGGCCGGATCTCCTTCGAGCTTCTGGCGCAGGTGCGCCATATAGATTCGCAGATAGTTCGCGTTTTGCGCATGGGCGGGTCCCCAAACCTCCTCCAGGAGTTGGCGATGGGTCAGCACACAGCCCGCATGACGAATGAGCGTGACCAGCAGGCGATACTCGATGGGTGACAGATGGATCGTCTCGCCGTCGCGCTGCACCGACCTGGCCGCCAGATTGACCGTCACCGCGCCGAACGACACCCTGGCCGAATCCGGCATCACGGAGCGATCCTGCCTGCGCAGGTGCGCCCGGATTCGTGCCAGCAATTCGGCGATGCCGAACGGCTTGGTCACGTAGTCGTCAGCCCCTGCGTCGAGCGCCGTCACCTTGTCCTTTTCCCGGGAGCGTGCCGACAGCACAATGACCAGCACAGCGGACCAGGCTCGCAGTTGCCGGATCACGTCCACACCATCAATATCCGGCAGACCCGGATCGATAATCACCAGGTCCGGCCTGGCGATGGCGGTGATGGCGAGACCCTCCTTCCCGGTGCTGGCATCGAATACGCGCATCGCCTCGCTTTCAAGCGAGGCTCGCACATACCGGCGAATCTGCCTGTCATCCTCGATCAGGACAACCGTAACGGTCGGATCGCTCATGACATTCATATGCAATTCACGACGTACTACGGGAGACGTTTGGCGACCGGCTCTGGAACGTGCCCGTTTCGGGAAGCTCCGGGACTTCGGTTTCCGCGGGTGGTGTCTCGTCCGCAGGCAACATGAACCAGAAACAGGCGCCGAGCACTTTACCGCTCATATCGGTGCGGTTTGACGCGCCTATCCTGCCCCCGTGCGCCTCGACGATCGCGCGGCAGATGGCAAGCCCCAGACCAATGCCCGGGAGTGCCGATTCCTTCTCACCACGGGTGAACTTGTCGAACACCCGTGATTCCATTCCCGCAGGCAGACCCGGCCCGCTATCCGAGACTTCGACCCGCACGTACCGGTGTGCCTCATCCTGCAACATGGACGCATCGATGGTTAGCAGTGTCCCGGCGGGCGTATATTTGGCCGCGTTCTCGAGCAGGTTCGCGAAGAGCCGTTCGACGAGTACCGCGTCGAACTGCACAAGCGGGATATCCGGGGGCACACGTGCCTGAACCTTGCGTTCGCCCAGCATGCGCCGGTAGCCGGCCAGCGCGGAGCCGATCACCTCCTCGATCGACGACCACTGCCGGTTCAGCCGCATGCTGCCTTCCTCGAGACGCGCCATGTCGAGCAGATTGACGACGAGCCCATTCATCCTCAGTGCCTCCTCGCGGATCGCCTCCGAAAGCTCCTGTGCCCGTGGCCCGCCTGTCACGGCAGCGCCCTGCTCGGCAAGCACCGATGCAAAACCCACGATCGCCGTGAGGGGTGTGCGCAAGTCATGGGAAATCGCGGACAACAACGAGTTGCGCAGTCGTTCCGACTCCATGCTGACCAGTGCGTCCTGCGCGATCTCGACGTAGTGCACCCGTTCGAGCGCGAGCGCGATCTGCGCGACGAAGGTGTCGAGCATGCGCCGCTGCTCGGGCACGGCAAACTCTGCCATCCGTTCGGACAGCAACGCGAACACGCCGCGCGTGCGCATCGGCGCCTTGAGCGGCAGGTACAGCGCCGTCGCGGCAGGAAGGGTCTCCGTGCCGTGACCGGCCTGTTTCTGCTGGTCGTAGACCCATTGGGCGATATCGCGATCGAGATCGACGTCGTTGAGCGTGGTCGCCGGATCGGGATTCTCCACTTTGGGCCGCACCTTCTCCGTGCTATCCGGCAGCAGGATCGCCGTATGTGCCTGGAACACTTCGCTCACGTGACGCATGCCGATCTCGATGATCTGGTCCGTCATCAGTGCGCCACCCAGTTCGCGCGTCATCGCGAACATGGCCCCCGTGCGGCGCTCGCGCAGCGTGGCGAGATGCGCCTGACGCTTGAGGCTCGCCGTCAGGTGACTGATCATCAGCGAGGTCATCAGCATCACGGCAAAGGTGAGCAGATATTGTGTGTCGGCGACCGTGAACGACATGCGTGGCGGCACGAAAAAGAAGTCGAACGCCGCCACGCCGAGAAACGAGAACAGCACGCCTGGCCCGCGCCCGAGCCGTGCGGCCGTGAAGACAGCGCCGAGCAGGTAGAGCATCACGAGATTGGTCTGCGCGATCCGGTCAAGCAGCATGCCCGCGATCGCAGTAATGGCCGCACAGATCGCGACTGCGTAGGCGTAAGGCACCGGTGCGGAGCGGCGCGCTCCCATAGCGGGCCCAGCAAACCCCCTCACCGCATCGTGGCGCTCGGCGGCTTCGCGCACCGCGCCGGAGTTGACCACCGTGACGTCGATATCGCGCGCCGACCAGACCATCTGCTGTGCGACGGACGGACTGAGGCGCGCGCGCCATCCCCTCACAGATGACGCGCCCACCACCAGCTTCGATACGTTGCGCATGCGAGCGTAAGCCAGCACCGTCGGCGCGACCTCGTCGCCCTGCAGCGTGACCGTTTCCGCACCCAGCTCGGACGCGAGCTTGAGCGCGTCGAGCGTGCGCTTACGAATGGCATCAGGCAGCCGCGCAAGCTTCGGCGTCTCAACGTAGACTGCCAGCCAATCCGCTTTCTGATTCGAAGCGAGGCGCGCCGCCGCACGCACGAGATTGCTACTCTCCTGGCCCGCGCCGACGCACACGATGATGCGTTCGCGCGCCTGCCAGATCCGCTCGATCGACTGATCGGCGCGGTATTCGCGCATCTGCGCATCGACGCGGTCAGCCGTGCGGCGCAACGCGAGTTCGCGCAGCGCGATCAGATTGCCCTTGCGAAAGAAATTGCGGACCGCGTGCTCCGCCTGCTGCGGCATGTAAACCTTGCCTTCGCGCAGCCGGTCAAGCAGTTCCTCAGGCGGCAGATCGACCAGCGTCACCTCATCGGCGAGATCGAACACGCGGTCGGGTACCGTCTCCCACACGCGGATGCCCGTGATCTGCCCGACCACGTCGTTCAGGCTCTCGAGATGCTGGACGTTGACCGTCGTGAACACGTCGATGCCGACATCCAGCAGTTCCTGCACGTCCTGCCAGCGCTTCAGATGCCGGCTGCCCTGGACGTTCGAATGCGCGAGTTCGTCGACGAGGATCAGCTGCGGCTTGCGCGCGAGCGCGGCGTCGAGATCGAATTCGGCTAGCAGGCGGCCGCGATATTCAATGCGCGCCGGTGCGATGACCTCCAGGCCTTCGATCAGTGCGAGCGTCTCCTTGCGCCCATGCGTTTCGACGATCCCCACGACGACGTCGGCACCTTCGTCCTTGCGGCGACGCGCGGCCTGCAGCATCGCAAACGTCTTGCCGACGCCGGCCGATGCACCAAAGAAAATTTTGAGCCGTCCTCGCTGGCTTTTCTCCTCGTCACGCTGCATCCGGTCCAGCAGTTCGTCGGGATCGGGCCGGTTCATCGCACGTCTCCTTGCGAGTCATCCCATTGTCGTACTGTCGGAGGGACGCGCGTTGGCCAGGTCACGCCGCGCCAGCAGAACCTCAACGCATCGGCTTGATCTCGTCGAGCGCGAGATTCAGCGTCAGCACATTCACGCGCGGCTCACCGAATATGCCGAGCTGCCGTCCAGAGGTGTGCTGCGCGATCAGTCCGTCGACCTGGTCGAGCGGCAGTCCCCGCGCTTTCGCCACGCGCGCGGCCTGATACGCCGCCGCAGCCGGTGTGATGTCAGGGTCCAGCCCGCTGCCTGACGAAGTCACGAGATCCACCGGAACAGGCATCGTGTTCGATGGATCGGCGTCATGCAGCGCCGCGATGCGCCCCTTCACTTCGTCGGCGAGCGCGGGATTCGTGGGGCCGAGGTTCGAGCCGCCGGAATTCTGTGCGTTATAAGGATTCGGCGTCGTCGCCGATACGCGGCCCCAGAAATAGTACGGCGCGTCGAACTGCTGGCCGATCAGCGAGGAGCCGACCGGCTTGCCGTCCTTCTCGATCAGGCTGCCGTTGGACTGCCGCGAAAACACGGCCTGGGACACCGCCGTCACCACGAGCGGATAGATTCCGCCCGTGATCACCGTCAGCACAACAAATAGGACCAGCACGGGGCGCAGATAATTGTTCATGGTTCAGACCCATCCAAATGCGGCAAGCACGACATCAATCAGCTTGATGAACGGAAATGGCAAGAGGATTCCGCCAAGGCCATAGATCAGCAGATTCCGGCGCAAGACAGCCGCGGCGCCGAGTGCACGATACCGGACACCCTTGAGCGCGAGCGGGATGAGCGCGACGATGATGAGCGCGTTGAAAATGACTGCCGACAGGATGGCCGACGACGGGGAGGTCAGGTGCATCACGTCCAGCACGCGCAGATTCGGATAAGTGGAAGCGAACGCCGCCGGAATGATCGCAAAGTATTTCGCAACATCGTTTGCAATGGAGAACGTCGTGAGCGAGCCGCGCGTCATGAGCATCTGCTTGCCGATCTCGACGATCTCGATCAGCTTCGTCGGGTTCGAATCGAGGTCGACCATGTTGCCCGCTTCCTTCGCCGCCTGCGTGCCGCTGTTCATTGCCACCGCGACGTCAGCCTGTGCGAGCGCGGGCGCGTCGTTGGTGCCGTCGCCCGTCATCGCGACGAGACGCCCGGCCGTCTGATGCTCGCGGATCATCTTGAGCTTGGCTTCCGGCGTCGCTTCGGCGAGGAAGTCATCGACGCCGGCTTCAGCGGCAATGGCTGCGGCCGTGAGCCGGTTATCACCGGTGATCATGACCGTGCGGATGCCCATCTTGCGGAGTTCGGCAAAACGCTCCTTGATGCCACCCTTGACGATATCCTTCAGCTCGATCACGCCGAGCACGCGTGCCGGACCACCTTCGCCAGTGCCGTGGCCACCCGGCTTCTCGGCGACCACCAGCGGCGTACTCCCGCGTCTCGCGACATCCGTCACCGCATTGTTGACCTCTCCCGGATAGCGACCGCCATGGGCCTCGACATACAACTTCACCGCATCCGACGCACCCTTGCGGATCTCGCGCTCCGGCAGGTCGACGCCGCTCATCCGCGTCTGCGCCGTGAAGCCGAGGAACGTGGCGTGCAGCGCGCTCATGTCGCGCTCCCGGATATTGAAGCGCTGCTTTGCGAGCACGACGATGCTGCGGCCCTCCGGCGTTTCGTCGGCGAGCGACGCCAGTTGCGCTGCGTCGGCGAGGTCCTGTTCAGAGACGCCCGGAGCCGGTACAAAGGTCGACGCCTGCCGGTTACCCAGCGTGATGGTGCCCGTCTTGTCCAGCAACAGCACGTCGACGTCGCCAGCCGCCTCGACAGCACGCCCCGACGTCGCGATCACGTTCGCCTGCATCATCCGGCTCATGCCGGCGACGCCAATCGCCGAAAGCAGTCCCCCGATGGTGGTGGGAATCAGGCACACCAGCAGGGCCACGAGGGCCGTGATGGTCACGACGTGGCCCGCCTGTGCGGCCGCAACGGAGAAGATCGAAAACGGCAGCAACGTCGCCGTGGCGAACAGCAGCACGAGGGTCAGCGCCACCAGCAGGATCGTCAGCGCGATCTCGTTTGGCGTCTTCTGACGTTTGGCCCCTTCGACCATTGCAATCATCCGGTCAAGGAATGCCTCCCCGGGATTGACCGAGACCCGCACGACGATCCAGTCCGACAGCACGCGCGTGCCGCCCGTCACCGACGAAAAATCACCTCCCGATTCGCGAATCACCGGCGCGGATTCGCCCGTAATGGCCGATTCGTCAACGGACGCGACGCCCTCGATGACCTCGCCATCAGCCGGAATCGTGTCGCCCGTCTCGACCAGCACGACATCGCCTTTCCTCAGATCGGTGGAGGCCATGACCGTGACGGGCGATTTCGGATGGGAGTCGTTGAGCTTTTTCGCCATCACGTTGTGCTTCGCGCTGCGCAGCGATGCTGCCTGTGCCTTGGAGCGGCCTTCGGCAAGCGCCTCCGCAAAGTTGGCAAAGAGCACGGTAAACCACAACCACAGGGCAATGGCGAGGATGAAGCCCGCCGGCGCCTCGGCCTGACCCGCGAGCGCGGCAAACCAGAGTATCGTCGTCAGGATACTGCCCACGTACACGCAAAACATCACGGGATTGCGCAGCTGCGTACGCGGCTTGAGCTTTCTGAAGGACTCGGCGATCGCGGGCTTCACGAGCACCGGGTCGAACATCGACCGTGCGGCCGTGCGCGCCTGGCCAAGATTGTCGGGACGATGGGCAGGAGGTTGACTGGACGTAGTCATGCTTTCCTCATACTCAGTGAGCTGCAATCATCGACAGATGTTCGGCAACGGGCCCAAGTGCAAGCGCAGGCACGAACGTCAGCGCGCCGATCAGAAGCACGGCCCCGAGCAGCAGCACGACGAACAGCGGGCCGTGCGTGGGTAAGGTCCCTTCGGTCACCCCGATGCGCTTCTTTTCGGCGAGCGAGCCCGCGACGGCGAGCACCGCAACCATCGGGACGAACCGGCCAAACCACATGGCGATTGCCAGCAGCACGTTATAGAACGGCGTATTGACGGAAAGCCCAGCAAACGCGCTGCCGTTGTTGTTCGCGGCCGAGGTAAATGCGTAGAGAATCTGGGAGAATCCGTGCGGGCCGGGATTGGAGATACCCGCGGTGCCCAGCGGTGACAGCACGCCGATCGACGCGCCGACGAGCACGATCAGCGGCATGATGAGGACCGCGATCGATACCATTTTCATCTCGTAAGATTCGATCTTCTTGCCGACATATTCAGGTGTGCGCCCGATCATCAAACCGGCAATGAACACCGCGAGAAGCGCGAATACCAGCATCCCGTAAAGCCCGGAACCTACGCCGCCGTAGACGACCTCGCCCAGCTGCATCATCAGGATCGGGACGAAGCCGCCCATCGGCGTGAGCGAGTCGTGCATGTTGTTGACCGCGCCGCACGATGCTGACGTGGTGGCGACCGTGAAGATGCCGGAGTCGGCAATACCGAACCGCACTTCCTTGCCTTCCATGTTGCCGCCCGTCTGCAACGGCGACCTTGTCTGGTCGACGTGCAACGAGGTGAACAACGGATTGCCCGCCTGCTCGGATGAGATCTCACCCCAGCATCCAATCGCAAATGCGATGGTCATGGCCGCAAGCACGGCATAGCCTTGCCGGTTGTCGCCGACCATGCGGCCAAAGACGATGCACAGCGCCGCGCCAATGCACAGCATGGCGATCATCTGGACGAAATTCGCCAGCGGCGTCGGGTTCTCATAGGGATGCGCGGAGTTGCCATTGAAAAAGCCGCCACCGTTGGTGCCAAGCATCTTGATCGCTTCCTGGGACGCCAACGGCCCCATCGCAATCGTCTGCTTATCCGCCTTCATGTCCTGCATCACGGGGTTGCCCTTTGCATCCTTGAGCGGGTTGCCCTGTGCATCGGTCTTTGGCACCTGGTAGGTCGTGACCTGGAGCGTCGGTACGTCCACGTATGCCCTGAAGTTCTGGATCGCCCCCTGACTCACGAACACCAGCGCGATGACAACCGATATTGGCATGAGGATGTACAGCGTGGAGCGCGTCAGGTCGACCCAGAAATTGCCGATCGTCTTTGTCGTATGGCGGGCAAACCCCCGGATGAGCGCGACGGCCACGGCAATCCCGGTCGCTGCGGAAAGGAAGTTCTGCACGGCGAGCGCCGTCATCTGCGTGAGATAGCTGACGGTCGTTTCCGGCGTGTAGTTCTGCCAGTTCGTGTTGGTAATGAAGCTCACTGCCGTGTTGAAGGCAGCATCGGGCGTCATCGGACCGAATCCCTGCGGGTTCGCAGGCAGCCATTGCTGCAGGCGCAGAAAGCCATACACCGCCAATGCGCCCAGCGCGTTGAACAGCAGCACCGCGAACGCGTACTGCTTCCACGACATCTCGGCATCCGGATCCACCCCAGCAAGCTGATACAGGGAACGCTCGACAGGCCGGCCGATCTTGCGCACGACGACAGACGAGCCGTCGAGCACCGAAGTCATGTAGTGACCAAGCGGAATGGCGACAGCAGTCAGGACGACGATGAAAAGCACGACGTGGAGTAAGTTGTAGGAATTCATTCGAGCTCCTCCGCGCGCAGTAGCGCGTACACGAGGTACACGAGCAGGAGAAGCGTCGCGGCGGCGGCGAGCCAGATCATCCATGCGGTCATGGCCGGCCTCCCGGTGCATGCCCGTAAAGCTTCTCGCAACCAATGACAAGCGCGACACTGAGTCCGACGAAGACCACAATGCCGGCAATGTAGATCAGGTCCATATTGATTCCCCGCAACGGATCGGAAATCACGACGTGAAGTCAGCCCCTTCCACTGGCCTTGTCTAGCCTAGGCAAGGCCAAATAAAAAAGGTGTAAATATCGAAGACATGGGGAAAGGTGGCCGTCGACGCTTCCCTGGCCGGTGCGTCACCTGGGTCGATCGCGTAAGCTGTTTAATTCATCGGGTCCTGGTCTCGATATGACGGAATCGCCTGCAAAATCCTTCTCGTGTGACCTACGCTACGAGCGACGGCGTCGCGGAACTGATGCAAAATCCGCGTACCGATGGCTGCGATTTGCAGTGATTCAAACCACACGACCTTAGCCAACATGTCGAACCCAACTAACACCAGCGTCGATCCGGCTGGCCAGCGCGAGAACAACACAAGTCCTCCACATGCGCCACCCTCAGCGCTCGGCGCCGGCGCATTGGCATCGCTGGCACTCGCAGCGCTCGGTATCGTTTTCGGTGACCTCGGAACGAGTCCGCTGTACGCATTGCAGGAGGCTTTCAATGGCGCGCGTGGTGTGGCGGCGACGCCCGAAAACGTGGTGGGGATCGTCTCGCTCTTTCTGTGGTCCCTCATCCTGATGGTGAGCGTCAAGTATGTTCTCGTGCTGATGCAGGCCGACAATCATGGCGAAGGCGGATTGCTGGCACTCCTGGCGCTACTGGTAGGCGAGCGTACGGGACGCGAAACACGGAAGGCTGCACTACGCTGGGTGTTCCTCGCGATGTTCGGCACAGCCATGCTGTATGGCGACGGCGTCATCACTCCCGCGATATCCGTGCTGAGTGCGGTCGAGGGGATCGAGGTCACCACACCGGCCTTTTCGCACTACGTCGTGCCGATCACCGTAGTGATCCTCGTGGCGCTGTTCGCCGTCCAGCCCCTTGGGTCGGGCAGGGTCGGTGTGGCATTCGGGCCGATACTGGCGATCTGGTTTGTCGTGATCTTTATCCTCGGCGTCGCGTCCATTGCAGGAACGCCCGGCATTCTTGCAGCGTTCAACCCGATCAACGGCTTCACGTTCTTCCTGCACAACGGCTTCAGGGGCTTTCTCGCGCTGGGAGCCGTGGTGCTGTGCCTGACCGGCGGCGAAGCACTGTATGCTGATATGGGGCACTTTGGCGCCAGGCCTATACGTCTGGCCTGGTATGGATTGGCACTGCCTGCGCTCACTGCCAGCTATCTTGGACAGGGCGCACTTTTGCTGCGCGATCCCGGCGCAGCATCGCGGCCCTTCTATTCGACTGTACCCACGTGGGCGCTGTATCCCATGGTGGTCCTGGCGACGCTCGCCACCATCGTCGCGTCGCAGGCCCTGATCTCTGCGGTATTCTCACTCACGCGACAGGCGGCACAACTCGGGCTCTCACCTCGCGTGACAGTCAGGCACACTTCGTCAAGCACGGCCGGACAGATCTACCTGCCCGGTCTGAACTGGCTTCTCATGGCCGGCACCATCGGCGTGGTGCTGCTCTTCCGCTCGTCAGACAGTCTTGCGGCCGCTTTTGGCATTGCGGTGTCAACAACCATGGCGATTACAACCTTGCTGTTCGCTGCTTTCGCCCACGTGCGATGGAAGTGGCCTGTGTGGCGTGTCGCACTCGTCGCCGGGGTTTTCATGGTGGTGGATGCATCTTTTGTTGCCGCTAATGCGCTGAAATTTGCGGACGGAGGCTGGCTGCCACTGGCGATCGGCGCCCTCACGTTTCTGGTATCGACGTCCTGGCTCGTTGGGCTACGGACAATGCGCCGTTCACGGGGGGATTCGGGCTTGCCGCTTGACGTCTTTATCGCAAGTCTCGCGAAAGACACACCATACAGGGTCACGGGCACGGCTGTGTTTTTGATGGCAGCCGGTGACTCGGTGCCCACAACGCTGCTTCATCATCTGAAGCACAATCAGGTCCTCCACAGGCGGGTGATTCTGCTGACGTTGCTGACCGAGGAAATCCCGCGCGTCCCGCAGGAAGAACGGTTCGACGTGCAATGCTTCGACCAGGGATTCGTTCGCGTTGTGGGTCGCTACGGCTATCTGGAGTCGCTCGACGTGCCGGAACTCCTCAGGCAAGCCTTGCAGAAAGCCGGACAAGAAGCGTATGACGCCATGACCACCTCCTTTTACCTCGGGCGCGAATCGCTCACCGTATGCACGGGCCTGAACTTCGGCCGGCGGTTGCTGTTGAGTTTGTTCATCCTGTTGCGCAGGAATGAACTGGATGCGACCACCCACCTACGGGTGCCGCCTAATCGCGTGGTCGAGATGGGGGCGAGGCTCGACCTCGATTGAGTGAGCCGCGGCGATCAGTTTGAGCGAGCGGTCTGGAACTGCGGCGCAATGCATCTACACAGTCGCCGGGAGATTTGCATGGGCTCGTCTTCGGACGCCCTTATAATCCGGCATGACTTCATCCATCTCCCACGCAGCAAGCTTACGGCCGCCAGCACCGGCAGCTCGATTCATCGGTTTTTTGGTCGCGCATACCTCAGCGGGCCATTCACGGCGGACGATCGCATGAAAATACCCAAACGACTTGCACCGCTTCTCGAAGAAGGACTGATCGACGAAGTCATCGGCCAGTTGATGAGCGGCAAGGAGGCAACAGTCTACGTCGTGCGCAGCGGCGAATCGACGCGTTGCGCCAAGGTCTATAAGGACGCGAAGCAGCGCAGTTTTCGGCAAGCCGCGTCGTATCGGGACGGTCGCAAGGTCAAGAACAGCCGGCAGGCGCGGGCGATGGAAAAAGGTACGCGCTACGGCCGTCAGATGCAGGAAGCGTCATGGCAGAACGCTGAAGTCGATGCGCTGTTCCGGCTCGCCGACGCGGGTGTGCGCGTGCCGCAACCCTATATTTGTACCGACGGCGTGCTGCTGATGGAGCTGGTGATCGACGAGGTGGGCGACGTCGCACCACGGCTCAACGACGTCGATCTGACCGAAGCCCGCGCCCTCGAACTGCACGCGCTGCTGCTGAACCAGGTTGTCCGGATGCTCTGCGCAGGGGTGATTCACGGCGACCTGTCGGAATACAACATCCTGCTGGCAGCGGATGGGCCGGTGATCATTGATCTGCCACAGGCCGTCGACGCAGCCGGCAACAACGAAGCGGCCTCGATGCTCAAGCGAGACGTCGACAACCTGGCTGCGTATTTCGGACGGTTTGCACCGCAAATACTCACCGCGAGTTTTGGCACGGAGATCTGGGCGCTCTTTGAAGCTGGGCAGCTGCATGTCGATGCCGAACTGACCGGTCGCATCGAAGCCGACACGCGACCTGTGGACCTCGACGGCGTGCTGCAGGAACTCGAAGAGACACGCCTTGAGGAGGAGGCGCGAGTGCGGCGACAGCAGGAACTGAGCGCAGGCCGGTAACCGTGCTCGATGTCCCCCGAAGATCGTCCGAAAGTAAAGGTCTTCGAGGATGTCGCCGCTCGGCCAGCAGCGGGCAGTGGCGAGCATGAAGCCAATGCCCGCATTCCGCGCGGTTACCATCACGGAATCACGCGATCGCCACCGCGCAACCACACTTGACGCGGCCGTTTGCCCTTAAGGTGACGAGTCGATGGCCTGGTGACGAAAGTGGGCTCGCATCGGCCATGCACACCGCGAGAATGCTTTGTCCATGGTTGCGGCTTGAAGATGCGAGCGACTCACGCCATTCCTCTCGTTCAGAAGTGCATAGCGTATTCGTCCATCGACCTTTATACGCTGGCGTGACCTTTACTATTTAACGGGCGAAATGGTTAGAGCCGGGTGCCGCCCGTCGCGTCGATCACCTGTCCCGTAGTCCAGCGTGCCTCATTCGAGGCCAGGAAGGTGATGACGTCAGCCACGTCGGCAGGTTGACCCACTCGCGAGAATACCGACATGGCCTCCGCGCCGGCACGCGCCTCCGGTACGGTTATCCACGCCGCATTCATGTCAGTTTCCGTCACACCTGGCATGACCGTATTTACCGTGATGCCGCGAGGACCGAACTCAGGGGCAAGCGCCAGTGTGAGGGTTTCAAGGGCACCCTTCGACGCGGCGTAGGCAGGATGCGTTGGAGCGGCGACGCGTGTAAAGCCCGTCGAAACGTTGATAATTCGTCCATCGTCGCGGATGTGGTCGGCAACAGCCTGGATCAGAAAGAACGGTGCCTTGAAGTTCACCGTCAGGACCTCGTCGAAGACGGACTCACTGGTCTGAGACAGAGGAATCGCCGGTGCCACGCCGGCATTGTTGACTAGAATGTCGAGCCGAGGCTCTCCCGTGGCGGCAATCGCAGCTGCCCTGAATTGCTCCCAGATACTGTCCGTTGCTTCCTTCCCGCGACTCAAGTCCGCTTTGATGGCAACGGCTTTTGATCCGAGGGCCTCGATCTCGCGGATGGTGGCGTGAGCAGCG
Organism: Paraburkholderia sp. CNPSo 3274; assembly: GCF_024206475.1. Taxonomy (GTDB): domain Bacteria; phylum Pseudomonadota; class Gammaproteobacteria; order Burkholderiales; family Burkholderiaceae; genus Paraburkholderia. The sequence goes on from NZ_JAMBPR010000065.1 coordinate 26,898, forward strand.
TCCGCGTTGCTGGCGTAGTGCACGCCGATGAGCGCGGCTCCTTGTCTCGCGAAGGCCAGTGCCACAGCACGGCCGATACCACGAGAGCTTCCCGTTATGAGGGCCGCCTTGCTTGAAAGTTTTCCTGACATCAATCGCTCCTGTCGGCCGAATTGAATAGTGACCGCTATAATAATAACGCTGGAAACCACCCTGTCAATGATTTTTATAGTAATCGATATAAAATGACCGAACCCGCCCGAAAACGTGGCAGACCAAGGTTGCTGGACCGCGATGTCGGGCTCGATGTCGCCGCGCGGCTGTTCTGGGAGCATGGATACGAGGGAACCTCGATAGCCGACCTGACCGAGGCCATGGGTATCCCGCCGCCATCCCTCTACGCAACGTTCGGCTCGAAGGATGACCTTTACAGACAGGCACTCGACCATATCAACGAGCGTGAGAACAAGCAGTGGCTGGAAGCGCTGCAAGGAAAGATGCCGGCCTACGATGCGATAGCGTTTTACTTGCACGACGCCGCGGCACGCTTTACCGACCCGGGAAGGCCGCGCGGCTGCATGATTTCGACCGCTGTTCTTCAACATGGCGAAAAGAGCGAGTCTGCCGCCCAGACGGTCGCCGCGTGGCGGGAGCTTGGGTTAGAGGCCATCAAGGCACGCTTCGACCGTGCCTTAGCCGAGGGTGAGCTTGCCAGCGAGACCGACACCGAAGCGCTTGCCCGCTTTTACGGGGCGGTTGTGCAAGGCATGTCGGCGCAAGCCTGTGACGGGGCATGCGGGGCAAAATTAAAGCGGCTGGCTGATATTGCGCTGTCGGCATGGCCGTGGCCGCACGCTCATCGGCAGAACCCGGTTCTGTGAGTGCATTGGTTTTCAGCAAACACGACACGGCTGTACCACTGGGGTTCGGCCATGTGCGGTCGCTGGGTAGTACGACAGCTCAGCCGCTTCAATGTCTCTTCGCCTTCGTCAACAGTCGCTCAAAACCACCGACACGACGAGCCGCACGCCGCTACGTGGCTTCCTTGACATCGTCGCTCGACCGATTTGTCAGGATGGCGCTCGCGATAATGTCAAAAAGATGATCGGCCCGCGGCGCGAATGAGGGCTGGTCGACCAGCCAGCCGAGCGCCGACATCAGGGCGAACAGGTCGACCCCATCCATATCGGCGCGCGCCGTTCCCTCGGCCTGAGCACGGAGCAGTAATCCCTCTCCCGCCGAGTGCACCGTTGCGCATGAAGCATAGAGCGCGGACTCCGGGTCCGAGTGGGCACTCGCCATCAAGGCCACAACGCCGCTATAGCTGTGGACGAATGCCACTCCTCCCCGAAACCAGGACACGAGCGCTTCGCCCGGCGCATCCGACGTTTCGAGTTCGCGTGCCTTCTGCGCCAGTGCGTCCAGATTCGTACACAGCAACGCTTCGAACTGGTCAGTGATCCATATATTGACAATCAGGATCTGGATCACTGATCCACAAGATACAGCGGATTTGTGCGAATGGGAACAGTTCCGTTGTCCGACACCACGAAAGGAGATGATGTCATGGGAAAGCTTGAGGGTAAGGTTGCGGTCGTCACGGGTGGATCGAGCGGCATGGCGCTGGCGAGCGCGAAGCGGTTCGTTGAAGAAGGCGCGTACGTTTTCATCACGGGCCGGAGGCAGGAGGTGCTCGACCAGGCCGTCGAGCTGATTGGCCGGAACGTGACCGGCGTGCGCGGCGACGCCGCCAGTCTCGACGACCTCGACCGCCTGTTCGATACGGTCAAACGCGAAAAGGGCAAGATCGACATCCTGTACGCGAGCGCTGGCATTGGCGAATCCGTCCCACTGGGCGAGATTACCGAGCAGCACTTCGATGCAACCTTCAGCCTGAATGCGCGCGGCACGCTGTTTACGGTTCAGAAGGCGTTGCCGCTGTTCAACGACGGCGGATCGATCTTCATGACCGGGTCAGTTGCTTCGGTGAAAGGTTTTCCTGGTTACGGCGTCTACGCGGCGAGCAAGGCAGCGTTGCGCTCATTCGCACGCACCTGGCTCAACGAACTGAAGGGCAGGAATATCCGGGTGAACGTGCTGAGCCCGGGGCCGATCGCCACACCGATGCAGGACCAGGTTCTCGACGAGCAGGCGAAGCAGATGTTCGAATCCCTGATCCCGCGGGGAAAGATGGGGCGTCCTGAGGAAATTGCGACGGCCGCGCTGTTTCTTGCTTCAGACGATTCGAGCTTCGTGAATGGGGTGGAGTTGTCGGTCGACGGCGGTTTCTCGGCCATCTGAAATCACGCAGAAAAGCGCGTAGCGGGGCCTTTCAGCTTGACGGAGATGATTCGATATCCGCCTGTCAATATGGATTCCTTATCAATTGACGGAATTGATTTCGGTGATTGCCCAGCGGGTGTCGTGACATGGGTCCGCGGCTGATCCCCCTTGAATGGAGAGTTCGCATGAGCTATTCGATCATTGGCTTTGGCGCGGTAGGTCAGGCGCTCGCCCGGGCGTTTGCACGAAAGAACATCGATGTGACCGTCGCCAGCCGGCGCCCTCCCGAGACGTTGATGCAGCAGGCACGAGCGATCGGCCCCTGCGTTGTCCCCAGGACGCGGCAGGAGGCAATCGCGTCCGACACGATCTTCCTGGCGATTCCGTTCTGGGAACATCGCGAAGTCGCGAAGCAGATCGCAACCTGGAAGGGCAAGACGATCATCGATGCGACCAATGCTTACGGTGTTCCCGTTGCAGACCTGGATGGTCTGCCGTCGTCCGCCGTGGTCGCCAAAGCGTTTACCGGCGCGAGGTTCGTCAAGGGCTTCAATCATCTGCCCGCTGCCGTTCTGGCCGCTGATCCGAACGTGAATGGCGGCAGCCGCGTCGTGTTTCTGTCGAGCGATGACGAAGCTGCGGTGGCGCCGGTCGCGGCGTTGGCCGGACAACTCGGTTTCGCGCCGGTTGCGCTAGGACCGCTGAAGGATGGCGGCTTGCTGGTCCAGGCCAAGGGGAATACCTGGGCTGAACTGATCTTCAAGGATCTCGTCAAGTTCAAATAACGGCACATCACGGCAAAGTCACAACGGCCACGTGATGCGGACCGATGTCCGTTCGGAGATGGAAGGCGGTCGTTGTCGGCATGCTGACTCGAATGACGGCTCAGGGTTGCGGATTCAACCGGTCGATGCAACACAATCGAAGCTGCGTGAGCAGCAGAAGTGTTGCATCGACCGGTTGAATCCGCACACAAGAACGAACGTTGCCTTCACGTAGGCCTGTTTTATGGTCGATCCCGCGAGCATTCCTGTGGAGCGCCATAAACGGCGCGCAAAGTCGTATCAGATAAAAAGGTTCAAAAGATTAGGAACAAGTTCCCGAAGCCGCGCAGCAACCGAGCAGCACAGGCCGACGCCATGTATCGCAGGCAGCGCCGCGCGGCGCAAGCCCAGTAGGCTGCGACGGGACCAGGAGAGGTGACGGGACCGGCGGCACGCCCCGGCGTGACTACTGATGCATGCGTGCGGCGCAGCCTCTTCGCCAAAAAGGAGCCAACATGACAATCTGCGTCGTACCGTTGGCCCCCCGCCGAGCCACCTTGGATTCGTTCGCCGCCGCGATATGGAGATTCAACGTTTACCCGTCTGCTGCATACACTTTTACATTACTCTTCGGCAGATCGACCACCACTGAAAAAGACGCTTTTGGTCTGGGTACAACTGGCGGCCCGGAAAGCACCCCGGACGGCCGTGCCGAAATCGAGGAGAAATGCCCCATGAAGCTACTCATCGCGACCTACGGCACCGAGGGCGATGCGCGCCCGTTCGCCGCGCTGTGCCGTGACCTGATGGACGCCGGGCACGAAGCGCGCCTGCTCGCCGACGCCACCACGCTTGGCAGCGCCCACGCACTCGGCGTGCCGGCCACGGCGCTGGCCGGCGACATTCGCGGCATGCTTCGCCCGGACCACGCTATCGCTGGCGTCGTCGCGAAAGGCGGCGGCTTCAACGAGACCGCACGCGCGCTCGCGAAGATCGCCAACGAAAACGCGCAGTCGTGGATGCGCACCATCGTCGAGGAGGGCGAGGGTTGCGATGCGATTCTGGTCGCCGGGCTGGCCGCGTTCGTGGGGCTTTCCGCGGCGGAGTATCTGGGCGCGAAAGGCATAGGCTCGGGCATGATCCCGCTGACGCCGACGGCGGCCTTCCCCTCGCCGTTTTTGCCGCCCAACTGGGTACCGCGCGTGCTGAATCGCGCCAGCCACAGCCTTGTGAACGGCATGCTCTGGAAGGGGTTCCGCGACAAGACCAATGCCGCGCGCGCGATGTTCGGCCTGCCGCCGCGCAAGGCGGTTTGGAAAGACCACCCGATGGTTTATGGTGTCTCGCCAAGCCTGCTGGCCACCCCCGCCGACTGGCCCGTCAACGCTCATCTATGCGGACAGTGGCTGGCGCCGAGCCCGGCATGGACGCCACCGGCCGCGCTGGCGCGTTTTCTCGCTGCCGGAGACGCGCCCGTCTACATCGGCTTTGGCAGCATGACGGGCTTCGACAATTCGCGGCTGCTGAATGCCCTGATCGAGGCCATGCAGGGCCGGCGCGCACTCTTCTACCCAGGCTGGAGCGGCATCGATCCGAACGCGCTTCCTGAAAACTTTTTCGTCGTCGGCGACACGCCGCACGACTGGCTGCTCCCGCGCACCGCCGCCGTCGTTCATCACGGCGGCTCCGGTACTTCGCACTCCGCAACACGCGCAGGAGTGCCTTCCATTGTGACGCCGTTCGCGGGCGACCAGTTCTTCTGGGCGGAGCGCCTGCGCCGGGCGGGTGTCGCGCCGGCGGCCGTGGACGGGCGCAAGCCCAACGCCCGAGCGTTCGCGAGCGCACTCGACTTTGCCGCCAGCGAAACGGTGCGAAACCGCGCCCGCGCACTAGGCGAAACGATGCGTGCGGAAAACGGCGTGGCGAACGCGGTGGCCGCCCTCGAGCGCATCGTGGCGGTCGATGTGCGCGAGGGAGCCTGAAGTTAGCCGGTCAGTGAAGCCGCAATGGCCTTCCTGAACGGCATCAGTTTCGAAGCCGCGCGCAGCATGAAGTCGCGCGCCAGTTTCGCGGGCGCGGTGTTGTTCGTATAGACGTCGGTGATGAACCGGGTCGCGAGATAGAGCGGCCTGGTCGCGCGGCGGTGCTGCGTTTCATAGCGTTGCAAGACCGAGAGGGCTCCGATATCGAAGCCGCTATTTTGTGCATCGATAATTCGGTTACCTAAGGTTTCCACGCCGAGCAGCCCAAAATTAAATCCATGCGCGGTTACCGGATGCATGCCGACCGCGGCGTCGCCCACGGCCGCGAAACGTGTCCCGACGAAGCGCTCCGGATAAACGGCAACGAGCGGATAGACATGCCGGGTGCTCGCCAGCTTCATCGCGCCTAGCCTGTGCATGAAACGATCCTCGATACGCCTCGCGAATTCGTCGGGCTCCAGCGCGGCGATCTCGTTGACCTGGCCCACGGGCAGTGTGAGCACGACCGACGACTGATGCGCGTTCGTCGAGCGCTCCGCGTTCATGGGGAGCAACGCGAGCGTTTGACCATAGCCGAACCACTCCCACGCGGCGTGCTCGTGAGGCGCTTCATGCGTCATGCGGCAAACCAGCATCGCCTTGCCGAAATCGTGCATGTTGGCGGCAATGCCCATCATCTTGCGCGTAGTCGAGAAGCGGCTGTCCGCCGCGACGATCAACTTCGCCGAGAGCGTCTCGCCGCTCTCCAATGACACGCTCGCCAGCGCTTCGCCGGCTTTCACGCTGCTGACCTTTTGCGCCGCAAGCAGCGTCACATCGCCATGCTCAGCCGTGCTTTGCCGCAGCGCCTCGTAGGCAGCCTTGCGAATCAGGTGATTGGAGACCAGCCAGCCCAGCTCCGCGTGACCGCTCAGTTCGTGCCCGATCTCGAGCGCCCCCGGTGAAGAACCATTGAACACCTTGGCGCTGCAAAGCGGGGCACGCGCGTGCGGGTCGATGAGATCCCAAAGCCCGAACTTGCGCATCGAACGCACCGACTTCTGGGTCAGCGCGATCTCGCGCCCGTCGAACTGCGGCTCGCTGATGTCAGCCAAGCGCTGCTGCTCGACCATGACGATCTTGAGGCCAACACCACTGAGCGAACGCGCGAGACATAGCCCCACCGGCCCGGCGCCCACGATTACGATATCTGCTTGCATGAATCGAACGATTTGAATATGACTCAGACAACCTGATCGACCTGCGCGATGCCGCGTTCGCGCAAGGCTTCGACCATGAGCGCGTCCATCGACTTCACGTGCCAGGCGAACCATTCGCGCAGTTCGGCCACCAGTTGCCGCCCCGTGTCGAAGCGCCCCTCGTCGGCAACCTGCCTGCGCACCTCGCCGACCACGTTCAGGACGTGCCGATGCTGGCTCGCATGGCAATGGCGCGGACCGAAGTTCATTTCCTCCATCCACGCTTCTTCCTGCGCGAAATGCTGCTTCGTATGCGCCGCCCACGCGTCGAACGCACCGACCCATGTTTCGTCGCTCGCGCGCGCGAGCACGTCGAGCAGCGCAACGAACCCGGCATGCATCGTATCGGTCATGGGTTCGCCCAGTTGGAGATCGGGCGCAAGTGTTGGCGAGGGGCGCGGCGCGGGTGAGGTCATGAAGGAAAGTGACGGCGTCCAGGAACGGTCTGAAAAGCCCTCTCGGGCAATTTTTCACGATAACGGGGCACATCGGTTTGCGCGCTGATTTTTAGCAAACGTCGCACGATCGGTCACTGAGGTCGATGGACGCGGCCTGCCCGCATGCGGGCGAAGCGATCAGACGAAAGGAAACGTCGATTCCGGCGCAGCGCGGGGAGCGCGGGCCGCAGACGTGGAAGGATGCGAGGAAAGGTGCTGCAGACGCGAAAACACGAAGCCGCGCGGCGCGCGGCTCAAACCAGTTCGGCGAGATTGACGAGGGCGCGGTCGCCGTCGGATTGTGCTTCGTTTTCGGCGCGGAACGTCTTCTCGCTGTACGCGATGACCTTGAACCCGCCGCCTGCCGAACGCTCTATGGTGATACCCCAGTGCCAGCCGCCTTCCTGTTCGAATACGTGCAGCCTAGGACTCGATGGTTGGCTCGGCGATTGAAAAATATTCATGTGATGCCTCCCCGTGGTGGGAATATCGTCTCGGACGATTGCCTGGATAGGAATCAGTCTAAAAAACCCCTTGCTGCGACGCAATACGGAATTACGTGGACGTGAGAACCCTGAGGCGTTGCGCATCATTCGCGCATTACCCTGGTTATGATTCGACGCCTGGCAAGCGCGAATGCAGCCAGCAACGCTCCCATCCCAAACTGCGAGACAGCGAGAGCCCGATGACTACCGTAACGAATGGCGCGGCGCATTCCGCGTCCCCGTATCAGCTTGATCTTTCGCGGCATGCTCGCCGCGCACTGCTGGAAGGACCCACGCCGATCCAGGCATTGCCGCGGCTAAGCCAGGAACTTGGGGGCGTGAATGTCTATGTCAAGCGCGACGATCTGTCCGGCCTCGGCGGCGGCGGCAACAAGCTGCGCAAGCTCGAGTTCCTGGTGGGCGAAGCGCTGGCTGCGGGCGCGGACACCATCATCACCGTGGGCGCCCGCCAGTCGAACCATGCGCGCTTGACGGCGGCTGCGGCAGCGCAAGTGGGACTACAGTGCGAACTCGTGCTCACGCGCGCCGTGCCGCGCGACGACTTCGAGTATCTGGAGAACGGCAACATCCTGCTCGACGACCTGCTCGGCGCACGCGTGCATGACCTGCCCGGCACGGCCAATGCACTGGAGTTCGCACAGGAGCGCGCCGACGAGCTGCGCGCCCAGGGCCGCAAGGTCTATGTGTGCCCGCTGGGCGGGTCGAGCCCGGTGGGGTGTCTGGGCTACGCGGCGTGCGCCGCCGAAATCATGACGCAGGCCCATGCACAGGGATTGAGCTTTGCGCGCATCGTCGTACCCAACGGCAGCAGCGGGATGCACGCGGGGCTCGCCGCCGGCTTTGCGGCGCTGGGCATCGACCCGAGCCTCGTGCTTGCGTTCACCGTCCTGGCGAAGGCTGAGCAGGCGCATGCCGCAACGCTCGAAAAGGCCGCGAAGACGCTTGAACTGATCGATCCGGCGCGGCGCATCGAGGGCCGGTCGATCGTGATCGACGAAACACAACTGGGCGACGGCTACGGCATTCCAACCGACACGATGCGCGAGGCCGTGCGGCTCGTCGCTTCGAAAGAAGGCCTGCTGGTCGACCCCGTGTACGGCGGCAAGGCATTCGCCGGTCTCGTGCAAGCCGTGCGTTCAGGACGCCTTGCGCGCGGCGAGAATGTCCTCTTCATCATGACCGGCGGCTTGCCGGGCCTGTTCGCTTATCGCAGTGCGTTTTGAGGCGCCGCGCGGCGCATTCCAGAATCGTTGATCTGAACGACCAGGGAGTCCACGATGACCGATGACGAACGCGCAATTCGCGAGCTGGTGCAAACGTGGATGGAAGCCAGCCGCTCCGGCGACACAGCCAAAGTGCTGAGTCTGATGAGCGACGACGTGGTGTTCACGGTGCCCGGCCAGGAGCCGTTCGGCAAGGCCGAGTTCGCCGCGGCTTCGCAAGCGCAGCAAGACATGCGCATAGAGGGCACGGCTGAGATCGTGGAACTTCAGGTACTGGGGGATTGGGCCTTTCTGCGCAATCGCCTCGACCTCTCCATCACGCCACCGGGCGCGACCCAGCCCATGCGGCGTACGGGCTACACGCTCACGCTGGTGCGTAAGGATGCGAGCGGACGCTGGCTGCTCGCGCGCGACGCCAATCTCGTGGCGCCGAAGCCATAAATCCGCCGCGCGAACGCGGCCCTCGCCGCCGCAAAACACGATTCGGCCGCGCGTACCAAGCCCGGCGCGCCCGATTGCTTTCGCCACTGAAAGGAAACAACCCCGCCCGACAGGCCTCGCCGCGTTACGCCCCTTTTTTGAATCAGAAAACCTTATCGATTCCTTCAGTTTATTGAGTTTCCCTTAATCGTGCGCTTGCGGCAAAGTGACGCTCATACGCTCGGAGCCACTCCTTGAACCAACGCATCGATCCCTCCCTACTCGCCGCGCCCGACCTGTCGTACGCCACGCTGCACTCGGGCATTGCCCTGCCGTTCCTCGAGCGGGGCGAAGGCGAGCCGCTGCTGTTCGTTCACGGATCGCTCTGTGATTACCGCTACTGGATGCCGCAACTCAACGGCCTTGCGGAGCATTTCCGCTGCATCGCGCCGAGCCTGAGCCACTACTGGCCCGCGGCGGATGCCTGCATCCAGGGCGATTTCGGCTGGGAGAGCCACGTCACCGAGCTGGCCGATTTCATCGCCGCGCTCGGTCTCGAATCGGTGCACCTCGTGGGCCATTCGCGTGGCGGCTGCGTGGCGTGGCATCTCGCGCGCCGCTATCCGCGCCTCGTGCGCACGCTGGTGCTGGCCGACCCGGGCGGCCCGCTCTCTCGCGTGGACAACGACGAAGCCGCGCTGCCTCCCGCGACCAACGCGCTGCGCACGCGCGCCGCCGACCTCATCCACGCCGGCGAAGTCGAAGCGGGACTCGAGTTGTTCGTCGACTCCGTGAGCGTACCGGGCGCCTGGAAAAAAGGCTCCGCGGCGTTTCGCCAGATGGCCATCTCCAACGCCACGACGCTGCCCAAGCAGTTGCAGGACCCGCTGCCGCCTTATGCACCGCGCGCCGCCGGCGAGATCAAGTGCCGCACGCTGCTGATCGATGGCCAGCGCAGCCCGCTCATGTTCCGCAACAACGTCGAAGCGCTGGACGAGTGGATCGAGTTCGCGCGGCGCGTCACGATCAAGGGCGCGACGCATGGCATGAACGGCACGCACCCCGACCTCTTCAACACCCACGTGCATACCTTCATCACGCAAGGTTGAGACGTCAGTCGCGGCCCGGTGAATGCTTCGTTTGGGGTCGAGGCGACGCAACCGTTGGCCGCAATTCCAGCCGCACCGGCATGCGGTTCGGCACCATCGCGAACGCCGTGATTTCCTCGATCGTCGCGGGATCGACGGCCAGCTTCACCGTGAACCGGTTCATCAGCGTGGAAAGCACGAGGCGCATTTCCATGGCGGCCAGATGCCGCCCCGGACACACGCGCGGCCCCGCGCCGAACTGCACCCACGCGCGCGGATCGTGCACGCGCGCATCAGCATCCGCATGGCCACGCAGCCAGCGCTCGGGATCGAAGCGCCCGGGCAGCGAGTAGTGGCGAGCGTCGAGCATGGGCCCACGCGTGAGGAAGAACATCTTCGAACCGGCGGGCAACGCGACGTCTCCCACCTGCACATACTCTACGGGCTCGAAGGCCATGATCGCGGCCACCGGACGCAAGCGCAGCGTTTCGCTGCACACGGCTTCGAACAGATCGAGGTCCTTCACGAGGCCGTACTCCGGACACACCGCGTGTGTGCCCAGCACCGCGCGCGCTTCGCTGGCGAGGCGCTGCTGCAGCGGTTCGTCGGCGCATAGATAGTAGAGCGACCACGCCAGCGCATTGGCCGTGGTGTCCTCGCCCGCCAGCAGCAGCGTGAGCACGTTGGCAGCGATGATGTCGTCGGTCACGTCGGAGCCAGGCGCATCGCGCAGCGCGAGCATCGCTTCGAGCAGATGGCGCGGCGCATCGGACGGCTCGTCGCGCATGCGCTCGCGCGAGCGCGCCATCATGCCGCGTATCGTGCGATGCACTTCGGCGAGCGCCCGGTCCGTGCGGCGGTCGCGCGGCAAACGCACATAGCGCCAGTACGGGAATGGCGCGTTCACCCGATGCATGAGCGTCGGGAAGATCTGCGCGAGATGCTCCTGAATGACGCCGCGCTCCTGTTCGAGGGTGCGCGGGTCCTCGCCGAAGGCGAGCGCGCTCGTCACATCCACCGTATAGCGCTTGAGGTCGTCGGTCATCTCGACCACGTCGCCACGCTCGGCCGCACGTTGCCAGCGGTCGTGCAGACGCGCCGTGATCGTTTGCAGCGTGGGATAGAACGCGCGGATGTGCGGCAGGGAAAGCGCCTGCGTGACGAGCCGGCGCTGTGGCTCCCACGCCGCGCCTTCAGCCGAGAACACGCCGTTGCAGCCGATTTCGGCGAGCACGGGTTCGAGCGACGCGTAACGCCGGTAGCGATGCGGACGCTCGCGCATCACGCTCTGGCTCAGCTCCGCGTCGCTCCATACCGTGACCGGCATGCCGCAGATCTGGAAACGATACGGCGTGCCAAGTTCTTCAGCCCACGCCTCCAGCACGCGGTGCAGCCTGGGCGCATCGAGCTGATGGAGGTTGCCGATGAGCGGCAAGCCGCGCGGGCACGGCAGGTCGCGCACCTGGCGCAGGCGCTGGGCGGAGGATGCGGCGTCGTCCATGGCGCGACGGCGGGCTGACGACGCTCAGTCGAGCGACATTCCCAGTTCGGCGGCCATGCGCGCGACGAGCGTTTGCAAACGCGCGACTTCGTCGGCGAGACGCTGCTGCTCGGCGCGCACCGCCTCGAAGTCCGCGAGCGAGACGCTCTCGCCGGCCTCCTCGCGAGCCCCGGGCGCGAGGGTCCCCGCGGCAACGAAACTCTCCGTGTTGACCTCACCGCACATCAAATGCATCCAGCGGCTTTCGCGCTCGCCCGGCGCGCGCGGCAGCTTCACGACGAGCGGCGGCTCGCGCTCGGCCAGTTCTTCCAGGAAGCCTTCGACCGACGAGACATCGGCGAACCCGTGCAGGCGCGACGAGTTCAGGCGCAATTCCGCCGCCGTCTGCGCGCCGCGCAGCAGCAGCACGGTAAGGAGCGCCACGGCCTGGCTCGGCACGCCCAGCACGCGGTTCAAATTGTGCTCGAAGCGCGGCACGCGGCTGCTGCTGCCTTCGAACACGAGGCTCAGCAGCTTGAGGTCTTCGATGGCGGCCAGGACTTCCGCTTCACTCACGTTCATGACCGGGGTGCGCGCGGTCTTCTGGTTGCAGCCGAGCGTGAGCGCGTTGAGCGAGAGCGGATAGGTGTCGGGCACCGTGTGCTGCTTTTCGATCAGCACGCCGACGATACGCGCCTCGATCGGCGAAAGCGCGCGCAAGGCGCGCGGCGAGGAAGCATCGGCAGGAGAATTCATGGGCAGATCAGTCCGCTGTATTTCAGTTGGAATCAGGCGTTCGATCATACGCGCGCCGGGCTTCCCGCAGAAGTCACGTGCCGCTCAGCCCGCGATCAGTTTCAACCCCGCCGGCAGCGCCTCGCCGAACACCCGGCCCGTGTCCGCCGTATCGAGCGCGACGACTTCGCGCACCATCGTGACCCACGCAGGCGGCGCGTTCGCCGACTCCATACGGCGCACCACGGTCTCGCGCAACTCGGGGGGCAGGTCGCGCGAACGGTCGCCCGTCACGCGGGCGATTTGCGCGGCGGCGAACATTGCCGGTTCGATCTTTTTCCAGTCGAGCGCGAGAATCGCGTCGAGCCAAAGCGCGGCGGTTTCCGGCGGCACCACGCCGTGCGCGCTGCCGTAGAACGGCTGGCGCGCGCCGATACGGCCCACGGCCCACCACGTCTGATGATTCTCGGAAGGCTTCTGAAGCCGCTGCAACAGCCGCTCGCCGATCTCGATCTTGCGCCCGGCCGAAATCTGTTCGAGCGACGCATAGAGCCGGATCATGTCCGCAGCGCCAAGCTTCGCGGGATCGAAGGGCAGCTTGTGGCGCTTCGAGCCGGCCGCCTCTTCGAGGTACGTCATCGCCTCCAGCACCTCGTGCTGCTGCGCCTCGTTCAGGCCGCCAGCCGCGCGCCGCCAGAGCGTCCACCACTCCGACCACACCTGGCCTTCGCCCACGAACTGGATGCCGTCGTCGAAGAGCGACCAGAGTTGCTCGACGCGCCATTCGTCCAGCGGATAGCCGAAGCCCGGACGCAGACAGAAGCCGGCGAGGTTCAGCCACAGGCGTTCGTGATCGGCGGAGCGCCGGCGCTTGCCTGCGCGCTCCCAGAGCACGCCGAACAGCTCGCGCAGGAGCGCGCCGTCCCAGTTCTGGCGCGGCCCGAGCCGCTCTTCGAGATGCGCGCGCAAGCGCTTCACTTCCTTCGCGTCGACCTTGACGGAGCGAGCGCCGAACACGCGTTCGATCGCATCGATGGCTTCGTCGAGGCCAGTGTGGCGTGCCTCGCCGTTCGCCGCGCCTGCGCCGCCCTCGTGCTCCGCGCGGCGCAGCGCGAATTCGAGCAGCCAGCGCTGCGAGGCGTCGTCGGTGGCGATGCAGTGCATCTCCAGCGTGCCGACTTCGGTGAGCGCGGTCGTGAGCTTCACGGGGCGCTCGCGCGCCGTCTTTGCATCGCCGCCTGCGGGCACCACGGTCGCGAGCGGCGGCAGGCGCACGAAGTCGCCCCCCGCGAGGTCGGCCAACTCGCCGGGTTGCCACGCGGTGTCGGCCACTGTCGATGCGAGGTGGAACTGCACCGGCTGCCCGAGTTGCAATGCGAACGTGCGGTCGTCCAGATGCAGCTCGTGGCCTTCCTCCGTGCCGCGCGGCAGGACGCACACGCCGCGCGGAGCGGCATCGGCTCCGGCGCCTTCATCGAGCACGAGAAAGTAGCTGCGCGGCGAGCCGCCGCCGATACGCGGCGCGTTGCCCGCCCGCGCGAGCGCGTAAGCGACCGCGCCGCGCGCGACGGCCACGTCGGGCTGATTGTTCTGCAGCACGTTGAGCGGCTCGCCGCGCCAGGTGCCGAGCGTATCGGCCAGACGCCGCGCGAGCGAGCGAGCGCGGAACACGCCGCCGTTGAGCAGCAGCGCGTCGGGCATAGGCAGCGCGGTTGCCGGTTCACCGGCAGCGCCAGAAGAACCCAGCGCCTCGCGCGATTGCGCGGCGAAGCGCTGCAAAAACGCCGCGATATGGCGCGTGATGGCGGGATCGGCGGCATAGGGCAAGCCGAACTCGACGATCGCCGCGCGCGAGCGGCGCGGCAGGTCGTCCGCAGTGCCCATCGGGAAGAAGCCGTCCACCACGATCTGCGCGACTTCCTCGCGGCCGAGCTGCGTGGTGCGCGCGCCGCCCACGAGACGCGCGCCCGCGCCGAGCAGCGTGATCGGCACGGACTCGGGCGCGCTGGCGTCGAGCAACTGCTCCTTCGCGACGCGGCAGCGCTCCACGAGCTGCGAAAGGCTCGCCGCGCTCAACCGCGTTTGCGCGTTCGCGAGCCGGCTTTCGGCCAGATGCGCGAGCGCGAGATCCATGTTGTCGCCGCCCAGCATCAGATGATTGCCCACGCCAATGCGCGTGAGCTGCGGCTCGCCGCCCTCGAACTGCACCTTGATGAGCGTGAGGTCGGTCGTGCCGCCGCCGACGTCGCACACGAGCACGAGGCGCGACGCACCAAGTTGCACGTCGAGCGTCGCGCGATGGTGATACAGCCAGTCGTAGAACGCGGCCTGCGGTTCTTCGAGCAGGCGCAGCGCGGGCAGCAACGCCTGCCGCGCCGCTTCGAGCGTGAGCGCGCGCGCGCCGTCGTCGAACGAGGCGGGCACGGTGAGCACCACGTCCTGATCCTCGAGCGGCGCATGCGGAAAACGATGGTTCCACGCAGCGCGCACGTGCGCGAGATAGCTCGCGCTCGCGGCCACCGGCGAAACCTTGGCGACGTCGTCGGGCGCGCCCCACGGCAGGATCGGCGCGAGGCGGTCCACCGCCGCGTGCGAGAGCCAGCTTTTCGCGCTCGCCACGAGGCGGCCGGGTACCTGCGCGCCGAGCGTGCGCGCGAGGCGGCCGATGACGGCGTCGGCGCCTGGGGAAGGCGCGCTCCACGGCAAACGCAAATCGCCCGCCGCAAGCTCGCCCGCCGCCGGGTGATAACACGCGGAAGGCAGCATCTTTTCCGCGCCCACCTCCCCGAGGCCAGTGAGCTGCTCGACGTCGAACACGCGGATGGCGGCGCCGCCTGCCTCCACATATGCCACGACGGTATTGCTCGTCCCCAGGTCGATGCCGACGACGTATGGCTTCATCGGGCTCAGGCGCCTGCTCCGCCACGCACGTCGAACTCGACCTTCCAGCGCTCGTTCGTGCCGCTCGGCATGGCTTCGAGCTCCAGCGTGCCCGCCTCCGTCACGCGCGCATGCAGCTTCACGGGCACGACCTCGCCGGGCGTGCGGCCTTCGGTCGGCAGCGTGGCCTGGATCTCCTCCAGTTCCTGCAATTCTTCGGGCGACCAGTAGTCGAGCATCGTGCCGACCTGATCCTGACGCCGCACCGAAGAACCGAAGAAACGGAAGTGCACCGGCTCGCCCACCACGAGGCCGAACTCTTGCGGCGGCAGCGCCGCCTCCGTGCCCTCTTCCATGCCGAACGGCGCGACGCAGAGCGCCGAGACAGGCGGCTCGAGCCCCGGCACCGCCGGCATGGCCGATTCGACGGCCACGTAATACGCGCGCGCCGTGCCGCCGCGAATGCGCACGCCCTTGCCGCGCTTCACATAGCCGTAGTAGGCCGCGCCCCGCGCCACCGCGAGATCGAGATCGGCGCCGCCGAGCAGACGCGCGGGCGCAGCGCCCTCGGCCGCGAGCCAGCCGTTGAGGATATCGAGCACGCGTTGCGAGAGCAGCGCCGACTTGAACACGCCGCCGTTGAAAAGGACCGCTGTGGGATGCAGGAAGGTCGCGCCCTCGGGCGGCGCACCAATGCCTTCGAGTTCCGCGAGCGCCTGCACCTGGCGGCCGAGGAAGGCCGCGAGATGGCGCGTGACGCCCGCGTCCTGCGCGTATGGCAGGCCAAGCTGCGTGAGACCCACGCGCGTGCGCACGGCGGGGCGCGCGGCGGCGTCCACCTGCGGGAAGAAGCCTTCGAGAATGATCTGCGTGAGTTCGGCGCGTGTGAGTTCCGTGCGGATCGAACCGCCGATCAGCTTCGAGCCGCGGCTCGGCACGACGATCGGCACCGTATCGACCGAGGCGTCGCTCAGCAGCGTTTCCTTGGCCGACCGGCATGCATAGGTCAGCGCGCGCAGTTGCCACGGATCGGCCTGCGTGCCCTGGGCCGCGAGCTTGCGCGCGACCACGTGCGCGAGCGCCAGGTCCATGTTGTCGCCGCCGAGCAGAATGTGCTCGCCCACGGCCACGCGGTGCAGTTCGAGATTGCCTTCGCGCTCGACCACGGCGATCAGCGAAAGGTCGGTCGTACCGCCGCCCACATCGACCACGAGGATGATGTCGCCGACCTTCACGTCCTTGCGCCACGCGCCGCCGCTTTTCTGAATCCAGCTATAGAGGGCCGCTTGCGGCTCTTCCAGCAGCGTCATCTTCGCGTAGCCCGCCGCCTGCGCGGCTTCCGCCGTCAGCTCGCGCGCGGCAGGGTCGAACGAGGCCGGAATCGTGACGGTGATCTCCTGCTCGCCGAACGGCGCCTCGGGGTGCGCGTGGTCCCAGGCCTCGCGCAGGTGCGTGAGATAGCGCACCGAGCTTTCGAGCGGCGAAACGCGCGTGACTTCGGGCGGCGCGTCGTTGGGCAGAATGGCCGCGCGGCGATCCACGCCGGGGTGGCACAACCAGCTCTTCGCGCTCGAAACGAGGCGGATCGGCGTGCCTGCGCCACGGCTGCGCGCAAGCTCGCCCACGGCGTACTCGCGCGTGGTGGTCCACGGCAGCGTGAGGTCGCCCGGCGTCAGCTCGCCCGCATGCGGCAAATAGAGAAACGAAGGCAGCAGGTCGGGCGATTCCAGCGTGCCCGGCGCCGTCAGCTGGGTCACGTTCAGCACGCTCTGCTGGGTCTTTTCGCCATCGCTGGCGGTGAGGTCGACGTAGGACAGCGCGCAATGCGTCGTGCCCAGGTCGACGCCAATCGAATATCGCGGATCGCTCACAGCTCCACCTCCGCCGGCGCGATGATGCGCGCGTCGTGCGTCTTGACGAGTTGCGGCAGCTTGACCTCCTCGACGCGCCAGCCGCGATGCGTGAGGCTGCCGCTGAACGGCGCCTCGCCCACCACATTGCCGGTGAGGCGCACGGCGGCGGCGTCGAAGCCGGCCGGCAGCGTCACGCGCGAGCCTTCGGATTCGCTGCGCACCGGGCGGATCGCGAAGTGGTCGCGCAGCGTGGCGCGACAACCTTCGTGGACGATGCGGGCGGCGGCGCCGATATCCGCATCGGCATAACCGGCGATGTCTTCCTCGACGAAATCGACGAAGCGCGCGTTGCGCTGGAGCAGGCCGAGCAGTTGGAGCGCGGCGTCGGGCGTAGCTTCCTTGATGACGGTCGGCGCAGGCGCGGGCGCGGGTGCCGGCTTCGCGACCGGAGCCGCGGCGGGCGCAGGCGCAGCGGCGGCGGGCGCAAGCCCGCCTTCACGCAGACGGCGCACGTTGGCGGCGAGCTCGCCATCGCCGAGGATCGCGAAGAACGATCCCAGCGCGACCGAAAGGCGGCCGAAGAAAGACAGATTCGATTCGGGCATGTAGACGACTCCAATATCGCTTGAGGGCTCGCAGGCAAGGCGAGCCGACCTGCCGGGCTCGCAACGAGGCCCGATCGATGCCTGGAAGGAGGCGGCCGGCAGGGGGAACTCGAGCCCGGCGCGGGCTCAAAACCCGTATTTTGCCTTGTCGCGGGCGCAAGCCGGTCAAAATGCGGGATTTGGCGGGGGAATGGCGTGCCCGGCGCCGGGCGCGGGGCTTTGGCGGCGGGCTATGCGCGCGGGCAGCGCGGCTGAACCGCGGCGGTCAGTGGCTGAACGCTGCGGCCCTTAAAAGGCGCGTCAATGCTGATAAATGGGGCACAACCGGGGGGCGACTGGCGGCGTGTGCAAACGGCCGTGCCTGCGCCGCCGCCATGATTCGCATTAAAGCCCCGGTGCTTTCAGGGAAAGATGGGCGTCGTGGATTCCGCGCCTTCTACGTCGGCGCGCGGAACATGCTGCGTGATGCTCTCCTCGATCTCCGCTTCGCGCGAGCCGGGCACGTCGGCCATGACCAGCAGTTGGCCTTCCTCGATCGGCCCGTTAAAGCGCGCAAGCCGCGTGTTCGGTTCGTCCACGCCGATCATGCCGGCCGCCCACGCGCCGAATATCGCGCCCGCGAGAGTCAGCGCGACGACCACCCCGCCCGTGATGTCGAAGTTCGAAGGCGGAAACATCAGCGCCACGAGTCCGACGATTGCGCCGGTCGCGGCGCCGAACATCACGCCGCGCTCCAGCGCATGCACGACGTCGCTGCGTTGCAGCAGCGAGGCCTCGGGCAAGCGTTCGAGCCCCACGCTGTGATTGGCGAGCACGTGGATATGACGCCACGTGATGCGCGCGCGCAGCAGATCATCCACGATTGCCTGCGCCGTGGTGGTGTCGGGAGCGAGGAAATAGAGGCGTCTCATGATGGCCCTCCTTCGGTCATGCGGCGACCCGCCTGCAACCGGCTCGCCGCCACATGACTACGATGCGATTCCGATCATCCTACGCCTGAGTTCCCTTCAGCGCGACAGCCTCGCATGGGTTTGCGCCACAACCCACTCGCATCGAGACACCTAGATCTCGATGCGCGCACCGACCTCGATCACACGATTGGCTGGCAGCTTGAAGAACGCGGCGATATTCCCGACGTTGTGCAGCATCACCGCGAAAAGGCGCTCACGCCAGAGCGACATGCCATGGCCGCGCGTCGGCACCACCACGGCGCGGCTGAGGAACCACGACGTCTCGTCGAGATCGAACGTCAATTCCGCGGACTTGTAGGCGGCGAGCGTGCATGGCAAGTCCACCTCGTCCTTGAATCCGTAATTGACGACGGCGCAGTAGCAGCCCGGGCATAGCAGCTCGATCATCACGCGCTCGCTCTCGGCCACCCATGGCACATCCTTCGTCTTCACGCTCAGGAATACTACGCGTTCGTGCAACACCCGGTTGTGCTGCAGATTGTTGACGAGCGCGTGCGGTACGGCGTCGGCGTTCGGCGTGAGGAAGATCGCCGTGCCGCCCACGCGCACAGGGTTGCTCTCGAGCAGCATCGCGAGATAGGGCTTGAGGGGCTTCTTGCCGGCGCGCACGCGCGCCTCGGCCGCCATCATTTCCCAGCCCCGTCCCCAGGTCGCCATGACCGTGAACATCAGTCCGCCGATCACGAGCGGGAACCAGCCGCCGTCCACGATCTTGAGCAGGTTGGCCGAGAAGAACATGGCATCGATCACGAAGAAGAACGCCGTGGCGAACACGCACAGCAGCCAGTTGTAGTGCCACGCGTAACGCACGACGAAGAACGTGAGAAACGTCGTGATGAGCATTGTGCCGGTCACGGCGATGCCGTAAGCGGAGCCGAGCGCCGTCGACGAACGGAAGCCCACCACCGCCGCGACTACGGCGACGAGCAGGATCCAGTTGATGCCGGGCACGTAGATCTGCCCGATTTCGCGCTCCGAGGTGTGCACGATATTCATGCGCGGCAGGAAGGAGAGTTGCATGGCCTGCATCGCCATGGAATAGGTGCCCGAAATCACGGCCTGCGAGGCGATGACGGTGGCGACGGTCGCAAGCACGATCATCGGCACGATGGACCATTGCGGGAAGAGCCGGTAGAACGGGTTTTGCATCGCACCGGGGTTGGTCAGCAGCAGCGCGCCCTGCCCGAGGTAGTTGAGCGCGAGCGCGGGAAACACAATGCCGAACCACGTGAGGCGAATCGGCTGCTTGCCGAAGTGACCCATGTCGGCATAGAGGGCTTCGGCGCCCGTGAGCGAGAGCACGACCGCGCCCAGCGCGACGAAGGCGAGCCAGCGGTGATGCAGACAAAACGCGATGCCCTCACGCGGATCGAGCGCGAACAGCACGGCCGGCGCGGAGGCAATGTTGGCGACGCCCGCCACGCCGATCACGACGAACCACAGCACCATCACCGGCCCGAACACGGCGCCGATGCCCCCAGTGCCATGCTTTTGCGTCAGGAACAGCACGATGATCGCCGTGAGCGTCACCGGAATCACGTAGGTCTTGAGCGCGGGCTCGGCCACTTCGAGGCCTTCCACGGCGCTCAACACCGAGATGGCCGGCGTGATCACGCTGTCGCCGAAGAAGAGCGCCGCGCCCATCACGCCGATCACGAGCAACGTGGTACGCAGATGCGGCCGCGACGCAACCGAGGAAGCCGCGAGCGCGAGCAGCGCCATGATGCCGCCCTCGCCGTGATTGTTCGCGCGCAGGATGAGCGCGACGTATTTGAGCGAGACGACGATCATGAGCGACCAGAAGATCAGCGAGACGATACCTACGATATTGAAAGCATTGACCGCAAGGCCGTTGCTGGGATCGAACACGGTGGCGAGCGTGTAGAGCGGACTCGTGCCGATGTCACCGTAGACCACGCCGAGCGCGGCCAGCGCGAGCGCGGGAAGCGCCGGGCGATGCGGGCCGGAGTCGCCAAGGCGCCCGTCCGCAGGCGCCGCGGATGCGGATTGTCCCATGTCTCCCTCCTGATGCTGCCGCATGCGTGCCGGGGGGCCGCGCGGCCTTGTCGTTTCGTATTGGCGAGGCTGCCCCGTTGGGCGCGCTAGTCGAAGTATAGGAACTTGGCGCAAAAATGCGCTTCGCGTGGCACGCAACGGCAACAGCGCTGCGCGAGGCGCCGTGCTTTCGCAAAACTGTCATAGTCGAGCGTATTTTCCTGAACATTCGCCCGATCAATCGGGCCGCCCGGTACGCGTACAACCCAAAGGACCTGCACAATGCGAACCCGCCTCACGTTCCTCTGCGCCGCGCTAGCGCTCGCTGCCTGCGCGTCGCAGCCCCGTTCAGCGCAACAAGACGCCGGGACGCTTCGCGCTCAACCCGCGGCCTTCGCGCAAGCCGGCGCAACCGCACACGGACGTCCGGTGAAAGTCATGATCGTGACGATGTTCGCGCCCGAAGCGAAGACATGGCTCGATCGCCTCGGTCCCTGGGAGTCCGAGACGATCGCGGGCCTCTCGAGCGACTACCCCGATGTGAAATGCAATGCCGACGACGTATGCGTGATGACGACCGGCATGGGCCACGCGAATGCCGCCGCCTCGACCATGGCCCTCGCGTTCGCGCCGCAGTTCGACCTGCGCAAGACATACTTTCTCATCGCGGGCATTGCGGGCGTGAACCCCGAGCACGGCACGATCGGCTCGGCGGCCTGGTCGGACTGGCTCGTCGATTTCGGCCTGCAGTGGGAAATCGACGGCGATGGCCGCCCGCGCGGCTGGCACACCGGCTATCTCGGCATCAATACGAAAAGCCCCGACGATAAGCCAGCACTCGACTACCGCACCGAAGTGTTCCGCCTGAATCCGAGGCTCACCTCAGCCGCCTGGGCGATCTCGCGCGACGTGGCGCTCGCCGATAGCGCACAGGCCAAGGCCGCGCGCGCGAAATATGCTTACGCTGCCGCCAGGCGGCCGCCCACGGTGATCCGTTGCGATTCGGTCGCCGACGATACCTGGTGGTCGGGCAAGGCGCTCGGCGCGAGGGCGAGCGAGTTCACGCGTCAGTTGACCGGCGGACAAGGCGTGTACTGCATGACGCAGCAGGAGGACAACGCCACATTCGAAGCACTCAGCCGCGCGGCGCGGGCGCAACGCGTGGACCTCGATCGCGTGGCCGTGCTGCGCGCGGGCTCGGACTTCGATCGTCCGTATGCGGGCGAATCGAACGCGGCGAATCTGCTGAACTATGCCAGCCAGGGCGGCTTCGCACCTGCGTTGGAAAACCTCTATCGCGCGGGCCATCCGCTCGTGCAGACCATCGTCGCGCATTGGAGCGAATGGCAAGATGGCATTCCTGAAAATTCGGCTGCAGCGTCGCCTCGTTAGCAACATCACGCCCTGTCCCCGCTTTGCATCGAAGCATCCTTGTGAGGAATACAGACGATCGATGCGTACCGCTACCCGGCACGCATCGCCAATTCGCAAAGCAATTACAGCGCACGATCGTCCATACGCATTGCGCATCGGAATGCGGGATTTCCGCTACTGAAATCCTCCTTTGACCGGATAGCTTTATCGCGGCATCTATGCCAGATTAGGTCTCACTCATTGCAAGCGCAGCGCCGGGGTCGCGAAGCGATGCGCCATGATTCCACGGGGGACAGCATGCACGGTTACTTCCCTCCCTTTCATGCCGTCACGGACATCATGTTCGCGAGCATGCTCGCATGTGTGCATTCGCGAGCGTGCGCGTCATGAACGCCGCCAGCATCGTCGTGCTCGGCGCGGGGCCAGCGGGCGCAGCCGTTGCACGCGCGCTCGCTGGGCTCGGTTATCGCGTGCAGGTGGTAAGCGACTGGCGCCGCTTCGATGCTGCCGAAGCCCTAACGGCACGCGTGATCGAAGCGCTTCGCCGCGCGGGCCTGCATCGCGCAGCCAGTTGCGGCGAAGGGCCGTGTGTGCGCACCACGCTCTGGAACGGCGCGCTGCAAACGCTCGACGCAGAATTCCTCGTGGACCGGCGCGTGTTCGATGCGGCCCTGCGCGAGGACCTGTGCAGCGCGGGCGTGGAGATGATCGAGGCGAACGTGCGCTCGCTGCAGTCCTCTTCCGCGGGTCACGACCTCATGATCGAAACCGCCGAAGGACCGCTCACGTTACGCGCGGACTTTCTTGTCGAAGCGCGCGGCCGCCTCGCGCCGCTGTTGCGCGACGCCACGCGCGGCCCGCAAACCGTGAGCCTGCTGAACGTATGGAAGGGCCGCGCGGGCGCGGCGGCCACTGCGGTGGAAAGCCTGCCGGCCGGCTGGGCATGGATGGCGCGTCTGGGCGACGGCCGCTGCTACTGGCAATTGACGCTGGACGTCACGAACCCCGAACTGCCGCAGCGCGATGAGTTACTCGCGTTTTGCGAGCGCATGCGGCACTCACCGCTTGCCGGCGACTTCTTCGCGGGCGACGCCGCCAACGATGTGCGTCTCTATGCGCGCAGCAGCACCGCCACGCTGTGCGGCCGGACCGGCGGCCACAACTGGCTGCGCGTGGGCGACGCCGCCATGGCCGTCGATCCGCTCGCGGGCAATGGCGTGTTCCAGTCGCTCACCTCCGCATTGCAGGCGCCCGCGGTGATCCACACGCTGCTCGCGCGGCCGGAGCGTGCGCCGCTCGCGCTGCGCTTTCATCAGCAGCGCATCGAGCAGTTGTTCATGCGCTTCGCGCGCACCGGGCGCGATGTGTACGCGCTCGAGCAGCGCTGGACCACGCAACCCTTCTGGCAAACGCGTGGCGCGTGGCCCGACGACCGGCCCGCTCACGTGAGCGCCGATTTCAACGAGTTGAACGTGGGACGCGCACCCGTGATCGATGGCGGCATGATTACCGAAGTGGACGTGGTCGCGAGCCCGGACCAGCCGCTCGGCATATGGCATCTGTGCGACGCTGCGCTCGCGCCTGTGGTTGAAGCGCTGCGGCGCGAGCCTGCTGAGCAGGTGCTCAAGTCGCTCGATGCGGATCAGGCGCGGATGATTCGGCACTGGCTTGCTATGCAGGATTTTCCTTAGCCTTGCGGTTGTTTTGGCCTTTCCTTGTTTTCGTGTCGGTATGCCTGGGTTGCCCCTGTGCGGGGCGGCACCTACTTTTCTTTGCCGCGGTGTATGGACCGGAGACATGGGTAACAGGTGTGCGGGGACATGGGTAACACTTCCGGCGGCGCTCCGCGCGCCGAAGGGCATAACCCAAAACCAGCGGCTCACGCAGTTCCGACGGTTTCCCTTGCAGACCCATCCGCAGCGCGCGTAGCGAGCAGCGGGATGAATGAGCGCCTTGTCACTAACCTGGAAGGTGCGAGGCGACAGACGTTCCGGAGCCACTACCCATGACGGCGAGTGGTGCAAGGGGACAGGCGCTGGCGGTTTGAGCGGCTTTCTTTGCCTCCTTTCTTTGCCGCGGCAAAGAAAGGAGGTGCCGCCCCGCACAGGGGCAACGCCTGCATACCGACGCGAAAACAAGAAAACGCCAAAGAGCCCTGATCACAAAAAATCCACAAATTCCATCGCACTACTGAGTGCCTAAAAGCACCTCACCCGCGCTCCCGCATCGGCCTCGCACAGCATGGGTATGAAGCGTCCACGCTCTCCGACCTGCTGGCCGCCGCCGACGCCGCGCTCTACAGCGCGAAATCGCTGGGCGGCAACCGGCTCGAAATGCTGCTTCTTTAACGCGGCATGCCAAATCAGGTCCAAGTCAGCAATTTGTAAGCTGCGCGCATTCTTTTTGCTAGCCCACTTAGGCCCGCCCTATCCGGTCGCGGGCGCAATCGCGTCAAGGGTAAGGGGGCACAATGGCAACGAT
>NZ_JAMBPR010000066.1 GCF_024206475.1 Paraburkholderia sp. CNPSo 3274
GCGCAGCAGGTTGGCGTTGATCTCGTGCTCTTGCGCAATGCGCGCCACCGACACGCCTGGGCGCAATGCAGCCTCGACCAACGTGCGTTTGCCGCTTTCGTCGTAGCGGCGACGGCCATCCCTGCTTTGCCGAACCACCCTCAACCCTGAGTCTTTGTCAGCCATAGGTGTCCACCTCCAAATAGGTGGACACCTATGCTCCTCGCTCAGAGTCGCATTGGGTAGACGTCGATAATGGATCGCTTACGATTTTTTCAGCGTGTTCAGAGGAACTATCACCCAGTTTCAGAGGTGGATAAACACACTGCAGGTCGCCAGATTGTCAACCTGCGGTCGACAGTCTTGCTCCAAAAGGGCCAACGGGTCACGCGAAGTGCTGCCATCTGTGGAAGCGACGCAGGGGCATTTTTCCGGCGCCAGGAAATGTCATTTCGCCGGAGCGCATTTTATTTCCGGCAACGAAGCTTTAACTTTGTCGGGAAGACGCTTGCAAGAGCGCACACCGGAGACAATTGAAATGCGCAATATCAACGAAGACACCATCACGCTCGCGGTGATCGAATCCTTCGCTAAGTGCGAAGACGCTCGCCTGCGAACCATCATGACCAGCCTCGTGCAGCACCTTCACGCTTTTGCGAGAGAGGTGAAACTGACCGAGGCTGAGTGGTTCAAGGCTATTTCATTTCTGACGGAGGTCGGTCACATCACCGACGACAGGCGCCAGGAATTCATCCTGCTTTCCGATACGCTTGGCCTGTCCATGCTGGTGACGGCTCAGAACAACAGCAAGCCGGCCAATTGCACCGAGGCAACGGTGTTCGGGCCGTTTTTCCTTGAGGGGGCGCCGCTCTACAGGAACGGCGACGACATCTCGAATGGCGCACATGGCGCGCCATGCTACGTGAAAGGACAGGTACGAGGCGCGGATGGAAAGGTTGTGCCGAATGCGTGGCTTGATGTATGGCAGTCGGACGAAGACGGCTTTTACGACGTCCAGACGCACAGTGGCGACGGGCCCACAGAACATCGTGCTCGCGGGCGGTTGCAGACCGATGCCGAGGGGAATTTCCATTTTCGGTCGATCCTCGCTGAAGCTTATCCGATTCCCCACGATGGGCCGGTCGGCCGGATGCTCGCCGCGACCGGACGCCACCCCTGGCGCCCCGCCCACCTGCATTTCATGCTTCAGGCGCCCGGCTACGAGACCCTGATCACTCACGTGTTCCGGGATGGCGACCAGTATCTCGATTCCGACGTGGTCTTCGGTGTGCGCTCGTCCCTGATCGCAGACTGGGTTCGTCACGAGCCCGGGATCGCACCGGACGGCAAGGTATTCGAGGTACCGTGGTACACGCTCGACTACGATTTCATCCTCAATCCATCGGAGGCAATCGCATGATCCGGCATATCGTTATGTGGCGAGTACGCGGTGACACGGAGGCTGAGCGTGCGGCAACGTCGGAGCTTGTGAAGACAAGTTTCGAAGGGCTGCGCGGTCGAATTCCGGGAATGAGTCATCTTGAGGTCGGCATCGACTCAAGCGGGGTCGATTACGCATGCGACGCCGTTCTCGTGACGGAGTTTGAGTCCCGTGAAGCGTTGGACGCGTACGCGTCTCATCCTGAGCATCTGCGTGTCCGGACGGAACTCGGCGACCTGCGGACCGCGCGGTTTCAGGTCGACTATGAGATTAACGCCGCGGCGACACGTAAGGTGGAGGCGGAGCACGCACATGCCAAAGCTTGAATTTCTCTATCAGGCACGCCCGGGCCGCGTTGTTTTCGGCGCGGGTAGCTTGCAGCACCTCGAGCGCGAAGTCCTGGAACTCGGCGCGCAGCGTGCGCTTGTGCTCTGCACGCCGGAGCAACGCGGGACTGCCGAAATGGTCGCTTCGAGGCTCGGTGCCCGCACGGCAGCCGTTTTCGACAAGGCTGTGATGCATGTGCCGATTGAACTCGCTCGCGAAGCACGTGCGTTGGCCCGGGAACTGAACGCGGATTGCGCGATCGCCGTTGGTGGAGGCTCCACGGTCGGCCTCGGCAAGGCGATCGCGATGGATTCCGGTCTTCCTATCCTGGCGATTCCCACGACCTACGCCGGTAGCGAGCTGACGGCGATCTATGGCATTACCGAAGGCGGCCTGAAGAAGACCGGAACGGACGTCAGGGTGCTTCCGAAAACGGTGATCTACGATCCCGACCTCACGGTGACATTGCCCGTTGGACTCTCCGTTACGAGCGGCATCAACGCCATCGCACATGCTGCAGAGGCGCTCTACTCGCGCGATGCGAACCCGGTGATAAGCCTGATGGCGGAAGAGGGCATCGCATCGCTGGCGCGTTCGCTGCCAGGCATCGTTGCGAATTCCACGGACATCGATGCCCGTTCGCAGGCACTGTATGGCGCGTGGCTGTGCGGGACGACACTGGGTAGCGTAGGAATGGCGCTACATCACAAGCTATGCCACACGCTGGGCGGGAGCTTCAATCTCCCACACGCGCAAACCCATACCATCGTGTTGCCGCACGCGCTTGCATACAACAGGCAGGCTGCGCCTGACGCGATGACCCGCATTGCGCGTGCCATCGGAGCCGACGATGCAGCAGTCGGCGTCTACGAACTGGCGAAGGCCAACGGCGCGCCGGTCGCGCTGAAGGATATCGGGATGAAGGCCGAGGACGTGGAAAAGGCAGCGGAAATCGCCAGCTCGAATCCGTACTGGAATCCACGGCCGATCGAACGTGAAGCGATCCACGCCTTGCTGCAGGATGCGTTCGACGGAGTTAGCCCGCACTAGGGTGGCACAGGCCGGCATCAGCCCGCGCCAGCATTGATGTCGCGCATGAGCACATCGGCCGTTTGGATCTCTGGAGGTGCAGTATGCATTTCACTGTCTATTGTCTTGACCACGACGGCGTCGTCGAGCGCCGGCTCGAACACTACGACGCCCACAAAGCCTACCTGCAGACTTCACCGGTGAAGACCTTGATCTCCGGCCCGCTGACCAAAGCGGACGGAACGACGATGATCGGTAGCTTCTTCCTCTATGAGGCAGAGGAGATCGCTGACATCGAGGCATTCGTCAAGGACGATCCGTTCAACAAGGCGAAGATCTGGAAGTCGATCGATATTCGGCCATTCATCAAGCGCGTGGATAACCGTTAGCCATGCCTTGAGGGATGACGGCGGCCTGGTGTGCGTAGGTCGCCGCGTGGTGGCATGGATCAAAACGATGCCTGAGTTTCTCGAATCTAAAGGATTACTTATAAATAGGAAAGGAGACAATGATGCAAACGGGTCTTGATGGAAAGATCGTCTTGGTAACTGGCGCTGCGAAGGGCATCGGCCGCTCAACGGCAGTTGCTTTCGCGAAGGAGGGCGCACGACTGTGTCTGGTGGATATCGATGGCGGCGCAC
Organism: Paraburkholderia sp. CNPSo 3274; assembly: GCF_024206475.1. GTDB lineage: Bacteria > Pseudomonadota > Gammaproteobacteria > Burkholderiales > Burkholderiaceae > Paraburkholderia. The sequence continues at coordinate 3,418 of NZ_JAMBPR010000066.1, forward strand.
TCGAGGAGGTCCAGGCGGAAATCCGTGCGATGGGAAGCAACGTGAGCATCGCTCAGGCCGACCTCTCGATGGCCAACGGCGTTCAGGAAGGAATTGATGCGGCGCTACGGCCGTATAGCGGGCAGGTCGACGTGCTCGTGAACAATGTTGGCGCGGGCAAGGTGCGGACATTCGAGGAACTCTCGGACGAGGACTGGGATTTCACCCTGAACCTCAATTTCATGAGTTACGTGCGTGCATGCCGCCATCTGCTTCCTGCACTTCGCTCGCGGGAGAAAGCCGTGATCATCAATAACGCATCGGACCTGGCTCGACAGCCGGAGCCGGTTCCCATCGACTATTCGGCGTCAAAAGCGGCGGTGCTTGCTCTGACCAAGGGGCTGGCGCGCGCGGAGGCGCCCCGGATCCGTGTCAATGCGGTCGCCCCCGGACCCGTATGGACGCCGTTCTGGACCAAGGAAGGTGGCTTCGCGGACACGATGGGCAAGTTCCACGGCATGGCGCCGCGTGAAGCCGTGGAGCATGAACTCTCCCTGCGCCAGCTCCCGTTGAACCGTCTCGGTACGCCTGAAGAGGTGGCGAACGTAATCGTATTCCTGGCCTCAGACCTCGCTTCGTTTGTAACGTCAGCAGTGTGGGGCGTCGATGGCGGCAGCATTCGAAGCCTCATCTGAGGACGGGGGCGCGCGCAGCCGCAGAGCTGGTACGGTCTTGGCGTGCGTTCCCGCGCCCTATGAGGGTAACCGAAAGGTAGCAGGAGAAGATATGTCTGGTTCGTCAATGTCTACCCAGGACCGCAGCATTCTCGCGGAGGCGCTTGCCATGCTGCTAAGGGAGCGCAGCTACGCCCATCGCCTGGCGATCGAAATCGCAGCGGCGCGCGCAGAGCAAGGGCCGGATATCTCGGAATATGGTGTCGTGGATATCCTTCGGTTGAGCCGGGAGTTTGCACCGGATGGCCCGAACAGGCCAGAGCATCCCTACGTTCAGAGGTTGCTGCAACCTAAGTGTGCAGGTTCGCCGTCGCGCCGAACGACTGTTGCTACCTCTGAAAATTGAAGTTTGCAATAAATAGCGCGTCGCACAGGCGCGTGGTTGGACACAGGAGACTTGTATGTTGCGAATTGCTGTCCTTGGTGCGGGCCGCATCGGAAAAATCCACGCTGCAAACGTGGCCGCTGACCGTCGTCTTGAACTCGTCGTTGTTGCCGATCCCAACGAGGCTGCGGTTGCAGAGCTGGCGAGTTCGCTCGGCTGTGATTTCAGCCTCGACTGTGGGGCAGCGGTCGATCGCGAAGACGTTGACGCGGTCATCATCGGCACGCCGACTGACACCCATATTGACCTCACCCTGCGCGCTGTACGGCTCGGAAAACCCGTTCTCTGCGAGAAACCGATCGATCTCGATATCGATCGGGCGCTCGCTGCGGTGGAGGAGATCGAGCGACTGCAGGGCAAGGTGATGCTCGCTTTCAACAGGCGCTTTGATCCTGACGCGATGGCCCTGAAAAAGGCGATACGTGACGGCGAGGTGGGTGACGTTCGTCAGGTCGTCATCACGAGCCGCGACCCCGGCCTCGCGCCGCGCGAATATCTTCGCCACTCTGGCGGGATCTTTCGCGATATGACCATTCACGACTTTGATACCGCGCGCTGGCTGCTGGGCGAGGATCCGGTCGAGGTCATGGCGATGGGTAATCGTCTGGTCGATCCAGGCCTGGATGAGATTCCCGACTTCGACAGCGTGATGGTGCTGTTGCGCACGGCATCCGGAAAACAATGTCACATCAACGGGTCGAGACAGGCCGTCTACGGCTTCGATCAGCGCGTGGAGGTGTTCGGTTCGAAGGGAATGGTTCTGAACGAGAACCATCGCCCGTCGAGTCTGCGTCGCTGGACCAGCGGCGCGACCGACGCGCGCGATCCGCTACTCAACTTCTTTCTGGAGCGGCACGCGGATTCGTATCGTGTCGAGCTCAACGCCTTCATCGACGCATTGCAGAGCGGCACCGCAATGCCCGCGACTCCACGCGACGGCATCAGGGCGCTTCACATCGCCAATTGCGCGCTCGAGGCGGCGCAGAGCGGCCGCGCAGTCCCGATCTGAAGGCCGTGACCGCGGGCGCATGGCGAAGCCGGCGTCCGCGTCACCCGTTGAAAAAAAGTTGACAATGGCGCGATGTGCGCCCTAAATGGAGAGGATACCTCTCCATTTAGGGCGATTTCATGGCGCAACCGGAAACCTTCAGCGGCGTTGCGATTTTCGTAGCCGCTGCCAAATCGCGCAGCTTTACGGACGCTGCGGACCAGCTCGGGCTGACCAAGTCAGCCGTTGGCAAGTCCATTGCCAAGCTGGAGGAGCGCCTTGGCGCCAAGCTTTTTCACCGGACGACGCGAAGCATCGCGTTGACCGCCGATGGCGAGGCTTACTTTGCGGCGTGCTCCGCGGCGCTGGACGAAATTTCGGCGGCCGAAGCCGCCCTCGGGCCAGGACAGCAACGACCGGTGGGCCGCCTGCGCATTGATATGCCTGCCGCGTTCGGTCGACGTGTGCTGGTTCCGATCCTTCTCAAGATCGGCCGGGAGCACCCCGATCTCCAGTTCACGATGACCTTCTCCGACCACATCATCGACCCGATCGAGGAGGGCGTCGACCTCGTAGTGCGATTTGGAGAACTGCAAAGTTCAAGTGGGCTCGTCGCGCGCCGTCTGACGAGTCAGAGGATGGTCATCGCGGCGGCTCCAGAGTATTTCAAACGGAACGGCACTCCAAAGACGGTCGATGACCTGCAGCACCATTCGTGCATTGTGGGGTATCGCAGAGGGCAGCCGCTTTCATGGCGGGTCAACACAGATGGGGAATCGCGGCGCATCTCGCCGCCACCGACTCATCAGATAAGTGACGGCGATACCATTGTCGACGCCGCGTTGTCTGGACTCGGAATTTGCCAGATGCCGATGTCGCTGCTCCGACCGGGCCTGAAGGATGGAACACTCGTATCGGTGCTCGACAAGATATCGAAAGATCTCATCGACGTGCACGTTGTATGGCCGAAGGTGGCGCATCTCCGGCCAAAAGTCCGGCACGTTGTTGATACGTTGGTTGCGCTGGCCGCAGAAGGGGCGCTCGACTGATCAGTCGTTTTCGCGTCGGTAAGTTCGCGACGAGATTCAGGAGACGACGATATTCAAAACGGTGGACGGCACGGTGCGGCCGCGGACTTTCAACTACTGCATTGATGAAACTGGTGGGGCCAGGCTGTCTGAGATCGCATCGACCGCCAAAATGGGAGCCGAGACACTCGCTTCTAAGAATGGTGTATCGCATTTAACATAACGAAATTTATCAATCTTTTAGGGTCGAAGTCAAGTTAGTCTATCGCAGTGTCCGGCGCCGTCCAGGCGGCCAGATCGCCCGAAATGTTCGTTGCCGCCCCTAATCCAGCCCGACCTCACGCTAACGTCTATCCATGCAGCCTGTGGCGGGCAGCAAGGAGGCGACGATGGAGCATCTGGTCAGAGTACACAACGAGAACGACCGGCAATGGCTGCGCCGGCATATCGGTGACGCAGCCATCGCTGCGAGGGCTCAGGCAAACCCCGGCTTTCCGCCGTCTGCAGGCAGTTGGGTGTCAGGGTTCCAGGATTTCACCTGCCGCGGCGGGAAAGCCCGAGCCCGGTGGCTGAGCAGTCCCTGGCGACCATCCGGCGCATCCTCAACGCTCGTTCCACGATGACCGTAGCGAACCCGATCGTTTCCAGCTAACTACAGTCGATCGCAACCGGGGTATGCACAGTTGTTTGTAGGCTATACATGAATGGATATTTGATCATACGGATTGTCAATCGTGCTCTATGGCTCCAGAGGCCCGTCCTCGCCGACCATGATGAAACTGGCCCAGTAGGAGAGGTGCGGTGCTTGCGCCCGGGGTGTCTCGCGTCCATCAGCATCGCAAGTTGTGCGGCGCGCAGCGCCGACGAGCGTCCTCCCTCCAGACAGTCGCCTGTAATAGCCCACCATTAGGTTCCTGGTCGCTGCGTCATCTACCTTCCACAGACTCGTTACCTGCGTTTCCACGCCAGCCAGCACTAGAGCCCGGCGCAGGCTGTACACACCTTCGCCATTCTGTACCTCCCCCCGTCTCGCATGCGGACAGGACCGCGAGCTCGGTGTCCGCCAAATCAAGCCCGACGCTTCCAGTGCCATAAGAATGCCGTCGCCCTGCCCAGAGTACACATAGTTGGCTCCTGCCAGCGCCAACCCGGATCGGAGCGACGGGTCCTCACCAGACGGACCATGTGGCCCACCGCCCCCCAATGGCCGTATCGCTGCGGCCCCTTACTTGACGGGCAGGTCAGCCAAGAAAAATCCATGAGTGGCCAGATGCAGTATGCGTGGACTTATGAGCTGCTTGAGTCGCGCTGCGGTCGCACTACTCCCAGTGAGCGCCTGTTGGTCTGTCAGATCGAGGATGCCCTGGATCGCTCGAGCTTCCTCGACGGTGCCGGGCAGCGGTGCAATTCAACTGCTCCAGCGCGCATATCGGCGGAGCGGCTGCTGGAATCAGTCCTACAGGCACAAGTGTGCGGTAGCGCACATTTATTTGTGGGCGGCAACGAAATTAGTTGTCGTATTAACTAGGCTGGAAAATCACGGCCGCAGACACGTAACGCTGCCCTGATGCTGTCACGCATACCTCGCTCCTTATGGAACGCGGGGGCAAAGGAGACGGACTTGGATGGCAAGAAATTCTCTAAACCGGAGATCGTTCTCCTTGGGGATCTCGCGTCCCACATAATGCTCGAGCGCAACCCTGGCAAGGATAACGATGAGCCGCCGCACTATCCGAACTTCCGGCGGCAACATGAACCTTTGCTGCCTGAGATGATTGCCGAAGCGCTTGCCGATGGGCGCACGCGCTTTGACAAGCAGCGAGTCACTTGGCATAGGCCTGAAAGAGTCAATGCAGGAATTGATCCTCTAGACGGTTGTGAGCAGTGCATCAGTGTCCTTGAACTCTTTTCCCCCGGGTCGCGCAAAGGTGAGAATGTTTCAGTGTTGCGTGTCAAGAAGGAGTATCTGGCCTCTGCATACCAAGCAGGCGAATGCGACAGCAAGTACTTCCTCGACTCCATACAAGCGGGCTTAGGGCATGCCCGGGAGGAAGGCAATTACCGGATCGCAGTGATCTATGACCAGAACGGATCGACCCGCGAAGCGATCCGCACACTTGGCAACGATAAAATTGGCGCCTTGCGCGAAACGATAGGTCATCACAAACTTGTCATCTGTATAACGAATGACGTCTTGAAATGGGTGAAGTCGCTCGAGTTCCTCGACGAACACGTTTTCGGTCGCGTTCCGAAGCTCGCTCAAGAGACTTCTGGTATTGATACGCCTGATCCGACTATCAGCTACCGCCACAAACGGCCATCGATCACGATCCAGATCGCCGCAGATACACTTCGCAAAGCCGGTATCAACATTACCAAATACGGTGCGTTAGAAGACAGTATTCGCGATATTTCGCAGGCGACGCGACAACCTCCGCTGTCCGATCTGCTCGCGTTTGCCGACGACCTGATCATTCTTTTTCGTGAGACGGGTAGCCTGCATATCAAAAAGATGAACACAGTAGGGTATGCGGCTTCTATTCACTACTGTCCAAATTTTGACCGGATTGCTCAGGCGAATCCGGGCACGTACGGCAAAGTACCGGGCAAGTCAGCAGTCTTCCTCACAGCGGTGATCAAAGGGTTATACACGTCCGCGGAAAAGGGGGATCCAGAGCCTGAACTGGGCGGCGCGCTGCGGCTCGGTGCAGTTGCATTCAACCGTCATTTTGCAAAAGGGCTTCAACCGGGCGACCCTTTCTCGTCCATCGTGAGAGTACTCTCGCATACCCAATGCAATGAGCTGGCGGGATATTGCGAGAACAGCAAGCGACGCGAGTATCTGGCATGTTCGCTCTCGCTGGACGTGGAAGACATGAAAGAGCCAACGAAATGGAGCCGCGCTGCATCGTTCCTAAGGCAGGACGAAGATATCTTGGCGACCAAGCTGCGCGACATCGTAACATCAAGCATGGATCAGGTATTGATCACCTCAGAAGACGAAGATACACGATCACTCAGAACAGCGCAGCGCCAAGCGGGTCTATCACGCACTCCGGGCGAGCCATGGTTTCCTCGTAGCTTCATTGAGGTCCCTTATGTCACCTTTAACAAGCTAAAGCTCGTGGATAGCAAGGAAATTGCCGAGCACTATGCGCTTGCGAAGATTATCAGCAACTATATTGAAACCAAAACGTGGGCGACCCCGCTTTCAATTGCCGTTTTCGGTACCCCGGGCTCCGGTAAGTCATTCGCGGTACAGCAGGTGCTTGCTTCTGTCGACCCTATGCGCAAGAGCGCGCCCCTTACATTCAATCTTGCCCAGTTTAGCTCTGTGGATCAATTGACAGACGCATTTCATAAGATACAGGATCGGGCACTCGCGACAGATGAAGTACCTCTGGCGATCTTCGACGAATTCGACGCAAAGTTTGTTGACGATCTCGGTTGGTTAAAGTACTTTCTCGCTCCAATGCAGGATGGTCTATTCCGCGGAAAGAGCGGTGACTATCGCACGGGTCGCGCGATCTTCCTTTTCTCTGGCGGCACCAGTGACAACTATAAGGACTTCACGGCGCCGTTGAATGACAGAACGCGCGAAGACGAAATCCGCGCGGCAAAACTGAAGGATTTCGTGAGTCGACTGCGAGGGTACCTCGACATTCTCGATCTCAATCAGGGGCTCCATAGTGTGGGGCCAGACAACAGAATGATGCGCCTGCGCCGAGCGGTTAAGCTGCGAGCCCTGCTTAAAATAAATGCAAAGGATATCATGGTCACGTATTCGGACGGCGTCGAACATGCCCGAATCGGCGAACGTGTGATTGACGCCTTTCTAAACTGTGAATACGTGCACGGCGTGCGGTCAATGGAAGCGATCATCCAAATGAGCCGATGGATCGACGGCTGGTTTGTTCCGGCATCGTTACCACCGGAGGATCAACTCAGTATCCACGTGAAGGATGGCAAATTCCTCGGGTGATAAGGGCCGGTCACGCGCTACCCGGCGGGCGAGAGTAAATGAATCGATATCGACTCTTCCAATACGTTTAAAATCTTCTTACGCGAAGACGGACGAGACCGCGCCAAAGCGGGGGCGAAATCGGGTCGCAGCGAGTATGGCCGATAGGAAGTCTATAGTGGGTCAATGCACTCCGACCCTTCCGATCCGGCTTCAGTCCTCCAGTTGCGAATCAGTCTGCGCGGCGTCAGCCCGCCGGTCTGGCGGCGAGTGCTGATTCCCGAGCAGGTCACGATTGCGCAACTGCATCGTGTGATGCAGTTCGCCATGGGCTGGAACGACGAACATCTGCACCGGTTCATCATCCGTGGCTGGCGTTATGGTGGACATCATGACGGCGCGTTGCAGTTCTTCGACGGCCCAGAAACCCTGTCGCTGGCAGCGTTTGGCCTGCACGAACATGAGCGCTTTGTCTACGTGTACGATTTCAACTCGTGGTGGTTACATGACGTGCGCGTCGAGCGGCGAACGTGCGACCAGCTGTCAAGACCACCACCTCGCTGTATTGCCGGCGCCGGGCGCTGCCCGCCGGAAGATACCGGTGGGTCCGGGAGATACATGAACGCTGTGGAAGTTCATGGCGAGCACGAATTTCTCGAGTGGATTGAGACTTTACGCGAAGGTCTGATTGACGTGGACGATCTGCGTATCGAGGCCGACGAATGGTTGATCTGGCTGGACCGGCGTTTCGACCGTCGGGCGGCGAATGAACGCCTGCAGAAGCTGGCGCGGTAAGCTGTCCGCCCGGGCGATGTGCCCAGCGGAGGCCGCCATGCAGATCAGCGTGCAGATAGTGGTTCAGACGGACGTCGACGAGCAGCCGAGTGTCACTGAGATTGCCCACTTCGAACGGGAAGGCTTCGATGCCGGCTCACTCGGCTTGCATCTTGATGAGGCAAAGGCGTTGCTGGGCCAGCTTCAGCGTTCGATGATCGACGCGCAGGCCGCCGAATCGATCGCCCGGATGAGCGTGTGTCCGGAGTGCGGCTTGCCTCTGACCGTCAAGGGCCACCATCGTCTGGTCTACCGCTCGGTGTTTGGCCGGCTATCGATCGACAGCCCGCGGTACTATCAGTGCCGATGTTCCGGAGCAGGGCCCCGGTCCCTCAGCCCGCTGGCCAGTTGCCTGCGGGAGCGGACGAGTCCCGAGCTGCAGTATCTGCAAGCCAAATTTGCCGCGCTGATGTCTTACGGGCTGACCGTCCGGGTACTGGAGGATGTGTTACCGCTTGAGCATGTGCTCGCGGCCACCACGATCCGCAGACGCGTCGCCGGACTCGGCCGCCGCCTTGAGAGTTCGAAGGCGACGATCGCCGTCGAGCAACCACTCCGCGTCGATCCGCCTGCCGGCCGACGCGCTATTCCGCAATACAGTTCAGTACGCGCAGTGGGAATCGACGGCGGATATATCCGGCTGGCCGGACACAGCAGCAGGCAGGACGGCTGGTTCGAAGTGATCGTCGGGAAATCACTGCACGACGACGGCGGCGGACACAGCTTCGCATACGTACATACACTCGAGCACGCGCCCGCCGAGCGGATGCTGGCGTTTCTCGCCCAGGAGGGTGTCGGTGCGGACCAGCCAGTAACTTTCCTGTCCGACGGCGGCGACACCGTGCGCCGCGCCCAGCTCGACTTTGGCGATTGTGGCGAGAAGGTACTCGACTGGTTTCACGTCGCCATGCGAGTGCAGAATCTGGAACAGGTGATCAAGGGGTTGCCGGACCGCGACGAACGGCCGTCCGTCGGCGCGATGATCGATAGGCTGCACAGTGCAAAGTGGCACCTCTGGCACGGCTGCCCTTATCCGGCGCTGCAGCGGCTTGAAAGCCTGGGCTGGGAACTCGCCGCGGTTGGCAGTCCAGAGGAGGCCAGGCTGCTGGCCAGACTGGATGAGTTTATCGGTTACATCGAAAATAACCAAAGCTTTATTGTGAACTACGGAGACCGCTACCGTCACGGCGAGCCGATCACCTCGAGCTTCGTCGAATCGGCGGTCAACCAGGTGGTCAGCAAGCGCTTTGTGAAGCGGCAGCAGATGGCGTGGCGGCCCGCTCTCGCGCATGCCCTTCTGCAGGTGAGGACGGCGGTCCTGAATGAGCAGTTGCGATCACGGTTCGAGCGATGGTATCCGACGCTCGCGCTCAACAATCACGCTCACAATATCGCGGCTTAGTGCCCCCGCTTTGGCGCGGTCTCCTATTTGACACGCAAGTGGCTAGGCCTGCGTCCGAAGCCGCTGGCGATATTTCTGGCGCAGTCACTGGCTCGCGCAATGGGGGCAAAAACTGCATTGATCGTTTCGAGCAAAACGCCCGTTTACTCGAGCTGGCGGTACCTGTTTCGAAAGCGAAGGATCAAGGCCGACTACCGTGCACTGGCGTGGGATTGCGGCGCACGCCGGTCGTAGCGCCAATGGCATGTTCTTCCGATGCCGCATCGCAGGCTGGCGCCTGATGCGGCCGGCAACGACGCCGTACGGCGCAGACGTCACGCGTTGCTGGCGGCGCTGGATGGGCAGATCCGCGATGCAGTGCATGGGTAGGTGGCGAACCTGTAGTGCGGGAATGCCGTCGAAAACCCCTGACCCGAAACCAGTGGAACTACCAAGTTGCCGCGCATATTCGTTTGTGGTCAAATGACCATGTCATTTGATCTAGATATCTGCTCTACCCCCAATTTGGATGACGCCCGTATGGGGTGCTCTCTTCGGTGCAGTGGCAATTCCTGGCGAAAGACCGGGAGGGCGCTCTTGCATTCAATGCCCGAGCGGTTCTCGACGGTCGGTTGAAAGCGCCAGGGTAAGCGACATGAATTTCTGGGGACGGTTCGCGTGGAGGCAACGCGAGGCCGCCCACTAGAGCGATAAGAAAGAACAAGTGTCCAGGTCTTTGGGGATCTCGGACTGAGTACCAATGGAATCGACGCTGCTCGATTTCACCATACAGAGTGAGACAGGATGAACCAGGCGACTGCACCTTCGGCGCTACGCGCCCAACTGCGAGACGGCTCCTTGCTGGAAACGCGTGCCTGGCTTGCGTCGGGATGGGAGGGGGGCACGGATGGTCGTTCGTTTCCCGTATCGAATCCAGCGACGGGTGAAATGCTGGCTCGCGTGGCCAGTCTTGGCGCCTCAGAGATCGAGAAAGCGATTGCATCGTCGGCGCTTGCACAAGAAGGCTGGCAGAAACGGAGCAGTCACGAGCGCGCGAGGATATTGCGCGCGTGGTACGACTTGATAATTGCGAATGCCGACGACCTTGCATTCATCATGACGTCGGAGCAAGGTAAGCCGCTCGCGGAGGCCCGCGGCGAAATCATGTATGCAGCTTCTTTCGTGGATTGGTTTGCCGAAGAAGCGAAGCGTATATACGGCGACGTCATTCCTCACCCGCAAGTTGACAAGCGCATCCTTGTCATTCGTCAGCCGGTCGGCGTTTGCGCCGCGATCACGCCGTGGAACTTTCCTGCCGCGATGATCACTCGCAAGGTTGCTCCCGCACTGGCTGCGGGTTGTTCCATCATTGTGCGCCCAGCAGACCTGACTCCGCTGACGGCGCTTGCGCTTGCCGTACTGGCTGAGCGAGCCGGAATTCCGGCCGGTGTTCTCCAGGTCGTGTGTGGACCGTCGCGCGAGATTGGAGCGGTCCTCACGTCTAGTCCGATCGTGCGCAAGCTGTCGTTTACCGGTTCAACGGAAGTCGGCCGTGTACTCATGAGCCAATCGTCCGGAACGATCAAGCGACTTTCTCTCGAACTCGGTGGTAACGCACCTTTCATCGTATTCGACGATGCAGATCTCGACGCAGTGATCGAAGGTGCCATGGCGTCGAAATACCGGAATAGCGGCCAGACCTGTGTTTGCGCGAATCGCTTCCTTGTTCAGGCAGGCATTCATGACCGTTTCGTCGACGCGCTCGCCCGGCGAGTTCAGGGGCTCAACGTAGGAAACGGCACGGAACCCGGGGTACAGCAGGGGCCGCTGATTCAGAAGTCGGCCTGTGACCACCTGAGCCAGCTGATTGACGATGCAGTAGCCAAGGGTGCACGAATTGTCACGGGCGGCAAAGGTCATCGGCTTGGCGGAACGTTTTTCGAGCCGACGGTTATTGCCGATGTGACGCCGGCCATGCGTCTCGCGCGCGAGGAGCTCTTCGGACCCGTCGGTCCGGTGTTCCGTTTCGACGACGAGGCAGACGCGATCGCAATGGCCAACGACACTGAGTACGGACTGGCGGCCTATCTCTATACACGCGACCATGGCCGCATCTGGCGGGTAGGTGAGGCACTCGAGTACGGCATGGTTGGCCTGAATACTGGTGTGATTTCCAACGAGGTAGCGCCGTTCGGTGGGGTAAAGCAATCTGGCCTTGGCCGTGAGGGTTCCCGTTATGGAATCGAGGAATACCTGGAGATCAAGTACATGTGTGCCCAGATCTGACTGCCGACGTCTGCATGAAGGAAATGTCAATGAAAGTTCTCCCTCAGTCGATGCTCTTCGAAACCGTTCCGTCAATTCTCCAGGAATGGGGCTGTGTACGCCGCTTGGGTCAAGTGATGGCGGCATGGACGGATCGACGCAATGTGCTGATTGTTACCGACGCGGGGCTGCACAAGGCCGGTGTGCTGGAGCCCGCGAAAGCGTCGTTGGTGGCCGGGGGATTCTGTGTAGCAGTTTTTGACGAGGTCGTGGCGGACCCGCCAGAGAGTGTGGTATCGCACTGCGTCGAGTTCGCGCGCTGTGCAGAGGTAGACGTTGTTATTGGCCTTGGCGGTGGTTCGTCGATGGACATTGCAAAACTGGCCGCCGTTCTCACCGTCTCACAGCAATCGCTGGCAGAAATGTACGGAATTGGCAACGTTCAGGGTGTGCGCCTGCCATTGGTGCAAATCCCTACCACGGCTGGTACCGGGTCCGAGGTCACCAACATCTCCATCGTTTCGGTTAACGAAACAAATAAGATGGGGATCGTCGCACGTCAACTGTATGCCGACAGGGTGATCCTCGACGCCGAACTGACGGTCGGGCTGCCACGCAGTCATACCGCTGCAACAGGCATCGACGCGATGGTCCACGCTATTGAGGCCTATACCAGCAAGCACAAGAAGAATGCTATCTCCGACGCCCTGGCGCGTGAAGCATTGCGATTGCTGGCGAGCAATCTGATCCCGGCTTGTGAAAATGGCCAAGACCAGCGCGCGCGCGAAGCAATGCTGCTGGGGGCTACTCTTGCGGGACAAGCCTTCGCCAACGCACCAGTGGCCGCGGTCCATGCACTTGCGTATCCGCTGGGGGGGCATTTCCATATTCCGCACGGTTTGTCCAATGCATTGATGCTTGCACCAGTGCTGCGCTTCAACGCCGAAGCGGCAGTTTCGCAATACTCGGAATTGGCAGACGTCGTAGGTGCGGCCGGAAAAAGCAACGCGGCAGAAGGCGCAGCCGCGTTCATCGAATTTATGGATGACCTGATGGACCGATCCGGCGCTCCGCGCCGTCTCCGCGACGTGGACGTGCCGCGGTCGAGTCTTCCTACCTTGGCGGCCGATGCCATGAAGCAGCAGCGCTTGCTGTTGAACAATCCCGTTGTTGTCACTGAATCAGACGCATTGCACTTGTATGAACAGGCCTATTGAACCGGGGCAGGCAATTCTGTGATCGCCGTTACGTCAATATAGAGAGCATCATGAATAATGTAGAAACGATTGAGCACCACGAGGTCGTCATTCTGGGCGCCGGCTTCGGCGGCCTCGGAATGGCCGTTCGCATGAAAATCGCGGGCATCGACGACTTTGTCGTCCTGGAGAAGCGTCCCGAGCTCGGCGGTGTCTGGCTTGATAATTCGTATCCCGGCGCAGCATGCGATACCGAGTCGCATCTGTACTGCTACAGCTTCCATCCGCATCTTCGCGTAAGTGCCATGTATGCCGGCAGGAATGAGTTGCTCAATTACTTGAACTCGCTATCCACACGGTTCAACCTGGCAAAACACTTGCGGTTCAACAGCGAGATTCGTAGTGCTGAATGGGATGTGAGCGCGAGACTTTGGCGATTCGAGCTAGCCGATGGTTCGCGCTTGAGCGCTCGTTTCTTCGTGCCGGCTTGGGGGCAGCTCAATCGCCCGATGATTCCCACGATTCGCGGCCTGGCAAGTTTCAAGGGAGACTATTTCCATTCCGCGCAGTGGCGGCATGATGTGAATTTGAGTGGCAAGCGTGTTGCAAGCATTGGTAACGCCGCAAGCGCGGTGCAGTATGTGCCGGAAATCGCGCCGAAGGTCGAGCACCTTGCTGTGTTCCAGCGAAGCGCAAACTGGATCATGCCACGCAATCAGATCGTCTTCTCGATGGAGCAACTCGATACATACGAGCGAGATCCCCATCTCTTTGAGGAAAGCAGGAAATCGTTGCATGCATTCCGTGAAGCAGGGTTCGAGCGCACACGCATCGGTACCAACGCGCAGACGGAAGGCAAGAGTTTGGCTTTGGCGCACCTTCATCGGCAGGTGTCGGACGCGGTACTTCGCGAGCAGCTCACGCCGGATTACGAATACGCCTGCAAGCGAATTCTGCGATCAGATGATTACTATCCAGCTCTTATGCGCGAGAACGTCTCGTTGGAGACGGCGGGCGTAGAGGCTTTTGTCGAGGATGGTATCCAGACCAGGGATGGGCGTGCTCTCCCCTTCGATGTAGTCGTGTTCGGAACGGGATTCGAGAGTCAGGCATTCCAGGGTAGCCTGCAAGTTCGCGGGACGGATTGCACGTTGGCGCAGGCATGGGAAGATGGCCCGGAAGCCTATCTTGGCATGACGGTGCCGGGCTTTCCGAACATGTTCATGTTGTATGGGCCGAATACGAATCTGAACCACAACTCCATCGTTTCGATGCTCGAGATCCAGCAAAGCTACATCATCGACGCGATCAGTGGTTTGGCTGAGGCTGGCGTGAGGGCGGTAGACGTCGACAGGAAGGTGTTTGACGAATACAACAACAGGCTACAGTCAGCGATGGCCGGCTCTGCGTTTTCGGCGGGCTGCTCAAGTTGGTACAAGAACGCGAAGGGCAAGGTGATCAACAACTGGGCTGGCACAGTGGACGAATACCGCACTGTGACACGATGGGATCAAAGCGCGTTCGGTGTGATCTGACCGGGGATGCACATGACATCAGTGCACTGGTTGCCGCTGACGGAGGTTTCCGAAGATGCTCGGGACGCTGTTCGGGCGTTCCGCGAGCTGGGCGGAATGCATTACGGTAGCTTTTCCGTAGACCAGTCGCGCGTGAACTTCGTGCGCGCGTGCGAAATGAACGGCATCACAGGTGACGAGCCTGTTGTCCATGAGGATATGCCCGTTCCCGTAGCGGACGGCAGCATTATCGTACGGCTCTATCGTCCGCGCGACGGGGAGGACAACGAGGAAAATCCACTTGTTGTCTTCATTCACGGAGGCGGGTGGGTGATCGGGAGCGTGGACACACATGATGGCATCTGCCGACATCTCGCACGGCATAGCCGATGTCCTGTCGCCTCGGTGGAGTACCGGCGAGCGCCAGAGCACCAGTGGCCAGTCCCGCTCGAAGACTGCGAGCGGGCATTGGACTACCTGATCACCAACGCCCCTGCGCTCTCAATTAACACGTCTCGGGTGGTCCTGGCGGGCGACAGCGCCGGCGGCAATATGGCGACCATTATCGCCAATGCGGCATCGACGGTGGGATCCACAGTCATCGGGCAGATCTTGTTTTATCCGGTGACGGACCTGACGGCGACGCTCCCGTCATATCAGCGCATTCAAGGTGGATTTCCGCTTGTAGCCGAATCGATGCTTTGGTTCCGGGATCACTACGTGCCGGCTGGCGTTCCGTTTGATCTTCCGCGCCTGTCCCCGCTGCTGCATGCCGAAGGTCGGCGACAGCCGCCGATGTTCATTGCAACGATGGGGCTGGACCCGCTATGCGACGAGGGCATAGCCTACGCGTCGTGCGCTGCACGAGCTGGGAGCAATGTCGAGCATCATCATCTTCCTGGGCATCACCATGGCATCGTCACCGCAGCCCGCAATATCGCGGCCGCGAGATATCTACTGGAACGCGCAGTTTCCTTTGTTCGACGGCTTGCCGAAACAAGATAGATTCAATGTTTGATGCTTTAATCTCCACGAGGGCTCGTGCATACACCCTGACGAGATCGAAGATGTCGTTGTCAAACTTACAAACGACCGAAAAGCATCGAGTTTCTCGACGCCTTACCAAAGAGCAACGTCGGAAAGATCCTCCGGCGAGAGTTGTGGGCCCGAAGAACTAACGTCACCGTCGGGATCCGATGCTATCGGGGTCGCGCCCATCGCGTTTATCCGGTCTTGCACAGAAATGAAGGGACGGGAAACGTCCGCCGTGGGGCAGTCTCGCGAGGTACCTTAGCCCCACTTCGTGTGCTGCGGTAGTCCAGAGTGACTGCCAGTCAGCGGGGGAGGGGGATTGAAGGCGGAAGGAGCGAAATAACGCCTGATGTTGCCTAGTCGGCCATTGCTACATTCGCAACCGATTGTGTAATGGAAAGCCCTTATTCAAATTGTCATTCGACTGCATGAGACTGGGAACACTGGAACTTGGTCAAATGATCATGTCAGAAGTGACCGATCGAACCGAGGTGCGCATGTCGGCTGCTCGCGTGCATGTCAGAGTGCATGCATGGATGACCTGTCTCGGGGCGTCTCCTGTTGGGTTGGTGAATTGTCGCCCTATATGCGGGGAATCCGACATCAACGTGTTCAAATGACCAAGTCAATTGATGCGTTCGTGTGGCGTTACAGATATCTTCAATAACTGGTCAGTGGAGGGATCTCATGACTAAGAACCAAGCGTATTCAAGTTCGATAGAACATATAGAAGTACTAATCATTGGCGCAGGAATCTCTGGCATCGATGCCGCGTGCCATCTCCGCATGCACCTGCCGGATCGCTCGTTTGCCATTCTGGAAGCGATGGAGGGATTCGGTGGTACGTGGTGGACCCATCGTTACCCCGGGGCGCGCTCCGACAGCGACCTGTACACGTATGCGTACGGATTCCGTCCGTGGAGTGGGCGTTCGATCGCCACAGCGGATGAGATCCATGGCTATCTGGGAGAGGTCATCAAGGAATATGACCTCGGTTCGAAGATCCGCTATGGGCATCGTGTTCACACGGTGGGCTGGTCGAGTGAACAAAGGCGCTGGACTGTCGAAGTATCGCGAAACGATACGGGTGAGCGCTTCTCGATAACTACCGATTTTTTGTGGCTGGGGGCGGGATACTACGACCATCGTCAGGGCTTTACGCCCAAGTGGAACGGGTTCGATCGTTACAAGGGAATGATCGTTCATCCGCAGCACTGGCCCGAGGACCTCGACTATGCCGGAAAGCGGGTGGTCGTGATCGGCTCGGGGGCTACCGCCGCAACGTTGATTCCGGCGATGGCCAAAACCGCAGCGCACGTGACGATGCTTCAGCGGTCACCCACGTTCTTCACATCCGTTCCATGGACCCACCAACTGGACGCTCCTCTTCGCGAACTTAACGTTCCGGAAGAATGGCGTGCGGAAATCCTGCGGCGTGCGCATCTCAAGCAGACGTTTGACCTGATCAACCTGTCCGCGGCGAACCCGGACGCTGTTCGCGATTGGCTGATCAACGAGACTCGCCAACAATTGCCGGAAGGTTTTGACGTCGACAAGCACTTCAACCCTGGCTATCGGCCGTGGCAGCAGCGAGTTGCCGCCGTCCCCGAGGGAGACCTCTTCGCGGCTATTCGTGACGGGAAAGCATCCGTAGTGACGGACATCATCGAGTCGTTCGATGAGAACGGCATTACCTTGGCATCCGGCGAGCAACTGCAGGCGGATATCGTCGTGACGGCGACCGGCTTCGACATGAGTGCTTTTGGCCAGATCGCATTTCACGTCGACGGAGATCCAGTCGATATGACCAGGCGGGTCTCATATCGAGGAATGATGATCGAGGGTATCCCGAATATGGCGTTCATTTACGGATATTACCGTTCGAGCTGGACGCTCCGCGCTGATCTCATCTGTGAATTCACCTGTCGTGTGCTCGCACATATGGACAAGGTTGGGGCGAAGACGGTGGAGCCGCGCCTGCGAGCCGAAGACGCCGACATGCAGCGGTTGCCCTGGACAGACCCGAACAACTTCAATGCAGGATACGTTATGCGGTCGCAACACCAGATGCACTCACGGGGAGATCGTATGCCGTGGCAGCACCATTTTGAGTACGAGGAGGAGAGCCAGACTCTTCCGGAATTGAGCCCGGATTCCGAAGTCCTCGTATATCGCTGATCTCCCAGTAACGTTCACATAAAAGGTAATGTTATGGCACTCGATTTGCATCTCGCTGGTTTTCTCGAAGCTTTTGCCGGATCTGGCGCGAAGCCACTGCCGCAGTCAACCCCGGAAGAGGCGCGCGCATTGATGCATCAATTGGCACACGCAGTGCGTGCATCAGGGGCCGTGGTCGAAATTCATAGTGTGGAAGACTTGACGGTTCCCGGCGCGACTGGATCGCTACGGGCGCGGCTTTATCGTCCGACTCAAGAGAGTCATTTGCCAACGGTCATTTATCTTCATGGCGGTGGGTTTGTCATTGGTGATCTGGATACCCACGACAATATTTGTCGAGAGCTGGCTCGTGGTGCGAACGCGGTAGTAGTCTCAGTGGATTACCGGCTGGCTCCCGAGCATCGGTATCCGGCAGCGGCGGACGACGCTGTCGCCGCGACTAAATGGGTTATCGCAAACGCTGGGGAACTGGGCGGCAACGATGTAGTGGCGGTTGCCGGCGATAGCGCTGGCGGCAATCTTGCGGCCGTCGTGACCCAACAACTGCACGTTGAGGGAATTTCGCTTGCCGCCCAGTTCCTGATTTATCCGGCGGTAGCACAAGACCGATCCGACTTTCCCTCCTTCAAGGAAAACGGTGAAGGCTATCTGCTCGACCTCGATTCGATCGTCTGGTTTGATCGACATTACGTCCTCGACGGTACGAACCGGGCGGATGCACGACTGGCCCCGGTCCTCGCCAGGGACTTTGCAGGGCTGCCTCCCGCGGTCATCGTTACCGCGGAATACGATCCACTGCGCGACGAGGGCGAAGCATACGGTCGCTTGCTTCATGCAAGCGGCGTCAAGGTAGAAACGATCAGGTGCGATGGCATGCTTCACGGGTTCTTCGATATGGGGGGGATCTCCCCTGGCGCCCAGGCATGGATCGAGAAAGGAATCGCAAGTTTTCGGAACATGCTCGGCAGCGCGCAGCACCATTGATACGTTCACGGTAGCGACTTGACTCTGCTGTTCGCAATTCTGTGGCCGCATGCAGCGTGGCAGGCGAGTTCAAACGTCGCCGGTGCGGCCACAGTCCTGTCGTATGACGGAATGTGTCCGATTGCGCGACGCCTCTGTGGAGCCGAAAAGTGCGTGCTTTCGCGACAGGGCTCCTGTTATTTGTCTCGATGCACTCGGACCTATCGACCGTGTTGAGACAGAGCGCGACGCGTCGGTACGCTTTGCAGTGGAACCGCACTTTGTGGTCGAAAGTTGTGAACGGGTGTGAAAAATCAAAATATAAGGGATGGAGGAGTCGCCAATATAGCCGGGCGAACATTTGGGCCTGGTGACAAGTGCGTACGTTGTGACCTCCTTTTATAAGGCCGGCCAGGCCGTGGGAAATGCTCGCATGTCTGATCAAGTCAAGATTTGACGTGCGAGCCGACCTCACGTGCATTCGCTGCGTAGTCTATCCAGGACACAAACCTGTGAAGAATTCATTCGATTATCTTGTTGTAGGTGGCGGATCGGCAGGCAGTGTGCTGGCTTCGCGTTTGACCGAAGACCCTGATGTGACGCTGTGCCTCTTCGAAGCCGGCGGCACCGGCGATGGATGGACAGTAAGCGTTCCGGCCGCCTTGGTGCTGATGATTCCATCCCGGCTGAACAATTGGGCGTTTCAGACCATTCCGCAAAAGGGACTGCTGGGACGACGGGGCTACCAGCCGCGTGGCAAGGCGTTGGGCGGATCGTCTGCAATCAATGCCATGGTGTACACGCGCGGCCATCATTCCGACTACGACGATTGGGCGGCGCTTGGCAACGAAGGCTGGGCCTGGAATGACGTTTTCCCTTATTTCAAGCGAAGCGAGCATAACGAGCGTCTTGGCGATGAATGGCACGGCCGCGGCGGCCCACTTTGGGTCAGCGATCTGAGGACAGGTAATCCATTTCAGGAACGTTGGCTGGAGGCCGCACGACAGTGCGGCTTGCCCATCACGGACGATTTTAACGGTGCGGAGCAGGAGGGCGTCGGCATTTACCAGGTAACCCAGAAGAATGGTGAGCGCTGGAGTGCAGCACGTGCTTATCTTTTTCCGCATATGAAGGTTCGCGGCAATCTGACGGTGGAGACCAATGCGCAGGTTAGACGCATTGTGTTCGATGGAAAAAGAGCCGTTGGTGTCGAAGTCACGCGTGCGGGGAGTGTCGAGACGGTTTGGGCGAAAAAGGAGGTGATCCTTTCCGCGGGCGCTCTTCAGTCGCCTCAGTTGCTTATGTTGTCCGGCGTTGGGCCGAAGGACGAACTTCATCGCCATGGGATAAAGGTCGTGTCCGATCTCGCGGGCGTTGGAGAGAACTTGCAGGATCACCCGGACGTCGTTGTCAGCTACAAGACAAACAGCCTGGATGCGCTCGGCGTCTCGGTGCGCGGCGGGATCAAGACGCTGCGCGACATCAAGCAGTATCGGAATTCGCGGCACGGCACCTTGACGACCAATTTCGCTGAAGGTGGCGCCTTCCTGAAGACACGGGCCGATCTCGATCGACCGGACGTTCAGATGCACTTTGTCGTTGGTCCCGTCAACGATCATGGAAGAAAGTTGCAGCTTGGACATGGGATTTCCTGTCATGTGTGCCTGTTGAGGCCGAAAAGCCGTGGATCGGTCAAACTGCAAAGCGCGGATCCGCTTGATACGCCGTTGATCGACCCGGCATTCCTCGAGCACACGGATGATCTCGAAGTCCTGGTCGAGGGCTACAAGTTGACTCGGCAGTTGATGGCGGCCCCGGCCATGTCGGAGTTTGTGACGGAGGATCTGTTTGAGCCGCGGTCGCAATCAGACGAAGACATTCGTGGGTTGCTACGTGAGCGGACCGACACCGTTTACCACCCGGTAGGAACCTGTCGCATGGGAAGTGACGAACTCGCCGTCGTTGATTCTCAATTGCGAGTTCGGGGAACGGAGGGGTTGCGCGTCGTTGACGCCTCCATAATGCCGACGTTAGTTGGCGCAAACACGAACGCTCCGACGATTATGATTGGAGAAAAAGCCTCGGATTTAATCCGGGGGATTGCAAGATTTCCGGCCACGGTGCCGAATTGAATTTTAGAACGGTGGTTTAACTAGCACCCTTTCGCGCCGGCATTCGTACGCGCGAATGCCGCAACCATGCACGGATGTTGCGGGCGTAGGATGCGCAACTACAGAGATGGCTATTCGGGAGACCCGCGCCCCTATTCGGTCATAGACAAACTTTCAAAATGCCGACATAATTCACGAACGTGATGGTCATCTGACCATGTATCTCGAATGAACGCTACACGCCTGTACGACGTGAGCGCAAGAGGATTTTCGGGTGTCGGAGCTTACCAATGACAAGAGTTCGGGCTGCGTTGCGGCGACAAGACTTTGTTGACGCTGCCGTTGATGTCATCGCCGCGCATGGTGTTGCAGGAGCCACCACGAGGCGAATAGCTCAAGCCGCAGGCAGCCCTCTAGCGTCCCTACATTATGTATTCCACACGAAGGACGATCTGTTCGATGCGGTTTACGAATCCCTGTTTGAGCGTATCGCGACGAACCTCGCCGCCGATAGTACATTTCACTCTTTCGCCGAACTGGCTGGATGGCAGTTGCGCAAGATTGTCGAATGGCTCGTGCAGAATCCGTCATACGCCCGCGCCCAGTCCGAGCTGATCCAGTGGGCAGCGCGTCATCGACCCGATTTCGCCTTGAGAACCTATGTCCAGTCTGTCGAGCGAACGACGGCTTACTTCAGCAAGTGCGCCGTGGAAGTCCACAGCGACATGATTGAAGCCGTAGCGAGAATGAGCCTCGTCCTGATCGATGGATTACTTAATAGTTGGTATGCGGAAGTGAATATCCGCAAGCTTGCGGCGAACCTGAATAATGCGAGTTCAGCTTTGGAGGCGTTTGCAACCGCCATCTCGAACTCAACGGTACAGGTTTGAAATCGACGCGGCCTGCTATGGCGCTTTTTGAAGCCCATTTCGACCTTGTTTCCGGTACGTAGATGGACGACGGCATCCAGCTGGGCACCTCCAGAGAGAGACACCCAGCGTCGATTCTAGCTAGCTGATGGCGCCCGGCGCCGCGCCGAACATAGACTTCGTCTCCAGGAACTCCTCGATGCCGGCGTAGCCCCATTCCCGTCCATTTCCGGACTGCTTGTAACCACCGAATGGTGCCGCGATGTCAACTGGCGCACCGTTCAAATGGACCATTCCGGTCCGCAACTTTCTCGCGACACGCTCCGCTTGTTCGATCGAGTCTCCATAAACGTAGCCGGACAATCCGTACGGCGAGTCGTTGGCAATGGCGATAGCGTCTGCTTCATCTTTATAGGGGATGGTTACCAATACGGGGCCGAAAATCTCCTCGGTTGCTATTTTCATGCGATTGTTCGCGCGGCTGAAGATCGTCGGCTTTACGTAGTAACCTCTCTCAAGCCCGGAAGGATTGCCGGGGCCGCCCGAGATGAGCACTGCACCCTCCTCAATTCCAACCCGAATCATTTCCTGCACCTTTTGATGTTGGCGGTGGTTCGCCATTGGTCCCATTGTTGTGCTGGGATCGCGCGGGTCGCCGACTACTACCTGCCCGCACGCGGCTGCTGCAATCGCTTCTGCTTCCTCAAGCCGATGCTCTGGCACCAGCATTCGCGATGGCGCCGTGCACGTCTGACCGGAATTGGCCATCATCTGGAGCACCCCATGCGTGACTGCTTGCTGAAAGTTTTCGCTATCCAGAATGATGTTCGCCGACTTTCCACCCAGCTCTAGCGTCACCCTCTTGATCGTCGTCGCCGCTGCCTGAGCGACCTCCACACCAGCGCTCGTTGACCCCGTAAGCGACACCATGTCAATGAGCGGGCTGGAAGCGATGGCCTTGCCCAGGCGCTGTCCGGAGCCCTGTACGAGATTGAATACACCGGGAGGTACGCCTGCCTTCTCAAGGATCTCGGCGAGAACAATTGCCGAGTACGGTGCATTCTGACTGGGCTTCAACACAATTGTGCAGCCCGCAATCAGAGCCGGTGCAACCTTGCACATGACCTGGTTCATTGGCCAGTTCCATGGCGTAATCAACCCGCAAACACCCACTGGCTCCTTCACGATCCGCGAAGTGCCTTGGGCTCGTTCGAACGGGTACTGCTTTGCAACTTCCAGGGTCGTATGGAGGTGCCAGAGTCCCAGCGCCGCCTGAAGTGGTCGAGAAATGGCATCCATGGGTGCGCCCATCTCCAGAGTGATTGCGTCCGCCATGTCCTGCAACCGCTCTGTGTATGCACCAATCACGCTCTCGAGCATTTTAAGTCGCTCAACCAGGGACGTGCTCGAAAATGCTGCGAAGGCGTCACTAGCTGCCTTCGCAGCCAGATTCACATCCACTTCGTCAGAGAACAGCAACACCCCAGAGACCTCGCCGGTCGCCGGATTGATGATTTCGTGCTCAATGCCACCGTTGGCCGGCTCCACCCATCGTCCGCCTATGAACGCCCGGCGTAGATGGTCTTCTTCAAAAATTGGCATCAGCTTGCTCCATGTTAATTGGCCTCACGGGCGAATCTTCAGAACCGCCCAGGAGCATCCATGCTATCGCCTTTTTTGATCATTTGGCCAAGTCGCACGACTTAGTAATAATCAGTATTGACCACTAGTACTTCGAAGAACGATGCTTTCCAGGAAACCAACAGTAATGCTGCTGAAAAAAGGCCCGCAGCCAATGCAATCGGACAACGAGGTGACGAGCTGGCTTCCTGCCAAAGCTTGCGACAAACCGAGGTCACTTTTCTTGAGCACAACGGTGTGGCCTATCGGCAAGAACATCCACTTACGGGGGCGGTGAGTTCAAATCCACTCACTGCTTGAGAACCCAGGTAAGCATCACAGAGGGTTAACCTTCATCGACAAGGAATTTTTCGAGCAATACCTTCTACTACACGGTCATTTGATCAAGTCACGTAGTAGACTTCGCGCCGGATGGCCAAGGAAGTGCGCAATCCGCAAAGTGGCGAACCGCGATCCGGTCGCTTTTAGATTTGAACGTCGAACGACAACTCTCCTTCGGGAGCGAAAGGTAATTACCATGGCAATCATTCAAGTACAGCAGATCATGCAAGAGCACCCGCTGCATGCTCGCGCCCCACATGAGTCCCGCTACGAAGATGGCAGTGCTTTCTGCGACGGCAACTATGTTCCCA
The DNA here is from genome assembly GCF_024206475.1 of Paraburkholderia sp. CNPSo 3274. Taxonomy (GTDB): domain Bacteria; phylum Pseudomonadota; class Gammaproteobacteria; order Burkholderiales; family Burkholderiaceae; genus Paraburkholderia. The sequence continues at coordinate 27,109 of NZ_JAMBPR010000066.1, forward strand.
TCACCGAAGCAACCGTCCCGCTAGTTGACGCGGGATTCTTGCATGCCGATGCTGCCTACGATGTTGTTACCGTCTCACGAGGCAACTTCTTCCGGCTCGACGATCACCTCACCCGCATGGAAGAGTCATCGGCGAAGTTCTTCCTCGAGAATCCGTTCAATCGCGACCAGGTCAAGGAAATTCTCCACAATCTCGTGCGAAACGCTGGCCTGAAGGATGCGTACGTCTGGTGGTGCGTCACGCGCGGCCCCCTGAGCGTCGACCGTCGCGATCGCAGCGCGATGAAGAATGCGATGTTTGCCTTTGCCGTGCCGTTCTTCTTCCAGGCGGACGACGAGGTCCGCACGCGAGGCTCGAACTTGCTGATCAGCAAGCGGTACAACCGGATTTCTGCAAAGGCTGTGGATCCCACGGCCAAGAACTTCCATTGGATGGACATGAAGCTCGCTCTCTTCGAGGCGATGCAACAAGAGAAGGACTGGGCGATTCTCGTCGACGAAAACGACAACCTGACCGAAGCCGCCGGTGCGAACGTATTTTTCGTCAAGAACGGCGAACTCTATACCCCTGCTGAAGGCTGCCTGCTCGGTATCACGCGCCAGAGTGTCTTCGATATCGCCGCCGAACTCGGCATCAAGATGAACATCGGCAAATACACGGCGACCCAACTGCGCCAGGCCGACGAAGCATTCACGTCCTCGTCTGCAGGCGGAATCATGCCCATCAGCTCCGTGGATAGCCAGCGCCTTGGTGACCACAACGGCGCCGGCCCGATCTCCGAGAAGATCCATAACCTCTACTGGGAGAAGCGCTGGGCAGGGTGGCACTCGCAGCCAGCTGAATATCTCGCGTCTGTCCCGGCATAAGCCGGGAGCCCATCATGAGTGATGCATGTGCAAAGCCGCCCCGGTCAGATTTTTTATACCCGGTTTTGGGGCGCTCACGATAGCTCTAGCAATCGTGAAGGGATTGATAGTTCGTCCGGCCCTCCATCAAAGTACCGGACAATACTAGCTTCCAGGTTATAACGACGACCGGTTCGTTGTCTAACAGCATCTGGTCAGGAATCCAGATCGTTTCAAAAGTCTGGCGCGGAGTGGCGATGACCTACGTTGAACCCGCCATCGGCGACATCGCACTTCGCGCGGCCGGACATTCGAGTCGTTAAGCGGAAGGAATCGAGAGGAGAACTGTGATGAAGCAGAGGAATATCAGAGCCGTGTCCGTGATCGCGGCCGTAGTATGTCTTTTGACTGGAACTGCAGCCATGGCGGAAGACCTCACGCCGTCAGGAGCCGAGCGCGCGGCCAGTAAGGACGGTCTCGTGCCGGTTTTGGCCGGGCGGGAAGCTACGCCTTCAGGCTGGGAATGGGGCAAGGTCCGGGGCGACTTCTGGAAGCACAAGAACGAGAAGCCGTTGTACACGATCGATGCGGCAAGCGTCGACAAATACGCCGACAAACTGTCGCCGGGGCAGATCCAGCTCATCAAGCAACTGAAGGGCTACCGCATGGAGGTCTATCCCTCCCACCGCGAATGCCAGTTGCCGGAATCCGCCGAGCAGAATTCGACAGCGAATCTCACGACAGCGAAGCTGGCTTCGAATGGCGAGACGATTCAGACCGCGACATTACCGGGTGTGGCATTTCCGCAGCCGAAGAATGGCGCCGAGGCGATCCTGAACTACGAAACGCGCTACCGGGGCGAAGGCGTGGAGTGGGCGCCGGGCGTCACGGCCATCTCCCCACGCCCGGGCGGTAGCGACTGGATCGACAGCGTCGGCCCGCAGGTCTTCTATTTCCCGGCGGGCAAGGATGGCAAGACCGCGCCGCAGGACGTCGACCAGTTTAGCCAGGGCGCCTATTTCGAGGTTGACTCACCCGCTGCACTGGCCGGACAGGCGTTCGTGCAGCGACAGTACTTCGACAAGGACTCGGAGACCTACTACTACTTCCCCGGACAGCGGCGTGTGCGACGCATGCCGGCCTATACACACGACGCACCGCTGATCGGCTACGAAAACCAGTATCTGATCGATGAAGCCAACATGTTCAACGGTTCCATCGACCGCTTCAACTGGAAGCTCATAGGCAAGAAGGAAATGATCGTCCCGTATGACGATTTCGGCATGTACACCTTCAAGGACAAGCTGCACGACGTCGCCACGCCCAACGGCATCGCGTCCGATCATCGTCGATATGAGGTGCACCGCGTCTGGGTGGTCGAAGCAACGCTCAAGCCTACGGCGCGCCACGTCGATTCTAAAAAGATCTTGTATCTGGACGAGGACAGCTGGCTTGCACTCGTCGGCGAGGACTATGACGCGCAGGGCAAACTCTGGAAGGTACGTGAGAGCTACCCGATTCCGGTTTGGGAGCTTGGCGGCGCCTGCGACAACGAGCCGTTCGTGCAGTATGACCTCAACAACGGACGCTACGTGTTCGACGCCTCCTCAATCGGTCAAGGCAAGGACATCCGCTGGTACGAGCATATTAATGATCCACGTTTCAAGACGGACTTTTTCACGGCCGAGTCTCTGAGATCGGTGAGCGAGCGCTGAGGTTCGGCGCAAATGCGGGGACCGACGTGCATCGGTGGTGCGCGTTGGCACTGTGAGTGTCAGCAGGGGAGATGAATGAAAACGAAAAACATCGGGATATATGTTGCGGCGTCGCTGGCCATGTTCGGCACGGCCGCAACGACTGCGTACGGCTATGAGTTCACGACGGGCCTGAACGATCTCACGGGTTCGTGGGTCACCAACCTCACGGCGGGCGGCGGTATCCGCACAAAAAACCCAAGCTGCTCGCTTACGGGCGACCCGAATTCATTCGGTTGCGGCGCGGCAGCCAACACCAACCAATGGGGCGCCGCCGACGACGGCAATCTGAACTACCGCAAAGGTCAGCCCTTCAGCACCTACATCAGCGCGACGAGCGAACTGCTCTTCAAGATGCCAAGCGAAGGGCTCAAGTTCATGATCCGCGGCACGGGTATGTACGACTTCCTTGCCGGCGACACAAACCGCACACCGTTGTCGAGCACCGCGTCGGCACAGGTGGTCTACGACGTGCAGCTGCTCGACCTCTGGGGCGAGAAGGACTTCACAATCAACGGCCAGAATGCCCACGTTCGCCTGGGCAACCAGGTGATCAACTGGGGCGAGAGTATGTTCGCGCAGGGCGGCATCAATGCCACTAACTCGCTCGATGTCCAGAAACTGCTGATTCCTGGCTCGCAGCTAAAGCAGGCGCTGCTGCCCGCGCCGATGATCAGCTTCGCCGCCGATCTTTCCCATGGATTTAGTACTGAGGATTACTATCAGTTCTGGTGGAACGGCAATCGCTATCCACCGGTAGGGTCGTACTGGTCCCTGTCCAACAGCCTGGGCCGCGGGACGACCCCGTATACGGTAAGCACGAACAACCTCAACGTGTCCGGCCCCAGCGCGGGTACGATCGCGGGGCCTGCCAGCGGCAACCAGAACACGCTCAACGGCATCTACACGGGTCTCGTCAACGGCGATTTCGCCGGGCCCCCGGACAACGTCATTGGCCTTCCTGTCAACTGGCAGGCACCATCGAAGTACAAGCCGCAGTTCGGCCTGAAGTTGAACTATTCGCCTCGTTCCTTCGACGCGAACTTCGCGATCTACTACGTAAACTATACCGACAAGTCGCCCGTGCTTTCTTCGTTGGCCAACGGGACGCTGCAATGGTCGTATCTGCAGAACCGCCAGCTCTTAGGCGCCAGCGCGAACTTCGGCATCGGCAACTGGGCGATCGGCACCGAGCTTTCGTACCGGCCGCACGATGCCGTGGCGCTGTCGGGGTGCTATGGCGCGGGCGGTCCACTCGATCTGAACACCAACGGTGTAGCCGGGGTGAATTGCCAGCAGTGGGCCGACATGAAGAAGTTCCAGTACGACATCAACGGGTTGCTGGCGCTTACGCGCAGTGAGTATCCGTTCCTGAAGCTGATTGGCGCGGACGCGGCGACGCTGACGTGGGAGCTTACCTGGATCTACTACCCGGGCCTGAGTTCGAGCGGCGTCACACGTAACGTCAACGGTCAGGCGGTCACGCAGGTGCCTCAAGCCGGTTACCTGCCCTGGCTGAACAATGGCTCGAGCCTGGGTTATCCCATCGGCATGGCGCAGGGCACGTCGAGTTCGGTTGGCGCCACGGTCGACTTCAACTGGACCTATGACGGCACGTTGATTCACGGCTGGCAGGTAACACCGGGTATCACGTTCGCCGATAGCCTGTACGGCTACACGCCCACGCTCACTGCGAACTACCTGCAGGGCGCAAAGTCGCTGAATCTCTATGTGCTGTTCAACCAGAACCCGACCGTCTGGCAGGCGGGTATCAACTACACGCTGTTCTGGGGCGGGCACAACACCGTGGGTAATCCCTACGCGGACCGCAACTTCGTCGGGATGTTCGTCACCCGGAACTTCTGATGGCCGGTTCCGTACGCCATTGAATCATCTGAAGGGAAAATGCCGTGTTAAATCGTTTGGTGAAAACACTGGAAAGGGCGTTCTTCGCTCGCCGCATGGCCGTGCTCGTGAGCATCGGCCTGTTCACCGCAGTCATGGCGTTTTTTGCTGTGCAGCTGCGCATGGATGCGGGCTTCGAGAAGCAGATGCCGATCGGTCACGAGTACATTCAGACCTTCCAGAAGTACCGTTCCGACCTGCTGGGCGCGAACCGCATCACTGTAGTCGTGCACGCACGGAAGGGCTCGATCTGGACGAAGGAGGGACTCACGCGGCTGTACAAGGTGACCCAGGCCGTCGCGTACCTGCCGAACGTGGACCGCATTGGCGTGCAGTCGCTGTGGACACCGAACGCTTACGTGAACGAGATCACCGACGAGGGCTTCCGCGCCGAGCCGATCATCTCCGGCACGATCACGCCCGATCAGCTCAGGCCAGGCGTTGTCGCGAAGATTCGCCGCGCGACTACGCTCGGCGGCTATGTCGGCACGCTCGTTTCGCATAACGAAGACAGCGCCATGATTACGGCCGAGCTCAACGAGCGTGACCGTAACGGCAAGGTGCTCGATTACGTGGCGTTCAACCAGCTGCTCGAAGCGCAGATCCGCGAGCCGTTCGAAGACGCGGGCTATGAAATCCAGATCATCGGCTTCGCCAAGCAGATCGGTGATATCGCCGATGGCGCAACCGCCGTGCTCGGCTTCTGCGGCATCGCGCTGCTGCTCACGGCGCTCGCGGTCTACTGGTACTGCCATTCGGTGCGCTTCACGGTGCTGCTCATTTCGTGCTCGCTCACGTCGCTCGTCTGGCAGTTCGGCACGCTCAAGCTGCTGGGCTTCGGCCTGGACCCACTCGCGGTGCTTGTGCCATTCCTGGTCTTCGCGATTGGCGTCTCGCATGGCGTGCAGCAGGTCAACTTCATCGTGCGTGAGATCGCGCACGGCAACAGTTCGTTCGACGCCGCGCGCCACAGCTTCAGCGGTCTGCTGATTCCGGGTGTACTGGCGCTCGTGACGGCATTCGTGTCGTTCATCACGCTGCTGCTGATTCCGATTCCGATGGTGCGCGAACTCGCCATCACGGCTTCACTCGGCGTTGCCTACAAGATCGTGACCAATCTGGTGCTGCTGCCGGTAGCGGCCTCGTGCTTCAACTTCACGAAGCGCTATGCCGATAGCGCGCTCAAACGCAGCGAGCGGCGCTCGGCGTGGCTTCGTGGGCTCGCACGCATCGCCCAGCCGCGTTATGCGGGCGTGACCGTGGCGCTGACGCTGGTGGTGTTCGCACTGGCCGCGTGGCAAAGCCGCGACCGCGTGATCGGCACGCTGCAGCCTGGTGCGCCCGAACTGCGCGCGGACGCGCGTTTCAACCGTGACGCCACCTCGATCGCAAGCAGCTACGACATCGGCCTCGACTGGCTCACGGTAGTGATCGAGTCGACGGGCAAGGCGTGTGATAACCCGGCGGTCGGCCTGTACGAGGACGACTTCACGAGCACGATGCGCACCGAGCCCGGCGTGGTGTCAGCGCAGTCGTACTCGGCGCTGCTGCGCCGCTACAACCAGGGCTACAACGAGGATTACCCGAAGATGAACGTGGTGCCGATCGACCCCGAGAACTACGGCGCAGTGTCGGTGGACGCGGGCCGGGTGAAGGGTTTCATGAAAGCGGACTGCGGCATGACGGCCGTGCATCTGTTCCTCACCGACCACAAGGCGACGACGATCAGCCGGATTCTCGACGACGTGAAGGCATATCGCGCATCGCATCCGTTTCCAGGCATTACGGTGCGGCTCGCGGCGGGTAATGCTGGCGTGCTCGCCGCGACCAACGAGGAAGTCGCAGTGAGCGAACTGCCCATGATGCTGTACGTCTATGCGGCGATCCTGATCCTCGTGTTCCTCGCCTACCGCGATTGGCGCGCGATGCTGGCTTGCTGCCTGCCGCTCTCGGTGGCCACCTTCATCGGTTACTGGTTCATGAAGGAACTGCAGATCGGTCTCACGGTGGCGACGCTGCCAGTGATGGTGCTGGCCGTGGGCATAGGCGTGGACTACGCGTTCTATATCTACAACCGGCTGCAGGTGCATCTGGCGGGCGGCCAGAACATCGTCAAGGCGGTGCAGCACGCGATGCTGGAAGTGGGCGTGGCCACGATCTTTACCGCGATCACGCTGGCGATCGGAGTGGCGACATGGAGCTTTTCGGCGCTGAAGTTCCAGGCTGACATGGGCAAACTGCTGGCGTTCATGTTCCTCGTGAACCTGCTGATGGCGATGACGGCGCTGCCCGCACTGGCCTCGGTGCTGGAACGGTGGTTTCCGCGCCGCAAGCCGGCGCGCGCACCGGGCTTGTTCAGCCACTGATATCTGGAGACCAAACCATGATCAAGATGCTTGTTGCCTGCGCGGCGTTGTGCGTGAGTGCGGCGGCCTTCGCGCAGCCGCAGGGCGCGGTGGCGGATTGGGCGGACAAATCCGCGCACGCGTGGACTGCGCCGTCGCACATGATGTTGATGGACGCCACGCGCGCTGGTTCGCGCATCGTCGCGGTGGGTGAACACGGCGTCATCATTCTTTCGGATGATGAAGGAAAAACGTGGCGTCAGTCCAATGAGGTGCCGGTTTCGGCAACGCTTTCGGCGGTTACTTTCACGGATGCGCGGCACGGCTGGGCGGTTGGCCAGTGGGGCGTGATTCTGGCGACAAACGACGGCGGCGAGACCTGGCGAAAGCAGCGCATGGACCTTTCAGTGGACCAGCCGCTATTCTCCGTGCTTTTCACCAACTCGCAGGACGGCATTGCAGTGGGCCTGTGGTCGCTGATGCTCGCCACGCACGACGGCGGCAAGACCTGGGCGAAAGTGACGGTGCCCAAGCCGCCGGGTGCCGGCCGGGCGGACCGCAACCTGTATCACATCTTTCAGGACCGTCAGGGCGCGCTCTATATCGATTCGGAGCAGGGCATGGTGCTTAAGTCCACGGATGGCGGCGCGACCTGGAACTATCAGGCGACGGGCGGCAAGGGCACGCTGTGGACGGGCGTGGCGCTGCCTGACGGGCGGATCGTCGTGGGCGGGCTGCTCGGTAGCCTGTACCAGAGCGGCGACGGCGGGGCGACGTGGACGGCGCTGAACGCCGGCACGAAGAGCTCGATTACCGATCTCGTGGCGACTAAAAACGGACTGATGGGCGTCGGACTCGATGGCCTCGTGTTCCGGCAACGCGAGGGCGGCACGTCGTTCGAGGTCCATCAGCGCGAAGATCGCGCGACGCTGACCGCCGCGCTGTTCAATGGCGCCGGCGAGCCGGTATTGTTTTCGCAGGATGGAGTGCTCGACGCTCCCGGAGCGAAGTGATAACGCGTTACATGCAGGACGCCCGAATTAGCCAATTTATAAAATAGGAATACGACATGAATGCTAATGCCATAGTGAGCCGGACAGCTCTCGCGACTCTGCTGATTTCCGTCGCGGTTGCAGCCCAAGCGCAGGCCGGTGATGATCTTCCCCCGGAGCAGTCGACTCTGCATTCCGTGCAGGTATCGAGTGCAGGGCCGGTCGACCCGGGCGCGCAGATTGAAACGGCTCGCGTGGACGGGCGCGTGGCTGCGAACGTCGGACCGGTGCCGGGCAAGACTCGCGCGCAAGTCCGTGCCGATCTCCTGCAGGCCGGAGAGGAGGGAATGCTTCCGCTGCGCTGGGTTGACTATCCTCCCAGCGCCGCGACGCGGACACGCAATCGGGAGAATTATTTGCTTCTGGAACAGGTGTGGAAGGAAGAAGGGACCATTCCGGCAACGAGCGTAAGCAAATCGAGCGGATTTAACTAGGAATGCAGATAAAATTTCTGGTGGCGACGAATCGGGTTGTGGGTGCGAAATTGAAGGGGCGGTGCGAGGGGGATGGTATGGGTGTTGTTATCGCCAACGCGAAGATGTCGATGAACGCGTGCGATGAAATTGCTGTCGAGGAAGCGATGCCTTTAAAGGCGGGAGCTCTTCCACAATTCTTCACTGGTTCTCTATCTTGTCATCCAACATCAGACGTTTACCCACTCGCTCTCGGATGACAGGTTTGGTTAGCGAGTCTCAACTGGGACCGAAGTGAAAAATATTGCTAAGAGCATCAAGTTGAAAGTCGCGTTTGGCTCGAGCGTCTGCGTGATTCTTATCTCCTCGATCGGGTTGTTCGGGCTCTATGGGCTTTACACGCTGAATGCGAATCTGAACGACGCCTTCTCGGGGCATGTGGTCCCGATCAATGAGTTGTCAGAAGTGCGTGCAGCGCAATCGGATCTCACGCTTCAGATCGCTCGGATCGAAATGTTCGTTGAGCCTGCCGTCACGCGCGATGCCATTGAAGCGATTCGTGCCGATCAGGCGCATATCGCCGAAGCATGGAATAGCTACTACGGAATGGGAATCCGTAGTGGCAGGGAGCGAGATCTTGCGATAAAGATCCGAGATTTGCTTCCGCAATTTACGCATGTCACCGACGACGCCATCGACGCCTTGAACACCGGCAACGATGACGTCGCTATTCCCATCATCAAAAAACTCGTTCCGATCGGAACACAGTTGACGGGCGTATTGGCTGAGGACGCCGCGTTGCATCTGGCACGGGCCAAGCAGTTCGTGGTGGACAGTGGGTCGACCTATCAAAGCGTGTTATGGATCGCGATCGCGCTGGTGGTTCTCGGCATTGCACTGACGGCCGGTGTTTCGATCTATCTGACGCGCGCGATATCGCAGCCACTCGGCAAGGCCTTATTGGTGGCGAATCGAATCGCCGACGGCAACCTGGAGAATGAAATCTCGACGCAGGCACGCGACGAATTCGGCAATTTGCTCGAAGCGCTGAATCGGATGAGCTACCAACTGAGCGACACGGTGCGCGGCATCAAGGACATCGCCGAATCGGTGGCCGTGGCATCGCGAGAAATCGCCATCGGCAATACGGATTTGTCGGCCCGAACCGAGAAGCAGGCGACATCGCTCGAGGAAACCGCGACGAGCATGACGGAATTGACGGAGACGGTGAAGCACAATGCCGATAGCGCGCGAGAGGCCAACGTGCTGGCCACTCGTGCCACGAGCATGGCCGATGCAGGTAACGAGGCGGTGCGACACATGGTCGGCACGATCGAGGAAATCAGCGGGAGTTCGAACAAGATTACCGACATTACGACCGTCATCGAAGGCATCGCATTTCAGACGAACATCCTTGCGCTGAATGCTGCAGTCGAGGCGGCGCGCGCCGGCGAACAAGGCCGCGGGTTCGCCGTGGTCGCGAGTGAAGTTCGCAGTCTGGCTCAACGTTCCGCCGACGCTGCGAAGGAAATCAAGGAGTTGATCGGCTCGTCAGTGGCGATGATTCAAGACGGCGCGAAGCAGGCGACGCATGCGCGGGAAACGATAGGCGAGGTCAAACTCGCGATCGAGCAGGTCTCGTCGATCGTCGGTGAAATTGCGCAGGCCTCGGAAGAGCAGACGCGCGGGATCGAACAAGTCAATCAAGCGATAGTTCAAATGGATGAGGTGACGCAACAGAACGCCGTATTGGTGGAACAGGCCGCGCAAGAGGCGCAGGCCCTCAAAGATCAGGCGCGGGTGTTGAATGATGCGGTGTCGGTCTTCAAACTCGCGAATGCGCAAGCCAAACCGAGGGTGGGAGGCCACGCGATGGCTGACCTGCTCACCGGATCGAGTGCGCACTAATACCCGGGAGTACTCTGACGAGGATGCCCGGCGTCACACCGGGCTACCCGGTTCGATGGTTTCCTGCGCAATGAGGATCGCCGTCGCTTTCATCAATTCGAACACGAGATCGATGCTCTGCGACTGTGCCTGCGGACCGAACATCAAGCTTGCGACACTGTCGGTTTGCGTTCCGATCAGCGTTGCCCGTGCGGGGTATTCGCGCGCCGTAGCGAACGCGTCGACCTCGCGTACGCGGTTGACTTGGATCGCCCGATAGATTGGGGCGGTGCTTGACGCGATTCCAGCGGTATCGGGTCGCGGTTTTGTAGAACCGGTTTGCTAGCGAGCCTAAGCGTTGAGTAGCGCCCTAAGCGCCGCCTGTCGCGGTTGGGCACGAGTAATCGTCCCTCAGGGCATCTTTGAGCAGATGCTTGCAGGAGGGGCGGCGCATGGCACGAAATCGCAAACGTGATACGCCCCGAACGGCGCGGATATTATGAGGAGACGCTGCGGACGTTGCCCCAGTGAGGTTCAGCGCCTCGAAGTAGCCGCAGCAGCTTGCTACTTCCGTACTAACTTGCGGGTGGTCTTGACGGTAGGGTTAGAGGTTGAAAGCGCCGACGCATAGGAAACCAACATCCTGCTGGCGTGGTCGATATCAGCGGCCAGACGTTTGGGATCTTCCTGGGCAAACCACGAGAAAAGGAGCCCGTCGATCAGAATAATGATCAGCCGCGCGATGGCATCCAGGGCCTTGGCATCCGCACGAGGCTCGGCAGCGGCCAGGTTGGTGCGGGTACCTTCCAGGGATATACGAAAGGCACTAATGGCCATATCGGGCTGATGTCTGAGCGCCCACGTATACAATTCTGACTGGGTCTTCGCGTATGTCGGGTTTGCCGCGAACCAGGCCATTGCCGCGCGCAGGTTGAAATCCGCCAGATCGGACAGGGTCCCGTGCTCTGGAGCGTCCGGGCTATCGGAGCGGATCGAATCGATCAAGGTTTCATAGACAGCCAACAATAGCTCGTCTTTCGAGTGAAAAACGTAATGCAGGGAAGCCAGCGGACAGCCCGCAGCCTCGGCGATGCGACGGGTCGTGGCTCCCTTCACACCGTGTTCTGCAATAACCGCGACCGTGGCCGCTACGAGGTCCTGGCGGCGGACTTCAGCCCGTACTCTCAGCATAGGCTAGAGCTCCGTTTCATGTCTTCGTTTAAAGGAGGTACCCGGGCAGGGTAATCGAATGCCTCGATATTAACATGACGATGGACGGCATTTCGCAGTCAACGCATGGGATTGCGCTGCAGGCATGTTGCGACGCTATGGCGGCGAGAGAAATGCAGTTGGCAGAAATTTGCCGGGAATGCCGGCGGAGTTGCGCGCCGCGTGCGGGAACTGGTCGGCGGATCACAATGCAACCGGTCGAAACCATTTCATCACGGCGCCAAAGCTGCGGCCACCGGTGCGTCGCTGTGCCTACGCAAACGCCACGAAGTCGACGCGACGTGGCAGCATGCTTCGCGAACCACGGGCGGATTCATTCATGGGTCGTCGGGCCGGCACATCGAACGGTATCTGTCTGTCACGTGTCATTCAGCTTCCCGTTTTGATGTTCTTTCCCCAGACGGAGCGCAGATGCGACGACTTAACGTGGGAGCGTGAAAGGACCATCACACGCTCCCTTTGAAATTGGTGCAGTTGCCTTGGTGTGGGAGCCCTCATCATGAGGCTAATGGAAACTCCGTATTCCCAATGTGTTTTTGAGGCATAAACTCTGGGCTGTAGCTACATGGTCAATTGATCAGGTTCGTTTGCCTGCACCACTACTTGACACTTGAGCATCAGTTGGTGCAGTCGATTCCCCGCTACGGGGCGCGCGCCCCGCTACAGGAGGGCGCATTCGCCGCAATGCAGAGGGAAGGCGAACACGTGGAATCGGCTGGCATACCGTTTGCTTGATAGTCAAATGACCAAGTCATACGATTTAGTCGGGTGAAATATAGCGAAAGATATCTGCAGGTAATGTGGGCAACGATAAGGGTACGCGAATGAAAAAAGCGATTGCTGTCTTGGGATTAGGGGCTATGGGGTCTGCAATTGCCGCCTGCCTGATTGAAGATGGTGCGGAAGTCGTCGTCTGGAACAGAAAACCGGAAAAATCGCAACGCATGCAGGAGTTGGGAGCCAGAGTTGCTGATAGTGCCACGGCAGCCGGTGGTCAGGCGGACGTAATCATCGTGGTTACAGGGACGCCAATTGATCTCGCAGCAGAATTCAAGGAGTTGGGCGAGCGCCTGAACGGCAGAACAGTTGTAAATCTTGCTACGGGGCGACCGTCCGAGGTCCAGACGCTGGATCAAATCGTGAGTGATGGTGGAGCAAAATTTGTCAGCGGGACAATTCAGTGCTTCCCACCCGATATTGGCACCGAGAATGCAATGGTCCTTTTTGGTGGCGATGAGAAGATCTGGCTCGACGCTGAACCCATTCTCCGGAAAATCGCGCCGCAATCCACGTACATCGGTGCAAGATCCGACGTTCCGAATGTGCTCGATATCGGGCTGACGGGGACATTCGTTTTTGGTGCTGGAGCAGCCTTCCTGGAGGGGCTCCGGTTCGTAGTCAACTCAGGCGTTTCAGTCGACGAACTACGCGACTTAATTCCGACCTATATCGCAGGTCAGAGCAAATTCATCGAAGGTTTGTTCGAGTCCGTCGCAACTTCAGATTATCAGGCTGGTGGCGCCAACCTACGCGTCTATGCCCGGGCTACCGGGATTTTCCAGCAGGCGCAGGAAGATATCGGGCAATCGCCGCGAATTCTGAAGGCGCTACGCGAGCGAATTCTGTCGTCCATCGAACTGGGTGGTGGTGACCGAGGATTCGCTGCGTTATTTAATCATTAACAGCTCTTTTGAGGAGTCGTCATGTCACTGCAGCATCTTTCAATTAACAGTACTCCTGATGAACTGGTAGAAGCAGTCAGGCAGGATGGTGGCGCAATCGTTAAAAACTTTCTCGGCGCCGACTTGCTCGCGCGTATCAGAAATACGCTCTTTGACATGCTTGAGTCGGCTCCTAACGGAGTAGATGAGTATTTCGCGGGTACGCAGACGCGGCGAATGTCGCGCCTCTTCGCGCGTACTGACTGGATGGCCGAGGTCGCTCTGCATCCGCTCTATCTGGGCGCGGCGCGCAGTATTCTGCAAACGCCGATCAAGATCTGGAGCGGCGAGAACCAGATCGATTTGGCTCCCGATATTCAGGTGGGTGTTACGCAAGCCATTCAGATCCGACCGGGTCAAGGTCTTCAGCCCTTGCATCGTGACGACTCCGTGTGGCTTTGGCGCCATCCGAGCTATGGGCGTGAGGCCAGGTTTCAGGTCATGGTTGCGGTATCTGATTTTACAGAGGAAAACGGAGCCACCGTTGTCATCCCTGGTAGCCACAAGTGGGATGACGAGCGCATGCCCAGGCAAGAGGAAGCCATTCCCGCAGTGATGGCCGCGGGCGACGCTCTTTTCTTCATTGGCTCCACTTATCATGGCGGCGGGAAGAACACTAGCGATGCACCGAGAACCGGTCTGACGATGTCTTATGATTTGGCAATCCTCCGACAGGAAGAGAATCAATACCTCACGTTGCCCATTGAACGTGTGAAGAGCTTCCCGGAAGAGTTGCAGCGATTGCTCGGTTGGACGTACGGAACCACTTTTGCAGGCTTTGTTGAGCGTGATGGACAAATGTCGGACCCGAATGAACTGCTGAAAATGAATGATTTTCTCGAGGTCGGACATTTCGATTGACGGACGCCATGGGTGGTGGGGTATTAGCCTGCTTTTAGGTGGCAATGGGCGCTCACCACCTAAAGGCGTTGTGCTCGGTCGGGACCATTACTGGAGTCGGTCGACAGGTGCGCGGCTGTGCTCAGGCTCGCTAGTCGGGGTGGCTGTCGGTCCTGCACGTCGCTACGTTTGATGGCGTGCTTGCACCACAGGCAATCTCGGGTTACGGGGGCCTTACTGGAAGGAGATTGGAAGGGTGCGTGACGTCATTCTGAGAATACGCGTCCATGAGGTGACTATTCCCCGCTCACCTGAGATGTGCTTTCAACAGTTTGTTGAAGTTAATGAATATAGTCATTCAGGATTCGGAATGGCATTTACTACGTATCATCTAATCCCATATCGGTGTCGATATTGGTTGGTTGAGAATTGAAAGATTCACTGATATTTCAACTGTCAGGGCGGGCAAGTTTGGAATAACGATTTTTCGATCGCTTTAATAATTCTTTGAATCAATGCAGGTACGGATGCAGATAAGACGGCGATTTCTACGCCTCGACGCGATTTCGCATTCGTGTAAACGACAAGGAGTAGATCGTGAATTATGAAATTAAGGGAATCCGGAAAATCGCTCTGCTTTATACTGGGGCTGTGGTCTGGACGCCAACCTACTTGCTTCCATTCAACATTGAAGAGTCAATGGCCCGGTTCCGGCTATCCGAAAGTTGTGCTGGGTGGCTTGCGTCCGCAGTACTTCTCTGCCTTGCCCTTTCCATCATCATTTCGGGGCGGCGCTTGGCGACGCTGAACAAGAGATCGGGCGCGGTTATTGCCGCTGCGGTTGCTATTGCGTCAACTTGCGCGATGTTTTCAAATAATTTTTATATATTTGTCGCTGCGAAATTAATTTTCGGAATCGCTTTGGGCGTCAGCTGCGTTTGCGCGTACGGGGTAATTGCACACGTTAAACACCCCGAGAAAGTGACGGCTCAGGTAGCACAGTCGATGGCCATAATATTTTCCTTCGCGATGTATATTGTGCCAATCGTAAATGTGAAGATCGGCGATATGGGGGTGAATGTAGTTCAGCTCGGAATTCTCGCGATGGCTCTATTTCTCGGCGCATTTATGCATCCGGCCATCAATGCAAACGAGGAAGGTGTCGCGAGGGATGCCATCAAATCCAATGCGGTCCGAGGGATTCTGGCGAGCGCATTTCTCCTCTACGTTTCGCAGACGGCACTCTTCGGTTTCGCCGCAGAGGTTGCCGCAACTCGGGGCGTTGAAGCAGACCAACTCGGCATTCTGTTTATGGTAAATGCTGCCGCCCAATTGCCAGTGGGGGTAGCGGTCACCTGGCTAGGTGATCGTTGTGGTTTGTTCAAGCCGATCGCTTTTGGACTCGTCCTGCTGATCGTATGTAGCTTGGGAATGTATTGCGTGGGCGGCAAGTGGGCATTTCTCGTGTCAACCGCCCTCATCAGTGCCGGTGCGACTATGGTCGGCCCCTATATGTTTGCGGCACTCGCTCACATGGATTCCAGCGGGCGAAGCACTGCGACCTGTGCGTCAGCAATCAATCTTGGCTTGGCGGTCGGCCCTGCAATTGCGGGCACAGTGTTCAGCTTTGCTGGTTTGCACGCGGTTGGCTGGCTTTCCGTCGGGTTGCTTGTGGCGCCGATCTTTCTGACCAGCGTTGCGATCCGACAGTTCACGTCGAAACATTCCCGAGCAGCTATCGCTTGACGCGTGAGGCGAAGTACGAACCCGACATATATCGGTATCACCATCTCGCGTCGAGATGGTGAGGCAAAATTGGCGCTAACGCGGGCAAGCGTAATAGTTAATAGAATTCATAATGATCATTGGAATTTATCATGGAATTGAAATTTTATCTTTTTTGCCTTGCTGATCTTGCGCTGATAGCGACTTCCCTTGTCTATGGCGTGAAGTTTTTCAAGAGGCGAAACTGCCTCCTCGGGTTCGAGTGGCTGATTACGACGTTCTCGGCAACGAATTTAATGATCAATGCCTTAACAGGAGGGCGCGTCTTTTACAGTATTTCCCTCTTTTGCGATGCATTCTCCAGAGGCTTCGGTGTACCAGTTATCACCGTCGTTGGCATGATGGCTGTTACGCATCGCCATAAACCATCGATTGTCGCTGATGTGGTGTATATGGTGGGCGCACTGGCGGGAACCGTTATGGTGTGGACAGCAGGTTTTATGGTTGAACCTAAACCCTATTTCTATCTGGTGACGTGGTCCTTGTTCTCGGTTTACCTCGTCTACGTTGTCAAGAGGTTGCTGAGCGTTGGAGAGAAACGTAACGCTGTGCGCGTTGTCCTGGCGATGATATCCACGCAGGTTATTGCGAGCACCTATGACTTCTACCGTATACCTGGCGACGACGATCACACGATTTTTTATATATTCGCGTTGCTTTCCTGGTCTTACATGTCTGTTTCGCTGTATTACTCCTATCGTGCATTGGAGCGCGCGCAGGAAAAGGAAATGAACCTCAATCGAGGTTATACCATTGGCGCTCTCGAACGAAATCCGCAGTGATTGCTGGCCGTGAAACCGATGACAGACAAAAGTGTCTCGAAAAATGGCCGCCAGGACGCGTCTTGGGAGCCACCAACCGGCGATACGGCGCGTACGTTGACGAGCCGCGGCCGCAACACCGTTGCGCGCATCCTTGCGAGCGCCATCGAGATTTTTGCGGCGGAAGGTTACGGCGGGCTCAGCATGCGAAAGGTCGCAGCCAGTGCGGGACTGGCGTTATCGAATCTGCAGCACTACTTTCCCACACGCGAAGACCTCTTTGCGGCGATCATTACGGAGACCACCGCGGAGTATTCGAGAAACTACGACAACATTCTTCGCACCGACGCGTCGCTCACGCCCGCGCAACGGCTGGAGAAGCTTGTCCGCTTGCTCATCGAAGACGGCAAACAACCACGCACCCAAAGCCTCTTTGTCAATTTTTGGGCGCTCGCCCAAATGCAGGAATTCGCGCGCAAGATCATGGAAGACGCGTATCTGTTCCAGCGCGGCATGATCGGCGAATTCGTCGCTGCTGTGAACCCGCAGTTGTCGCCGAGCGTACTGGCGCACCGCGCCGCGCTCATAACGGGGCAAATCGAGGGGCTGCTTGTGTTGATTCCTCAGCGCAACCGCTTCCCGTCGGATATCAAAGGTATCGAGGATGAAGCCGTGAGGGTGATCCTCACAGTTGCCGCTATGCCCTGAGAGTTGCCCCCTAAATCGGAAAATTGTGCGGAAATCGAAGTCACCCCATGTACTGGCGCGCTGGGAGGGCTGCCAATTGTGCTGAAGCCAGGGATACCGGCTGTATTGTGAAGAGCAGTTGCAGCTACGCTCGAAGTTGCCGAAGTGAGGAAAGACAGTGGTGACGCGGGTGGCGAGGATTGTGCTGGTCAAACCGAATGACGCCTGGGGTATGGATTTTGTGTCCGACCAGCTTGCTGATGGTTCGAAGTTTCGCACTTCGACGGCAGCAGGAAGAGCGCCTCCATGCCCACGTGCTTTATCAAGGTGCCCACACGTTGGCGGTCAATTCCATGTTCATCAGGCCCCGATTGGTCCACTTATCCAACTATCAGAATTCGCGCAACCACCTATTAACACGGGCCGCAGTGGCGTCTGCGGTTTCTGGACCAGCGAATCAATGGGCTCTATGGCGAAGTACGTCTTTCCCACCGTGGCGCGCGCTCGCCTTCGCTCGGCACCCGTTCTGCCTTCGGTCGTCCAATCGCCATGCTGACGTCTCCCGTTCCGTTGGCGTCAACATACCACGTGAGTATCGGTCGGTTAATAACGGAACGGGAGACCAGTTAGGTTGTATCTAACTCCGATCCCCGAGCGGCTTCCTGAAACATTCAAACACGGCGGCCAGCTCATGTTGACGTGGCCCATGGCGACGGCCTGCTGGAGTCGCGCCAGTACCTCTTGCGGGTAGCTGCTGTCCGTGCCACGTTCGTGGCTGTACTCCACAAGCTGTCCGATACCCGCGGCCCAAGTGTCCAGGGTGGCCTGCGACCCTGAGTAATTTCCTTTCTTGATCATCTGCACGCACGTCTGAAGCGTAGCCTCAACGAAGGGAAGACGTGCCGAGGCAAGCGACAAGTAGGTGTCGAGGGAGATGCCTTCGGCGTCACACACGGCGGCGCCGTAGAGAAACCCGAGCGTGGCCGCCAGGGAGAACGAACCCACAACAGCGCCATCGAGAATAGCGGCATTCCCGAATCTCTCTCCAACGAACAGCGCATGTCCACTCAGATTCGCCAAAGTATGCCGCAAGGTTTCGAAGGTCGAACGCGAGCCGGCATACAGAATCGATCCATCCGGCGTGCCGATATTCTTGGGGTAGCAGCCGATACTGCCGTCCAGGTAAGCCACGCCGTGTTCCCTGGCCCACTCCGAAGCATCTTGCGCGTCCTCCGGTGTGCCCGTCGTGAACTGGATTATCGTTTTGCCTTTGAGACGGGCCACGACGTCCGGGGCGCGCAGCAACGAGTCGGACGCGCCATAGTCGAGCACGCAAACAACCACGACCTGACTCGCATCGATCGCCTCCGCGGCTGAGTGGGCGATCCGGGCACCAACCTCGCCAAGCGCCACGGACTTGCTCGCCGTACGGTTCCAGACGGTGACGCGATGATTGGCGGCAAGCAATGCCTTGGCCAGGGCCGCTCCCATTGCGCCCAGCCCAATAACGGATATTGCCTGCGCAGTTACGGTAGCTGCCATCACAAACCTCATTCGAATCGGGCATACGAAGCTTCTGAAAAGGACTCGCTTTTCAAAGCGAGGAATAAAGGTGCCCGCCGTCGACCGGATCGCAAGCGCCGGTCATTCACGAACTGGCATCGATCGCATGCAGCGATCGTGGATGTATTCACGAAAGAGGCGCTGGCCATCGACGTCGCGCAGCAAGGGATCATTCCGCAACGAATGTTCTAACCTACATGGGTTCGAGACGCTGGATGAAGCCAGGACGATCGTCGAGGTATGGCGCCTGAATTACATACAACGATGGTTATCCTGACTTTGCTCTCAAAGAGGTGGCACCAGCCGCATTCGCTCGTCAGCTGATGCCTCGGCCGGGTCCGGCAGGATCCGAAACGCTGTAAAACTCGCTCTGGATCTGGCCTGGAAAACCCCAGCGGGTCAAGAGCATCCGGCACTAACGCTGCACGGTGTCCAGAATATCCAGGCGGTTCAGTGCAACCGACTTCTGTTTGATTGTGCCAAACGCCGCTTCGGTTGCCTCAAGCGTACGCGCGATGTCTTCGTCAGTGTGGCTCGCCGTGAAGAACATGTTGTGCCACGGGTGGAGGTAGGCGCCATTCTTGATGACTTCCGAAGTCCACGCACGGCCACGCGACACGAGCTCGTCGTCACCGGCGAATAGCATCTGGGGCATGACGCTCGGCCCGGTCTGCTTGAGTTCGAAACCATGCCGCTCGGCTTGTTCGGCAATGCCGGCACGCAGCTTGTCCGCCAACCGCTTGGTGTGTTCGAGGTAGTCCGTTTCTCGTACCAGACGCAGCGTTTCGATGGCCGCGGCCATCGGCACAGCCGAGAGCCAGTAGGAGCCCGTAACGAAAATGTTCGTCGCAGCCTCTCGTGCCTTATCCGAACCGAGAACCGCAGCGATCGCATAGCCGCCGCCAATGGCCTTGCCCCAGCAGCTGAGGTCCGGGTGCACACCCCAGTCCGACCATGAACAGTCGCGCGACAGGCGCAGCCCCGTACGTACCTCATCGACGACCAGAAGCGCTTCCTGCTCATCTGCGAGGCGACGGCATTCCTTGGCGTATTCGATCGACGGGAAAAATTGATCGTAGAGCACTTCGTGCCGGAATGGCGTTGCGTAGATGGCCGCTACGTCACCATCGACGCTCTTGACGGCGGCATTGAGGCTCTCGATATCGTTGTACTCGAAGTAGACGACGTGAGCCCGGTCTTCCTTGGTAATCCCCGTCGTATAGGGCACGTTCCACGGGGACGCACCATGGTACGTGCCTCGCGCAACAAGAATCTTGCGTTTTTCTCGATAGGCGCGCGAGATCACCATGGCCATTGACGTGGCGTCCGACCCGTTCTTGCAGAACATCGCCCAGTCGGCATGGCTGACCTGTTGCGTAAGCGCCTCGGCAAGTTGAACCATCACTTCGCTGGGGCCCGTCGCCGTGTCGATCTTCTGCAACTGGAGGGCCGCCGCTTGCTCGATCCGCTCGTTGCCGTAGCCGAACAGATTCGTGCCGTAACCACACACGTAGTCGATGTACTTGTTGCCGTCGACGTCCCAGAGGTGGGTACCTTTCGCTTTGGCAAAGTACAGCGGAAAATCTTCCGTCAAGTACTTGACGCTCTGGTGACCATACATGCCGCCAGGGATGACCTTTTCGGCTCGTGCGAACCACTCGTCCTTCTTCGCCAACCTGTCCATGCTCGACTCCTTTTGAAAATTCGTTTGTGCAACATCAAACTTACAATCTAGTCTTATGACTGATTCAAATGACCATATATGCGGGTGCGCCCAATCTGAGGAATGCACCCTTTGAAACCCCGCGTCGTGCCGACACACCATCTAGCCTTGCGCCACGAACGCTGCATCATTGCGTCGCACGCTTGAAGGGCGGATTTCGTTTTCCGTTCACGTCGCTGCCCAGATCGTCGACCACGACCTTTGCACCCGCCGCGCAAGCAACAGCGCATGTTTGCAGCCGAAACCGGCACCGGTCACGATCGCAACTCGATTCGTCAGGTCGATCTTCAGCGGGTGTCTCGCTGGTGGTGATTCTGTCGTGGATCGTGAATGTGCATCACGGAATCCGGGGAGGGGGATCGCGCCTCCCGGGCCGATGCGGGCGCCTGTTCGTCGCTTCAGAGACCGAGGTGCGTCGCGATATCGTCGTAGTCGATCTGCCACAGGCCCGGCGTGCCAGCGGGATATTGCGAGCGGAATCCGATGATTCGCTGAACGCGCTTCGACAGGCCTCTCACGGTGTCCATATCCACGATGAACGGATACGCTTCCTCCGGAGTCAGATAGGACGGTTGCATCGGCAGCGTGAGCCCGCGTCGGCGCTCGTTCTTCGTCACATTCGCGCCGCCACCGTGGATCACTTTTCCGCTGAACAGCAAAGCGTCGCCGGCATCCATCTCGGCGGCAATGGTCATTTCGGGTGTGCCCTTGCTGTCGAAGTAGTCCTCGTCCCAGTTTTGGCTCCCCGGGATGATTCGGGTGGCACCGTTTTCCTCGGTGAAGCGCGTTAGGGCAATCATGAGGTTGGTAAACACCGTGGGACCCTTGACTCCGAGAGCACAAAGGGGCGGAAAATTGCCGACATCGCGATGCAGCATTTGCGCTGTGTTGCCCGGGCCGATGTCGATGACCTGGGCGGTTGAAAGCCACCAATCGCCGGACTCTTCACGGTAGAGCACCTCGCCGAGTTCATGAAAGAGTTCGTCGTCCAGCACATCGCCAAAAGTCTTGCTGTGCGTGACCATGTTCGTCAGGCGCTTGGTATAGGTGCCGTGGAATTCCTTGATCAGTTCGTTTTCGTGCGACGACCCTTCGCGAAGCCGTTCGAGCGGACCATCGACCTCGCGATTAATGTTCGCGACCTGCTCCGGGGTCAGATATTCCTTGATCCGGACTCCGCCGTACTGATTCATGAGCGACACGATCTCTTGCGCGCTGGTCTGCTTGGGGACGGTGGGGAGGGCGTCCTGAATGTTCTGAATATTTGCGTTCATGGTTGCCTCAAAGTTGCGTGGACGGGTAAATCAGAAGCGGCATCGCTTTCAGATTCCGGTGGTGATCCAGACATCAAGCTAACTATTTGACTTGGTCATGTGACATGTTTGCGTTGGCCTTGTGTCATGCCGTGCTTTCACGTTTGTCGACGGAACACGCGCGTCCTTCCTGCCTTTGTGCCGACATCCGGGCGGTCCATGACATGGTTCCGGGCGCGGCAGACACGGAGCCCATCGCTGAGGTTTCTGGTGAGATGGCACACTCATAACAAACACGGTCATATGACCAAGTCGTATGATCAAGGAAATTAACATGGCATTTTTTGATGGTCGATCATGGTTAACCCGTTCGCTTTCCGAATGGTTTCCGCGATTGAAAGGTGCGGGCCCATTTTGACGAGGTGGGCAAAATATGCTCACATCCTGATGTTTCCGCTGAATCGGTCCTTCCAGGTCTGAGGCGGTTGTCGCACTACGCTTCCACTGCACTCCAATCGATTGAGTTTTGCGCTTGGGAGTAAGCGTTCTTTGAACGACGCTTTTCGCCACGAAGCTGATTCACAGAGGCTACGTGTCCATGTTGGGCGAGCGTGGACACGTGTACATGAGTGCACAAGAAGAAGGCCTACTAGGCCGACTGGTCATCGGTCGTAAGCGCGATAGCCGGCGCAAGTACGACGAGGCTGCGAGGCGCGAACTGATCGAGGCGTGCCTGAAGCCGGGTGTCTCGATCGCCCGGACGGCCGTGGAGCGCGGGATCAACCCAAACCTGGTGCGGACGTGGACTACCCAGCATCAGCGTAGGCAAGGCCGAGCGAAGTTGCTCGCGCCAGCGGGCGAGCCGGCGATCGAGACACCGACAGAGCCGCCGGGCACATTGGCGCCAGCCGAGCCACTCTTCGTGCAAGTTATCACGCCGGTACGCCGCCGACCCCGATTCCAGCAGACCGCGGCATGACGGCTTCGCTGAACGTGCGCTTGCCCAATGACGTTAACCTCTAGCTGGGCAAAGCCGGCCTAGATGAACTGACGGCTAGCGTCCAGATGCTCGGGAGGCTGCCGTGTTCCGGTTCGACGAAGAGCTGAAGGTCTATCTGCATCGCGACGCGGTCGATTCCGTTTGAGTATCAACGGGCTGTCGACTCTGGGCGGGCACGCGATGCGTCCGAACCCGATGGCATCGGTCTTGCTCATGTTCGGCAACCGGCGTCGCGAGCGCGTCGAGATTCTCGACTGGGGCGGCAATGGATTCTGGCTGTTCGTCAACTAGCTGGATTCATACTGCAACTCCTATTCGCGGATCAGAGGGTTTTAGATGCTACGCGCGCTCGCGCCGCTTTCGCACGGTTAGTGAGTCGATCCCATCGGCTGCTGTGCTTCACAGGCGGGTGGGAATCCGGGACTTCATAGAGGAACGCATAATCGTTATAGGCGTGTCGTTTGATAAGGCCGTATTCGACCCACCTGGTGAGTGTTGCTTCGTGGATGCCGAGTCGAGATGCAGCCTCCAG
>NZ_JAMBPR010000067.1 GCF_024206475.1 Paraburkholderia sp. CNPSo 3274
GGCCGTGGTGGGTAGACTGAGGTCGCGGTGGGGCATGGCGTCGTGCCTCGTTGGGCACTGGCAAGTTGGGACTGCTGCATTGTGCGGGTTTTACTTTTGACTAAAAACCGGTCTATAGACCAAAGTGTTTTGATTTCAAGTCAAGAATGAAGATCACCCAGCCCTAAGCGCTCACGTGAGTGGCGTCAAGCGTTATCGCGGCTTCAAAACCGTCGTCATATATTCGGTAGCGAATTCGATGAATGCGTGCACGCGCAACGGCAGCCGCCTTTGCACGGGATAGACGATTTGCGCGGCGAGCGGTTTCGCCTGCCATTTCGGCAAGACGCGCACGAGGCGGCCCGACACCAGATCCTCCTCGATCAGCCATTCCGGCAACACGGCCAAGCCCAGCCCCATGCGCGCGGCCTCGCGCATGCTCGTCACCCCTTCCGAAATCATCACGGGCTCGATCTGCAACGTATGCGTTGCGGCCCTTGAATACAGCGTGACATCCCTCGAGCCGCCGAACTGCCGGCTCGAAAGCGCGATCCACGGTAAGGCCTGGAGACTGTCCGGCTTGCTGGTGAAGTCGTGATCCTTGAGGAACGCGGGCGAGGCAGCCGGATAGCGCCGGATCTCACCGAGCGAGCGCGCAACGACGCGATCGTCGGTGAGCGCCCCGGCGACGATACCCGCGTCGCAGCCCTCTTCGATCATGTGCAGCGGGCGGTTCGAATAGGCCAGCTCCATTCTCACAGCCGGGTGCGCCTGGATAAAGCTGCTGATCATGCGGCTCACCACGGACTGGCCGAAGTCGATCGTGGAGAACACGCGGATATTGCCGCTTAGCGCGCTCTGGTCGCGCCGCATGCGCTGCTCCGACTCCTCGGCTAGCGCGAGCAGCGCCTGTGCGTCGGCAAGGAACTGGTGACCGGTTTCTGTCAGGCTCATGCGGTGCGTGTCGCGCCGCAGCAGCGCCGCGCCGCATTGATCTTCGAGCGAACGCAACTGGCGGCTCAGCGTGGGCTGGCTCAAATTCAGCTTGCGGGCCGCCGCGGAGATGCTGCCGCTCTCCACGATGGCAACGAAGGCCTGCAGCAGGCTCAGGTCGTTGAAGATGGTCATACGCGGAAAGCATAGCCGATATTCTGGTTATGCGGCTACCGTGGAGCGTTGCCTGGCGGGAAGATGCACCCATCGCATCACGTTGCATCACCCACCCAACCAGCACGGAGAGTCACCATGAGCACGCAAGCCAACACCAGCAAAGTCGCGATCGTGACCGGCGCATCGCGCGGTATCGGCGCATCGATCGCCAGACGCCTCGCGGGCGAAGGCATCGTAGTCATCGTCAACTTCGCCGGCCGCGCGGCGGACGCGAACGCGGTCGTGGAGGAAATCAAGGCCGCGGGCGGTCGCGCCGCGGCGATTCAGGCAGACGTGGCCGTGCCCGCCCAGGTGGCCGTGATGTTCGACCAGGCCATTACGCTCTTTGGCGGCGTGGATATCGTGGTGAACAACGCGGGCATCATGCAGCCGGGCCTCGTCAATCTGGTCGATACCGACGACGCCCTGTTCGACCGGCTCGTCGCGATCAACCTCAAGGGCACCTTCAATACGCTGCGCATTGCCGCGAAGAAGCTGCGCCAGGGCGGCCGCATCGTCAACTTTTCGAGCAGCATCCAGGCGCTCGCGCTGCCGGGCTACTCGGTGTACGCCGCCACCAAGGCCGCCGTGGAAACGATGACCAACATCTTCGCCAAGGAACTGCGCGGCCGCAATATCACCGTGAATGCGGTTGCCCCCGGACCTACCGCGACCGAACTGTTCCTCAAGGACAAGACACCCGAGCAGATCGAGCGCCTGGCGAAGATGCCGCCGCTCGAGCGGCTCGGCCAGGCGGACGATATCGCGGAGGTGGTCTCGTTTCTCGTCGGCAGCGGTGCAAGCTGGATCGACGGTCAAACGATACGCGTGAACGGCGGCATTATTTGATGTCCTGATCAAGCGTTTCAATACGAACGAGGAGCCCATCATGAAGAAAGTCATCGTCGTTACCGGCGCATCCAGCGGGTTTGGCCGCCTCGCCGCCGAAGCACTCGCCAATGCCGGCCATACCGTCTACGCGTCCATGCGTGCGACCGCGGGGCGCAACGCCCCGGTCGTCGCGCAGATGGCGGAATTCTCGCGGCACAACGGCGTGGATCTGCGCACCGTCGAACTCGACGTGCAGTCGCAGGAGTCCGTGGATGCGGGCATCGCCCGCGTGATCGGCGAGAGCGGGCGTATCGACGTCATCGTCCACAACGCGGGCCACATGGCCTTCGGGCCGGCCGAAGCGTTCAGCCCGGAACAATATGCGCACCTGTACGATGTCAACGTGTTGGGCACGCAGCGGGTGAACCGCGCGGTGCTGCCGCACATGCGCGAGCGGCGCGAGGGCCTGGTGGTGTGGGTGTCGAGCAGCAGTTCCGCAGGCGGCACGCCGCCTTACCTCGCGCCGTACTTTGCGGCGAAGGCCGCCATGGATGCGATTGCGGTTCAGTATGCACGCGAGCTTGCGCGGTGGGGCATCGAAACGTCGATCATCGTGCCGGGCGCCTTTACCTCGGGCACGAATCACTTTTCGCATGCGGGCAGCCCGGAAGACAAGGGCGTGGTCGCGGCTTATGAAGCAGGCCCCTATGCCGGGTTCGGCGCGCAGATCCAGAAGGCGTTCGCCGCCATCGTGCCGCCGGAAGCCGATGTGGGCCTCGTGGCCGAGGCGATCGTCAACGTGGTCGATGCCCCCTTCGGGAAGCGGCCGTTCCGGGTGCACGTAGACCCGACGCAGGACGGCGCGGACGTTGGCTTTGCCGTCCTGGACCGCGTGAGAGCGGAGATGTTGCATCGCGTGGGCTTGTCCGACCTGCTCGCGCCGCGCCGGCATGGCGACGCGTGACGCGATAGGCGGCGGGGCGCGCTTACTCTGTGACGCACTCAGGCGCCTCGAGTCCACGCAATGCCGCTTCGAACTCCTCGACAGGAATCGGGCGGCAGAAAAGATAGCCCTGATACGCGTAACATCCCGCCGAGGCGAGGAAGGCGCGTTGCTCTTCGGTCTCGACCCCTTCGGCGATCACGCCGATGCCCAGGCTGTGCGCAAGCGCCACGATGGTTCGCGCGATCACGGCGTCGTTCGGGTCGACGAGGACATCGCGCACGAATGAGCGGTCGATTTTCAGTTGAGCGAGCGGCAAGCGCTTCAAATACGAAAGCGACGAATAGCCGATGCCGAAATCGTCGAGCGCGAAGACGACGCCGTTCGCCTTCAGCGCCTCCATTTTCTCGATGATCTCCTGCACGTTGTCGACCAGCACGCTTTCCGTCAACTCGAGCTTCAGCCTGTCCGCTCTCGCACCGGTCTGTTCGAGCGTGGTCAGCACGCTTTCCACGAAGTCCGGTTGGTGAAGCTGCTGCACGCTGACGTTGACCGCAATGCTCAGATGCTCGGTGTCGGGCTGTGTGGCCCAGCGCGCCAGTTGGGTGCAGGCCGCGCGCAGAACCCAGCTGCCCAGCTCGGCGATGAGCCCGGTTTCTTCGGCCACGGGAATGAAATCGGCCGGGTACACGAGCCCGCGCAAGGGATGACGCCAGCGCACCAGCGCTTCGACGCCGGTCACACGGTCACGGTCGATCTGCATCTGGTAGTGAAGCACGAACTGTTCGTTTTCGATGGCTTCGCGCAGCGCCGCTTCGAGCGCGGCACGCTCCACCACGACCGTCTGCATATCGGGGTCGAAGAGGCGCACCGCGTTGCGGCCGCGTTCCTTGGACTTGTACATGGCGAGGTCGGCCTGCTTCATGAGGTCGTCCGTCGATGCCTGGAATCCCTTGAACACGGTTGCGCCAATACTCGCCGTGCTGCGGTAGTCGATGTCGTCGAGTCGATAAGGATTCCCGAGCACGGCGAGAATCCGCTCGCCCAGGCCTTCGGTTTGGCGGGCTGCTTCGCATGGAACGGGGTTCAGATTCCCGACGACGACGACGAACTCGTCGCCGCCCACGCGAGCCACGGTGTCGCCCGCGGGTATGCTCGCCGCCAGGCGTTTCGCCACTTCCTGCAGCAGCAGGTCGCCCTTGTCGTGACCCAGCGTGTCGTTCAGGGTCTTGAAGTGGTCCAGATCGATGAACAGCAGGGCGCCGCTCGTGCCGTTCCTCGCGCTGTCGGTAATGGCGTCCTTCAGGTTGTCGAGCAGCAGCGTGCGATTGGGCAGGCCGGTGAGCGCGTCGTAAAAGGCCAGCTCCTTGATGCGCTGGTCGGCGATCTTGCGCTCGGTGATGTCGCGCCCGCTCGTGCGGAAACCAATGAAATCGCCCCTGGAATCGGTAATCGGCACCCACGACGCGGAGAGCCACATGAGCGAGCCATCCTTGCGCACGCAACGAAACTCCAGATTGTCGCCGCGCGAGCCCAGTTGCGCGGCGCGGAACTCGGGCGCGACGTAGGAGGCGTCGCCCGGATAGACCACGGTGCAGGCGAAGTCGCTCATGGCCATGCACTCGTCAACGGTATAGCCGATGTACTGCTCCACCGCCGAGTTGATCCAGCGTGGCTTGCCTTCCGGCGACCACCAGATTTCCCAGTTGACGGTGCAGTCCGCAATGGCGCGGAATTTTTCCTCGTTTTCGCGCAGTTCCTTCGTCATCGACGAGGCAAGCCGTATCGCCCGGCTGCGGCCCGTCATCATGAGGCGCGTGAGCAGCGCGAGCAGCAGGCTCAGGCCCGTGCCGATGATCGCGATGAGCGTTGCCGCGTCGCGGCCGAAGCGGGCTTTGAAGCCGTCACGCGCCATCAGCTTGAGCATCCAGTCGTGCCCGCAGACAACGAGATATTCGGTCGCCGAGAGATCGCTGGTCAGGTGATGGGCGGCGGCGCCCGACGTTCTGTAGAGCAACGCGTCCGGCGACGATTCTACGCCGTCGTAGATGGAGACCGAGAGGCCGGGCGGTTCCTCGCCGTAAAGGCTTGCAATGACGTCGTGCATGCGAAAGGATGCATAGACCCAGCCAACTAGCTGCGCCTGACGTTCCGTGGCGTTTTCCGGCGCCTGGCCGCGTGCGTAGACCGGCATGTACATCACGAAGCCGGGATCGGCGCCGGGCACGGTGTCGACCGAGAGGCGCACCTTGCCGGAAATGGTCGCCATGCCGGTGTCGCGCGCCTGCTCCATGGCGCGCCGGCGCACCGGGTCGGCCCAGGCGTCGAAACCGGGCGCCGCGCGATTGGCGCCAATATACGGCTCGCGCTGAATGATGGGTGCGTAATTCGCGCGCGGACCAGCGGGCTCGATCGAGTAGCCTGGCAAGCCGCGCTGTTGCATGGCCGTGATATGCGCGGCCTTTTGCGTCTGCGGCACCCACGCGATGACGCCGATGGCCTGGATGCCGGAAAAGTTGGCGTCGAGATTGAGCGTGTTGACGTAAGCCCGGAACGCGTCGCGGTCGACCTCTCCGCTGGCGGCAAAAAGGCTCTGCACGCCGCGCAGCAAAAGCTCGTACGTGCCCATGCGCTGTTCGATGCGGCTCACGACGTCGCCGAGCGAGAAGTTGAACTGCGTGAGCAGTTCGTGGCGGGCCGCTTCGCGCTCGTGGTTCCAGAGCGTCCATGTCACGCCGAGCGCAGCGACGAGAACCAGTAGCGGGAGCAGAACGAGGCGCGTCCGGGTCATGGCGGCGTCTAGAAGGGGACCATCGAGTCGGCGAGGTCAGGCTTGAAATACTTCGTGAAGATCCGCCGTACCGTGCCGTCTGCGATCATTTCGTTGACGAGGGCGCGCCACTTGTCCCGCTCCTCGGGCGAGAGCGCCTTCTTCGACATGATGAGTCCATGCGGAATGGGTGGATCGTCGAACTCCACGATATTGGTCACGCTCCGAATCTTTGCTTCGTCGATGGCGGGGTAATCGAACGGCTCGATGATCATTCCCTGAATGCGGCCAAGGATCAGCGCCTGGTAAAGCGGCTCAAGGCCGCCGGCCTGACTCACGCGGTTTTCGGTGGAGAGCGAATCGACCAGCCGGTTGGCCGACTCGCTGTAGCGGAAGCTGCGAATCACGCCGAGCTGGAACTTGTCGTTGTGCTCGAAATCGGCCAGTTGATGGATGCCCGAATCCTTGCGAACCAGCAGATAGTACTTGTTGCTGAAGTACCAGGCAAAATCCGCGTATTGATTGCGCTCTTCGTTGGCAATGCCCGAAAGACTGAAATCGAGCGCGCCCGATTCGATCAGTTTCCAGATGCGCGCGCGCGACATCAGGCTCACGCGGATCTGGCAGCCGCTGCGCCGCGCCAATGCGTCGGCGAAGTCCTTGTCGATGCCCGTGTCCGTGTCGACAGAGTAGAGCAGCCCATGATCGTGTAAGGCGAGCGTAAATGAGCGCGAGCAGTCGGGGCCCGCGGCAACCGCGGTGCCAAGACAGCTGAGCGCCAGCAGCAGGCCTCCAAGGCAGTTTCGAATCACAGCGTCTCCGTTGCTTGTTAGTCGCCCGATGACAGTATGTCGGGCGGAAAACAGTGTTCACGTCTTATCGGCAGCGTGCTGGAATTCTTGAGACAATTCCAATTGTTTTTTTTGCACGCTTTTTGTGCGGGCGCTGGGGTGCGCTGGGGCGTTCAGGCAGAACGATTGCCCGTGCTGGCGGAACCGCACAGGTCAAAAAAAAGCGCCGGCGCAAGGCCGACGCAATTTAGAAAAAGGGATCGTGTAAGGAAGGCACAGCCAGAAGGTGGCCTTCGCAACGGCGCGCAGGTGGCGATAGTCAGGCATACGATCGAAAGCGCCACGTTGTGCGCAACGAGTGCGCTCAGAATCAGGCCGACGCCGCCAATACAGGCCGGAATGGCCGCATGCAGGCGGCGCTCGCCCGTCTTGCGCGAGTGCGACGCGTTCCAGATCATGGCGACCACGGCGCAGAGATAGGGAATGGCGGTCAGCAAGCCGATATTCAACGTGCTCTTCACGCCGGAAGCCTTGATGAGGGAAGGCAGCCAGAACGCCAAACCATAGAAGCCGGTATTGAAGGTCAGCAGAATGAACGTCAACAGCCAGACGCGCGGGCTTTTCAGCACCGCCACGGCGCTATGCGTTTTCTTCGCGCTTTCCTGTTCGAGATTCTTTTGAAGCACCGCTTTTTCGGCGGCGCTCAGCCATTTCGCCGACTGAATGCCGTCGCCCATGCGCAACAGCACCACGAAGGCGACGAGAATCGAAGGAATGCCTTCGAGCAACAGCATCCACTGATGCTTGCGCCCACGGCGTAGACGCTGTCGCTCAGGCCGAGCGAGTCCAGCATCTGCAACTTGGCAAAGCCGACGTTCACGCGGTCGAGGTAGGCGACGACGTAGCACAGAAGCAGAAGCGGCAAGATGCGCTTCAGTACCTTGCGGTACAGCAGTTCTTCGGCTTCGTTGACGGCGGCCGGCGAATCCGCAATCTGGGTCAGGGTTGGCATGGGATGTGTCTCCATTCACATGTGCCTTTGATCGGTCCCGCTGATGGGGAGGCCATTTCCACGAACTTCGTGGTGTGTTTGCTGGATCTCTGCGCTGTCGATGAAGCATGCGCTAGTTTGTTATCGGTAACAAAGCGGGCGCTAAATTAGCATGAGAGGAGGCGCCGCGGCAAGTCGACGCGCTGGCACCAAGGCCGGTCGATGCCTCCAACGAGGCGGGAAAACGCGTGGTCTCACCTGGTGCACAGCGCGAGCGCAAAGTGCTAATATCCACAAATGTTACCGATAACAATCTGGCGGGGACCCGAATGTGCGCCCGCCACATCGTCGAGACAAGGAATAACGGAGTGAGTGATATGACCCAGCCCAACGCACGGCGCCTGCGCAGCCAGGAATGGTTCGACGACCCGGCCCATGCGGACATGACCGCGCTGTATGTCGAGCGTTTCATGAACTACGGTCTGACCCGCGAAGAACTGCAATCGGGCCGCCCTATCATCGGCATTGCGCAAACGGGGAGCGATCTCGCCCCCTGCAATCGTCACCATATCGAACTCGCGGCTCGCACGAAGGCGGGCATTCGGGACGCGGGCGGCATACCGATGGAATTCCCGGTGCATCCGCTTGCGGAGCAGAGCCGCCGGCCCACGGCGGCGCTCGACCGCAATCTGGCCTATCTGGGTCTCGTCGAAATACTTCACGGTTTCCCGCTCGATGGCGTCGTGCTGACCACGGGCTGCGACAAGACCACGCCCGCCTGCCTGATGGCCGCGGCAACGGTCGATATGCCCGCCATCGTGCTTTCGGGCGGGCCGATGCTCGACGGTTGGCATAACGGCCAGCGTGTTGGTTCGGGTACGGTCATCTGGCATGCGCGCAATCTGCTGGCGGCAGGCGAGATCGACTACGAAGGTTTCATGGAACTCACCACGGCTTCGTCGCCCTCTATCGGCCACTGCAACACCATGGGCACCGCGTTGTCGATGAACAGCCTCGCGGAAGCGCTGGGTATGTCGCTGCCCGGCTGCGCCAGTATTCCGGCGGCTTACCGCGAGCGCGGTCAGATGGCGTACGCAACGGGCAAGCGCATTGTCGACCTCGTGCGCTACGACATGCGGCCTTCGCGCATCATGACGAAAGAGGCGTTCGAGAATGCCATTGTCGTGGCCTCCGCGCTGGGCGCGTCCACCAATTGTCCGCCGCACCTCATTGCCATCGCGCGGCACATGGGCATCGAGCTGAGCCTCGAAGACTGGCAACGCGTCGGCGAACAGGTGCCGCTCATCGTGAACTGCATGCCGGCAGGCGAGTATCTGGGCGAGAGCTTCCACCGCGCGGGCGGCGTGCCCGGTGTGCTGCGCGAACTCGATCGCGCGGGCCTCGTGCACCGCGAATGCCTCACGGTATCGGGCCGGACCATTGGCGCCATCGCCGACAGCACGCCCGAACCCGATCGCGAAGTCATCAGGACAACGGATGACCCGCTCAAGCATGGCGCGGGGTTCATGGTTCTCTCGGGCAACTTCTTCGACAGCGCGATCATGAAGATGTCGGTGGTCGGCGACGCCTTCCGGCAAACCTATTTGAGCGAGCCGGGCGCGGAAAATACCTTCGAGGCGCGGGCGATCGTGTTCGACGGTCCCGAGGATTACCACGCGCGCATCAACGATCCGTCGCTCGAAATCGACCAGCGCTGCATTCTCGTGATTCGCGGCACGGGCACGGTGGGCTATCCGGGCAGCGCCGAAGTGGTGAACATGGCGCCGCCGGCGGAACTGGTGCGCCAGGGCATCACGTCGCTGCCCACGCTGGGCGATGGCCGTCAGAGCGGTACGTCGGCGAGCCCGTCGATCCTGAACATGTCGCCCGAGGCGGCGGTGGGCGGCGGCCTCGCGCTGCTGCAAACCGGTGACCGCATTCGCGTGGACCTGAATGCGCGCAGCGTGAACGTGCTGGTCGACGAAGCCGAGCTTGCGCGGCGCCGCGAAACGGCGCACTTCGAGGTTCCGCCCGCACAGACGCCCTGGCAGGAGCTTTACCGCAAGACGGTGGGGCAACTGTCCACCGGCGGATGCCTCGAACCGGCCACGCTCTATCTGAAAGTCATCGCCGAGCGCGGCAATCCGCGCCATTCGCATTAACCATCGGACACCAAACTGGACGCACCATGACCTCGAACACCCCATCAAACTGGCTTCCCGGCGATGTCGGGAAGGCGCTGCTCGTTGGCCGAGTGTGGCGCAAGGCCGGCGAGCATGAAGGCCCCTCTGTCGTGCTCGTTCGCAATGGCGAAGTCATCGATATCACGGCCAGCACGCCGACCACCGCGGATCTTTTCGACCGCGAGGACATCGCGCAATTTGCACGCACGGTGAGCGGCGAATCGCTCGGCCCGGTGGAGAAACTGATCGAAGCGAATCTGCCCGGCAGCGGGGAGCCCGCACTGCGTCTGCTCGCGCCCAATGACGTTCAGGCCATCAAGGCATGCGGCGTGACGTTCGCGGTGAGCCTGATCGAGCGCGTGATCGAGGAGCAGGCGGGCGGCGATCCCGCGAAAGCGCAGGAGGTGCGCGAAACCATCGCGGCCACGATCGGCACCGATCTCTCGAAGATCAAGCCGGGCTCGGAAGAAGCGATGAAGCTCAAGGCGGAACTCGAGCGGCGCGGCGCGTGGTCCCAGTACATGGAAGTGGGTATTGGGCCCGACGCGGAAGTGTTCTCGAAGTCGCAGCCGATGTCGGCGGTGGGCTTTGGCGCGGATGTCGGCTTGCTGGCCGCTTCGGTCTGGAACAACCCCGAGCCGGAAATCGTGCTTGCGGTGAACAGCCGCGGCGAGATCGTCGGCGCGACGCTCGGCAACGACGTCAATCTGCGCGACATCGAAGGCCGCTCGGCGCTGCTGCTCGGCAAGTGCAAGGACAACAACGCCTCGTGCGCGATTGGCCCGTTCGTGCGCCTGTTCGACGAGTCGTTCAGCCTCGACACGGTGCGCAAGACGAGCGTCGCGCTGCGCGTGGAAGGCACGGACGATGACTTCGTCCTGGAGGGCATCAGCCATATGAGCGAAATCAGCCGCGACCCGGCCGACCTCGTGGCGCAGACGTGGGGCCCTCATCACCAGTATCCCGATGGCTTCATGCTCTTTCTCGGCACCATGTTCTCGCCGATCAAGGATCGCGATACGCAAGGCGGCGGCTTTACGCATCATCTGGGCGACAAGGTCACCATCTCCACGCCGGAACTTGGCGCGCTGATCAACACCGTGCAATTGAGCACGGAACTCGCGCCGTGGACCTTCGGCGTGCGCGCGCTCTATCGCAATCTGGCTGCGCGCGGATTGCTGTGAGCCACTGAATCGGGAAACGCGACATGAACCAGTTCGACAATTTCATCGGCGGCGAGTGGGTGCGCGGCGCCACGGTATCCACCAACATCAATCCCTCCAATCTCGACGACGCGATCGGCGAGTTCGCGCAGGCAGACGACGCGCAGACGCGCGACGCCATTGCCGCCGCGCGCAAGGCCTTTGCGCAGTGGTCGCTTTCCACGCCACAGCAACGCTTCGACTTGCTCGACCAGGTGGGCAGCGTCATTCTCACGCGCAAGGCCGAGTTGGGCCGCGTGCTCGCGCGCGAGGAGGGCAAGACGCTGCCCGAGGCCATCGGCGAGGTGGGCCGCGCCGCGCAGATCTTCAAGTTCTTTGCGGGCGAGGCGCTGCGCCTTGGCGGCGAGATCGTGCCTTCGGTGCGGCCCGGCATGACCGTCGAGGTGACGCGCGAGCCGATCGGCGTGATCGGGCTCATTACGCCCTGGAACTTTCCGATCGCCATTCCCGCCTGGAAGATCGCGCCCGCGCTGGCCTATGGCAACACGGTCGTCATCAAGCCCGCCGACCTCGTGCCGGCCAGCACGTGGGAACTCGTGAAGATCATTGCGGAGGCGGGCGCGCCGGCCGGCGTCATCAACCTCGTGATGGGGCGCGGCTCGGTGGTGGGCGAGGCGATCGTCAGCTCGCCTGATGTCGACGCCGTGAGTTTCACGGGCTCGGTCCAGACGGGCCGCGCGATCGGCGCGAAATGCTTTGCAACGGGCAAGAAATTCCAGCTGGAGATGGGTGGCAAGAATCCCATGGTCGTGCTCGACGACGCCAATCTCGACGTCGCCGTGGACGCCTGTATCAACGGCGCATTCTTCTCTACGGGGCAACGCTGCACGGCATCGAGCCGCCTCATCGTGACGGAAGGCATTCACGACCGTTTTATCGAAGCGATGAAGGCCCGCATGAAGACGCTGAAGACGGGCGACGCGCTGGCGGACGGCACGCATATCGGGCCGGTGGTGGACGACAAACAGCTCCAGCAGGACGAGCGCTACATTGCGATCGCGCGTGAAGAGGGCGGTGAGGTGTACGGCGGCGAGCGGGTTGAAGGCGCCACGCGCGGCTATTTCCTTGCCCCCGCGCTGATCACTAGTACGACCGCGGAAATGCGCATCAACCGCGAAGAAGTGTTCGGCCCCGTCGCCTCGGTCATCAAGGTGAAGGACTATCACGAGGCGCTAGCCGTGGCGAACGACACGGAGTTCGGTTTGTCGGCTGGCATCTGCACGACTTCGCTCAGTCATGCCAACCATTTCCGTCGCCATGTGCAGGCCGGCATGGTCATGGTGAACACCGCAACGGCGGGCGTGGACTATCACGTTCCGTTTGGCGGCCGCAAGGGTTCGAGCTACGGCCCGCGCGAGCAAGGCAGCTATGCCCGCGAGTTCTACACCACGGTCAAGACGGCGTACGTCAATCCGGGCGCAGTGTGAAGCCGCGCGGGCGGCGTGCAAAGACGCCGCCCGCGCCAGTTTTCAGCTTATTCCGTGCACTACGGAGTGGGCGAGCCGCAGCAGATCGTCGAACTGCGTGACCAGTTCGAAACATACGAGAAATGCGCTTGCGGCGGCCGGCCCGGGAAAGCGCATCATCAGGCGCAGAGCGGGCTCGGCGGTACGCTTTCTGATGGCGTCGCGCGTCATCAGCCAGGTAATCACCACGCCGATTGCGCCGCCCGCGATCAAATCCGTGGGGTAGTGATAGCCCAGATACGCGCGCGGCAAACAGATGACTAGTACCGTATATAAAA
The DNA here is from genome assembly GCF_024206475.1 of Paraburkholderia sp. CNPSo 3274. Taxonomy (GTDB): domain Bacteria; phylum Pseudomonadota; class Gammaproteobacteria; order Burkholderiales; family Burkholderiaceae; genus Paraburkholderia. The sequence continues at coordinate 12,605 of NZ_JAMBPR010000067.1, forward strand.
TCGCCAGCGCGCCGACCACACGCCATACCAGGTAGATTCCCACTGCAATCGCTAGCCACAGCATGGCGTGATCGCTCGGAAACGAGCTGAAATCGGTTAGCCCGGCGGCTCGCAACGACGACGAGGCGAAATGCAGATGCAGATCGGGATTGAAGATCGGCCGTTGCCGGAATGGCAGACAACGCGCGAGGAGGCGTCCCACTGCGAGCGCGATCAGGCCGCTGGCCACCGTGGCGATCATCATCTCGCGCCGCCACTCGCGCCGCTCGCTCGGCTGGAACCAGATCCACCCTATGAGCGGGATGAGGAAATAACCCTTGAACGTATAGAGTCCCACCATCACCCGGATCGCGTGATTGAGGAGTGGCGGCAGATCGACTTGGGTGAGGGCTCCCAGAATGACGGTATCGAGGCTGTTCATTTATTGTGGGCCATTCCGCTGACTTTATTTACGAATGAGAAAGGCGGCCGGAAACGGAAGTCTCCGGCCGCCTTGGTGCCCGATGTTCCAGGCGCTAGCAATCGTAAGTTTCAACTCAGCGCGCATAGGTAAAGAATCGAAAGCAAGTGTAAATAGCACTTGCTCTCCCCTGACTGCGCTGCAGCGGCAGGCATCATCCTTTGCGGTGCGCCTGCTGGACTGCTGTTACGCCCCGTCACACATCGTTTCGTTTCCAAACGAACTGTGCATACTTGGTGCCCGTTATCGGACACGACCCCACATATTTTCGAGCGATCTGCCCGGTTTCACTGTCAGTTGGGCAGCAGAGAGCCGCTGCGCAGCGGCGTGGCGCCTGCCACCCACGCCACTTCCATCCCCGCAGTGGCGAAGCGCGTGCGTTGGCGTGCGTACAGCATGCCGGTCACCGAGCTCGTGATCGTGACGACGCGATCGGTCAGCGGGTCGACCACATCGGCAATCGGCTGACCAGGTTCGACCGTGACGCCAACCGGCGTGCGGAACACGAGCACGCCGGAGACCGGCGCGATGAGCGATTCGGCGCCCGCGAGCGGTGTAGCGCCGTATTCGAGCCGAGGCAGCGGCGCGGGCGTGCCCTCGATCACACCGCGATGCGTGAGGTAGTTGACGATGGCGTTCGCGTCGCGTTCGGCGAAGTCGTAGCTCACGTCTGCCTGGCCGCGCAACTCGATCGTCACGGAAACCGCGCCGTTGGGAATCGGAAACCGGTCGCCGTAGCGCTCGCGCAGCGCGGACCAGCAGAAGCTGTGAATCTCGTCGAAGGGATTGCCGTCCGAATTGAGCGCGAAGAGCGATGCTTTCGCTTCGAGATAGCGCGCGAGCGGCTCGACATCGGCCCACAGGTCGGGGTTCGTGTAGAGGTGCATGGCGCCTTCGAAGTCGCAATGCAGGTCGAGCACGACATCGGCGTCGTACGAAAGGCGCTGAAGCGCAAGACGTTGTGAGCCGAGTTCGGTGGTGGGCGCCTGTTCGTCGAGCGCCTCTCGCATCGCAGCGCGCACGGCGACCACGTTCTGCTGCGCGTCGCCGCTCAGTCGAGGGCCGACACGCGGGAGCACGAGTTCGGCGAGATCGTGGAAGTGGCGGTTGAAGTTGGCCGCGGTGCCGCTTTCAAAACGGCCGAGCAGCTGACCGAGCAGGCGCTGATTGAGGCCGATCGGATTGGGCACGGGCACGACGACGACCTCGCCGCGCAGCTTGCCTGCGGCTTCGAGCGCGGCCAGGCGTTTGCGCAGCGCCCAGGCGACCAGCATGCCCGGCAGTTCGTCGGCATGCAGCGACGACTGGATGTAGATCTTCTGTGCGCCGGTGGGGCCGTAGTGGAAGCTCGAGAGATGCCGCGCGGTGCCGAGCGCCGGCGAAATTAGCGGATGGGTTTGAATTTGCATGATGGCCTGAGCGCGGGGAGAGTTTCGAGCGGCGGAAAGGGCAAAAGGCGCGGGAGTGTCCCGCGCCTTCGTCGCTAATATAGTGCTCTGGTCAGGCTCAAGAACCGTACACGTCGAATGCGAAGTATCGCGATTCGATCTTCTTGTAAGTCCCGTCCTTGATCATGTCCGCGAGCGCTTTATCGATCTTCACCTTCAGGTCGGCGTCGTCCTTGCGCAAGCCGATGGCGGCGCCGTTGCCGAGAATGCCGCTCGGATCACTCAGTTCGCCGCTCGTGAACGCGAAGCCTGCGCCGCGCGGGGTCTTCAGGAAGCTCAGGTCGGCCTGCACGGCGTCTTGCAGCGCGGCGTCGAGGCGGCCCGAGAGCAGGTCTGCATAGACCTGGTCCTGATCCTGGTAAGGCACGATCTTCACACCGCTCGGCGCCCAATTGGCTTTTGCATAGGCTTCCTGGGTCGTTCCCTGCTCGACGCCGACCGTCTTGCCCTTCAACGAATCTGCCGTGGGCTGGAGGCTCGAGCCTTTCTTCGCGACGAGACGGCTAGGCGTGTGGAAGACCTTTGACGAGAATGCGATTTGCGCTTCACGCTGCGGCGTCATCGACATCGAGGAGAGAACGGCGTCGAACTTCTTCGCCTTGAGCGCCGGAATCATGCCGTCGAATTCGCTTTCCACCCAAACGCATTTCGCGTTGATGCGCTTGCAGATTTCGTTGCCGACGTCGATGTCGAAGCCGACCAGCTTGCCGTCCGTGCTCTTCGATTCGAACGGGGGATAACTTGCGTCCACGCCAAAGCGGACCGTGGTCCAGTCCTTCGCGCAGACGGAGGTTGCGACGGCCAGCATCGCAATGCACAGGGCAAACTTCTTCATTGACGTGGAGTCTCCAGTTTGTCTATCGACGCCGCCATGACGGATGGCGACATGGTCAACAGCGGGCTGTCACGTCAGCCGTGTTGTATAGACAAGATAATGGATCTCACATAATGAGACAACTAGGGTTTTTGCTGGCGGAAGATGTAAACGCGCTGACACGCAAGCGATGCATGCGGGAGCTAAGCGCAGAGGGTCGAGTGGGGCGCGCGTTGTAAACGCTTATTGGCTAGACAACTTCAAAAGGCTAGCCGGACTGGACTGTTGTGGCGGGGAGGGGGCGCGGGACTTGCAAGTGCAGCGAGGTGGGCGCGCGCATTATATTGCGCGCGCAACTATCTGGGCGGCGGATGTGCCGGTTAATCGTCGTCGTCGCGGTGGTGATGTTCCCAGCCACGATGACGGCCGTGGTCGTGCCAGTGGTGTTCGTCTTCATCGTGATCGTAGCGGTAGTAGCCGTAAGCTGGGGCCGCTTCGTAGACCGCAGCGGGCGGCGCTGCATAAACGACGGGCGGCGGTGCCACGTACACCGGCTCGGGCGCGGCATAAACCGGACCGGGAACGCCGAGATAGACACCGATATCGGCATGGGCGGATGCGGCGCTGCTCACACACGTCCCTGCGAGTCCTGCGAGGAGATAAAACGTCAGGCGATTCATGATGATCTCTATTCCAGTCGACGGACGCGGTTGCGATGGAAGCGGATTCTAGTCGCTGAGCTTACGGAAGGGATGCGCAGATTTGTCAATCGTGTAACCGGTGGTAAAGCCGCGCGAAAAGTAGCGGGCTTAAGGTTCCCATAAGGTAATCATGCGGACCTGAATTGCCTTTCGTCTGGGTCCGCCGCTTTAGGGCCATTACACGTTCGTGCATGGTGTGGGTTGAATGCGCGAGGCCGTTGCCATTACCCTATAGAGGCTGCTCGTGTCCGAGACAGGTCTCCCATGCGTGCCGACGATCGAACATCTACGCAAGCTTGCATGCCCGAATTCCGGAAGGAGGGCGACGTCTGCTCGTTCGGGAACCATGCCGTTGCATTGCGCTGGGCACGCGAGGATGAACACCTCGCTCACTTTTCGCTGGTCGATTGCGCCAGGGCATGCGCGCTGCCCATCGTCGCGCCATTCGCGCTGACTTTCGCGGACGGCACCACACTCGGCCCGGCTGGAATGCGGGTGCTTGCGCCGGTACGGGAAGACGCGCTCGCGGTTAACCCCCATGCATCGCGATTGGCCGAACGCGTCGCGGGCCGGCGCGTGAGCATTACACTGGGCGACGCCCAGGGACGCCTGCGGATTCAATGGAGCGTAGAGCAGCGCGACGGCGCGCGATACCTGCGCATGACGCTGGACGTGATGGCCCTGCATCAGGACGAAGCCATTGCCGTCGTTTCATTGCTGCAGGCGTGCGCTGTCGGCGCGCAGACCGGCAGCGAACGCAAGGGCACGCCGATCGTTGCGGGCAACTTCTACCTGGGCTTCGAGTTGCCGCTCGCAACCAGCCACGTGGAAGCGGAAAGCGTCAGTTTTACGCTGCAACGCGCGTTGCCGCTGGAAAAGAGCCGGACGCTGACTTGCTCCGCCGTGGCGGGCGTGGCTCGCGACGGTCAGGTACGGCGCGATTTCGCCACCTGCCTCGAGCAGGAGCGCGCCCGGCCATATCGTCCGTTTTTGCACTACAACAGCTGGTGGGATATCGGTTACCTCACGCCTTATACGCAGGAGCAGGCGCTGGAGCGTATCGAAACGATCGGCCGCGAATTGCATACCGCGCGCGGCGTGCAGATCGATTCGTTTCTTTTCGACGATGGCTGGGACGACCTCGGCGGCGGCTGGCATTTCAGCCAGGCGTTTCCTCTTGGCTTCGTGCCGCTGCGCGACGCAGCGGCACGCTATGGCGGCGCGCCCGGCGTCTGGCTGTCTCCCTGGGGCGGCTATTGCGCGCCGAAGGACGAACGCGTATCGCGCGGACGCGCCGCGGGCTATGAGGTCATCGACAATGGCTTCGCATTATCGGGGTCGCGGTATTACGAGCGATTCCACGAAGTCGTGATGAGGCTGCTCGCGAGAGACGGCGTGAACCACTTCAAGTTCGACGGGACGGGCAACGCGGACCGCGTATTTCCCGGCAGCCTTTTCGACAGCGACTGGGACGCGGCGATCCAGCTCATCGGCGACATTCGCGCGGCGAAACCGGAAACCTTCATCAATCTCTCGACAGGCACGCATCCCTCGCCGTTCTGGCTGCGCTACGTCGACGCGATCTGGCGCGGCGGCAGCGACGACGGTCAGGCGGGTAGCGGCACGAGCCGCGAGCGCTGGATCACGTATCGCGACGCGCAGACGTACCACAACGTCGTGCTGCGCAGCCCGCTCTTTCCGCTCAATTCCCTGATGCTGCACGGTATTGTCCTTGCACAGTGCAATCCACGCCTGAATGCGCCGGCAGGCGATGCATTTGCGCACGAGGTGCGGTCCTTCTTCGCGAGCGGTACGCAATTGCAGGAGCTGTACATCACGCCTTCGCTGCTGGGCGAGGACGACTGGAACGTGCTCGCGCAAGCCGCCCGATGGGCGCGCGCAAACGGCGACGTACTGCGCGACAGCCATTGGATCGGCGGCGCGCCCGATGAAGCGGCCATCTACGGCTGGGCCGCGTGGTCGCCGCACAAGGCAATCGTGACGCTGCGCAACCCGCACAACCAGGCGCAGCGCTTTGCACTGGCGCTGCGGCATCAACTGGAACTGCCGGCTGAGGCGGCGGGGCGATTTCATGCGCGGAGTATCTGGCGTACAGGCAAGACCAGCATTCCCGCAGTACTTGACGCGGACGTGGCGTGCGAAATCCAGCTCGCGCCATTCGAAGTGCTCACGCTGGAACTGCTGCCGACCGGCGGGTGCTAATACAACGAATTCGCCAGATGCACCGGCTTCGTCCCGGTCTGGTGCAGGTCGAAGATCAGCACCTCGTTTTCGCCCTGTGTGAGCCATGGCGCGGGGCAATACAAGCGCTTTTGCGGGCCGATACTCCAGTAGCGGCCGAGACTATGTCCATTGACCCAGACCACGCCCTTCGTCCAGTTGCTCATATCGAGCCAGGTGTCGCCGACGTCAATCAGGACCAGGTGCGCTTTGAAAAAGAGCCCGGGTTTCAGCGGATTCGTGCAGCGCTCCTCCAGCCTGGCGATGTACGCCTCATCCATCGGCAACAAAAAGACCTCCCATTCCTCGAGCAATGAAACGGACCCGTCGGCGTATTGCATTTTCACGGGCTCCAGCAGTCCTTTGTGGTCGACAATCGCAGGCCCGAAGTTGACGCGGCCCATGCCCTCTACCAGAATTTCCAGCGCTCCGGGCGCGCCAGCCAAGGCGGTGGGCAACGCGAGAGGCGCGCGATGTGTCACGCGTAACCGCTGGGCATAGCCGTGCGGAATACGCGCGCGCGAGACGCCGCCCGCGTAGTGCTCGCCTACAAAAACTGCCGCATAGTCATGAACGCCGCTGATATCCAGCGCGCCGACAGGTTGCGCCTGCAACGTTTGGCGATACAGCATGAAGCCGGAGGTCTGGCCGTAGTGCTCGAACGGCTGCGGATCGACGCTCGACTCGCGCGGCAGGGCCTCGGGCAGGTTGTCCCAGATCGAGGCGTAGAGCGTTGGCGTCAGGGCGTGGCCTGCCAGTGTGGCGATGCTGTCCGGAATGTCCGGCAAAGGCGCGGCCAGATAGCTGGCGATGATGTCGCGATACTTCATGTATTTTGCCGTGGCCGCCCCTTGCTCGTTGATCGGCGCGCCATAGTCGTAGCTCGTGATATCGGGCTGATAGTTGCCCGACTCGTCCACATTCGCGCCGGCATAAAAGCCAAAGCTCGTGCCGCCGTGAATGACATAGAGGTTGAACGACAATTGCAATTGCATGAATGCCGTCAAGATGGCGGAAAGATCGTAATTGAGTCCAGCGAATTCCGGCTCGCCCCAATGCGTCAGCCAGCCCGTGTAGACCTCGCCCGCCATCGCGGGCACGGCAGGAAACGCGCGCCGTACCGTTGCGATTTGCGCCGCGTTGCCGTTGCTCAACGCAATGGCGCCACCCGTTACCGTACTGCGATTGCGCTCGAGTTGCTCGAGACCGTCCTCGGTGTAGAAGGGCCCCGTTATGCCGCTCCGTAGCCAAAGCTGCCTGAGTTCTTCGAGGTAGGCGGGATTGCTTGCGTACGATCCGAATTCATTCTCTATCTGGAGCATCAAGATCGGGCCGCCTGCATCGATCATCAACGGCTTGATGCGCGCAGCGAGTTCGCCGATGTAGCGCGCAACCGCCGCCATGTAACGGGCATCGTTTGCCGAGTCGGTGCGCAGCCGGATGTCCGCTTCGCTCAGCAAGTAAGCGGGAAGGCCTCCCAGGTCCCACTCGGCGCAAACATAGGGCCCCGGGCGCAACAGCACCCACAGCGCTTCTTGCTGACACAGGCGGATGAAGGCGTCGATATCGCGGTTGCCGCTTTCGAAGTCGAACACGCCCCTGCGTGGCTCGTGGTAGTTCCACATGATGTACAACGCGATGCAGTTCATACCCATCGCCTTGGCCATGCGAATGCGATGCAGCCAGTACTCGCGCGGAATGCGCGCGGGATGCATCTCGCCGCTGCGAATCTGGAAGGGCTCGCCGTCGAGCAGGAAGTGCTCGCCGTTGGGACTGAACGAGAAGGTGTGGCTGCGTTCGAGGTTCACAGTGCAATCGCGCCCTTGTATTTGCGCACTCACGCACTATACTTCCACGGCGGATAGTAGAACGCTTAATTTCGCTTAAGCCTATAATTCGGCAAGAATACGCGCAAGTCAGATATGCCGAGCTATGTAACCGTATTGACGCAGTTACATTCGAATATGAAAAAGCGTTCTATTTTTCCGATTGCCAGCTCAACGCTTCTCATCGCGGCGGGAATTTTCTGCATCGTCTTGTCGCTCTCGACAAGGTCCCTAATTGGCACGCTTTTCATCGCAAGGATGCTGCTGTTCTGCGGCTTCGTGCATGCCTTGAGTCTCTTCACGACGAAAGACTGGAAACTCGCAGTCAGGCGCATTCCGCCAGTCATCGTGCCCATACTCATCGGCATTCTCATTCTGGTCAATGACAGCGCACGGGCGCGTGGGCTTACCGTGATGCTGATGATTTTCTTCGTGCTCGACGGCTTCTTCAAGATCATTGCGTCGGTCGGGCAGGACGTGAAGGTCAACAATATCGGCATCGTCAGCGCGGCGCTCTCGTTCCTGCTCGCCATTTTTCTGGCCGCCAATTTCCCGAGCGTGCCGTTACCCTTGCTCGGATTGTTCCTCGGGCTCGATCTCATTTCCATGGCCGTGGTGCCGTTTGCCGGCCGGGAGCGCAGGCGCAGCCTGATCTGACCTGACGAAAGCGCAGTCGGCTGCCGCGTCACGTCCGAGCATCACGTTTCGCGCTCACACGGTGTCGTCATCGATGCCCGTAGTAGCGTGCAGTTGCCGTTTTCCACACGCAAAACCGACGGAGGCGATTCATGATCTTCGCAAATGGCTTTACGTTTTCGAACTTTATTATCGATGCGTTTTCGATATTCATGTTCATTCTGTGGTTCTGGCTGTTCATCACGATCACGAGTGACCTGTTCCGTCGAACCGATATATCGGGATTCATGAAGATCATCTGGGTGATCTTTCTGATTGTTTTGCCCTATATCGGCATATTCGCCTATGTCCTCACGCAGGGCAGAGACATGGCGCATCGCAACCAGGAGCGGGCGCAGAAGGCGCGCGAAGAACTGCGCCACATCGTGGGCTACAGTGTCGCGGACGAAATCGAGAAGCTCGACAAGCTCAGAACGACAGGCTCGATTACAGACGACGAGTACAAGCGCTTGCGCGCGCGGCTCGTCGATTGAGAACGGCTGCAGGCATGGCAACCGTCCATGCCTGAATCATGCAGCAATCGCGCGGGCTACGGCACCGTAGCCCGTCTTGTCATCCCAATCATTCAGTACCCGGTACGATCTTCGAGATCTTCCAGTTGCTTCTCGTGACCAGCACGTAGTCGCCGTTCACGCCAAGCCATTGCTGGCCGCGCTTCGGTGCGTCCAGGTTATGCGACTTCCAGTCGTTCATCTGATAGTTGTAATGCCGGTACTTCGAGGGAACCTGTTGACCCTCATGCCAGTCGCGATGCGGCATGGTCGGCATGACCTGCTGGCGACCTGTCCCCTGGCTTTGATCTCCACCCGATGTGCCTTGCGCAATTGCGGAAGAGGAGACACCGACGAGGAGCGCAGCGATGACTGAGAGGACGAGTTGGCTTTTCATGATTCGATCTCCTGAGGCAAGAAGATGATTGACGTCGCCATGACCTATGGCTTCTTCGGTTATAGAACATCCCGAAATCCGTGATATCCAGCTGTGCGAACGCGCCCTTAAAAGAGTATGGGCGATGACTGGAAATGGAAGAATCTGGCGGTGTGAATAGGGGTGTGAATCGTCTATCCATAGTAGTAAAGGGAATTCCGACTTCAAGAAATTTGATTTTGTGGCGGTTTTGCGTAATTCCTGTGAATGCATGAAAGCGATATCTGTTAGATAACGATTGGAGGAACGTTGTGCGCTTTTTCCGCGCTTGTGCTCTTGTCAACTGCACACATCGGGGGCCGTAATTCGCCGTTTGAGTGAACATCGCCATGATCCGGTCGAGTACTGCGCAATGCGCCGTTCCGGGCGCGCGCGTACCGTCTCTATTTTTTTGGTGGAGCCTCGCGTGCCAAACTGCGAACCCAGACGCTGTAGACCGTGGCTGATCGGCATTGCCGCAATCTGGTTGCTGGCGGGCTTCGGATGCCGCGACCGGCAAGCCCAGAGCGGCGCAGCGCCACCGCCGCCGAGCGTGCTGGTCGAAACGGTTGCGACGCACCCCATTCCCCGCGTGATCGAACTGCCAGGGCGTATCGAAGCGATCCGCTCGGCGGAGGTGCGCGCCCGGGTGGACGGTATCGTCGAGCGGCGGCTCTTCGAGGAGGGCACCGACGTGCGCGCCGGCGCGCCACTCTTTCTCATCGATGCGCGCGACTACCAGGCCGCATTGCAACAGGCCCAGGCGGCACTCAACCGGGCCCAGGCCGTGCAGGGCAATGCGGCCTCCGAGGTTGCGCGCTTCAAGCCGCTGGTGGCGCGCCAGGTCGTGAGCGCCCAGGAATTCGAGGCCGCGACGGCCGCACTGCAGCAGGCCGACGCGAACGTTGCGGACGCACGCGCCGCGGTGACGCTCGCGCAGCTTCGCCTCGATCGATGCACGGTTCGCGCGCCGATAGCGGGCCGTGTGGGGCGCGCGCTCGTCACCGAAGGCGCGCTGGTCAGTGCGGGCGGCGCGACCTTGCTCACGCAGGTCAACCAGCTCTCGCCCGTGAATGCCGTTTTTACTCAGTCGAATATTTCGTTGCTGGAAGTACGCAAACAGATCGCGTCGGGCACGCTCGCGGCGCCGGCCGCGGACCGCGCGCAAGTGTGGCTCACGCTCGCGAACGGCGACGACTTTAGCGAGCCGGGCGTGCTCGACTTCACCGATCTCGTCGTCGATCCTTCCACCGGGACGCAGGTTCTGCGTGCGCGCTTCAACAATGCGTCGCGCATTCTGTTGCCAGGGCAGTTCGTGCGCGGGCGTATCGCGATCGGCACGATACCGAACGGCCTGGCCGTCCCCGCGCGCGCGGTGCAGTTCGACAACAATGGCGCGAGCCTCTCGCTCGTTGCCGACGACGGCACCGTCGTGCGGCGCAATGTCGTTCTCGGCCCGCAAGAGGCGGGGCAATGGGTCGTGAAGGATGGGCTGGAGCCGGGTGAGCGCGTCATCGTCGACGGCTGGCAAAGGGTGCAGCCGGGGCAGCGCGTGGACGCCCATCCGTTCGCCGCTCCCGGCCACTCCTGAGCGGCGCGCCACATGAACCGATTCTTCGTCTACCGGCCGGTCTTCGCGTGGGTCGTCGCGCTCTTCATCACGCTCTTTGGCGCCCTCGCGCTCATGCTGCTGCCGGTCGAGCAGTACCCCGACGTCGCGCCGCCCTCGCTCACGATATCGGCGGTCTACAGTGGCGCTGACGCGAACACGCTGGACCGCACGGTCACGTCGATCATCGAAGACGAAATGAACGGCGTCGAAAATTTCCTTTACATGTCGTCGCAGAGCCGCTCGAACGGCACGGCGCAGATCACCGTCACGCTCAGGCCCGGCACGAATCTCGACGTTGCGCTCTCGCAGGTCCAGGACCGCTTGAGCCGCGTCGAGCCCCGCCTTCCGCTAGAGGTGAGGCAGGTAGGCGTGAGCGTCACGAAAGCGTCGTCGGGCTTTCTGATGCTCATTGCGCTGCAATCCGCCGATGGTTCGATCCCGGCCGTCGAACTGGGCAACTTTGCCGCCAATAACATCGTCAACGAATTGCGCCGCATTCCCGGCGTTGGCGACGCGCAGTTGTTTGGTTCGTCGTATGCCATGCGGATATGGATCGATCCGGAAAAACTCGGCAGCTTCGGTATTTCGGCTAACGAAGTGATGACGGCCATCCAGGAGCAGAATAGCCAGACCGCGGGAGGGAGCCTCGGCGACCAGCCCCTTGCCCTGGGCGCCGAACTCAATGCGCAGATCGTCATGCGCGGCCGCTTTTCGACGCCCGAGCAGTTTCGCGAGGTCATCGTGCGCTCGAACCCGGATGGCTCTACGGTGCGTGTGGGCGACGTCGCACGCGTGGAGCTGGGCAACGACAGCTATGGCTTTCGCTTTCGCGTGAACGGCAAGGAGTCCGCCGGGATCGCCATCCAGCTCGCGAGCGGCGCGAATGCGCTGGCCGTGGCGAGCGCCGTTCGGCAGCGTCTCACGCAACTGCAGCCGACTTTCCCCAAGGGCGTGGCATGGGTCGTGCCGTTCGATACGACACCGTTCATCACGACCTCGCTGAGCGGCGTGCTGCGCACGATGGTCGAGGCGTTGCTGCTGGTGACGGTCATCGTGTTCCTCTTCCTCCAGAAATGGCGCGCGACGCTCATTCCCACGCTGGTCGTCCCGATCGCGCTGATCGGCACTTGCGTAGGCATCTATTTGTTCGGACTCTCCATTAATCTGCTTTCGTTGTTCGCCATGGTCGTGGCGATCGGCATTCTCAATGACGACGCGATCGTAGTGGTGGAAAGCGTCGAGCGCGTGATCCAGGAGGAGGGACTCGGTTCGCGGCGGGCGACCGTCAAGGCCGTCGGGCAGATTGCGGGCGCCGCCATCGCGAGCACACTCGTGCTCATTGCGGTGTTCGTTCCCATGGCGTTCTTTCCGGGCTCGACGGGCGCGATTTATCGCCAGTTCTCGGTCACGCTCACCGTCTCGATCTTTCTCTCGACCTTGCTCGCGCTGACGCTGGGTGTGGCCATGTCGGCAGCGTTGCTGGGCAGCAAGACGCAGACCGGTGACGGCACAGGCAAGCGCGCCGCCACACGCTGGCCGGCCCGCATGCAGCAGCGCGTTTTCGATGCGTTCAACCGCGGCATGGATACCGCCACCGAGCGCTACGTGCTGGCCGTGCAGGCCATGCTGCGCAAGCCGGTGCGTTGGCTCCTCGTATTCGTCGTGGTGTGTGCGGCGACCGGGTTCCTCTTCACCCAATTGCCGCGCGGCTTTATTCCGGGCGAGGACCAGGGGCACATTTTCGTCGCGTATACCGCGGCGCCCGGCGCGACGGCGCCGCGCACGCAACAGGTCGTGGATCAGGTCGAGGCCTTTCTCAGGCAGCAGCCGCAGGTGCGCAACATCGCGTCGGTCACGGGATTCAGCTTCTTCGGCCAGGGGCAGTCGGCGGCGATGTCCTTCGTCGACCTGAAGCCGTGGTCGGAGCGGCCGGGCGCGGCCAATTCGGCGGGGGCGCTGGTAGGGCGCGCGAACGCGGCGTTCCGCAATATTCCTCAAGCGCTCGTCTTCGCGCTCGATCCGCCGGCCATTCCTTCGCTCGGCAATGCGAGCGGCTTCACCATGAAGATACTCGACCGCAGCGGCGTGGGCGGCGCGGCGTTGCAGCAGGCGAGCGCGCGCATGCTGGCGGAGGCTGCGCGCAGCCCCTTGCTGGTGGGCGTGCGTCCCGACGGTTTGCCGCCCGCGCCGCAACTCTATGTCGATATCGACCGCGTGAAGGCGCGCGCGCTAGGGCTGCAGATCGGACAGGTCAACAGCGCGCTCGCGCTCGCATTCGGCTCGAACTACGTGAACGATTTCGTCTACGAGGGGAACGTGCTGCGCGTGCTCATGCAAGCCGACGCCGACCAGCGCATGCGGCCCGAGGATATCGGCGCGCTGCGGCTGCGCAACAACGTGGGCGAGATGGTGCCGTTTTCAGCATTCACGAGCGTGCACTGGAGTGCGGGGCCGCAGCAGGTCGAACGCTACAACGGCTTTCCCTCGGCGACGATCTCGGGGCAGGCGGCGCCGGGCCGCTCGAGCGGCGCGGCGCTCGCGGAGATGGAGCGCATTGCGGACCACGTTCTTTCCGGCAACCTGACCTACGAATGGACCGGCACGGCCTTCGAGGAGCAGCAGGCGGCCGGGCAGATCGGTGCGCTGCTGCTGCTTTCCCTCGTCGTAGTGTTTCTGCTGCTCGCCGCGCTCTACGAGAGCTGGGCGATTCCCATGGCGGTGCTGCTCATCATTCCGCTGGGCGTGCTGGGCGCGGTTCTGCTCACCATGGCGCGGCGTTTTTCCGCCGACGTCTACTTCAATATCGGCCTCGTGACCATCATTGGCCTCGCGGCGAAAAACGCCATTCTGATCGTGGAATTCGCGATCAAGGAGGAGGCCGCGGGCAGCGATACGGTGAGCGCGGCCGTGAACGGCGCGCGCCAGCGCTTGCGGCCGATTCTCATGACGAGCGTGACCTTCGTGCTCGGCATGCTGCCGCTCGTGCTCGCCACGGGCGCGGGCGCGGCGGGGCGGCAGGCGGTGGGCACCGGGATCATGGGCAGCATGCTCACGGCCACGCTGTTCGGCATCTTCTTCACGCCCGTGTTCTATGTAGTGGCGCGCCGATGGTTGAGCGGCAAACGCTCGCGCGACGATGATGAAGAAGACGCTCGGCCCGCGGGAGCGCACGATGCTTAAGACTGCCAGGTGGATGGCGATCTCCGCGTGCCTGACGCTCGCTTCGTGCAATTTCGCGCCGCGCTACCAGCAGCCGGAATTGCCGATTGCGCACACCTACGAGAGTGCGGATATCGCCGCGCCGGGCGGCGAGCGTCTCGCTTCGGAGCTGACGTGGGAGACGTTCTTTCGGGACCCCGCGCTCAAGCAGCTGATCGCCATGGCGCTGGCGCATAACCGCGATCTGGCGGCATCGGTTGCGCGCATCGAGCAGGCTCAGGCGCTTTATCGCGTGCAGCGCTCCGCGCAGTTTCCGCAAGTGGCCGCGGGCGCGGACGCAACCCGCACCAAAACGCCGCTGAACACCATCGAGCCCGAGCTTCCCAACAACAACACGTCGATTCACTTCAACCAGTACAGCGTGCAGGTGGCCGTCACGTCGTTCGAACTCGACTTCTGGGGGCGTGTGGCCAACCTGAGCGAGTCCGCGCGGCGCAACTACCTGGCGACGATGGAGGCCAACGAAGCGTTTCGTCTCTCGCTCATCAGCAACGTGGCGGCGACCTACTACGCGATCCTCTCGGGCAACGAGGGCATCGACCTTGCACAGCACACGCTGGAAACGCGCCGATACGCGCTGGAAGTTGCGCGGCTGCGCCTCGAAGCGGGCGCGACCTCGCTCGTGGACTACGAGCAGGCGCGCATTCTCGTCACGCAGGCGCAGACGCAGCTAGCCGAGTTGCAAAGGACGACGGGGCAGCAGCGCGATCAGTTGGTCGTCCTGATCGGCGGACCATTGCCGGACGCAGGGGACATGACGCAGCGCCACGTGCTGGCCGACGCCGACCCGTTCGGCATGCTCGACGCTGGCCTGCCTTCTTCGCTGCTCGCGCTGCGCCCCGATATTCGCGCGGCCGAGCAGTCGCTGCGTGCCGCCGACGCCGATATTGGCGCGGCGCGTGCCGATTATTTCCCGCGTATTTCGCTCACGGGCAATTTCGGCTATGTGTCTCCCGAACTGAGCGACCTGTTCGTGCCCGGCAAGCAGGCATGGCTCATATCCGGGTTCGTCACGCTGCCGATCTTCGACGCGGGGCGCCGCAGCGCGCAAGTGCGCCTGTCCGAAGCACGTCAAACAGAACTCGTGGCGAACTACCAGAAAGCCGTTCAGGTGGCGTTCCGCGAAGTCTCCGACGCGCTGATCGCGCGCCAGCGTCTGCACGAGCAAATCGCGGCACAGGAGCGCGCGGTGGCCTCCGAGTCGCGCCTGGCTGAAGCGGCGGAACTGCGCTACGAGAACGGCATTTCCATCTACCTGGAAGTGGTCGATGCGAAGCGCAGCCTGTTCGCGGCGCAACAGCAATTGATCCAGCTACGCGCGGGGGCGCTGCAAAACGGCGCTTCGCTTTATGTGGCGCTGGGAGGCGGGCAGGACGCGCCGCGGCCAGAGCACGCGGGCGAGGCGTCTAGCAGCGTTGCCAATCCCTAGCGCCGCGGGTCAGGCGCCGCACATGGCGACCCGGTTGCGGCCGCGCGCCTTCGCGTCGTACAGCGCCTGATCCGCCGCTTTGATGATCTGCGAGACATCGACATCCTGGTCCGGCGACCAGCTTGCGGAGCCAATGCTCGCGGTGAGCCGCCCGTACTCGCTGCCCGAATGCTCGATCGCGAGTTCGCTGATCGCATGGCGAATTTTCTCGGCGATCGCGCAGGCGCCTTCCATCAGCGTATCGGGCAGCACGACAATGAACTCTTCGCCGCCATAGCGGGCGGCGGTGTCCGCTGGCCGGCGGATGTTTTCGCCGATGCAGCGCGCCACGGCGGCGAGTGCGTCGTCGCCGGCCTGATGGCCGTACTGGTCGTTATAGGCCTTGAACCGGTCGATATCGACGAAGAGCAGCGAGAACACGCTGCGCGCGCGCTTGGCGCGCCGCCACTCCTGTTCGAGGATTTCGCCGAGCGTGCGGCGATTGTTCAGACCCGTGAGGCTGTCGGTGCGCGCGAGCAACTGCAGTTCCGACTCGGCACGCATTCTGCGCCGCAACTGCGTGGCGAGCACGAACGAGAGGCCGACGAAGCCGATCGCGAAGGTGCCCATGAGCGTACCGATGGTCAGCGCGCGCCGCCGCCACGCGGCGTAAATATCGGGTTCGGCTTCGGCCACCATGATGATGAGCGGCTGGTGTGGGAAATTGCGGAAAAAATACATCCGGCGTACGCCGTCTATCGACGACGTGTCCGAGAAACTGCCCTCCCTGGCAGCCAGAAAGTGGCGGAAGGTACTGGCGTTGCGGATGTTGCGTCCCACCACGGCCGGATCGTAGGGCTGGCGCATGATCATGATGCCGTCTTGCGCAATCAGCGAAATCGCCCCGTGCGGCCCGAGTGAGAGCCCGGCGAACAGCTGGTGAAAGTACTCGAGGTTAATGGCGATCATGACGATGCCGGCGAACGACCCGTCGGGGTGCGATAGCCTGCGGCTCAGCGCAATGCTGGGCGTGCCGTTGCGCAGGCGCGAACGGTAGGGCGCACTGACGTAGAGGCCGGCATGGGGATTGTCGCGCTGAACCGTGAAGTAGTCGCGGTCGGCGAAATTGGCCTCGAGCGGCGCACCGGTAGCTGAATCCAAGACGACATTGCCCGATTCGTCGAGCACGAGCATCGAGCCCAGATATTCCGCGGTGATGGCGTGGTCGAACAGCAGCTGGCTGCGCAGAGGCGCGGGCAACGCCATGACGTCGGGCCGGCCGATGCCGTCGACCACGGCTTGCAGCGAAAGCGCGTAGAGCTCGAAGTTGCGCTCGATGTCGCGTTCGGCAACGAGCGCGACGTTTCGCGAGTTCTCTTGCGCGCGCTCCAGGGCGTCGTGGCGGCTCTCGTAGAGCACCGTCGCGCAGAGCGTCGCCATGATGAAGGCGACCGCCAGGCTGCCATAGAAAATGGCGCGCGGCCCGGTGAGCCATCTGAGCAGGTTACCGTTGGTGAACGCTGGCCGCATGGCTCGCTTCCAGGTAGGACTGCGCGCTCACTGCATCCACAGGGCGTGAGAACCAGTAGCCCTGCGCCTCCTTGCAGCCGTTCTCGATCAGGAATTCCAGTTGCTGCAGCGTTTCCACGCCCTCTGCCACCACGCGCATGCCGAGCGTGTGGCCGAGGGCGAGCACGGCCTTCACGATGACCTCGTCCGCGCGCGAATGGCCAATGCCCTTCACGAACGACATGTCGAGCTTGAGACGATCTGGCATGAAGCTGCGAATGTACGCAAGGCTCGAATAGCCCGAGCCGAAGTCGTCGATGGCGACCGAGAGGCCCATCTCGCGAAGGGCGCGCAGCGTGGCGAGCGAACGGGGCGCCATGAGCACGCCTTCGGTGATTTCCAGCTCGATATTGCGTGGGCTCACGCCGGTGCGCGCGAGCGTATCCGCCATCATGGCGGGCAAATCCGCGCGCACGAACTGGACCGGCGAAACGTTGACCGAAACGACGATGTCCGGGTGCTGGCGCGCCCACTCGCGGGCCTGGCGGCAGGCCTCCGCGAAAACGAACTCGCCGATCGGCACGATCAGGCCGTTTTCCTCGGCAAGCGGCACGAACAGCGCCGGGCTCACCTGGCCGCGCTGCGCGTCGTGCCAGCGGACGAGCGCCTCGAAACCCATCGTCTCGCCCGTCGTCGGGTTGACTCTCGGCTGCCACGCAACGGCAAACGCGCGCGACGCCACGGCCAGCCGTAAAGCCTGAGCGAGGCTCGCCCGCTCCAGGTTCTGCGTGGCGATGGCCATGTCGAATACCTGCATGCTGCCGGGTCCCACCGACTTTGCGCGGTACATGGCGGAGTCGGCGTACTTGAGCAGTGAGTCTGGATCGCTCGAATGATCGGGGAACACGGCGAGGCCGACACAGGCGAGCGGCACGATGACCTTGTTGCCGATCAGCAGGCCATGTGTCAAGGATTCCTGCATGCTTGCCGCGGCGGCTACGAAGTGATCGACGTCGCCCCGGCCGTACAGCACGGCGACGAACTCGTCGCCCGCATATCGGGAAACCATTTCGTCCTGCGCGATATTGGCGGACAGGCGATGCGCCACTTCACACAGCACCTCGTCGCCCGCGGTATGGCCGAGCGAGTCGTTGACCTCCTTGAAGTTGTCGAGGTCGATGAACACCAGCGCGAACTTCTGCTGCGCGTCGAGCGCCGTCCTGACCAGTTCGCGCAAATGCGCCTTGAGGCCGAGCCGGTTCGGCAGATGCGTGAGCGAGTCCTCGTTGGCCTGCAGGCGCAACTGCTCCTGATAGCGGATACGCTCGGAAACGTCGTTGAACACGGTCACGCAATGCGTTGGGCGATTTCGCTCGTCGAGCACCGGCGCGACATGCAGTTCGATCCAGTAGGGCGAGCCATCGGGCCTGCAGCATTTGAGCAGGCCCTCGCCTTCGCGCTCCGATTGCATGGCATGCCGAATGATATTGGCATCGGCGGACGATTTATCGCAATCGAGCATGTCCCAATGCTCGGCGCCATTCGCCCTGGCCACTGTACGGCCGGTGATGCGCTCGAACGCAGCGTTGGCGTACGTGATGATGCTCTCGCCCGCGACCTTCTGCGAAATGATCACGGCGTTTCTCGAAGCCTCCAGCGCCCGGCTGCGAATGCGCAAATGCTCTCTCGCCTGTTCGTGCGCCGTAACGTCGTGCGCGGTGATGAAGCAGGCATCCTGGCCCGCATAGTCCAGCAGATGCCAGGCGATATCGACGTGGATCACGTCTCCGCTAATGCGCACATGCCGGCGCACGCCGCCTGCGCCGCTTTGCGCACCGGAATTCACGTAGCTATCAAGGTCGCGGCGGAACGCGCCGGTTTCGGCCTGCGGGCGAAGCTGCTCGACCGACATACCCTTGAGCTGCTGCAGGCTCGCGCCGTATTGGCGCTGGGCCGCGGCGTTCGCGGTGAGGATCGCATAGGAGCGCACATCGAAAATGAGCATCGCGACGGGATGCTGCTCGAAGTATTCGCGAAAGCGCCGCTCGGCCTCGAACGCGACGATCTTCGCGGCGCTGCGGGAAAGCGCCGCGCGGTGGCTCGTAAACAACGTGAAGAGCAGCAGCAGCGCGCCGGCTGTCGCCGTGCCGATCAGCGAGATTTTTTGCCGCGCGAGCTGCTCCTGTGCGCCGAACTGCACGACCTTGATCTGCTCGCGTTGCTGGGAGCGCAGCTCGGTGAGCAGCGACATGATGGAGCTGAGCGTTTCGTTTGCGCGCTGCATCAGGGCGGGCTCGAGCTTTGCGCCTGCGTCCGCGAGTGCGATATTGCGCGCGGCCGCGTCGAGCTGCTCGGGCCAGATGGCGCTCAACTGCCGCAACTCGCGGATCGTGCGCTCATTGCGCGGCGCACCGGCAAAGTCGTGCTCGAGCCGGTCGTAAATGCCGGCCACAACTGCGGCCCGCTTGATCGGCCACGCGCGGGACGTGTAGCCCGCCGTGCCCACGCCTTTGAGGAAGTCGGTATTCGCCGCAATATGCAGCGTAAGCAGGCCTTCGAGTTCCGACGTGATGTTCAGTTCTTGACGAAGCCGCGAGTCGGCCGTTCCACGCGAAAGGTTCGCGCTCAGCATCGCGCCGATTGCCACGCAGACGATCAGCGCGACGGCTAGCGTAACGGCGACGCCCTTGCTGAGCGCGCGGGACGGTGCCTGTGGAGGGGTTCCGGATATTTCAGCTACGTTCATCGCCACGCAACGCGATTCGGCACTTCGCCACTCGCGCCGCGTTGCTCGGCCGGAGTGGGCGGGTTACTCGTGAAGGCACCGGCGTCAGCGCGGGAGGCGGGCAGAGGGGCCATGGTGTTCCAGACATGCGGACGGCGAAGGCACGGCAAGTCCGTGATCGCTCGCTACTGTCTGAATAACGGGCATTCGGCGTGCCGCTTTGATTGGTGTTTTTACCTAGGCGCGTGGATCCTGGGAGGCTTGCGCTGCGAGTAGGGCATGCATCCGGAGCGCGTTCGATGCCCGTGCTTCAATACGCCCATGGCGTGAAGGGATCGCGCGCGGTCCGCCGTTTCTGCCCTCGTTTTTGCCCCTGTTACTCATTCAAGGGACTCTTATGAAGAAACTCGTGAACGACCCGTCGTTTGTGGTGCGCGAAATGCTCGAGGGCATTGCGCGCACTACGCCGCATGTCGCCATGCTCGGCGACGAAAACGTCCTTGTGCGCAACCCGTTGCCCAGCCCGCCCGAGCGCCCGGTCGCCGTGATTTCGGGTGGCGGCAGCGGGCACGAGCCCGCGCATGGCGGTTATGTCGGACAAGGCATGCTCACCGCCGCCGTGTGCGGCGAGGTGTTTACGTCGCCCTCCACCGACGCCGTGCTCGCCGCGATTCGCGCGAGCGCGGGTCCGAACGGCGCACTGCTCATCGTGAAGAACTACACGGGGGACCGGCTCAATTTCGGTCTCGCGGCCGAACTGGCGCGAACCGAGGGTATTCCGGTCGAAATCGTCATCGTGGCCGACGACGTGTCGTTGCGCGGCTATACGGAGCGCAATCAGCGCCGCGGCATTGCTGGTACTGTGCTAGTGCACAAGATCGCGGGCGCGGCGGCGGCGCGCGGCGACGCGCTGGGCCTCGTGGCCGCGATTGCGCGCAGCGTGGCTGAGAATCTCGGCACGATGGGCGTGGCGCTCGATGGCTGCACGCTGCCCGGCGCGGAGCAAGCCGGCTTTCGCCTGGCCGACGACGAGATCGAACTCGGCATGGGCATACACGGCGAGAAAGGCGTCGAGCGCACGGTGCCGATGGCGGCGAGCGAATTGACGGCAACGCTGCTCGCCAACATCGTCGAAGACCTGGCGTTGAAAAGCGGCGAGCGCGTGGCGCTGCTCGTGAATGGACTGGGCGCGACGCCGGAGATGGAACTGGCGATCATCATGCGCGACGCATTCGAGAGCCTGAATCGCCGTCATGTGGCGGTCGAGCGGGCGTGGACCGGCACGTTTCTTTCGGCGCTCAACATGCCGGGCTGTTCGATCTCCGTGCTCCGGCTCGACGATGCGAAGCTGGCGCTGCTCGACGCCGCCACCGAAGCGCGCGCGTGGCCTGGCCTCGGGACGCTCAATCGGCAGATCCGCATCGAGCCTGCGTTTTCAGCAGCGGGTGCGCGTGCCGAGACGGGTGCGATGCCAGCGGACGCGGCGAGCGTTGCATGGGGGCGGCGTCTCAAGCCGGCGCTCGATGCCGTTGCGCACGCATTGATCGAGAACGAAGCGCTGTTCGCGGACCTCGATTCCCGAGCCGGCGACGGCGATCTGGGCGCGAGCATGCATCGCGCCGCGCAGGCCATGCTCGCGGTGCCGCAAGGCGCACTCGGCCCGCCGGGCAGCGCGCTCGCCGCGCTTAGCACGGCATTGCGCCGCGCGATAGCGGGCAGTTCCGGGCCGTTCTACGCAACGGCGCTGCTGCGCGCCTCGCGCACGCTTGGCGAGCAAGCGCAGCCCGACGCGCTGGATTGGGCGGCCGCCATGCGCGGCGCGGCCGAGGCGATCAGCGAACTAGGCGGCGCGAAATCCGGCGACCGCACGATGCTCGATGCGCTCGTTCCCGCCGTCGATGCGCTGGAAAGCGCCTTGAAGTCGGCGCGCCCCGTGGGCGAGGCGTGGGCGCAGGCGGTGAGCGCCGCGGAGTCCGGTGCGAAAAGCACGGCCCAAATGACGCCGCGCGCGGGCCGGGCAAGCTATCTCGGCGCGCGCGCGATCGGGACGCCCGATGGCGGCGCGGTGGTGGTGGCGTGCTGGCTCAAGGCGCTGCAGCCGCATATCGGCGCGGGGTGAGGTACGGTTGCGGCGAAACGCGTGGCTCAGAGCACTTCGAAAATGCTGTAGACCGGACCACCCGGAAAGTGCTGCCGTCGCCGTGCACGCTCTGCCAGTCGCTGCCGCCATCGAGCACGACGCCCGAGAGGCGTTCGCCCGCGAACGTGCCGGACGGCACGATGCCGACACGGCGCAGCCCGGCTCCGGTCTGGCCGACGATCTCGATCGGCTTGACGTCGAGCCGCATCACGAAGAGCGGACGTGTTTGCACCGCTTGGAGCGCGGGCGGGAGTTCATCGAAACGCGGCGTGGACATGGTGGTCATCTTAGGGGTCGTTCACGTTGATGGCGGGCCTGCGGACGTCGTCGAATACCGCTTCTTCAGCGGCGGGAAACCGGCGGGCCGCATCAGTGTATGCGAGGGGCCCGCGGCCGAGCGCGGTGGCGCAACGAGAATTACGCCGCCGTGCGCCCGCCGTGCGCCCGCCGTTCACGCGCAGGACTTCGCCCGTCATGAAGCTGGCCGCGCCGGAGCCGACGTAGCGGATCGCGTCGGCAATTTCCTCGGGGCTGCCGGCGCGCCTGAGCGGCACGTTCGCGAGCGCGGTCGCCTTGCGCTCTGGGTCGGGCATGAAGCGGTCGAGCATGGCGGTCTGCACGGGGCCGGGCGCCACGGCGTTCACGCGCATACCGAACGGCGCCGCTTCGAGCGCGGCGGATTTCGTCAGGCCTTCCACGGCGTGCTTGCTCGCCACGTAGAGCGCGGCGTTGGGCGCACCGCGCGAGCCCATGGTCGACGAAACGTTGACGATGCTCCCGCTGCCCTGCGCCGTCATGGCGCGCAGTTCATGCTTCATCGCGAGCAGCGTGCCGAGCACGTTCGCGTCGAACACGGCCGCGTAATTCCCCGGCGTTTGTTCGGTGACGGGGCCGGGCTCGCCTTCGACGCCGGCCGAGTTGACGGCGATATCGATGCGGCCGAAACGTTCGATCGTGCGCTCGACCAGCGCGCGCACGTCGTCCTCCTTGCTGACGTCGGCGTGGATGTATTCGGCTTGCGCGCCGAGTTCGCGGAGTTCGTCCGCCAGCGCGCGGCCAGGCTCGTCGCGGCGGCCGGAAACGACCACGCGCGCCTTGTCGCGAGCGTAAGCGACAGCGGTGGCGTGGCCGATGCCGGTCAACGCGCCGGTAATCAAAACGACAGGTTGGGTGTCCGTGTCCATGGTATGGCTCCGTGAATGTCGTGGTATGGCGGGGGTTCAGCGAGTGTTGTGCGAGTTCAGTGGGTTGCCGCCTGCTCTTCTACCTCCACAGGCGTCGTGCCGAACTCTAGAGCGCGCTTGCGCGGCGGAAAAAGACTTTGTAGGCTTGCCGGCATACCTGCGAGGCATGGGCGTTCGGCAGGCATTTCTCGTCAAACCCGGATTTGCCGTATCGTCTGAAGCATAAATTTCCGCTTAGGCCGTATGTGCGCGCAGCATTCTGGGGCGGCGACGAAAAGCACTACTCGGACTTCCCGGTTCATCAGTCGAACTCACAGGCCGCAACGACCCTATGACGTGCTCATTGCGCCATCATCAATCGAAGCAGGAGTTACTCATGTCACGGACAGTCAAGTTTGCAGAAGCAGGCGGCCCCGAAGTGCTGCAATTCGTGGACGAATCGGTACGCGCCCCCGGCCCCGGCGAAGTTCGGATCAAGGTGAAAGCCATTGGCATCAATCGCGCGGAATCGATGTGGCGCGCCGACCAGTACATCGAGCCAGTGCGCTTTCCGGCAGGACTGGGGTATGAAGCGGCTGGCATTGTCGACACCGTGGGCGAGGGTGTAGTCGGCATCGCATCGGGAGACAAGGTCAACGTGATCCCGTCGTTTTCGATGAATCAGTACTTCACCTATGGAGAAAGCATCGTCGTGCCGGACTATGCAGTCGTCAGGCAGCCTGAATCACTTTCGTTCGCTGAAGCTGCGTCGGTGTGGATGATGTTCGTCACCGCATATGGCGCACTGATCGAAGACGCGAAGGTCGGCGCTGGCGATTATGTCGTCGTGCCGGCCGCGTCGAGCAGTGTCGGACTCGCGGCAATCCAGATTGCGAACTACGCGGGTGCGATTTCGATCGCGGTCACGCGTCACGCCGGCAAGAAACAGCCGTTGCTCGACGCGGGCGCGGCGCACGTGGTCGTGACCGACGAGAGGGATCTGGTTGACGAGATCATGCGGATCACCGGCGGAAAGGGGGCGCGTGTCGCGTTCGATCCGGTCGGCGGCCCGAACTTCGCGAAACTGATCTCGGCGCTGTCTTTCCAGGGGATCGCGTATCTCTACGGCGCGCTCGATGAACGTGCGACGACGCTGCCCGTGCTGGAGATGATCGCGAAGGTCGTCAGCGTGAAGGCCCATAACATCTGGCTCACCAGCGGCGATGCACAGCGCCGAAAGGCCGCCGTGGAATACGTGCTAAAGGGACTCGAAAGCGGCGCGCTCAAGCCCGTTATCGACCGTACCTTTACGTTCGAGCAGATTGTGGATGCGCACCGCTACCTCGAAACCAATGGGCAGTTCGGCAAGATCGTGGTTACGGTGTAGTACGCCGACGCGCGGTGCTCAGCATCGGCAAACACTATTAGCAATAACCGGTGCGAAGCGCCGTTTCCCGGTCGGGCCGGCCATTGGCAGCGGCACGTTCGGCGGCCGCGTGCCAGTCGTACGCCACGGCGCGAAACGCCACCTCCCATCCGCGCGAGGTACGTTTGACGCTCGCGTAGCGCGCGTGCGGAGTCCCCGTTTCCATACGGTGCGCAAACGGGTGCGTGTCCTCGTAAGCGGGCAGGCCGACACTGCCTGGGTTGACGATGAGGCCGTGGATCTCGCGAGCCGCGGCATCACGGTGAACAACATCCAGCCGGGGCCGACGATCACCGACATGACCGCCGGGCACATTGAGGCGATCAAGCCGCTCATTCCGCTCAAGCGCGCATGGTGGCGCGCGATTAGAGCTTCATGCGTTGCAGCACACGATCGTTGAGCACGAAACGATGAAAGAGCGCCGCGGCCACATGCAGGCAGATGAACGCGAACAGGACCCACGCGAGCACGCTGTGGACGTCGCCCATGGAGTGCCCGAATGACGAGCCCGCAGGGGAGAGCGCGGGCAGGGGGATGGCGCCGAACAGCCTGACGTCCCACGCGCGCGACGAGGCGTTGATCCATCCGAGCACGGGCACCGCGATGAGCAGGGCGTAGAGGCCGAAATGAGTGAGGGCCGCCACGGCACGCATGAACGGCGCCTGGTTGTCGGGCGGCGGACGATGGGTGGCGCGCCAGACCAGACGGCACGCCATGGCCGCGATGAGCGCCGTGCCGACGCCCAGATGCCAAGCAATCTCGCCAACGGGGCGCGTGTCGCGGTGCACATCGGGCATGGTCCAGCCGATCACGAATTGTGCCGCCACGAGTGCGACGACGAGCCAGTGAAGCAGACGCGCAACGAGGTCGTAGCGCGAGTCGGCGGTGATTTGCATGGGCGCTCCGTGCGGAGAAATGGTCGGTTCGAAACGGCGATTCTAGCGTGCCGAGATTAACGGATCATTAACTGCGGGGCTTGCGGGCCCCTCAAAGCCACGTCCCTCCCTGCCGCTCGTTCGGCTCTTGCGCAAGCGCGTCGAAATCATGGATCCAGTCCAGATGATTCAGCACGCCCTCGCGCGAGCCGAGGCGGGCGTTGCGCTCCTGCGCAGCGGGGCCATCGGGCAGGTGCAGCACGTCCGCCGTGGTAATCGAAGCGTACTGCACCTTGCGCGTGCGGCCCCGGCGCAGGCGCTCGTAGGCTTCCTGCGCTTCGCGCCAGTTGCCTGGTCCCGCTTTCGCCAGCTGGGCGGCCAGCACCACCGCATCCTCGATCGACTGGTTCGCGCCCTGGCCGTGGTGCGGCACGAGCGCATGCGCGGCGTCGCCGATCAACGTGATGCGGCCCTTGCTCCAGCGGCCGAGCGGCGGACGGTGGAACAGCCCCCAGCGCTGGCTGATCGGTACGGCGGTAATCATCTGCACGACGGCCGGGTGCCAGTCCTTGAAAAGGCGCAGTTGCTCGCCTTCTTGTGCAGGCATGACCCACTCGCGCGACGGCCACGGCGAGGGATGGCGCTCCACCAGCAGGAAGTTTTGATCGCCCTTGTCGCCGATCGGATAGTGCAGCAGATGGCCACCCGGCCCGACCCAGAACTGAATCGTCTCGGGATCGGGCAACAAATCCATGCGCTCGGCGGGCACCACGCCGCGAAAGCCCGAGCAGCCCGAATACAGCGCGTCGTCGTAGCCCAGCATCCAGCGCCGCGTGACCGAGCGTGCGCCGTCGGCGCCGATCACGAGATCGGCATCGACGTGTTCGCCGTTGGCGAACGTCAGGCTCACGCGATCGGGATGCTGCGCGAGATCGACGAGCCGATGGCTAAGCTTGATACGCTCGAGCCCGACCGCGCTCGACAGCGCCGCTTGCAGATCGGCGCGATGCACGCCCCAGTACGAGCCGCCGAATTGCTCGCGGTAGTCCGGTGCGCCGCGATGGTGGCCGATCACATTGCCGCTGCGTCCGTCACGATAGACGAGCCCCGGCACTTCCGCGCACACTTTTTCGAAGTCCGGGCGCAGGCCCATGCGCTCGTAGAAGCGCGTGGCGTTGGCCGAGAGCGCGACGGCCGCGCCCACTTCGCGTAGCTCGTCGGTCTGCTCGAAGAGTTGCGCGTCGATGCCGTGCTCGCGCAGCGCGAGCGCAAGTGTGAGGCCGCCGATGCCAGCGCCGACGATCGCAATCTTCAGATCACGTTGTTTCATGACTGTGTCTCCGATATTCAGATTTATGGGGGGGCGGCTCGCGTTGCTTCGTCACGCGCACACCGTGTCCGTATTCTCAGCAGCGACTACTCATTCCGCAATAAAATGGAATGAATCTGCTTCATCACTGGATTGAATGAATGGAACTGGGCGATATCGATCTCAACCTGCTGCTGCTGTTTCATCGGCTCATGCGGGAGCGCCGCGTGGCGAGCGTGGCCGAGCAGATGAACATGAGCCAGCCCGGCGTAAGCAACGCGCTTGCGAAGCTGCGCCGCCTGCTGGGCGATCCGCTCTTCGTACGCGGACCGGGCGGCGTGGTGCCCACACCGTTCGCACTGCGTCTCGCGGAGCCTGTCGCGCAGGCGCTCGCCACGCTGCACGGCGCGCTCAATCCCGTGACCGGCTTCGATCCGCTGCGCGCCACGCGCACCATAACGATCGGCATGACCGATATCGGCGAGGTCGTGTTTCTGCCCGCGCTGCTCGAGCGCCTGGCGCGCGAAGCGCCGGGCGTCGCGCTCAACACCGTGCGCAATACGGGCGTCAATCTCAGCGACGAGATGGCCGACGGCCGGGTCGACCTCGCCATCGGATTGCTGCCGCAACTCAAAGGCGGCTTCTACCAGCGGCGCCTCTTCGATCAGCGCTATGTCTGCCTCTTCAGGCGAGGTCATCCGCTGGAGAACGCGCCGCTCACGCTCGCGGCCTGGCGCGAGGCCGAGCATCTGGTGGTGGTGTCGGCGGGCACGGGTCACGGCCAGGTCGACGAATGGCTGAAGCGGCGCGGCGTGAAGCGTCAGGTGCGGCTCTCGGTGCCGCACTTCATGAGCGTGGGCTACATCCTCGAGCGCACCGATCTGATCGCCACGGTGCCGGGGCGGCTTGCGCTGCAACTGGCGAAGCCGTTTTCGCTGAGCCTGAGCGCGCTGCCGATGAAACTGCCTGCCGCGCCCATTCATTTGCTCTGGCACGCGCGCGTGCAGCACGACGAAGGCAACCGCTGGCTGCGCGAACTCGTGATCGAAATCTTCGCCGATGGGGGCGGGCAAGCCCGCAAGGGCAGCGGCGCTGCCCGCTCTTGAGCGGCGAGGGAATCAGTCAGCGCCACGAGTTACATCATGATGTGATATAAAGTGCGGAGGATATTACTGACCGATTTTGAGCGGTAAGAGGAACCATGAGCAATCACAACGGCGACAGGGGCGATTTCGCAACCGATGTCCGGCTTCTGCGCATTAGCGCCATTGCGGCCGCTGGTGGCGCGCTGAGCACGGTCGCGGCGGACCTTCTCCTGCACCTCATCCATTTCTTCACGAATCTATTCTTCTTCCAGACGTTTTCCACGGCGAATCATGCGCCGGCAGAGAACACGCTCGGCGTGCTTGTGGTCGCGATCCCTGTGATCGGCGGCCTGATCGTGGGGCTGATCGCGCGCTATGGCTCCGAGCAGATTCGCGGACACGGCATTCCCGAAGCCATCGAAGCCATTTTGTTTGGCAAGAGCAAGATGTCGCCGAAAGTCGCCGTGCTCAAGCCGCTTGCGTCCGCCATTGCGATCGGCAGCGGCGGGCCGTTCGGGGCCGAAGGTCCGATCATCATGACGGGCGGCGCGATCGGCTCACTCATCGCGCAGTTCTTCCATCTCTCGGGGGCAGAGCGCAAGGCGCTGCTCGTGGCGGGTGCGGTGGCGGGCATGACCGCGGTGTTCGGCACGCCGGTCGCCGCCGTGCTGCTCGCCATCGAGCTGTTGCTCTTCGAATTGCGGCCACGCAGCCTGCTGCCTGTCGCCATTGCCTGCGCCGTTGCCGGATTCACGCGTCCGCTGCTGCTCGGCAGCGGCCCGCTCTTTCCGCTGCAAACCATGCCGCTCGGGACGGTCGGCATCGTGTCGTCGTGCATTGCCGGGGTCGTCGCGGGCGCGTTGTCGTGGGGCCTTTCCACGTGGCTCTACAAGGTCGAGGACCTGTTCGGCAAGCTGCCTGTCCACTGGATGTGGTGGCCGGCGCTCGGTGCCATCGCGGTGGGCGTTGGCGGGTACTTTCAACCGCGCACGCTCGGCGTGGGCTACGACGTGATCGGCGATCTGCTGCACAACCACCTCGCCATGCAGGCGGTGATCGGCATCGTGGTCGTGAAGGCCATCATCTGGGTCATTGCGCTGGCTTCGGGTACCTCGGGTGGCGTGCTCGCACCGTTGCTGATGATGGGCGCGGGCGTGGGCGCGCTGGTCGGTCCGTACATGCCGGGCCACGAGCCCGCGGTGTGGCCGCTCATCTTCATGGCAGCAGCGCTCGGCGGCATGATGCGCGCGCCGGTCATGGCCGCTGTGTTCGCGTTCGAACTCACGGGCGACGCCAATGCCTTGCTGCCACTGCTTGCTTCGTCTGCGGTTGCGTACGGCTTTACGGTGCTGCTCATGCGACGCTCGATTCTCACCGAAAAGATCGCGCGCCGCGGCTATCACATCTACCGCGAATACAGCATCGACCCGCTCGAGCGGCACTACGTGGAAGAGGTGATGACGAGGGGCGTGCAATCGATCGACGCTCGCACGACAGTCGCCGATGTGCTGCGCAC
This sequence comes from Paraburkholderia sp. CNPSo 3274, assembly GCF_024206475.1. GTDB lineage: Bacteria > Pseudomonadota > Gammaproteobacteria > Burkholderiales > Burkholderiaceae > Paraburkholderia. Next base: position 41,684 of record NZ_JAMBPR010000067.1, read on the forward strand.
CTACTTCGGCGCGCAGCAGAAGTTCCGCGCGTTCCCCGTCGCCGACAACGGTGTGCTCGTGGGCATGGTCGATCGCGCGTTGCTCGACAGTGCGTTGTCCAGTTCTGCGCATGCGCCCATCGGCGCGCTTTTTTCCGATGCACTGCCCGAAGTCGCGCTGCCAGGCGAGACCTGCAGGAACGTGGCCGCGCGCCTGGCGATCATGGGACTCGACCGCGTTCCCGTAGTCGACGACGAGAAGACCCGCCGCCTGCTCGGCATTGTTTCGCGGCACGATCTCGTCAAGCCATCGCTTTCGGTGTTCACGGAGGAGCGCGAGCGCGAACAGTTCCGCCGCGTATGGGTGCCGCGCAGTGAGCGCTTTGCACCCGCCAGCAAGCGCCCGGGCATGACGGACGAGCGCGCCGAAGCCGAACACTGAGCCCTGCCTGCACAACACAACGCGCCAAAACGGAGAAATAGATGCCTGATGAGGGAAAAGCAAAACACGGGTTTGGCTCCTTCCTTAAATCATTTGCGGCGCGCGTGCTGACCGAGCGCGACACGCACCTGGGCGATGTGCCCAACGAATACTTCGCCATGTGGCTGGACCCGAGAATGGTCTACTCGTGCGCGTGGTTCGAGAGCGGCGAAGAAGACCTCGCCACGGCGCAGCTCAAGAAAATCGACCATGTGCTCACGAAAATCGGCCTGAGGCCCGGCCACCGACTGCTCGATGTCGATTGCGGGTGGGGCGCACTGGTCATTCGGGCCGCGCAGCAATACGGCGCGCGCTGCGTAGGCGTCACGCAGTCGAAGAATCAGTTCGAATGGGCGCGCGAGTACGTGAAGGCCGCGGGTCTTGCCGATCGCATCGACATTCGCCTGCAGGCGTACGCCGATGTAAAGGGTCGCTTCGACCGCATTGCGAGCCTGGGCATGTTCGAATGCGAAGGCCGCAGCGATCTTCAGGACTACGTTTCAGTATTGCAGCAACACCTCGAACCGGACGGCGTGCTCGTGAGCCACGGCATCATGTCGACGGCGCCTGGCAGCATCGACTCGCGCTTCGGCCTGGACAGCGGCGCGTACCTCGCGCGCTATCTCTTTCCGGACGACGAACTGCCCGACTTGGGCTATGCGCTCACCGCCATGCGCGAAAGCGGCATCGAGGTGTCGAACATCCAGAACCTGCGCCGGCATTGCGTGCGCACGCTGGGCCTGTGGGAGGAGAACTTCCGCGCGAAGGAAATGGCGCTGCGCCAACTCGTGAACGACCGGAAATATCAAACGTGGCGCCAGTATCTGCGCGACTGGGCCGCGGCGTTCGAACACGACGAGGTGTCGATGTACGAGATCGTTGGGCGCAAGGTGGGCACACGGGCCAGCGCGTTGCCCTGGCCCGGCGTGAGTTAGTCCTCAAGCGAATGCGCTAGCGGAATTTGCCCGCACGCTGCGTGGCCGCGGGCAACTGCCGCGTTTCGCGCACCGAACGCGGATGCCACAGGCGCGCGCCGCCCTCGATGCCCCGGTCGTTCGGCACGGTCGCCACATTCGGCGGCAGATCGAACGTGAGGCGAGCCGCGTTGCCGCCGCCTATCCACAGCTTGTCGTAATGCACGAGCGAGTCGAGTATGCCGATGATCTCTTCGACGCGCGCGTTCCAGCGTTTGTTGCCGGCCTTGCTGCGCGCGGCGTCGCCGATGTACTCGTCGTATGCGCGCTTCTTGCTGATCGGATGATGCGCGAGTTCGAGGTGCGGCATCAGTTCGCCGTCACGGAACATGGCCGTGCCCACGCCGGTGCCGAGCGTCATCACGAATTCGAGGCCTTGCCCTTCGATCGCGGCGAGCCCCTGCATTTCCGCGTCGTTGATCATGCGCACCGACGCAATGCCAAGGCGCTCGCCAAGCATCTGCGCGAGCGGCACGTCGTTCCAGCCTTCGGGGCCGAGATGCGGCGCCGTGATCACATGATTGTTGCGCACGAAACCAGGAAAGCCGATCGAAACGTGTGTGGAAGGATACTGCTCGAGCAGCGGCTCGACGAGCGTCGCGAGCGTATCGACCAGTAAGGCGGGCGGGCACGGATGCGGCGTCGCCACGCGCACGCGCTCCGTGCGCATCGCGCCGTTCGCGCCGATGATCGCGGCCTTCAGGCCCGTTCCGCCTACGTCGATGGCAAGAATATTTTCGATGTCCTGCGAGGTGTGCGTCGCACTTACCGCGCTTTTCACGGCGCTCTTCTTGATCGCTTTTTCGATTTTGGCCATACGGTCTCCTTGGCTGTCTGGTTCACTTCTTCTTCGCCTGCGTCTGTGCGAGTGCGCGCCACGCCCGGCCGTCGCGCGCGAGCAGTGCGTCCGCCTGCGCCGGGCCTTCGCTGCCCGCGGCGTAGTCGTACACCGGAGGCGCGGCGTCGAGTTCCGGGTGCAATACGCCATCCACCGTCGACCACGCCGCTTCTATGCCGTCGGCGCGTTGAAAGAGCGTCTGGTCGCCGAGCATGCAATCGTAGAGCAAGGTTTCGTAGCCGACGTTAGCACGCTCCGCGAAGAAGTCGTCGTAGTCGAACGACGAATGCACCGGGCCGATCTGCACGACCGGCCCCGGCGTCTTCACGTTGAAGTCGAAGCTCGTGCCATGCGACGGATCGATGCGCAGCGTCAGCACGTTGGGCGTGAGCGTATCGACTGGCGTGTCGCGAAAGAGGAGAAACGGCACGCGCTTCAACTGCACCGAGATCTCCGTGCGACGCGCAGCCAGGCGCTTGCCGGTACGCAGATAGAACGGCACGCCCGCCCAGCGCCAGTTGTCGATCTGCACGCGCGCGGCGGCATAGGTTTCGGTGCGGCTGTCTTGCGCGACGTTGGGTTCTTCGCGGTAGCCCACGCCCGCCGGGCCTTTTGCGTATTGACCGAACACCACGTCGTCGGGTGTGAGCGGCTTGAGCGCATCGAAGATTTCGGCTTTCTTGTTGCGCACGGCTTCGGCGTCGAACGAGTTGGGCGGCTCCATGGCGACCATGCCGAGCAGTTGAAACAGGTGATTGGGCACCATGTCGCGAAACGCGCCAGTCTGCTCGTAGAACTTGCCGCGGCCTTCCACGCCGATCACTTCCGAAGCCGTGATCTGCACGCTGTCGATGTACTCGCGCCGCCAGACGGGCTCGAACATGGCGTTGGCGAAGCGCAGCGCGAGAATGCTCTGCACCGTGTCCTTGCCGAGGAAATGGTCGATGCGATAGACCTGCGATTCTTTCGCGAAGCTCAGCACATGCTGGTTCAAGTCGCGCGCCGAAGCGAGATCGGCGCCGAAGGGCTTTTCGATCACGACGCGGCGGAAGGTGCCGTTGCTGTCGCTGCCCTCGTCGAGCAACCCGGCCTTGCCGAGACGCTCGATAATCGGCTTGAAGAAGCGCGCGCCTACGGCGAGGTAGAACACGACGTTGCCGCGCGACTTGCCGTTCAGTTGCTGGGCGAGACGCTGGAATGCGCTGTCGTCCTCGAATTCGCCCGCCATGTAGGTGAGACGCTGCGCGACCCAGTCCCACGCCTTGTCGTCGAGCTTGCCGGCGTGGAAGGTGCTCGCCTTGTCGGCGGCGAATTTTTCCAGCGAGGCGTGCAGATCGTCGGACCACGCTTTCGTTTCGCGCTCGCCATGATTCACGCCGATGATCTTCATACCATCGTCGAGCAGGCGGTCGACGGCGAGGTTGTAGAGCGCCGGCATCAAAAGGCGGTTGGTCAGATCGCCGCCCGCGCCGAAGATCACGAGCGTGCAGGGCGGCGCGGGATGTTTGCCGGCGGGCGAGGCGGGGGCGGCCGGTGCGCCTTGTGGATGCGCAGGCACTTTCGCGCTGGGGGCCGCGCGGGAAGCCTCGTTGGAAGAATCGGGCTGGGTCGGTTTCGTCGACATGATTTCGCTTCCGTGGGCCGAAATGAATACAGTAAGCAAATCCGGTTCCTTGACTGACCGAGTTTGCGCGCATTCGGTTCAATGCGCTAATGAAGGTATTTTGTAATGTCGTGAGCGCGCACGCCGGGCCGCTCTCCACCTCGCTGACTGCGCGGATCGCAGTACCCTTACCGGCGCCGGCACTTTGACCCATCTGAACCGACCCGAGGACTGTGGCTATGGCCGAAAAGCACTCCCCCGACGAAAAAGATTCCCATGATCCGCAGGGCATGCGTGGCGGACTGACCCACTACGGCGACACGGACTTCTCGTTGTTTCTTCGCAAAGCCTTCATCAAGGGCGCCGGATATACCGACGACGCGCTGGAGCGTCCCGTAATCGGCATCACGAACACGGGCAGTGCGTACAACCCGTGCCACGGCAACGTGCCGCAGCTTCTCGAGGCGCTCAAGCGCGGCATTCTGCTGGCGGGCGGATTGCCGATGGAATTCCCAACCATTTCCATCCACGAGAGCTTTTCGCAGCCAACGAGCATGTTCATGCGAAACCTCATGTCGATGGATACGGAGGAGATGATTCGCGCACAGCCCATGGATGCGGTCGTGCTCATCGGCGGCTGCGACAAGACGGTGCCCGCGCAGTTGATGGGCGCGGCCTCGGCGGGCATTCCGGCCATTCAGCTCATTACCGGGTCGATGGTGACGGGCGCGCATCGCGGCGAACGCGTCGGCGCGTGTACGGATTGCCGCCGCTATTGGGGCAAGTTTCGCGCGGGCGAAGTCACGGCGGAAGAGATCGCCGAGGTGAATGACCGCCTCGTGCCGAGCGTCGGCACGTGTGCTGTCATGGGTACGGCCAGTACGATGGCTTGCGTCGCGGAAGCCATGGGCATGACGATGCCGGGCGGGGCCTCGCCGCCAGCGGTGACGTCGGACCGCATGCGCGTGGCCGAGCAGACCGGCGCACAAGTCGTGGAGATGGCGCGACGGCGGCTCACCATCGACCAGGTGCTCAGCGCCGAGTCGTTCGAAAACGGCTTGCGGGTGCTGCTGGCCATTGGCGGGTCGACGAACGGCATCGTGCATCTTGCCGCTATCGCCGGGCGCATGGGATTCGACATCGATCTGGACGCGGTGGACCGCATGGGCCGCGAAACCCCGGTGCTGCTCAACCTGAAGCCTTCCGGCGAGCACTACATGGAAGATTTTCATCGGGCTGGCGGCATGGCCACGCTGCTTCATGAACTGAAGCCCCGGCTTCATCTCGGCGCCATGACCGTGACCGGCCGCACCTTGGGCGAGGAGATGGAGCGCGCCGGGCCGCGCTTCGCGCAGGACGTGGTGAAGCCGCTCGGCGCGCCCATTTACCCGCAAGGCGGCCTGGCCGTACTGCGCGGAAATCTTGCGCCGGGTGGCGCGGTCATCAAACAATCGGCCGCCTCTGCGGCGCTCATGGAGCATGAGGGCCGCGCGGTCGTGTTCGAAGACGCTACCGATATGGCGAACCGCATCGACTCGGACGACCTCGACGTGCATGCCGATGACGTGATCGTCCTCAAGCGGATTGGGCCAAAAGGCGCGCCGGGCATGCCCGAGGCCGGCTATATCCCCATCCCGAAGAAGCTGGCGCGGGCCGGGGTAAAAGACATGGTGCGGATTTCGGATGGACGGATGAGCGGCACGGCATTCGGGACGATCGTGCTGCACGTCACGCCGGAAGCCGCCATAGGCGGCCCGCTTGCGCATGTCCGTAACGGCGACCGCATCCGCTTGAGCGTGGCCAACCGCGAGATTGCCCTGCTCGTGGACGACGAAGAACTGCGGCGCCGCGCGCAGGCGAATCCGGTGACTGCGCCCACGGCAAGCCGCGGTTATCACAAGCTCTTTCTCGACACCGTGACGCAGGCAGACAAGGGCGCCGATTTCGATTTCCTCAGGGCGGCCGAATCGCGAGGCGCGGTCCCCAGGAAGTAGCTTGCGGGCCGGAAGGCCGGGTCCGAAGTTGCGCGTGGCCGCACTTCTTGCCCGGCACCTTGATTCCGGTATAATGAATATACGTTCGAAATATCGAACAAGAGAAAGAAGCAGAAGCAGAAGCAGAAGCAAAGCATCCAGAGTCGGACTGACCGACGCCAACCTGCCCTCCCGGGCAAGGTGGAAGCCCTCGAGGCGATGCGGCCGATTTACGGCAACGAAACGGGAGCAGCATAGCTGGCACCGGTTCGATCGACCTTCATCCGGAGCCACTATGCCTCAAGATATCCCCGCCTCCTCCTCGTCGACCGTCTGTGAGGACTTGTCGCACTGCCTTCCTGGCTTCACGTTGACTCACACCGTTCATCTGGTGTCCGGTCTGGATCTCGGCGTCGTTTCGACGGCCGCTGGCGTGCTCGACGGCGAACAGGTGGTCGTCGACCGATGGGCCGTTATCCGCTGCGGTGACGTGCTCGAGCAAAAAATCGTATTTGGCGAAATGACCGAAAGGCGGGCGGCCCGGCTGCGCGAACAGCTCGCGGCTGTCGACGGTGTGTTGCGCGCGAAGATAGAGCATCATTTCGTTCGCGCCCGCTGAAACCGCAGGCTGGCGTCGACGATGCACTGAAAGAGGAGCCAGGGTGCCAGACACCAGCGTTGAACAAAGGCAACACCCACGAGTCTTTGTCGCGGACATCGGCGGCTCATACATCAGGCTCGGTGTGTCGGACAGTCCGGGTAGCGTGCGCCTCGTCGAAAGCGTGCCGACGCCCATCGACAGTTGGGAGGCGTTCGGCGCGACCCTCGAATCCCTCGCGACTCGTCATATTGGCGAGACCCGCTCGCCCCTCGTCATCTCGATGGCGGGGGCGATCGATCCCGCAAGCGGCGTGATTTGCGCTTCCAACGTCCCATGCGTCTCGGGCCGCGTGCTCGGCGCGGAGTTGTCATCCCGGCTTCGGCGGCGCATACGCATTGCAAACGACGCAGACTGCCTCGCATTGGCTGAGGCCGTCGAGGGCGCAGGTGCGGGCCACGATGTCGTGTTTTGCGTGGTCCTCGGCTCCGGTGTGGGCGGCGGACTCGTCGTTGGCGGCCATGTGGTTGGTGGCGCGAGCGGCATCTCGGGCGAATGGGGCCACGGGCTGCCCGTCAGTACGCACGTCGACTTCAATGGCATGGGCCACGCGGAGCCCGTGAGCGCATTGCGTTGCGGTTGCGGGCGCCTGGGCTGCGTCGACACCATCGGCGGCGCACGCGGTCTGGAACGGCTCAACACACTCCTGAACGACGAACAGAAAGACAGTCACACCATTCTCGACGACTGGCAGCAAGGCAGCGATCGCGCGCAGCGCACCATTTCTGCCTGGCTCGCACTGGTATCGGAAGCCCTCGCAGCCGTAATCAACATCACGGGCGCTTCGGTCGTCCCGGTTTGCGGCGGCCTTTCGAATGTGGCCCCTTTGATCGATGCGCTGGATGCGGCAGTGCGCAAGCGCACGCTGCGGGCGTTTCGCGAACGCGTCGTGGTTCCGGGCACATTTCGGCGTGACGGCGGACTCATCGGCGCGGCCATCGTTGCGCGACAGGACGACTTGCGGGAGCCGTAATGCGCCGTGATCGCACGTCCAGGAAAAATGGGCTTCCGACGCCTAAACTGATATATGAAGCCAACCGGCTATCGGTCAGCGACTCGGTCAGCGGCTATCGGGGTGAGCATCATGAAAGGGCGTGAATTGTGCAGACTCTTGCTCGTGCTCGTGGCGCTATGCATCAGCGCCGGGGCGAGCGCGGGTAGAGGCGGCGGCTGGGTGCATGGC
>NZ_JAMBPR010000068.1 GCF_024206475.1 Paraburkholderia sp. CNPSo 3274
GCGCAGCAGGTTGGCGTTGATCTCGTGCTCTTGCGCAATGCGCGCCACCGACACGCCTGGGCGCAATGCAGCCTCGACCAACGTGCGTTTGCCGCTTTCGTCGTAGCGGCGACGGCCATCCCTGCTTTGCCGAACCACCCTCAACCCTGAGTCTTTGTCAGCCATAGGTGTCCACCTCCAAATAGGTGGACACCTATGCTCCTCGCTCAGAGTCGCATTGGGTAGACGTCGATAATGGATCGCTTACGAAGGAACAAGCCCACGGAAGAGCAAAAGTGAAGGTCACTAAGGCACAGGCCCAGGCCAACCGGGCCCACGTTGTTGAAACAGCGTCTACCCTGTTCAGGGAGCGCGGCTATGATGGGGTCGGAGTAGCCGATCTGATGGGCGCCGCTGGGTTCACCCACGGCGGCTTCTACAAGCACTTCCGCTCGAAGACCGATCTGATCGCGGAATCGGCAGCCTGCGGTATCGCGCAAACCGCCGCGCTGTCCGCTGGTATGAACGAGTCGGAGTTCGTGCGGCTGTATCTCGCGCGCGAGCACCGCGACTCGCGCGCAACCGGCTGTACGATGGCTGCGCTGGGTGGGGATGCCGCGCGTCAACCTGAAGCGGTCCGAGCCACATTTGCGGACGGCATCGAGAGACTGCTGGAGGCGCTGGGCCACGAACGTTGTTCTTCAGACGGTGCAGACTCGGCGCAGGCGCGAGCCAACTGCCTCGAAATACTGGCGCATGCGGTCGGTGCCATTGTGATGTCGCGCGCGTGCCCGGATGATTCGCCACTGGCCGACGAAATCCTGACTGTATGCCGCGACAAGATTCTCGCGTCACTGGGCCCGTCCGCGACAGGGCGCGAACCGGCGCCCAATCATGGTAGCGACAGGTCCGCCAAGCCAAAGTGACACGTAGCACCAATGGCCGCCTGAACCTCCGACAACTGATACCCCCTACATGACCGACTATCGTTCTTGTCTTTGACCATTCGGCTCCAAACCGTCCATGACCCACTCGTGGATAGCCATTAAGATTCCGAGATCGAGGTCCCTGGGGTCAGTCGCACCGAAATATTGAACCCATTTTTTAAATATATCGGCCTGCCCCTCGGCAGAGGCGTGACTACGAGAAATATCAGTCATGCTGGACTCCTTACGATTCTTAAAGTTCGAAAGTGAAAGGCCCATGTTCGGTGCGAACTGGCAAATTAGACGTCTGTTACCTCAAACGTGCCTTTCTTCGCCCTTACGCAAGCCTGCCTGGGTCGATCGAGCGCTCGCGTAGCCGCTGTCTTCAAACCTATTGGGCAAGGAACTCGAGCGCCCTGGGCACGAAGTTGGCGTAGAACTGAAACACCCCGCCATGGCCCGAATCGGGGTAGATGATGAGCATGCTGTTCGGCAGGCGCCGCGCCAGATCTTCCGAGTTCTTGCTTGGGACCATCCGATCGCTATCGCCGTTGACAACGAACACCGGGTTCTGCACCACCGATAGGTTCTCCGGCTCTTTCCGGCCCCATGCGCGAATCGCCTCCAATTGAGCCAAAAACGCGGTCATGGAGATTTTCTTGTCGCGGTGTTCAGAACGCTCGTTCAAGCGAGCCAGAAACGCCTTTCCAGCTTCGATACCGTTCGGCGTACGGGTGAAGAACAGATACTGCTTCGGATCCTGGCCGGTGAGAAATCCTCGGAGCATGTCGTAAAATGTAACGCTGGTCACGGCACTGATGCCTTCCCCGCCAGCAGGCCCCGTTCCCGCGAGAATAATCTTGCGGACGAGTTGCGGCTGCTTCAGCGCGATTTCCTGGGCAACCATGCCGCCCATCGAAAAGCCAAAAAGATCTACCTTCTTGAACCCCATGGCCTTGATGAAGTTGATTGCATCATCAGCCATCTGCTCAATCGAATTCGATGGTGAGCCACTGGAAGCTCCGACACCCCGATTGTCGAATGTGACCACGTGATGCTCCGCCGCGAGGCCATCCACCACTCGAGGGTCCCAATTGTCCAGCACAGCAGCCAAGTGAGTAAGGAAGATCACCGGTGTGCCACCATGTTCCTTCCCAAGCTCCCGATACGCGAAGTCCACTCCGCCTGCAGTGATGGTCTGCGTTGGCACGTCTTTCCAGCTGACGTCGTGTTCCTGTTGCTGTGGCGGCAAACTCATCGTCGCATTATCTGACGATACTTCAGCCGCCCGCACTGTCGAGGAAATGAGAGTTGCTGCCAGGACTACTCCGATGACGCCTGACTTCAGTACATGACGCATTGCACTAATCTCCATTGATCTTTTTTGACGACGGTAATAGTGGAAAGATCGTGTCAACGATCAAGCCCGCATGCGCTTGGTGCGATAGTTGCCCCAACTGCTGCGCATCAGGCTTTTGAGAAATGCCATTAGGCCGCTTTCTTGGGGTCGTGGATTGCCCCCGTCTGCAATACGCCTGAGTTGCCTCGTGTACCAAAGGACCTCCATGATGCCCATGCGGTCCACCGGTTTAATCCCTGTGGTGATCGGCCGTACGCGCTGCGGGCTGTCGCGACCCTGCAGCAACGCAACCGGCGCTTCAGGGTCGATAGCAAGCAGTCTCGCCAAACCGACAATATCTAGCGAGCCGGATCGCAATGCGGCATTCATGCCGTCGGCCGTCCGAAAGCCCCCAGTGACCATTAGAGGCACCGGTATACTCGTGCGCACTTTCTCAGCGAACTCCAGGAAGTACGCTTCGCGCGCCACCGTCGACGCTTTTTGCGGTTTCTGGAAAGCACCGCTCATGGCCGGAGCCTCGTAGGTGCCTCCAGAAATCTCGATCAGGTCGATGCCCGCATCGGCAAGCGCGTGGATGGTGGCCATCGACTCCTCTTCGGAGAAGCCGCCGCGCTGAAAGTCGGCAGAATTGAGTTTGATGCCGACTGGAAAATCGCTGCCGACCCGGCGGCGGATCTCGGCGTAGATTGCCATCAGGAAGCGGCGCCTGTTCTCAGGGCTGCCGCCCCATTCGTCAGTGCGCCGATTGTGATGCGGTGACAGGAACTGGTTGATCAGATAGCCGTGGGCCCCGTGGATCTGCACGCCGCTGAAGCCGGCGCTCTTGCAGATCGCGGCGCTGCGCCCAAAGCGCCGGATAATATCGCGGATCTCTGCGGTACTGGCTTCGCGCGGGGTCTCGAAAAACGCCGCCATGTCCTCGCGGAATGGAATGGCCGACGGCGAGAGGTTGCTGACGTTTAGTCCTTTGGGGGACTGTTTGCCGGGATGATTGAGTTGCACCCACAGGGCCGCGCCCTGGTCGGTGGCCGCGCGAGCCCATTGCCTAAGGACGAGCATATCGGACTCGTCCTCAATTACCACATTGCCCGGCTCGCCGAGCGCACGGCGATCGATCATGACGTTGCCGGTCAGCAGCAAGCCGACACCGGAAGCAGCCCAACGCCGATACAACTCGACGAGCCTGGGTGTCGCACGGTTGTCATAGGTACCCAGCGTCTCGCTCATGGATGACTTGGCGAGACGGTTGCGGAGCACGCTGCCATTGGGCAAGCGAAACGGCTGGCTCAGCGGGCTGACGTTAAATGAGGACGGATTGGCCATGGGGAGCACTCGGATGGAAGGTTGCAAGGGACGATTTCGTCGGAATGTGGGACATCGCGTGCTCGGTCAGCGCGGTGATGGTCAGACTGGGGTTCACGCCCAGGTTGGAACTGAGCATCGAGCCGTCGCACACCAGTAGCTTCTGATAACCAAAGACGCGGTTCTGGACATCCATCACGCCGCGTTCGGGAGAGTCCGCCATCGCGCACCCACCCATGCAGTGCGCCGTGGTGGGGATGTTGAACAGGATCTCGGTCAATAAGGTGGTAGGAATGCCGCCCAGTGCCTTTGCCCCCTTTTCAACAAACACATTGGCTTCAGGGATGAAGGTGGGAATCGGGCCCCCCTCAGTGCACAATCGCTTTCTGAACGGCCAGTACCAGCGGCGCTTGAACTGCATGTTGATAAAGGCGTCCACGGTCTGCATTACAACGAACAGGATGGTCTGGCGTGCAAATCCGAAAGGGTTGTGCACGCGCATTGCTTTCACCGGATGTGTCACCAGCGTCCATAGCCAGGTAATAATCCGCGTCCATCCGGCACGCCCGCCAGTCATCAAGGTCATCATCAGACCTGTAGCGTCCGAACCTTCCGGGTAACGCACCGCACCGATGTGCGTCCGTTCGTCGATATAGATGCCTGCGCCTCCAGCCAAGCCGGGCGACATGCTCTTGTCATTCGCCGGAAAGCGCACGCCGACGAGAGACTCGGCATTAGTGCGCACGCGCTTGCCGAGGTCATCACTGATGCGCGGCAGGGAGCCGCTCTGCTTGAGCCGGAACAACAACTCCATCGTGCCCAATGAAGACGCGGCAAATACCACCCCGCGGCAGCGGAAGCTGCGTCGCTGCTTGTTGAACCAGGTAGTCGAACACTCAGTGAAGACCTCGTAGCCGTCGCTTCCGTCTTCCTTGCCGTTGAGCGGGCGCACGTCCACCACCCTGGTTTCGGCGAAAACCTGCGCACCACGCTTCTCCGCGAAATAGAGATAGTTCTTGTCGAGCGTATTCTTGGCGTTGTGCTTGCAACCCACCATGCAGCCACCGCAACCGACGCACGTCCCGCGCTCCGGACCTCCACCGCCGAAGTAGGGATCAGCATAGGTTTTGCCGCCGGCCTCGCCTTTTGGCGCAAAGAACGTCCCTACACGGCCGTTGTGAAACGTATTGCCTACGCCCTGCAAGTCCGCCATCTTCTTGAGCCGAAAATCGGCCTCGCCCAGAAATTGGTTCTCGGTTACGCCGAGCATTCGTTCCGCCATGGCATAGTACTCTGGCATGATCCGTTTCCAGTCCTTCAGGCCAGCCCACGAACCCTCATCCCACACCTTGTCGGGCGGCACCAGCAAGGCGTTCGCGTATGTGATGGAACCACCGCCAACTGCGTTCCCGCTCAAGACCATGACGTGGCGGAAGAGACGCATGTTGTAAAAGCCGAACATTTTCAGACCAGGTCGCCACATCCAGCGACGCGCGTCCCAGTTGGTCTTGGGAAAATCTTCTGCAGTCCAACGCCGCCCCATCTCCATCACACCAACCGAATAGCCCTTTTCAGTGAGGCGGCAGGCGGACACGCTACCACCGAAACCCGAGCCAATGACAATGTAGTCAAATTCATAGGGAGTATTCATCGCGAGCACCTCGAGCCTGCGCCGGTCGGGCTCTCCACGTGCACATTAGCGAATAAGACCTTCATGGCTTGTCTCCGTTTTCCTGGTTCTAGTAGTCACAATTCAGAGTCCGACTTATGCGTCCTATCGCGCTCACGACAATGTCGTGGAGTTCTCCTCCAAGTCGGCTGCTGATTTTGCAATGGCGTTGAAGGCAATCGGGAACGACGGGGGGCGGCAGCATCACGGACACCTAATCGCGTTTTCAGCCCGACCACTTTCTGGAAGTACGCGGCAAACGCAGACGAGAGCCGGTCGACATCGGCATGGATCAGCGCCCGTTCACCGACCCGGAAAACTGGCTTGTTCGCGGACTCCTGCAGCAGCGTAGTCGGCGACGGAACGCGATCGACGTCGATCTCGGGGGATCGAGCCGTACGAATGAAATCAGTGTCCCCTCCTCATTCGGGCATCCATAGTCATAATGCGAAGTCCTCATTCAGTCGGCCACGCATCGCACCGCGCTTGTCGGGGCTCAGCGTCGGACAGGATCCGAACGGGGCGAAAAGCAAAGATGCGGAACCCACGCTACGACCACCGTAACACTATACGTTTAGTATAGCACAACAGCTATACACATAGTATAGTAGAATGTGTGGTGGCGCTCAACACACCGGGAGAAACGCAGGAGTCCGGTTACGACGTTGACATCGCAGGACCTCGAGGTATCGCTGCCGTTCGATCGGACCGCCGCGCGGCTTATGGCGTCTCTTCGCGGGAAGCCACGGCAATGAATGTCCCTTTCGCTGCGGCGGCGATAGCGTGGCCCGTCATCGGCTTCTGGGACGAACAGGCGTGTGCACTGGACGTGTTGCCCCCGGGGAGTTTCCGGAAATGGCTCAGCGAATACCCAACCCGGCGGCAGATCCGCGATGGTAGGGCGCGCCTTGTCTGGAAAATTGATGCACTACGGATGCAGGTGTCCGCGAGGCCGCGCCACTAATTACCTGCCTGATCCGTGGCCATCGCCTTCCAACCGGCTTTGCTTCAGCAGGGCCTTGTACAATGTGACATGCCAAACAAAACCTACGGTCAACTTTGCCCAATGGCCCGGGCATTAGACGTTCTCGGCGATCGTTGGACGCTTCTCGTGATCCGCGAACTCTTGCTGGGTCCGAAGCGGTTCAAGGATCTGCTGGCGATCTTGCCTGCCATGGGCGCAAACCGACTGTCCGAGCGCCTGGCCATGCTGGTAGAGAGCGATGTTATCCAACCGACCACGTTGCCAACGCCCGCCGCAGCGCCAGCTTATGAACTGACGGAAATGGGCGAACAACTGCGCAAACCAGTGATTGCGCTCGGGCTCTGGGGTCTGCGCCTGCCGCTCGATGAACGCATCGACCCGTCCACTGCCCGTGCGGAGCTCATCGCACTGTGCTTGACGGGGTCGAGCGATCCTGCGGCGAGCGCCGCCTTGCAAACGTTGTATGAGTTCCATGTGGGGGCGGAGGTTTTCCATGTCCCGGTGAACCACGGGAAGGTGCTGATCCGCTCCGGCCCCAGCGCAGAGCCCCCCGACGTCAAGATACAGTGCGACATGGAAACGTTCATGGCTCTGGCTTTGCGCGAAATCACACCTACGCATGCGCTCCGCGAAGGGCACGTATCCCTCCTGCGAGGAAGCAGGCAAGCGTTCACACAGGTATTCAAGATTCTCGAATACAAGCCCTGATGGCCTGCCGAGGCTCGGCCGGGATTCACAATTATCCATAGCTTCAGATACTCACGAATCCCGGCCAAACCACTTGCCCTGTCTGCATCATCGCGCAGCGAATCCGGCGTGGCATGTAAGCAAGCTTGGTTAGTAACCGATGCGAGAAGACGCATCAGGCAGGCAACGGCGCGGAAATCATCGGGTTCAGACGGGTTGCCTGTTCGACCGGTATCGGCATCCCGTCGATGCCCATGCGGAAGTCGACCGAACTGCGATGCGTGTGGGCCGTCAGTTCTTCGTTGAACCGGAACACGGCAACCTCCTCGGGATTTTGCCGATCGCCATCAGTTCATCAAGGCTCGCCTCGCCAAGAGCGGGTTCGGTGCCATTGCGCACGCTATCGCCATCAATGACTCGAGTATTCGCGGTGGGGGCGACCGCAGTGGCGCTGACTCTACCGGCACAAATGCAGCCGGCGCCTCGGGTGAGGAATAGCAGAACGTGGCCCTGAAAGGTCAATGGGTACGCCGTCGGCCGCTACCGCACCGGCTAATGACTGAGCGAGCTGCCATTGTTGATGGCCGGCGATCCACTTGCGAAACTGGTTCGGATTCCGGATTGGGGTCGTGATCGCTCGCCATGCAACCAATTAATACGCCGGCTTCCAATACATCTCGACCAATTCACGCAGCGCTGCCCCGTCAAATTTCCGTCGACCGTCTCGTCTCCGGCCGCCTCAAGCGTGCTTCGAAGTCTAGACTGCTCGGTCATTAAGGCCTGAGTGCATGTATCCGCGCAGACTCCAAACTTCTGCAACGCCGGAATCCTGGGCGCGCAACTTCACCGACTAGAAAACTAGCTACGAAATCGCAGGAAATCCACGTTCGCGAAGCTGCGTCAGCCCCCGCTCAGAACGTCAACAACTCAGGGAATCTGGTGCTGGCTCGATTTGCATTTTGGCATCCATCTTTATCCACGGGATCAGAAGACTTAGCCGCAGTCTACAGGGCGGGATCGATTTCCTCACTCCGTGGAGTGACCCGCCTCGAGGCAGCTCGGTTGTGGTTTTCACCAACTATACATTTTATTTAGCTTCTATACTATACGATTCATATATCAATCATTGGTCGCCATCGATATCAGACTAAGACCTATGCACAGCACGCACGGGAGCATCCAGAGGATCCGACACTGCCAAGGAGGTGCCCGCCCATCATCCAGCTTCCGAGTATGCACCATGCGCAAATTGGCCTTGCTCGAGAAAGACTCATCGATTCAGCTTCTGCGCCGGCCGAACATACTCCGAACGGGCCACCGCTGGCCGGCTACGGAACTGTCAATATGGCTAACGCCCTCAAGAAGAAGACCGTGGCGGACCTGCCTGCGTAGTTGTGGCGATCCTTGACTTGGGACCGTGGCAAGGAACTGTCCGATCACGTCTGTTTCACTAAGCCTATCAACCCTTCAGATTTATACTGCTTCAACTTAGACAGACTCGTCGGTTAAGTCAGCCTTTCCATGGAACGTTAGGTATCCAGAATTCCCATCAGTATGGACATTGTGGCAGCGAGATCGGAACTAATTTTTCGACGTGAAATCCCGGCGCTCGCCTTAATAGCTGCCGAATGAAGTGTTGCAACCAGCAGATTTGCGAAACATCGCGCATTCGCCGCTGCAGAGTCACCCGATAGGAACCCACTTGCCCATCTCTCAATGCGGCGCTCCTCTCGCTCGATTATCTCTTTGAGAATTGCTTTAGCGTCCTCGTGAGCATTGGCCTCATCAGCGAGGACGCAGGCGATGAGACAGCCGCGGGGCCGTTCGTGATCGTAGAAGAGGTGAACAATTGCTTCGCTAAAGAGTGATGGATCGAAGCGTTTCCCGTCCTTCCCGTCGGGAAGCTGAAGCATTGCAAAAGTCTGATAATAGCGCTCCACGGCCTTGAAAAAAAGGGCGCGCTTATCACCATAGGCGGCATACAGACTTGGACGGTTGATCTCCATCGCTTCAGTGAGCGTGTCTAGATCGGCGCCTTCATAACCGTTCTTCCAAAAAATCTCGACGGCGCGATCTAGCGCAACATCAACGTCAAATGAGCGTGGCCGCCCACGTCCTCTCTTTTTCTCAACCGTACCCATACGTCCCAGGACCCAAATTTTCTTACTGAACAATACACAAATCGCTTGACGACGGCAACTGGACTTATTAACGTACTCTCCAGTACACAAAGGAGAGAGATATGGACAACACGACAGAACGTGCGGCGACCACCCCAACCAAGTATCTTGATGTCCGGGGCGTACGCTACGCTTATCGGGAGCTTGGACCCGTCAATCCAGCGGACAAGACACCTATCCTGTTCCTCCATCGGTTCCGCGGTACGCTCGATGATTGGGATCCGGGTTTCGTCGACGCATTGGCGAAGACCCGTCACGTCATTCTGTTCAGTGATCAGGAAGTCGGATCGTCATCGGGATCTGCAGCGACGAGCGTGGACGAAAAGGCACGCAATGCCGCAGACTTCGCGAAGGAGCTAGGTTTTTCAACCATCGATGTGCTCGGCTTTTCCATGGGAGGTTTCGTTGCCCAGGCGATTGCGATCGATGAGCCGACGCTCGTGCGAAAGGTGATCGTTGTCGGTGCGGCCGGAGGTGGCAATCCGGAAGCGGCGCCGCCGACGGACATCGTGTTCGAGATTGCCCTTCATCCTGTCTACTCACATGAGGATGTCCGGTATCTGTTCTTCGCTGAAGGGCGAGATGAGGAGACGCGGGCCTATCTCGATCGTCGAGCGACCCGGACTTCTGGCCAGGAACCTCCGGTGACGCCTGCGGTCATTGGCAAGATGGTGTCACTCATCGGTGACTTCATGAGCGGTAGAACAGGTCATTATGAGAGGCTGAAGGACCTTCGTCAGCCCACGCTCGTCGTCTCCGGCGATAGGGATCCGTTCTTCCCCTTCAAAAACATCTGGATGCTGTATCGCGAACTACCCAACGCACAGTTGCTCGTCTATCCCAATTCTGGTCATGGGCCACACCAGCAGCATCCCGAAGAATTGGCCGAGAAAATCGAATACTTCTTGACAACGACCTGATCGGCTCTAATTTATTATCGCTCGGCTGCTAGATTTCCCTCTGCATGACCAAGCCGAGATTTAAACAGCAGAGAAAATGAGGGCGCCAGTGGCACTAAGTGCGCTTCTGGTGAAAAAATGCGGGGAAGAGATTTCGAAGGATATGGTCGTACTGAATTACAAATACCTGATGGCCGCTGATGTAACAGCGTTGGTGATTGTGTCTCGAAGCTAAATCTCTTCGTATTGCAGCCCTCAGGGCGTGTAAGCACGTCATGATTTTTCTTGATTCGCTACGAACATCAGAAGACGAAGGTGTTAGAAAAGCGATTCAGGGCTAGAGAAAGCAGTTGCTTGCTGTCTTCACATGGGAGGAGAGGCTGCGATGACTAATTATACTGAGTTCTATCGGCGTTCGATCGAAGAGCCAGATGCTTTCTGGGCCGAGCAGGCCTCGTTGATCGATTGGAAGGAGCCGTTCGAGAAAGTTCTTGACTATGATTCACCCCCATTCGCCAGATGGTTTGTCGGAGGCGTGACTAATCTCTGCCACAACGCTATTGATCGGCATATAGCCAATCGTGCAGATCAAACAGCATTGATCTGGGTCTCTACAGAGACAGGGCAGGAGGAAACTTACAGCTTTGCTGAGCTGCACGCGGAAGTGCAGACAATGGCTGCGATTATCTTGTCGCTAGGCGTGAAGAAGGGCGACCGGGTGTTGATCTACATGCCTATGATCCCGCAGTCTGTGTTCGCGATGCTGGCCTGCTCCCGTATCGGCGCCGTCCATTCCGTCGTATTTGGCGGATTTGCCAGTTCAAGTCTGGCCAGTCGCATCGAGGACGCCAAGCCCAAACTGATTATCAGCGCCGATGCTGGATGCCGTGCCGGGAAGGTCATTCCATATAAGCCATTGCTTGATGAGGCCCTTGAGCATGTGTCGACACGGCCTGCCAAAGTCCTCATCGTCGACCGGGGGCTCGCGGCGCCCCCTATGTGCGAAGATAGAGATGAGTCTTACACCTCCTTGAGGAGGGAATTTCTTGGCGCCACAGTCCCTTGCGAATGGTTGGAGTCCAGTTCTCCGAGCTACACGCTATATACCAGCGGCACAACAGGTGCCCCGAAAGCCGTGCAACGGGAAACTGGCGGATACGCAGTTGCGCTAGCAGCCAGTATGAAGCACATTTTCTGCGGTTCCCCTGGGGAAACGTTCTTCGCGACAAGCGATATTGGTTGGGTGGTCGGGCACAGCTATATCGTCTATGGTCCTCTTATGGCGGGTATGGGAACCCTGCTCTACGAGGGACTGCCCACACGGCCAGATCCTGGTATCTGGTGGAGGCTTGTCGAGAAGTATAAGGTGACCGCAATGTTTAGCTCGCCGACAGCCATCCGGGTGATGAAGCAACACGAAAATGAGTCGCTTTTCGAGGCGGATCTGTCCAGCTTACGGAGTTTGTATTTGGCCGGTGAACCTCTTGATGCACCAACAGGGAAATGGATACACGACGCCTTACGCAAGCCAATTATTGACAACTATTGGCAGACTGAGTCTGGATGGCCAATCCTTGCAGTCGCGAATGGCGTTGAGCGGATGGATAGTAAATTTGGGTCGCCTGGGCTACCAATGTACGGGTTTGCCGTACGTCTGATCGACAATGAAACCGGTGAACAAATAACTGTGCCAAATCGAAAAGGCATTCTCATCATCGATGGTCCGCTTCCGCCCGGGTGCATTCAGACGATCGCGGACGACGATGAGCGCTTTGTCAGAACCTACTGGTCCGAGATTCATGGACGGTATGTCTATTCAACGTTCGATTGGGGTGTCCGCGACGAAGACGGCTATTACTTTATCCTTGGGCGCGCCGATGATGTCATCAACGTAGCCGGCCATCGACTCGGTACGCGTGAGATAGAAGAGAGCATTTCCGGCCATCCTAACGTCGCCGAGGTTGCCGTGGTCGGAGTTTCCGACTCCTTGAAAGGGCAGGTCGCTGTTGCATTTATAACTGTGAAGGATCGAAGTGCCGTCGCTACTGGTGATGGCGCATCTGCTCAGAAACGTGAGATTTTAAAACTTGTCGAGCGCAACCTCGGTGCTATAGCGCGTCCCACACGAGTTCTGTTCGTTCCAGCGCTGCCGAAGACGCGGTCAGGCAAGTTACTGCGCCGAACGATTCAGGCAATTTGCGAGGGCCGGGAACCGGGAAACGTTGCGACTATTGAAGACCCAACTGTACTCGAAGCAATTGCAGAGGCGGTCATTGCAACGTAAGTGGCACGCAATTTCGCGATAGATGGCGGCGTGGGAGACGCAGCAAAGCGGCGCCCATCATTTTCTCGATCCGGTCGGCACCACTTAGTCACAGTAGAAGAGAAGAAGCCGGATACCGAACGCGCCGGCCATATCAGTCAGGAAGCTGGCCCGGGAGAGTGACATCAATGCGAACGTGCTGATCGGCTGGGGGCCACGATATCTGGCCGATCAGTGAGCTCGGTCTACCGGGCTCATTTCGGTGGTACTGGCAATAGACACGGGGATGGAGGCCGTCGCGTCAACTCCGGTATAACCGCGAGCGCAGGAGACGAACTACACATCATCAATGTCATAACCATGGATGGAGACACGAATGCAACTCAAAAGCAAAGAAGCAGTTGTCACGATCGAAAACCAGAAAGAGTGCGGCCTGGGCCACCTCCTCTGCGTTGTTGAACCGGCCAATCGGGATGCTTCTGATCAATCCCTGCTCGATTTCCTGCACCTGGGCTTCCGTTTGCGCCAGACTGTTCCAGATTGGAGTTCGCGTAGCACCCGGAACCACCGTATTCACGCGGATGCCTTTGGGCGTCAATTCTGACGCTAGTGAGCGCGCCATCCCCGATATGCCGGCTTTACTCCCGGCGTAGACAGCGAATCCGGCGAATCCCATCGTTGACATGACCGAGCCAACGAGAATCACCGATGCGCCAGAGCGCATGTGAGGGAGGGCAGCCTGAACGGTGTAGAAGCTACCGGCAATATTTATCGTGAGGACCCGTTCAACAGTCTGAACGGAAGCGCTGTCCAAAGGTGTAGTGGATGCAACGCCGGCGCCTGCAAACAGGACATTGGTATGACCAAACCGATCATTAACCTGTGCAAACGCAGCGCTGAGGGTCTTGGGGATCGTGACGTCTGCCTGAATTGCCATTACGTTAGCACCAAGCTGACTTTTAGCAACGCTCAGGGTTTCAGAATTGTTGCTGATGATCGCAACGTTGGCGCCCTCTGCAAGGAACAGACGTGCGCAGGCCAACCCAATTCCAAGCAGCATGCATGCGGCGGAGCTGATTATCGACGGGGGTGCCACAGGTGCCCCGCAAGGCGCACCTGTATATCTAGCTTGAGTTACCCCCTGATCAGCATACGCTCGAGTTGATACTTTTTCCGGTCGTCAAAAGATCAGGTGTACGACGGTTTGATAGGAATACCAGCTCACGTAAGCCAGAAGAATGACGGAATAACATATTAGTTATATATAACTTTTATTGAGATAAATATGGTGCGAGACGTTATACCTGTCTTGGGTGCTGCGGTGTATGCGCGAGCATGAAATCAAGTTCGGTTGCGTTTGTCGCTGAGGCGGGAGCGCCGGACACTTTGACTTCAGGCAGAGTTCTCTGGTCGCCGGCGTAGCGCGTCGGAATTTACGGCTTTTTCATCAAGCAGGCCACGGATGATGTGCAAAACGGACGTTCGGCCGGAGACAGATTTCGTCGGTAGGTCTTTGCGATGAGTCCCGGCTGACACTATCAGTTCAGCAAGGGCAGCGTCGAGGCACGCGTCGTCAAGGAGTTTTCGTGCGGAATCGTCCAGACGAAGATGGTACTTGCGTTTTGACTTAAGCGAGCGATATACGGGCTTGCGTATTACATAAACAATGGAGACTTCAATGACGAGTGCCAACTCAGAGACAACTCGCGACAGTGTACAGCAGGCCTCGCCGAACCCGGAGTTCGACTTCGACTGGGCGATCGTCGGGTCAGGTTTCGGCGGAAGCGTTGCCGCTCTCCGGCTGACCGAGAAGGGGTACCGGGTCGGCGTGATCGAACGCGGTCGTCGCTATGAGGACAGTGATCTACCCACTTCGACAGCCGAGATTGAAAAGTTCGTCTGGGCCCCCGAGCAAGGGCTCTACGGCATCCTCCGGGATGTCGCGTACCAACATGTCGAGACCGCCTCGCAGACTGGCGTCGGGGGTGGGAGCCTCATGTACGGGGGCGTGCTTTTCCGTGCGCAGCAGGGGTTCTACAACGACTCCCAGTGGCGAGACCTCGCGCCTTGGGAATCGGTGCTCGATGCGCACTACGCCAAGGCGGAGTTCATGCTCGGCGTGCGGGAGTCCCCGTGGGACTCGGTCTCGATCCAGCTGACCAAACGCATCGGCGAGCACTTCGGGGTCTCAGACGGCTTCAAGCTCGCGCCGACCGGCGTGTTCTTCGGCGAACCCGGCAAGACAGTCGACGATCCCTACTTCGGTGGCGAAGGACCTGCACGGACCGGATGCATCCGTTGCGGCGATTGCATGATCGGATGCCGCACGGGCGCCGCGAACAGGCTGACGAAGAACTATCTTTGGTTCGCGGAGAAGAGCGGCGCCCGGATCATTCCGGAGCAGGAGGTCATCGACGTACGTCCCCTCGGCGCAGCCGACGGCGCAGACGGGTACCAACTGGTCGTAGAGCAGCGCAGCCCTGATGGGGCCCGCGCACGCACTGAGTACACCGCACGCGGCGTCGTCTTCGCCGGCGGAGCTGTAGCAACCAACGAGCTCCTTGCCGACTGCAAGTACCGAGGATCACTACCGAGGATCAGTGACAGACTCGGCCACCTGGTCCGCACGAACAGCGAGACCTTCCTGAGCGTCCAGTTCCCACAGGATCTCGAGGCATGGCGCGACGTCACCGCGCCCAGCCGATTGGTCTTCGACGGGGACACCCAAGTCGAGCTCCTTACCGTCGGGAAGCATGCCGACGCATGGCAGGGCAAGTTCACCGTCCTGACAGGCAAGGGGAACATCCTCGTCCGTCGCATCAAGTGGCTAACGAACGTCGTCCTTCACCCGAGACGGTGGAAGGCAACCAAGCAATCCGAGGGTTGGAGCGCCCGATCACTGGCGATGCTCGTCATGCAGCCTCGCGACAACGCGGTCCGGTTGCGCGCGCAGAAACGCAGCAGCGGCAACGGCTACACGCTGGTCAGCGAGATCGACAAGTCCCGTCCCGCCCCGACATTCCTCGGCGTCGGGCACAAGGTCGTGAAGTGGCTCGCCGAAGAAACGGGCGGGGTTGCGGGCAGCACCCTGACAGAAGCCTTCCGCAACGCCCCATGGACGGCGCACATCCTCGGCGGCGCGGTCATCGGCTCGAACGCGACCACCGGCGTTATCGATGCGGGGCTAAAAGTGTTTGGTTACGAGAACATGATCGTCTGCGACGCCGCCGCCCTTCCCGCGAATCCTGGGGTCAACCCCGCGCTCACTATCACTGCCCTCGCCGAATACGCAATGGATCGGCTCCCCAGCGCACCCGCGCCGGCGCCAGAGACCGAGGACCGGTGATGCTACGCGGCCGAGCACAAATCGGCCAGGAACCGGAAGGCGGGGCCCGGCTCGCGCTCACGCATAGGAAATTTAACGGTTAATGGGCTCGCGCTACGACGCGCGGCGACAGTTCGCGCAGCCGCTGCGCGGATAACATCGTCCAGCTAGAGCCAACGATAGAAGCCGCACATTTGTATTGATATTAAGTATAACTATATATGGAGATTTTTCGTGACATTCCCTCCCCATCGCATTTTAGTCGTTGTACTAGCGGGCATTTTATCAGGCAGCATCGGAACGGTCGCTCACGCGCAAAGCAGCGTGACGCTCTATGGCGTACTCGACGGCGCGTTGCTCTACACGAGCAAGACCTTGAGCTACCAAACCGGCGCCGACGCGGGAAAACAGTTCTCGATGACCGATGGCGGCATTTGGGGCTCGCGGTTAGGCATGAAGGGCACGGAAGACCTCGGCGGCGGTCTGAAGGTGTTGTTCACGCTCGAAAGCGGCATCAACGTGAGCAACGGCGGATTCGCCAACTCGAACGGCAATTTGTTCGGGCGACAGGCGTGGATCGGACTCGATGGAAAATTTGGTACTGCGAAGGTGGGCTTGCAGTATTCGCCGTTCTTCCTGTCGCTATTCGAATCGGATCCCCGTGCATTCTCGCAGTTTGGCAGCGGTCTCATCAACTACCTCGACAACGTGCTCGTCACCGGTCTCTTCAATGCGAACTCCGTTTCGTACACGAGTCCCACCATTGCTGGCCTGCAAGGGAGCGCCATGCTGGCGCTCGGCGGCGAAGCGGGAAATTTCCAGGCGGGGCGGCAATATTCGGTCAGCCTGAAATACACGTTCAAGGGGCTAATGATCAACGCCGCGCTGTATAGCGGCAATGCCGGGGGAACTGCCGCTACGACTCCCGTTCCCAGCGCAGTGCAGTTCACTGGCCACACCGTCGGCGCGGCTTACGATTTCGGAAAGCTAACACTCGATGCGTCGTTCGTCTCGTACAAGGTTGCGGGCTCCTTCGATAATCACGTCTACGGCGGAGGCTTCAGCTATGGTGTGACGCCGGCACTGAACGTGAACGGCGGCGTATGGTTCACGCAGGATCGTAACAACACATCCAATCATTCGATCCTGGCTGCAGTCGGCTCCGAAATCTACCTCTCGAAGCGCACGACACTCTATGGGCAGGTCGGATTCGTCCGTAACCACGGCGCGATGGACACTGGCCTGTCGATCAACGGGGCACTATATGGCGTGACGGGTTCGACAGTCGGCGCCAACGTTGGCATTCGCCACCTGTTCTGAACTTGCACCACCCCCGTCAAGCGACGTTGTCCGCGAGCGCGCAGGCGGGAGGCAACTGTGTTTGGTGCGGCTGTGGTGCAATTCCGATGCGCCGGTCTGTTACCCTCAACCTTTTGACGATCACGAGCCGATGAGCAAGCTGAAAGACATCGACGGGTTGTTCAATGGACGTCATTTCGACCGCGAAGTGATCATCCTTTGCGTGCGGTGGTACCTGCGCTACAAGCTCAGCTTTCGAGATCTCGCGGAAATGATGGCGGAACGCGGTCTTTCCCTGGTCCACACGACGATCATGCGCTGGGTGAAGTGCTACACGCCGGAGTTCGTCAAACGCTGGAATCGGTTCGCCGTAGCGGCCGGTCAGTCGTGGCGCGTCGACGAGACCTATGTCAGGATCCGTGGTAAATGGACCTATCTTTGCCGCGCAGTTGACCGAGCGGGAAAGACGATCGATTTCCGCCTCAGTACCAGGCGCGATGTGGCTGCAGCAAAGGCATTCTTTGTGAAGGCGATCAAAACTCAGGGGCGTGCTCCTGCGACGATTACCCTGGACGGCTACGCGGCATCGCATCGAGCCGTCCGCGAAATGAAGACCGACGAATCGCTGCCCCGACGAACGAAATTGCGATCCTCGAAATACCTGAACAATCTGATAGAGCAAGATCATCGGTCCATCAAATCGCGGGTGAACGTGATGCTCGGGTTCAAACGCTTCCGCAACGCGGCCGTCACCATCTCCGGCATCGAGCTGATGCATCGCATTCGCAAACGCCAGTTTGATCTCACCAGCATGCATCTCAAAGATGCCATTGCGCCCTCGATTTGGAAGGCGGTTCTTTCAACTCGTTGAAAGTCTCCGAGAGACGGTCGGTTTCTCACCCACCCACCGAATTTTCACCACAACCGCGCCGATCATGTTGCTTAGACGATCTCAATTGCAAGCGCCGTGGCCTCACCACCACCGATGCACAGACTCGCGACGCCTCGCGTCTCGCCGCGCTGGCGGAGTGCACTCAGGAGCGTCACGACCTGGCGCGCGCCCGTCGCGCCGATCGGGTGACCCAGCGCGCAAGCACCACCATGCACGTTCACGCGCTCGTGCGGAAGCGACAGCTCGCGCATGGCAGCCATGACGACCACGGCAAATGCCTCGTTAATTTCCCACAGGTCTACATCGGCTGCCTGCCACCCCACCTTGGCTAGCAGCTTCTGGATCGCACCCACAGGCGCAGTGGTAAACCAGGCCGGCTCCTGAGACTGTGTGGCGTGCCCGCGGATAACGGCCAGCGGTGTTAAACCGCGCTCATGCGCGGTGGACCGGCGCATCAGCACCACGGCCGCTGCACCATCGGCGATCGAGGCCGAACTCGCCGCCGTGACTGTGCCGTCCTTTCCAAAGGCGGGTTTGAGGCTGGGGATCTTGGCCAGTTCTGCCTTCGCTGGCGCCTCGTCCTCGTCGACGAGTTTCTCGCCGCTGCGGCCCGGCACCGCCACCGGCGTGATCTCCCACCGCAACAAGCCGTCACGCTGCGCCTGTTGCGCGCGCAGCGTCGAGGTGGAAGCAAAAGCGTCCTGTGCATCGCGCGTGAAACCGAAGTGGCGCGCGCAGTCCTCGGCGAAGGTGCCCATAAGGCGGCCATGGGAGGCGAGGCCGTAGTGATCCTCCAGGCCGTCGAAGAACATGTGGTCCAGTACCTGGCCGTGCCCCAGGCGCTGGCCCGAGCGGGCCTTGGGCAACAGGTAGGGCGCGTTGCTCATGGATTCCATGCCACCGGCCACTATCACCTGTTGACTCCCAGCCAGCAGCAGATCGTGCGCAAGCATCGTTGCCTTCATACCCGAGCCGCAGACCTTATTGATCGTGGTGCACCCTGCCGAGAGCGGCAAACCGGCGCTCAGCGCTGCCTGGCGTGCGGGCGCCTGCCCCAGGCCGGCCGGCAGCACGCAGCCCATGAGTATTTCGTCTACCGCCTCTGGCTGCAGCCCTGCGCGATCGAATACGGCACGGATGGCGCTGGCGCCGAGCTGCGGAGCCGTCAGCGACGCAAAGTCGCCCTGGAAGCCGCCTAGCGCCGTGCGTGCGGCACCGACGATAACGACGGGATCATCTGAGGTCGAAGAGGTAGGCATGCGAGTCTCCATCCGCCGCTCCACGGCGGCGTTGCAAGGGGTGGGGAAAGTTTGATAGTCCACGGGTCATCTGAGCCCTTCCGGATTCGGCGATTCGCCGAACTCAAGCAAGGCGGTAGCCGGAACAATGACGTGCACTCCAGACGCCGAGTTCACCTTGCCGCCATACGGATGCCGCCATCAAGGCGGATCACCTCGCCGTTGAGGTAGGTGTTTTCGATGATGTGCACCGCAAGGCCCGCGAATTCTTCTGGCCGACCAAGGCGCGCGGGAAAGGGGACCATCTTGCCAAGGGCGTCTTGTACCTCGGTGGGCATGCCTTTGAGCATCGGCGTCTCCATGATTCCTGGCGCGACCGCAAGCACGCGAATGCCATCGCGGGCCAATTCCCGCGCGATAGGCAGCGTCATCGCGACGACACCGCCTTTGGACGCAGCATAGCCCGCTTGCCCAATCTGGCCATCGAAGGCGGCGACTGAAGCAGTATTGATGATCACCCCGCGCTCGCCATCAGCCTCGGGCATGTTCCTGGCCATGCAGGCTGCGGCCAGCCGTACCATGTTGAAAGCGCCGACCAGATTGACCTGAACGGTGCGCGCGAAACTCTCCAGCCGGTGCGGGCCTTCGCGTCCGAGCACTTTCTCGGCGGGGGCAACGCCTGCGCAATTGATCAGTCCGTGCAACCCACCGAAGGTGTCGCAAAAAGCGTTCAACGCACGCTCGGCGCCCGTTGCGTCCGATATGTCAGCCTTGGCGAAGTGGGCATTGCCGCCGAGTTCCGCCGCCAGCGCAGTACCGGCGTCCTCGTCCAGGTCTACAAGGAGCACCGAGGCGCCGCCCGCCACCAGACGGCGCGCCGTGGCGGCGCCCAGCCCTGAGCCCCCACCCGTGACGACGAATCCTCTATGTTGAATCTGCACTGCTGTCTCCCAAAAGTAACCACCCGGACGCGCAACGGACCGGCCTGTGCTTCGCCGGAAGCTCTGGATTCCAGAGCAACGGATGCCCCTTGCATGGGTCATGTGATATGACCGCCATGCTGTATGACCTCGGACAACAAAGCCACACTCGCGACGATGAACTGAGTGGCCATGGTAAGCGGCAGGCGAGCGTGCGCACATGCCCATAGACCTCTTCGTGCGTGGGCCCTTCGGACATATTGGGCGGGGCGTGGGTCGCCCGCCAGCGCTTCGGCCGATGACCGCCCGCGCTCAGTCGGGCGGCAGGTTTCGCTTACGCCCGGCAGCGATTAACATCAGTACACTTTCTGTGGGTGAGCCTGACCATGAATGACGCTCAAGACAAGGGCACAACCTCTATCAGCCTGGTACGTGAGGCGATTCTCGTGGCGACACAACGGAATCTCGATGTGTCGGCCGTCCTCCAGCACGCTGGAATCGCGGCAGAATTGTTGAATGCTCCGAAAGCCCGTGTGCCGGCGTTGGCCTTTTCGCGCCTGTGGGCGGCTCTGGCCGACTTGATGGACGACGAGTTCTTTGGTCTCGACAGCCACGCACTGCGCCGGGGTAGTTACGCTCTGATGTGTCACGCGGTGCTGCATGCGGACAATCTGGAGCACGCGCTGCGTCGCATGCTGAAGTTCCTGCGTGCCGTTCTCGACGACATTCACGGGGAGTTGCGCTGCGACGGCGAGCATGCAGTGATCATCCTGCATGACGATGGGCGGACACGCCGTCGCTTTGCCTACGGGACGTGGTTCATCCTCGTGCACGGTCTTGCATGCTGGCTCGCACGCAGACGGATTCCACTGATCGAGATGAGGTTTCGCGCGTCCGCACCAATCGATGACAGCGACTACCGCATGCGCTTTTGCGAGGACGTGACGTTCTCCGCAGAGGAGACCCTGATCCGGTTCGATCGCAGTTTCCTCGGACTCAAACTGTCTGGGACGGAAGCGAGCCTGCGTGTATTCCTGGAAAATGCACCAGCCAATATCCTGGTCAAGTATCGCAATGAATCGAGCGCTACGGCCCTGGTCAGGCGCCGACTAAGAAACCAGGCCCCCGACGACTGGCCGGACCTCGACGCGCTATCGCGGTTACTGAATCTATCCGCGGCCACGCTGCAACGCCGCCTGCTGGCCGAAGGCACGAACTACCGGCAACTGAAAGACGAATTGCGCCGTGACATCGCAATCGACTTGTTTTCCAGCAGTTCTCTCACGGTCGCAGAAGTCGCTGCACGGACTGGATTTCAGGAAACCAGTGCTTTTCACAGGGCCTTCAGGAAGTGGACGGGGGCCAGCCCGGGGATGTACCGCCACGGCAGGGCGAACTCTTAACGTTAGAACTCGTGCCGTTGTCATAGCGGAATTTGAGCGTTCCGACTTGCTTGTGCGTCTGAGCGGTCGAAAGGCTCGATCCTCGTTTCCAAACGAGCGTTGCGCAAAAGCATAGCTGCCGAGGCAAGGCAAAGCCGCGCAACCGCTGAATCGCGTATAGGCGGGCAGCGCCGAGGCATTCCACTCAAACTCACTTGAATTCTCGGGGTGATGGGCAGCCAACGCACGAAGCACAACGAAAGCCGAGCGTGTCCACAGACCTCATGCAAACTGAGGTCGGCGGGCATGGATTGGTGTCCCAGCCAGGCTGACACTGCAGTGCGTTCGGCACGGCAAATCAGAACAAGCCTCGCGCCCGGTTGCACAGAGTAACCGGAGCCGGCTCCACGAAAGCCCCGCCTTGATCACCGCCGAAAAATAAGTGAAGTGTTATCGCTTATTTGGGCAGCAGGTTTCTCGCCAACGCGTCACCGAATCAGCGGGGGGAGGAGATATTGCCCTCGATGAGCAGCGCATTGCGGTAGCAATACAAATATGGAGACGAGAATGAGAACCCCGTTCAGAATCCGCCCGGAATTGCGAGCGCTGACGCGACTGGGCGCATATGTTCCGGCCCGATGCAAAGCATCACGTCATCAACGAAGCGCTACGGCATCCAGCTCGCCGCCACACTGACCGGGGTCATCGCATTCCAGATACCCCCCGTTATACGGCACGCGGCTCGACCATCGCGCGGAGCTGATCGATGCGGATCATCCCCGGTTGTAGCAACTTCTCGGCTCGCAACGGCAAACCGATGCAAGTTGGCCCGATATGGTCGTTCTCCTGACGCCCCGAGAACCGATTTCTCCAACTGGAAATCGGTGTCGTCGCCTGACAAATTCGCGGGCTGCCCCCAATGGCGCGACGCCGGAAAGCGGGTGTTCGGTGACCTCATTCAGGTTGAAGTTGATGGACATGGATTGTCAGCTGCGTCCGCCTGACACTGGTTACAGCGCGACGGCAACGGTCGATCCCGGCGCCACAAGGCGGCAATGTTTCTGCCATACGCAGCTTTGTGGCCGAGATTCTCACGAATAGTGCGGCTTGTATGAACTCTACCCTCAACAAACGCCACATGGCTCAGTGCAAAGCAACTTTCAATGCCGGCATCGAAATGAACCGTCTATCTTCTCCTCCCTTGAACTCGCTTGCCGACGTGGCCGGGGCCGTCGATTGGGCGCTCGTCACGCGGCGCAGCGTCCGTGCTTTCCTGCCCACGCCGGTTCCTCGCGAGCAGATCGAAGCCATCCTCGACGTGGCTCGCTTCAGCGCAACCGGCGTCAATATCCAGCCCTGGCATGTGCATGTCGTGACAGGCGCAATGAAGTCCAGCCTGTCTGCCGCCATCAACGAAATCAATGACGATCCCGTTCGCAGCGCCGGCCTGGACGAGCCCTACGATTACTACCCGCGCGAATGGATCGCACCATATGTGGATCGCCGGCGTGCGGTTGGTTGGAACCTGTATGGCCTGCTGGGCATCGAGAAGGGTGACAGGGAGCGGATGCACGTCCAGCACGGTCGCAACTACCGCTTCTTTGATGCACCCGTGGGCCTGTTCTTCACGGTTGACCGGGTCATGCGCGAAGGAAGTCTGCTCGACACGGGGATGTTCCTGCAAAGCGTCATGATCGCCGCCCGGGCGCGGGGCCTCGATACGTGCCCGCAGGCGGCTTTCAACAAGTTCCACCGTGTCATCGCCAACGAACTGTCCATTCCCGACAATCACATGTTGGTGTGCGGAATGAGTCTGGGTTATGCGGATCACAGCTGCATCGAGAACACTCTGGTAACGGAGCGCAGTCCGGTACGCGATTTCACTACTTTTTATAATGAATGAATGGAGACAAAGTCATGAGTGCAACGGCCTATTCTCGAGGACTTGAGAAGAACGCGGCAAACCACGTTCCATTGACGCCCTTGACCTTTCTCGATCGAACCGCTGACGTTTATCCAAATCGAGCCGCGATCATTCATGGCGACTTCCGGCAGACGTGGGCGAAAACGCGCGAGCGTTGCTATCGCTTCGCGTCGGCGCTCGTTCAGTTGGGGATTGAACCGGGCGACACGGTGTCGATCATTGCGCCGAACACCCCGGCCATGCTTGAGGCACACTTCGGCGTCCCTCTCTCGGGGGCCGTTCTCAATGCCATTAATTGCCGCCTTGATGCTGAGGGCATTGCATTCATTCTGCGCCACGGAGAATGCAAACTCCTGCTCGTGGACCGGGAATTTGCACCGCTCGTTGAGAAAGCGTTGCAGTCAGTTCCCAATCCGCCGCGCTTGATAGACATCAACGATCACGAAGCACCTGACGGTCCCACCATCGGGGAAACTGACTATGAGTCGCTGCTGGCGAGCGGTGATCCGGCATTTGCGGGCCGCCGCCCGGCCGATGAGTGGACTCCGATCGCCTTGAACTACACCTCGGGCACCACTGGCGACCCGAAAGGCGTCGTTCCGAGCCACCGGGGCACGTATCTGATGAGCCTCTTGCAGATGACGAACTGGCCGCTCCCCCGTGCGCCGATTTACCTGTGGACACTTCCCATGTTCCATGCGAACGGCTGGTGCCTCACATGGGCAATTACGGCCGCAGCGGGAACGCACGTCTGTTTGCGCAAGGTGAATGCCGCGAATATTCTTTCGGCCATCTCCGAACACGGTGTCGATCATTTTTGTGCGGCACCGATTGTCCTCGCAGGCATCGCGAGCATGCCCGAATCGGAACGGCAACCGCTGCCGCGTCGTGTGCGGGTCCTTACCGCGGGCTCGCCGGCGCCCGCGGCTGTTCTCGAGGCCGTTGGCGCAATGGGTTTCGGCGTCGACCACGTCTTTGGGATCACCGAGATTGCCGGTACGCCAATCAGCTGTGCATGGCACGACGAGTGGGATACGTTGCCGCCGGAGCAGCAAGGGAAATTGAAAGCACGGCAAGGTGTACGTGCGGCCGCGTTCGAGAACATGTCGGTGGCCGATCTTGCGACGCTTGAACCGGTGCCAGCCGATAGCAAATCTTGCGGCGAGGTTATGGTCCGGGGGAATACGGTAATGATGGGATACTTCAAGAATGCCGACGCAACGGTAAAAGCTTTCGCCGGCGGTTGGTTTCATACCGGAGATCTTGCGGTCGTTCACCCAGACGGCTATATCCAGATCACAGACCGCTCCAAGGACGTCATCATCTCGGGGGGAGAAAATATCTCGTCTGTAGAAGTGGAGGAGGTCATCTATCGCATATCCGGCGTGCTCAACGTGGCCGTCGTCGCTCAGCCGGATGACAAATGGGGCGAGACTCCCTGTGCGTTTGTCGAACTGAGGCCGGACGCCTCCCACATCACGGAGCAGGATGTCATCCTGTTCTGCCGGGAGTGGCTAGCGCATTTCAAATGCCCTCGTCGCGTGATCTTCGGAGAATTGCCCAAGACCGCTACAGGCAAGATCCAGAAGTTTCGTCTGCGGGAGCAAGCGGGCAGCCAGGTGGCGATCACGAGGTTGGCGGGATGAAGCGGTTGCTCGGCTGAGCGTGCCATGCGCTGTGAAATGCGACTACGGTCAAGTGCGGCTGTAGTCGTGCGTACCCGCGCCCTATGTGCCGAACAAAACCGAGACACCCCCGCCGCCCACACGCGGTGTGACGGGCCGCTCGCCGTCCGATAGCTGACATTGAGACGATGAAAGCGCGAGGGTCGCCTATGGGTCGGGAAGACCCATTCATTGATAGCGAGAAAAGCCATTCGCCGACGCTGGTTTGCGAATGGCACAAACCAACCTGCAGCCGACGCACCGCCACCCATCGCCGAACGTCCGCATCGACAACTTGCCAGTCGAGACACCGCGCAAATCGCCGTTCCACTCTGCAAGCTGCCATAGCCCTTTCATTGGGTCAAATGGCAGCAGTGGTTCGCGTCTCCGCCGACCACATCTGTCGAGAGCGAACTGCCAACGTCGTATGCGTGCCACGCCCGCACGTAGTCTCACTTCGTTTTGACATTCCAGAATGTTTGCGACTCGAACGGCCAACAAGACTGTTTTCCATTGAGCGATCCGACAGTGACGATATCGCCGCTGCTCTGAAGTACGCCCCCCGCGTTCGCCGATGCGACAGTCGAGCCACTCTGGACGTTATCGAGTTCGAGCATCAGGCCGTTCGCGCCGAGGCCAACGATGCACAGAGCCGGGTCGAGCTGCACATCGCCGGCGCGAAGAACATCGTCGGCCGGGATCCCCTCTCTGGTCGCCCTTCCGTTACCCGGGTGGCCTGGAGCCTTTACATCACCGTCTCATACAGGAGTCCACCGCGTCTTCTAACCAGTGCTGCCTTCGCGGTTGAAAAGGGGATGCGCATATCCGTCATCGGGCTCCCCAAGACTAGCGGCTAAGGGGCGTAACCGTGATCGAACTGTACGCGCCCCCCACCAACAACTCACTCCCGTTCAGGCAAGTCGACAGGGAATGCGCCCTTTTTTTGCTTCAAAAGCGCTTGCCGGTCTCTGATGCCTAATAGGTATAATCGCCGCCCGGGTGGCGCAAAAATCAAACAAGGGGACATGTCGTGCGCGCGACAATGGCAGCGGTAATGGCAGTTGCGGCAATCAATGAGTGTGACGACGGCGGCCGCGGCCTCCGTCGAGTATCGCGAACAATCGACGCCGCCGGATGTGTGTCACGGCGCCGTCGCGAAACGGACCGAGGCAACAGGTCAGATCGCGGTCGGCGCGGCTGCGGGCAACGCGTGTGTTTGCCAGCCTGCGGGCGCCGGACCGCGCGCCGCGGCAGCCCGCCCTGCACCGCCGTCGGGCGATCATATAGACCAGGATGACGACGGAGCGCTCAAGGCGGGGGCAGCGATGCTCGGGCTTTGGCCGAAAGACTCCGGGAACCATACAGGTCACGTCGTGACCGGGCAGATTGTCCGCAACGTTCGGCACGAGCCGGTTGCTGCCGCACACGCGCCGGAGGGTGGATCGCATCACGCGTTTAGCTATGGCCGTCGCGCAAACGTTTGGCATGCGCCGACTACTGTCGCGCGAACGACAACGGACGCGCCGCCGCATCGCACTTCAGCCGGCAACAGTAAGGACGACACCCGGCACAAGCCGGTCGCTGGCGCGCGCCTGGCGGCAAAGATACCGTCGCACAGTGACGGCTCGCGACGTTCGCTCGCAACTGCCGCCGCTCATCCGGTGCCGCATCATCGCCTCGTCGTCGAGACGAAGCCGATGCAACCAAAGGTGCTGCCGAACTCGACACGACGGGAATTGCCGCCCATTCTCAGTTGATACTGCATATAAACTGCGCAGAGATTCGCTCTCTGCGCTTCGTTTCGCGCAGCGGCACGTCGTGCGACATTCCCGCCAATCGCTCGATCTGGTCACGGCATGACGCATCGAGAGATCACCTGGCGTTCTCCGGGAGGATGTTCCTGCAGATACGTTTGGGAAACTCCGTTCACGCGCGTGCGCCGCACCTTCGCCCGTCGCCAGAGCACGTTTCGCCGAATGGCGCTGCGTGCATTCGAAACTGACAGGCCGTTAGTTGCGTTGATTCGTCGACCCTTTGCTGCTGCTCGACATCTGCCCTCAGTGATTTTTTTGATGCGCCTTGTCCGTCAGCATGACATGCGAGCGTCATTATGATGGCGGCACGATGTAATTCATCCGCCTCAACCCCATGACGGAGGCTCAAATGGAATACCTCTTGATGATCTATTCGGAAGAAAACGGCTGGAACCAGATGACCGACACTGAGCGACAGCAAGGCGTCGCCGCCTATCACGCGTACACCGAATCGCTCCAGAAAGCGGGGGCGCTGGTGGGTGCCAACCGGCTGCAGCACACGAATACGGCCACGACCGTGCGGCTGGTCGACGGCAAGCCGCAAGTGCTCGACGGACCGTATTCCGATTCGAAGGAGCAGCTCGCGGGCTACTACCTGATCGACGCGCCCAACCTGGACGCGGCGATGGCGTGGGCGTCGCGGTGTCCCGGCGCGGCTCACGGCATCATGGAAGTGCGCCCGGTCTGGACCGCTCCGTACGATGCGCCATCTGCTGCATGAGCCAGTCCGGCGGCGGCCGTCACGCTGACGCCGCCGCACATTCCATTGCCGAGGCAGTCGCGCGCCGCAGTTATGGCAAGCTCGTCGCGCTGTTGGCGATGCGCACGCGCGACGTCGCCGCGGCCGAGGACGCACTCGCCGACGCGTTTGCGGCGGCGCTCACGGACTGGCCGGAGCACGGCTGCCCCGCGAGCCCCGAAGCCTGGCTGATGACCGTTGCGCGCCGCCGGGCGATAGATGGCGCACGCCATCGCCATGTCGGCGACGCAGTGGTGAACCAACTCGCGATCCTCGCGGAAGAGATCGACGAGTGTGAACCCGGCGCGTTGCCCGACCGGCGGCTCGCGCTGCTCTTCGCGTGCACACACCCTGCACTCGAGGCCGCGATTCGCACGCCGCTGATGCTGCAGGTAGTGCTGGGCCTGGATGCGAAGACGATTGCATCCGCGTTTCTGATGTCTCCCGCCGCCATGAGCAAGCGCCTCGTGCGCGCGAAGACCAAGATCCGCGAAGCGGGCATTCCGTTCAGCGTGCCCGAGCGTGAGGAACTGCCCGGCCGGCTCGACTCAGTGCTTGAAGCTGTCTATGCAGCGTATGCGGAAGGTTGGACGGACCCGGTCGGCGGCGATACCGAACGGCGCGGTCTAGCCGACGAGGCGCTGTATCTTGCACAATTGCTCGTCGAACTACTGCCCGAGGAACCGGAGACGCTGGGTCTCCTTGCGCTGATGCTGTTTGCGCAGGCGCGACGCGATGCCCGACGCGATGCGGCCGGCGATTACGTGCCACTATCGGCTCAGGACCCGGCAACATGGAACGCACCGATGATCGACGCAGCCAACGCACTGCTGCGGCGCGCGAACGCGTTTAATTCAATCGGTCGCTTTCAACTCGAGGCCGCGCTCCAGTCTGCGCATGTGCATCGCTGCCGATCGCATTGCCCGAACTGGGACGAGATCGTGCAACTCTACGATGGGCTGCTCGCCATAGCAGCTTCGCCCGTCATCGCGGTGAACCGCGCACTCGCACTGGCGGAACGCGACGGCGCACAGGCGGCGCTCGACGCGCTCGCGCCGTATGCGAACGATCCGCGGCTGACTGACTACCAGCCATACTGGGCCGCGCGCGCCAATTTGCTCGCGCGCGCCGGCGCTACGACCGAAGCGCTTGACGCGTACGATCTTGCGATCGGCCTCGAGCGTGATCCGGCCGTGCGCCGGTTCCTGCAGCGCAAGAAACTGGAGCTTGCATCGGCGCGCAGCTAGGCACGCGTGGCTATGCGAACGTCCGCAATGGAACGGCCGCGGGTCACCGACCGTCCCCGCAAAACTCCAGACTTCGACACACCGGCCGAGCGATTCCATCAATCCGTTGCATCGATCGCTTGAATCCGCAGGCCATTGCGGTCATTGGGCCGATCGCCAGCCAAGGTCCGCTATGGGTTGCTCTGCAGTCGTAGGACCAGCTTTCTTCATCGAGTGGCAAGCCGCTGAAGTAGTGATCGGCACCAATGCAAATGAGTCGCATAGGCATTCAATGTCGCGAACGCGTCCAGCGAAACCACTCGTGGTGATCGAGATTGCGCAGAAGATCCGCTCGACGCCGTACACGTCGATAGTGGGCAACAACGCCGGACGCGGCGATTGCCAGCACGATTACACCTACAGCCACTGCCAGCCAGGATTCGTCCATAGCATCCTCCTCTGGTACGCACGGATCGCCACCCGCTAGCGCAGGCGACACGCCCGATCAATATAGCCTTTCGGGACGACACGCTATCGGCCGCTGTGCACCTGTCAGCGCACTCGCGCGATTGCGCGCCGGCCAGCGTCGCCGCGCAGCGGGCAAGCTGCTTCAAAGTGCTGCCGTAAAATGCTGGCCATGAATATAGAACCAGCGGATACCCCAATGTTCAGTGAAACCGAACTGCACGAGCAGTATGCGGAACTCCAGCGGCGCGCGATGAGCCTCGGCTCGCATGGGCAGTCGCGCATTGACCAACTTGCCGCGGCGATGCGGTTGCCGCCAAAGAAGCACGCCGATGACTATTTGCGCGTGCTGAAGGGCGCGACAGATGACGCGATGGTGGCTGTCCTGAGCTATCAGCGAGCGTTGCCCTTCCTCGAAACTGCCAACTCTCTGATCGAGAGCCTCGCAAAGCCTTCCCCGAATGCTGAGGACGAAGAGTGGCGCGAACAGTTGCTGTTCAGGCTCGCCGAAGTACTAGAGATTGGCGCCGACTTGATCGCTGAGGGCGAAGCGCACCTTGAACGCTGCGCTCGCGTTGAAATCTAAGGATAGCCCTACCCGGAATCTTCGTTATCTGATTGTGTGAGGTCGGCCAGTTGCATTCGTGCGGCGGCCTTCGTCTGCTCCTGTTAGGCGAGCGGTCTCTCACCAAAAATCAATTGAATGTCCCTTGAGGGTCCCGAATCCGACATTGACCATAAGGCTGACGATCTAGCGATATGGCACTGCCGGACTACCGTCCATCGGCCGTCGAATTAGCGCGGAAGCCGGGTTGATGCTTCGTGAAGGTGCAGCCTTTGCGGTGCAGCCTTTGCGGTGCGCCTTCGCATCACAACGCGGAATTGGGACAGCTCCGGCGTCCTACCTAGGGGGGACGTTTGGCGAACCGTGTCCCCCTGTTTCTGGAGGCCCCCGCGGTGCCATAGGGGGTCTTTTTTCACCCGCCTTTGAAATTTCCAGCGCCGGACTCTCACAGTAAGGCTTGAACAACAACGACCAGCGCGGAGGTTTAACGAAAACTTGAAAGCTAGCGGTCAGGGGTTGCAGGTACTTTCACAGTTCGCTCACGCAAACCGAAACATAGGTGCGAATGCCTGAGCACCTTCTTCTAGATTCATCTGTCTCGTACGCCCCAGCTAGCCGATTGGTAAAATGACCAGATCAGCCTTGGCGGCCTTGACCCGCATCGAGTGCATCAATGAATCGAATCTACAAATATCGGGGCTTCGAGGTGACCGTGGAGGTCGAACCCGTATGGGCGCCTTCCAAAGGCACTGCCTTATCACCTGCCAAGGGCTTCCTGGCCATCGTAAATATCGTGATGGCCGGAATGACGCGCCCTATGGTTGTGCCAATGCGACTCACTGCTGATGGACAGCATCCTTTCCCATCGGAAGCTGAAGCGCTCATGGCCGGATACAGCGCCGGCCAACGGGTCATTGACGACATACTTGTCGAGTGAGCTTTGCTGGCTTTGACGCATGGCAGCTAGATGTTCCCCCCAGAGTGACGAGTTTCCGAAAAGGCTGACCATGCACCCGCAAACTTGAGGAGATATAGCGGGCAGTTGTACCCCCAGAAGCAGCCATTGATGTTGCGCCAGTCTGAAAGGCTGTTCAGGGTCCAGCTTGTGTGAAAACGCATGCTGATCGCCTAAACTGAAGTAACGCGTTCAGATCGGGCGGCCACATGAAGCGATTCGTTGAAGGCGAAGACCGTAAGCAGGGCAACACAGTCGATTTCCTGCTGCGCGCCCATCGTGACAAGGCTGCCGCGCGCCGTTACTTCGAGAAGGCGATCGACCAGAATGGTGAGCCCGAAACGGTTACCGTGGACAAGAGCGGTGCCAATCTGGCCGCGCTCGAAGCGCTTAACGCCACACGGCCGACGCCGATCATGATCCGCCAGAACAAATACCTGAACAACGTCGTCGAGCAGGATCACCGTGCCATCAAGCGCATCATCAAGCCGATGATGGGTTTCAAGAATTTCAGGTGCGCACGCATCATCCTCGCCGGAATCGAAATCATGCACATGATCCGCAAGGGTCAGTTGCAAGACGACGATGTCGCCCGAACCGCTGCAGAGCAGTTCTATTCACTGATTATATAAGCAGTACTATTCATCCCGGAACTCACCCCGCCTCGCCCCTCTTATCGCGACACAACCCTTGATCTACCCCATTCACATCGAACTCAAAGCCGAACGCTGACGACCTTGGTTTTCCGGCGGCCGACTCCGGTGCATCCGCCACGGTGGCCTCTGCCGACACGCCCACGCTTGCGGTGTCGAATCGCTTGACCATTCCGCATCGGCTTTTCACGGCAGACATCGATATGTCGGCCGCGAGATGCATAGTGGTACCCGCAAGCTGGACGCACTTCGAAAGCTCATTAGCGCCGCGCAACTCGCGCGCGAACTAGCCGATCGTCTTGGCAGCTTCGTAGATCGTGCTATCGGCCAATTGAAGACCAACAATCCTGAACGTGCGTGCCATCGCGTTGTTTTCCGATGGGTCAGTAGTGGTAGCGGCACGAGACTATATTGATCTGGCTACCGGCAATTTCGTAAACGAGCCGGTTGGTGTCATCGATGCGACGCGACCAGAAACCCGTCAGGTTCGCCTTCAGTGCTTCAGGCTTACCGATGCCCTCGAACGGAGTGCGCTGAGCGTCCTTGACAAGTTGATTGATGCGCTTTAGCGTCTTTCTATCCTGCCCCTGCCAGTAGACATAGTCCTCCCATGCCTCGGCCGTCCACATGATGTTCAAAGCGCCGCTCATTCGGCGTCTTCAACCAGCTTGCGGGGCTTGACCTTGCCTGCCCTTGCCTGCGCGATCGATCGCTCCAGATGAGCTACGTTGGCCGGGGAGCGAAGCAGGTGAACTGTTTCCATCAAGCTGTCGTAATGCTCTTGCGACATGACGATCGCGTTGGGTGCGTCCCGACGGGTGATGAGCGTAACGTCTACGTCATCGACAACTTGGTCGATGACGCGCTTGAGATTCGCGCGGGCGTCTGAAAATGGAATGGTGCGCATGCGTCTTCCTTGGACGAACGTGTACGAGAACAGGTACAAGTCTAACACGCGTCTACCACATGTACAAGTAACAGTACGAATTGCACCTCCATGCAGCGAAATTCGCGTCGTATTCCGAGGAAGTCTGGTCGCTTCGATCGAAAAGTCACCCGGGCACGCGCAACACACGGACTTTCCTCGGAAAAATCCAACAACGTGGACGACGCTCCAGGCAACCGCGCACCACTCTCGCATCGCGGACTCGAGCCCTGCAACACGATGTCGCGCATTGGCGCGTCGCCGCAAGTCTCCGTTTGACGGCTTACGTGACTGGTCACGCGGACGTCATTTGGCTCAGGCGGCAACAGGCGCTTGGTGTTGCCGCTTGCCGGTATGGTGCACGGCGGTCTGCCGGTGCGCACCGGACGCCGAACCTGTGCGGTACGATACGAATCGCACCTTGACGCGGTGCGAATGCGCGAGCATCGAATGGCGATGATGCAGCCGGGCGCTTGCGTAATAGCGCGGCTCGACGACCGGCGTTTCGTCGCCGTTCAGCCATCGACGTATCGTGACGAGATCGGCGGAGCGCCCCCACGATGTTTGCGAGCCGAGCAGCGCAATCATCACCTGGCCATTGGGCATGTTGGCATCGACCACGATGCAGCGTCCCGCCTCGCGGATATAGCCGGTCTTCGCGACCAGAACGTCCCAATCGGCTGAGCGGACTATCGGGTCGGTGTTGTGATAGAACCTCGTCCTCGTGCCGATTTCCTCTTCGTAACGGGGAAGCGTCGTGTATTCGCTGATCAATGGATAGTGCGCCGCGGCGGCCGCCATCTTCACGACGTCGCGCGCCGTCGAGAGATTGTCGGGCGAGAGCCCGGTCGGGTCGTCGAAGTGCGTATTGGTCATGTGCAGCGCGCGCGCCTTTTCGTTCATCTTCCGGATGAACGCCGGCTGGCCGCCCGGGAACGCACGCGATAGCGCAGACGCCGCGCGATTCTCCGACGACATGAGCGCAAGGCGCAGCATCTCTCCCCGTTCGAGCGACGCACCGATCGGGATACGGGACCCGGAGTGCTTGAGCCGATCAATGTCGTCATTGTCGACACTCACCATGGCGCCCAGCGACTGGGCGCTGTCCAGCACGACCATCGCTGTCATCAGCTTGGTGATCGACGCGACCGGCTGGACGTCATCGGCGTTCTTTTCCAGCAGGACTTCGCCGCGCCCAACGTCGTACACGATTGCGCTACGTGAATGGAGGAATGGCGTTTCGGCCCACGCCACGAACGGCGCAGAAGCGAGCAGTAGCGCGCTCAGGAAATGCTTCATGGCGTTCACACCTTGAGACAGCAATCAGGCGATGGGGGGGGCCAACGTGCAGGATGATCCCCAACAACTAAACTGTAGTTGCTCATTGCTGGAATGAGTGTGTGAAAGAGAACGGAATTTTGTCCCCGGAGGTAAGCCCTCTTGAACGCATGCCTCCAGGCGACGCTTACGGCTCGCGGATTCTGAACACAAACAAACTGCCTATCCAATGGCACAACCGGCTAGCCATTTTCTTACGAAAATTCCACCAGCGCCTCACACTAATTCGAGCGACTCGAACGTTGCGTTCCGCTTTTCTTTGTGCGCCTCCCCCGCCCGTTAGTCTTCCAGCACATGAAGTTGGCCACTGCAGCCGCAATGAACGTGACGACAGTGGAGGCCGACGACGCGAGGAGTGTCTTTTCCCCTGCATCTGGCGACGGCGTCGCCGGTTGGGATAGGGAGGCGGATGAGAATGGGGCTGCCGGGGCGCTTCCCGGCAAGGTTCGTGACGCCGACGCGCCTTTCGCGTGCACGAAGGTGGCTTGCGGCAGCGGACTCGCCCACTTGTACCGCACAAAAAGGGCGGCCGTCACGCAAAAAAAGCCCACAAAGAGACCAAGAAACAACCGGCAAAACAGTTCGAGCCTGAGGGAATTTGCCACGTCTGCCTCCGTCGTCGTCAACGGTTCCCGCACGCCTATGATGCGCCGGCGTTGGCAACAGGGCATAGCTTCAGGCAGACAGCCGCCCGACTATCTCATCGAACGAAGGCCGCATCTCGAAGTGCTCGCCGATACAGTCTTCGATCAACGCATGGAACCCGGCGGCACGATCATCGGCCTCTCCGGCCAGACGTTGCGCGAGTTCTTCGAGCAGGCGGCCGAACGCGCGCACCTCGACGCGCTCGAGCGCCTGCGCCAGTGCGTGATCAGGACGCCGCGCCGAAGTCGCCGAGCAATACGTGCCCTGAGCCGTCATGCAGGATGTTGTACGCATAGAGATCGCCATACATGATCCCGCGCCGATGCAGATGCCGCGCCGCCAATGCGATCCCGCGCGCAAATGCGGCAGCGGCGCGCGCCCCGAAACGTGACGGATGCGGTTCGCCCTGGAACCGACCATGCTCAGCGATTCGCCGTCGCCGAGCACGGCCGGCGACCCGGTGAACGAGTTATTCGAGGCGAACAGGTTGCGCAGATGACGCAGCCTTGGCAGGTCGTCCGGCAGCGATGATTGAATCGGAGAATGGCAAGAAAGTCACAAGCGCCGGTGCGCGATGCGGCACCGGCGCGGAAATCGCCTACTGCGCCATCTCGAGATCCTTGATGACCGCGGCGAGAAAGCGCGCAGCCTCTCCTCCCGTGACAACCCGGTGGTCGAATGTCAGGCTCAGCGGCAAGGTCCTGTGCACGGCGGGCGCACCCTCGTGCGCCACGACCTGGTCATGCATCCGCCCCGCGCCAAGAATCGCAACAGTAGGCGGCACAACCACGGGAGCCGCATATTTACCGGCAATCATGCCGAAGTTCGACAATGTGATCGTGTTGCCGCGCATCTCTTCCGGTGGAATCTTGCGTGCGCGAATATCGGCACGCATCCGGTCGAGTCCGGCACGCAGACCGGCCGCGTCACGATGCGCGACATCGCGCAGCACCGGGACGAACAAGCCATCCGGCAGATCGACGGCAATGCCGAGATCGATCTTCTCCAGCACATGGCGCCGCGCCATTCTGCCGTCGAACCATGCGTTCAGTCCCGGCTCCGCGTGGCACCCGGCCACCAGCGCACGGATCAGGCGGATCGTCACATCGGTATGCGGTGGCCACGCGTGAATATCGGCGTCGTCGATAACGGTCGCGGCGGCCACTTCGCTCTGGGCACGCGCCATGTTCTGCGCCATCGCGCGCCGCACGCCGCGCAGCACTTCAGGCGGACCGAGTTCAGCGAACAATTTTGCCGCCCGTTGTACGTCGGTCGCCGTGATGACGCCTTCCGGCCCGGAAGGCGTCACCATTGCGAGATCGACGTCCAGCTTGCGGGCGAGCGCCCGCACCGCGGGAATCGCCTTGATAGCGCCAGGCCCCGCACCCGTGCCGCTACCGGGCGCGGCTGGCGCCTCCTCCACCGGTTGCCTGCCCACTTCCATATGGCCGACCACGGTGCCGGCATCGGCATCCTCACCACCCTCTCTATCCCCTTCGAAAGCGGCAAGCGGGGCCCCCAGATGCACGATGTCGCCCGGCTTGCCGAACAGCTTCGCGATGCGGCCGGATTGCGGCGAGGGAATCTCGACGATGGCTTTTGCCGTTTCGACCGACACGAGCGGCTGGTCCGCGCGAATGTCCTCGCCGCTCTTGACGTGCCATTCGACGATTTCCGCTTCCTGGAGGCCTTCGCCCAGGTCGGGCAGCTTGAAGATCTTCATGGTTTCACTGCGCCTCCAGCGCCTGCCTGACCGCGGCAACGATACGCCTTGTGCCTGCCATGTAATGACTTTCTAGTCTGTAGAGCGGGACGACCACGTCATATCCCGTCACGCGCTGCACCGGGGCCAGCAACGAATAGAGTCCGCGCTCGGCAATGCCCGCAGCAATCTCCGCACCCACGCCGCCCGTGCGCGATCCTTCATGCACGATCACGCAGCGTCCCGTTTTCGCCACCGACGCAAGAATCGTCTCCATGTCGAGTGGCTTGAGCGTGGCCACGTCGATTACCTCCGCCATCACGCCCTCCTGCGCAAGCAGATCGGCGGCCATAAGGACTTCCTGCAGCGCTCCGCCCCAACTGACCAACGTCACATCCGCGCCGTCGCGCAGCACGTAGCAGCAATCGAGCGGCAGCGCTTCGCCGTTGTCTTCCACGGGCTGCCTGTAGATGCGGTAGAGGCGTGTCGGCTCGAAGAAGATGACCGGGTCCGGATCGCGGATTGCCGCCAGCAGCAGGCCATATGCGCGCGCGGGCGAAGAAGGGGTCACGACGCGCAACCCCGGTATGTGCGCAAACAGCGCCTCCGGGCTTTCGGAATGATGCTCCGGCGCGTGGATGCCCGCACCGGCAGGCGACCTGACCACGAGGGGGCACGTGAGCCGTCCGCGCGTCCTGTGCCGCAGGCGCGACGCGTGATTCAGCAAGTGATCGATGGCCGGATAGATGAAGCCGCTGAACTGAATCTCCGCGACCGGTTTGAGGCCCATCGCGGCCATGCCGACCGCCGTGCCGACGATCGCCGATTCGGCGAGCGGCGTATCCATCACGCGCTGAGCGCCAAAGCGCGTCTGTAACCCAGCGGTTGTCCGAAAGACGCCGCCGTTCACGCCGATGTCCTCGCCGAGCAGCACGACAGCGGGGTCATGCGCAAGCTCCCAGGCGAGCGCGACATTGACCGCCTCGACCATGTTCAGGTCAGCCATGGCCGTTCT
The DNA here is from genome assembly GCF_024206475.1 of Paraburkholderia sp. CNPSo 3274. Taxonomy (GTDB): domain Bacteria; phylum Pseudomonadota; class Gammaproteobacteria; order Burkholderiales; family Burkholderiaceae; genus Paraburkholderia. The sequence continues at coordinate 36,937 of NZ_JAMBPR010000068.1, forward strand.
CCGCAAGCGGCACAACCGGGGCAAATCGCTGCGCCATCGCCAGTTGCTCGCGCATGGCGAGCGGTAGCGCCTCATAGAGATGGTCGAACATCGAGGAAACGTCAGGCGGAGCAATCGCGAGATACGCCTCGACAGCCTGCTCGACCTGCGCGTGACACGTCCTGCCAAGCTCCTCTTCGCGCGCCTTGTCCCAAACATTCATACGGATCAGGTAGGCGCGCAACCGGCGCAGCGGCTCGGATTCCCAATGCCTGCTGACCACTTCGGCATCGCGATAGCGCGTGGCATCATCGGCCGTCGTGTGATCGCCGAGGCGATAGCTGAGCGCTTCTATCAAGGTCGGACCTTCGCCGCGCCGGGCCTTCGCGAGTGCCGCCCCAACTACGTGGTGCACGGCAATCACGTCGTTGCCATCGACCTGCAGGCCGTCGATTCCCGCTGCAATCGCCTTTTGCGCGAGCGTTTGTGCTGCGCTTTGCTGGCTGCGCGGCACTGAAATTGCCCATTGGTTGTTGTTGATCACGAGCACGAGCGGCGCGCCCCACACGCCGGCGAAGTTCATCGCCTCGTAAAAGTCTCCCTTGGAGGTGGCGCCGTCGCCGAAAAGCGCCACTGCGACGCGCGGCTCATGGCGCAACTTGAACGCATAGGCGGCACCCGCCGCATGGCAGAGCTGCGTACCGATCGGCACACAGTTCGGAAAGTCGAAGCGGGGCACACTGAAATCGCTTCCACGCTCGTCACCGCCCCAATAGAGCAGACTTTCCGTCATCGTGACGCCGCGCAGCAATTGGGCCGCGTGGTCGCGATAGGAAGGAAACAGCACGTCTTCGGGGCGCATTGCACTGGCCACGCCAACGCCGATCGCCTCCTGGCCAACCGATGATGCGAATGTGCCAAGCTGGCCCGTACGCTGCAGCGCAACTGCTTTCGTGTCGAAGGCCCTTGTCAGCACCATCGCGCGATACAGCGGCAGGAGCGCTGCGGGGTCGCTTGCGAAGGCCGGAAGCGGATGCACGGGTTCGCCCTCGGGCCCGAGGTACTGCGTGTAGCCGATGTGAAAACTGGCAGCCGTGGTCATGACGGCCTCCTGTGTGTTTCACCCATCGTAAGCGTTCTGCCGCTGATCGCCACAAATACGCATCACGCCACGGGAATACCGCGCGTTGGCGGGCAACGCGGCCTGCGCGATGCCGTGCCCCGGCGCCGAATTCAGCGCATCGCATCCGGAGCAGCGCTTGAGCGAAAGGCGTGAAAATTCAGGAGTGGCCCGTTGAAGGGAGGCATGGGGCTCACCTCTCCTGTAGCAGCGGTAAAAGCGCGCCGGTCGCACCTGGACTGACGAGGATTTCCGTCGTGCATCGGTCCCTGGTAAGCCAGCCGGGCAACGGCCTTCGGCGGCGCCGTTACCTGTGCCGCCGGCATGTTGCCGTAGGCCTGGAAAGCGGACAGATCGGAGGGCAGGACGCAGATAGCCGCGCCCTGCTAGCCAGCGAAGCGCTAGTGATGAGCCAGATCCGTCAGCGATCCGCCCACCACTCGTAACTTCATCGTCAAGCGCTTCTGCGTCGTGATCCGCATAGCTTCCGGTATCATCGATGCTCCTTTGCGACATCTGGCCGGTCGCGCACGATTGTGACCGAGCACGGCGCGTGTGCGATCACTTGCCTCGCGATGGAACCAAGCAGCCAACGATCAAAGGTAGTACGTCCTCGATGTCCTACAACAACGTGGTCAATATTGTGTCGTTCGGCATACAGCACCAGCTCCTTGGCCGGATGCCCGACAATCACCTCATATTGGACCGTTACTCCGGATAACCCGAGCTTTCCCTTGAGTTCGGTGATGAGGTCCTGACAGTGGCGTTTTTCGGTCTCAAGCAGCTCAGGCACCTCATAGGCCAACTTACCCCAGTCAGGCGGACGAGCAACCATAAGAATGTGGAGCCGCGCCCCTTCCTTTTCAGCAAGATTTTTTGCGAAGCGGATTGCCTCCTGTGCGGAAGCCGAGCCATCGTAACCCGCGAGAACGTCGTGCATGATTGCCTCCAGAGACTCACCCGGACGTCTTCGAGGCACAGGTCAAGAAGCGACGAAGTCATGGCTTTCGCGTTTCTCGCCTTACACGCTCCACGTATTTTCCTGACGCGACCTCGATTCGCACAGTATCCCCTTCCTTGATGAACTGGGGAACGAGAACTTCCATGCCATTCTCGAGTGTGGCCGCCTTGAAAGTGGAGGTTGCATGCTCGTGCACGCCCGGCGGCGCAGACACCACGCCTAACTCGACCGCATGCGGAAACGCGATGGTGACCGGCTCGCCGTCATACAGCGCGACCGGGATTCGCATATTGGGCTGAAGGAACTTTTCGTATGCGCCAATAGTTTCCGAGGACAAACTGATCTGCTCGAATGTGTCGGGATCCATGAAGTAAAAGGCGACACCATCCGTATACAGATATTCCATCTGCTTGTGATCGAGCGCGACCTCTTCGAGCCTGTCGCTTGGGTGCAGCCGCAAGTCCCTGATGTGCCCGGTCTTCAGGTTCTTGACCCTGGTAAACACTGCGCTACCCTGCTGGCCCCCGCCGGCATGGTACCCGGCGCTGGCGACGCTATGAAGTTCGCCTTCGAGCATGACGACCATGCCCGGCTTCAATCCGGAAGCTTCGACCATTTGCCTCTCTCCGCCTTGCCAGCAAGGTGACGACATCTTCAGCCCGGCACTGCAGCAGGCCGCCAACAACCGGCCGGCAAACGCACGTCGGCCGCGTGCGTGGCGTGCTCGGCGGAAGATGCTCTGGGGGCATCGGTCTCCAGACTCGCTTCGCCCAGCGGCACGAAGCTTGGCCGGTAGCCCGGAAGTTCGGCGACGATCACCCTGCCCCGCCGTTTGATCGCCGCGGCGTAAAACGCACAGTGTCCGGCTTGCCTCGCATTGCCGTGAAAGACGATGGACGTGCCGCGCGCCCTTACGGCCCGATCAGCCACCAAACCACAGAACGCCTCAGGTGTCCGGCGCGAAGTCTGCCGACGCGAGGGCCTCGGTCACAGCTTTCTCAGGGGCGTAGATAAAACGCACCTGCAAGATAGCGATTTCTGGGAACACGTTCAGACACCCGACGGTGAGACGCAGTATTCACCTGGCGCATTTCATCGCGTGGAGCCCGATCCGTCGATCTGCGCTACAGCGCCGCGATGAACTCGTTCCACGGCGTCGCCTGCAGGGTCTCGGTGGCAGCATGTCCATAGCCGTGGATGATCAAAGCCGCCAGCTCAAGCTGTTTCAGATCGTTCGACTCCACAACGTCCAGGACGTCGAAGCGCCCGAGAGTCAGATAGCTGTCCTTCCAGGTGACGGCAGGGCATTCGGCCCTGATCTTTTCGGCCACTGTGGCGGCGATCTGTTTCAGTTCGCCGGGATCCGTTAATGCGTCAGGAGCGAGACGGCTCAGGATGACGTACGTAGCCATGGCATACCTCCGAGCAAAGAATTGCCCCGCTATCGATTACTGCAGTCGCACGCAAACAGACGCCCGCGCGTCAAGCGGAAGCATTGCGGTGCGCATTGTCGCTCCGAAGTGTCATTAACCTCGGCGGGTTGGACCGGGGCCCTCAGGTAGGTCAGTGCAGTTGTCGCTTCAGGTTGGAAAGTTCAGAATGCATTGAGCTGACTGTACGGTCCTCGTCCCTGGACGACATGATCTTCTTTGCCGATTTGCATTCCTTTTCGAGCTCATCCATCCACTTCATCAAATGTTGTGGAATCGTCGCGTCGGCGTGCATGGTACGTGATGCCTCGCTAACGGCTTGCTGAAAGATGAGTAAAGCGCTTTTGGATTTCACTGGCTTGCAACATGATGCCCCTTCTTGAACATCAGTTCCAGATGAATTCAGGCAACAGATGACGGTGTGTTGCCCGTGCCGTCGCCATTCGCCTGCTTCGGTCAGCGGCCAGCGACGTTGCATTGCGTCAAAGCGGCACCGGGGCACGCGAAAGACGCCTCTGTAGTTTAGGTCACAATCGCTCGCCTGCACCGGTCCGCACGGTGTCCAGCGAATTCAGCGTCGCAGCTGCGTGGTAGAGCGATTTCGTCAGCGCAGCCGTATCACACGTACTTCGGTGATTTGAGCACCGAGTCGAACCACGTCCGACACTCCAGTCGCGTCTGGCTGCGGAGGGTGCCTGAAAGTTCTATCATGGTGAACCGTGAGGTCGCCATTACTTATCGGAACTTGAGCGTCGAATGAAGCCGCCACGCAATACCGACTCCGCCCCAGGCGAGTGGTACATCGACACAGCGTGCATCAATTGCGGTGCATCGCGTCACGTCGCGCCTGAGCTGATTGTCGAACGAAACGACAAGAGTGTCTTCGTTCGGCAGCCCTTCACGCCGGAAGAGCAGCTTGCTGCCTGGCGTGCGGTGCTCGTATGTCCGACGGCATCGGTACGCAGCGAAACGAAGCAGCCCCGCCCGAACGCCACGATCTTTCCGCAGCAGATCACATCGGGTGTGTGGCGCTGTGGATTCAACTCACGGTCGTCGTTTGGCGCACATTCTTATTTTGCCGCGCGTCCGGACGGCAATCTGCTGATCGACTCGCCACGCTATGCGGCGGAGCTCGTGAAATGGTTTGACGACGCCGGTGGCATTGCACACGTCCTTTTGTCGCATCGTGACGACGTTGCAGATGCCGACAAATACGCACGTCAATTCGGCGCGCGCGTCTGGATTCACCAGGAGGACAGGTCGGCTGCCCCCTATGCTACCGATCTGCTCGACGACCATTCGGCACCGAGCATCGCGGCCGGCGTGCGCGCAATCCCGATGCCCGGGCACACTCGGGGTAGCGTCGTATACCTGCTCGATGATCGCGTGCTCTTCGCGGGCGATTCGCTCGCCTGGAGCCCACGCGAGCGCGACCTCGTCGCGTTCAGGGACGCGTGCTGGTACTCATGGACGAAGCTCACCGAATCGCTCGGCAAGCTGGCCGCGTATCGTTTCGAATGGCTGCTTCCTGGTCACGGTTGGCCCACGCACTTGCCGGCCGAGGAAATGAGTGCTCGCTTGCTAGCGTTGGTTGAGCGCATGCGAAATGATTGAAGTCGCCGGAATCCCAGCGCGCACCGCGCAGCACCGCATATGACGCGTCTTCTAGAGCGCGAACTCTGGGAGGAGCAGTTGGCGTACGTCGACTGCCTGCCGCGGGAGTCGCAGTGTGCCATAGCCACCGCGGGCGCGAGAACATGGTGCCGCAAGCGCAGGCTTGGCTCGCACTGCGTGTGGCCACACCGCGATGCCGATCCGCTCCTTCCGGGCGTCGACAATGGCGTTGTCGACGCCCGGCTGAGCGCCATGATCTTCTCCGATTCGCTTCGTTGTTCCTCGGCGAGTCCCGCTTCTCCGCGTTCAGGCTTTCAACACCCCGAAGATCTCACTCAACATCGACTTCGCATCGCCGAACAGCATGCGATTGTTGTCCTTGTAGAAGAGCGGGTTGTCGACGCCGGCATAGCCCGAGGCCATGCTGCGCTTCATCACGATCGACGTCTTCGCCTTCCAGACCTCCAGCACCGGCATGCCGGCGATCGGGCTCGCCGGGTCCTCCTGCGCCGCCGGGTTCACGATGTCGTTCGCGCCGATGACCATCGACACGTCCGCCTCGGGGAAGTCGGCGTTGATCTCGTCCATCTCCATCACGATGTTGTAGGGCACCTTCGCTTCGGCCAGCAGCACGTTCATGTGGCCCGGCATGCGGCCCGCCACCGGGTGGATCGCGAAGCGTACGTCGACGCCCTTATCGCGCAGCAGCTTCGTGAGTTCGAAGACCGTGTGCTGGGCCTGCGCCACAGCCATGCCGTAGCCCGGCACGATGATCACGCTCTTCGCGTCGCGCAGCAGCTCGGCGGTTTCGGCGGAGCTCACCGCCACCACCTCGCCGGCCGGCTGCGCGCCGCCGCCCGCAGTTGCGGGCACGCCCGCGCCACTGCCAAAGCCGCCAGCGATCACGCTGATGAAGTTGCGGTTCATCGCGCGGCACATGATGTACGACAGGATCGCGCCCGACGAGCCCACCAGCGCGCCGATCACGATCAGCAGGTCGTTGCCGAGCATGAAGCCGGTGGCCGCCGCCGCCCAGCCCGAGTAGCTGTTGAGCATCGACACCACCACGGGCATGTCGGCGCCGCCGATCGCCATCACCATGTGCGTACCGAACAGCAGCGAAATCGCCGTCATCACGAGGAGCGGCATCATGCCGTCCTGAATCGTCTCTGCGTGCAGGAACGCGCGACCGTAGTACATCACGATCAGCAGCGCGGCCAGGTTCAGCCAGTGCCGCGCCGGCAGCAGTAGCGGCTTGCCGCCGATCTTGCCCGACAGCTTGCCGAACGCAATGACCGAGCCCGCGAAAGTCACCGCACCGATCAGGATGCCGACGTAAATCTCGACTTCGTGAATGGTCTTTTCGGCGCCGGTGAATTGCACCGACGTATCGATGTAGCTGGCGAAGCCCACGAGGCAGGCCGCCAGGCCAACCAGGCTGTGCATCAGCGCGACCAGTTCGGGCATCTGCGTCATCTGCACCTTCTTCGCGGCGAACAGGCCGACCGCGCCGCCGACGACCAGCGCGGCGACAGCGTACGGAATACCTTCGGCCGACACGCGCGGACCGAGTACGGTTGCCAGCACAGCGATGAGCATACCGATCATGCCAAGCAGGTTGCCGCGGCGCGCGGTCTCGGGATTGGCCAGACCGCCAAGGCTCAGGATGAAGAGAATCGCCGCGCCGATATAGGAGACGGTAGTCAGGTTGGAAGTCATTGTTGTCGTCCCCTCATTTGCGGAACATCGCCAGCATGCGTCGCGTCACCGCGAAGCCACCGAACATGTTGACGGCCGTAAGTGCCAACGCGCCCACGGCCAGGCCCAGAATCAGCCCTGATGGCCGGTCGCCCACCGCGGACCCGCCCAGCGGCGGCGCGACCTGGACCAGCGCACCGATGGCGATGATCGACGAAATCGCGTTGGTCACGCTCATCAGCGGCGTGTGCAGCGACGGCGTGACATTCCAGATCACCATGTAGCCGACGAAACAGGCCAGCACGAACACCGTGAAGTGCGAGAGGAAAGTGGCCGGCGCAAACAGCCCCACCAGCAGGAACGCCAGCGCACCGATGCCGAACACGATGGCCAGCGACTTCGCCGACATCGGCTCGCTGCTGCCGTGGCCCTTCTTCGGTGCGGCTGCCGCCGCTGCAGCGGCGGCCTGGGGTTTGGGTGCGACGGCCGGCTGTTTGATCGGCGGCGGCGGCCAGGTAACGTTGCCCTCCTTGATGACTGTGAGGCCGCGGATGGCGTCATCGTCGAAGTCGACGTTGATCGTGCCGTCCTTCGTCTTGCACAGCTCCTCGACCACGCGCAGCAGGTTGTTGCCATACAACGTGGACGACTGCCTCGCCAGACGCGAAGCAAGATCCGTGTAGCCAACGATGGTCACGCCGTGGCGCACCACCGCCTCGCCGGGCACGGTCAACTCGCAGTTGCCACCCTGCTCGGCCGCCATGTCCACGATTACGCTACCCGGCTTCATCGACTGCACCATTTCGGCCGTGATGAGCTTCGGAGCCGGCTTGCCGGGAATCAGCGCGGTAGTGATGATGATGTCCGCGTCCCGGGCCTGCTGCGCGTACATCGCGCGCTGCGCCTGCTGGAAGCCCTCGCTCATGACCCTGGCGTAGCCGCCGCCGCCCGAGCCTTCCTCGTCGCAGTCCACCTTGACGAATTCGCCCCCCAGGGACTTGACCTGGTCGGCCACCTCGGCGCGCGTGTCGTTGGCGCGCACGATCGCGCCGAGACTGACCGCAGTACCGATGGCAGCCAGGCCTGCTACGCCGGCGCCGGCAATGAAGACCCTGGCAGGCGGGACCTTGCCGGCGGCGGTGACCTGACCGTTCAGGAAGCGGCCGAAGGCATGGGCGGCCTCGATCACCGCACGGTAGCCGCTGATGCCAGCCATCGAGGTGAGCGCGTCCATCTTCTGCGCGCGTGACAGCGTGCGCGGCAGCGAATCGATCGCCAGCACGGTGGCGTGCCTCGCGGCAAGCTGCTGCATCAGCTCGGGGTTCTGGGCCGGCCAGACGAACCCGATCAGCATGCCGCCCTCACGCATCAGCGCCACTTCCTCGCTGCTCGGGGGGCGCACCTTGAAGACGATGTCACTGCGGGCCCAGAGTTCGGCAGCCGTTGCCACGACCTCGGCACCGGCGGCACGGTAGTCATCATCGCCAAAGTTCGCACCTGCGCCGGCGCCGCTTTGCACGGCAACCGCGAACCCAAGCTTGATCAGTTTCTCGACCACCTCGGGCACCGTTGCTACACGCCGCTCCCCGGTGGCTGTCTCCAGAGGAATTCCAATCAGTAATGTCATTTTGTCAATTGATGGTAGTGGCCGTCGCAAGGAACCCGGGCCTGTGCTTCAGTTTTTGTCGCAATAAAGAGAACTGAGCGAACAATCGCTATATATAAAGTACTACTAATATTACGGTCGTAGAATTGATCAGCGACGGACCGATGGGCTCTGCTCGCGCTTTCAGCCGTTCATCTTGTTCCGCAAGGGATAGCGGACAGCCTTACTGCGACAGAACCGTCAAACACTCTACTGTTTTGCATCCGATTCGACAGGTGCAACTGCCTGGCGGGTCCGTTTGGCAGTTGACGCAGCATTGAGATTGCTTTCAGCAGTCTCCACGGCTTGCCTGGCGGCTTTCGCAGCAGTTTCATACGCTGAATTGGCCGTATCGCTTGCGGTCGTGATGAATGTCTTCCATGCCGCCACTACGGATTCACTTCCCGCCGGCGCATTTTTCGTGAGCCCGTCGATGAAAGAGTGCGCATCGCTTTGGAATTGCTTGCACTGTGCTTCTGCGAGCACAGCAAATTCGGCTTGGGTGCTGGAGAGAATTTCGTAGACGTGGTGCCAGTATGACTGCACTCTTTCAACGGCAGGTTGAACCAGGATCGACTGCTGTGAAAACGTTTCCTGAGGTTCTTTGGCAGAAAGTGCCTTGACGGCGAATTCCTGATTTTCAGCGAGGGTCGATTTGACCGTCTGCACATTCAGGTCGGCCAACTTTTCAATGCCTTCAAATGCCTTATTCAGGAAAACAAACGATGTTTCGACGCCGGATTTCTGCGCGGCGACAAGTTGCTCCGTTGTCAGAGTGCTCATCAATGGCTCCATGAAAGATGAAAGTGTCCGAATGTCCACAAGAGCCACTCACGGACAAGAAGACACACAACACAGTCGGTGGTGCGATGCAGCAATATCCATTCTAAGGTCGAGTTGACGTCTGTCAATCGTTTGTTCGTGGAAGCCGCCTCATGTCTCGTAAGCGCATCGGCAAACACCTTGTCGGCTTTGGCATGCAGGCCCTTACCAGGTATAAACCCGCACAAGAAATGTGCTCTCGTCGCAAAGGCGTAAATTTGTATAACAAATGTTTGCAATGCAGCAAAAGACGAGTTGCGATCCGTCTTTCTGCACGCCGTGGAGGAAACGGCGTGGCTGTCCGTGCCACGGCGCACGAGGCGATGCGTGCGCCCGTGTTGCCGACTCGCGTCGGGGTGATCGTGGTCGACTCCTTCAAACAATTAGGATCACGCAAGACCTTCGAGGATAAATAGAGGCCGCGCATCATGCTGATCACAGACTAGCGCGCTGCGCGTTTCGACCCGCAGCATTCCCCATTCGGGAAGTTGGAGGCCGGCATGACCTTCGCGGGACCACCTGTAGGTTTCGTTGTCGAGCCAAAGGATCGCATAGGCATTCGGGTCAATGCGGTCGAACGTGTCGAGATGGAGCGTAATGCGCATCGAATTCTCCAGTTGTTGTTCGTGGCTGGCTTTGTGATCCGTCATGATCGTCATCGTTGACATATAACGATACGTGCAGATGGGGGCTGTCTGTATGTGTCAGCGTGTCGCCAATGTGCGTTTAATTCACGTCGTAACTACGGGCAGACCGGCGCGCAGCCTGCCTCGCCGAAATACTTGCACTACGCCAGTTTCACACTATATTTCGGACACCAATCGGTGCGAGGCGACTTACGATCCTTTGAATGAGGCTCGCTCATGCCCCGCAGGGCGGAGAACTTCACCATGGCCAATTACCAATGGACTGGAAGCGCAGGAACAAACTTCCTGACGCCGGAAAACTGGGTTCTCGAACCTGGTGGAGGACCGGCGACCGTGCCGCCGGGTCCCAACGACTCCGTGACGATCGATAATACCGCCCTGCCGATTACGGGTTCGGGTACCGCGGCGGACCTGATTTTCAAGGATACCGACGAAATCGCGGGGCATCTGACTGCGACCATTGGAATTCCGGTCAATGCACGGTTGACGCTTAAGCCCGGCGCGATCCTGACAACCCCCAGAATTGGCGTGATAACCGGCACGCTCACAATCGGCAAAGACAGCAGTCTCGTAAGCTTCGGACCTCACGATCTCAACGACTACGCGATCAAGGTAGCCCCCATAGCCGGTAATGCAACGATGTTGGTAGATGGGGGGCACGCCGTCGTCAACACTCGCAATCTGCCCGTGTCTGTTGGCCAAGCCGGAAACGGCCAGATGACAATCAGCAACGGGGCGCTGGTCGCCATCGGGAACAACGACCCACTCATCTACCCATGGGCTCTGGTTGTTGGGAATCACGACAACTCCACTGGCCGGATTACGGTTTCGAAGGCGTCGCTGGTGGCGCGCGGACAGGTCATCATCGGGCGCGGTGGCACCGGAAAGCTGGAACTGAACCCAGGCGCCTCCGTCGTCGCGGAGGACGTGACGATTGGCTATACCGCCGGTCTGAGCCAGGTTTCGGTTTCGGAGGCGTCGCTGGTGGCACGCGGGCAGGTCATCGTCGGGCAATACGCCGCCGGGGCGCTGGAGGTGAACTCAGGCGCCTTCGTCGTCGCTGACGACATGTCGATTGGTTCAGCGCCGACTGGACAGGGCTCCGTGTCGGTCAGCGGCCACAATGCGCGCCTCGTTATCGCCAACGAACTCTTGGTCCAAGACCTGGGAACGGGCTCGCTCACGGTGACGCAAAAGGGCTCCGTGTCTGTCGGCAAGGGAATTTACGTGACCGGAACGCTATCGCTGGGCGACGGCCTCATCGAGACGACCGCCCTTGGGATCGACCCGGGGGCAACGCTGACCGGACACGGAACGGTGACCGCTGTCGCGGGTTTTGTGAACAACGGCACGATAACTGTCATTAATTCATTGACCCTTGTTGGCGACATGGACAACGCCAGCACAATCTCGGTCTCGGCAGGTGGCCACCTGCGCTGTTTTGGAACACTACTCTCTGACACCGGCACTATTGAGTTGCGTGCAGATAGCGTAGCCACAGTTGAGGCCGTTCAAAGCCCTCAAACGATCAAGTTTGTCGGCACCAACGCGCGGCTCGAACTACGAAGCCCCGGTGCATTTACGGGGACTATTGACGGCTTTGCGAAGACCGATACGATAGAACTAGACGTCGAGGTGAAATCCATCAACTTTGCAAACAACGTGCTCACAATAAAAGACCATTTCGGCACCGTTGAGGCGCAGTTGCAGATGACCGGCGGCGCCTATAGCACTGGCTCCTTCCAAATCAATCCACTGTCCAACGGTCGCTCCGCGATCGTGATTCCTTAAGGACCGGCATCCCGGTTCGCGCGTCAGTTGATGGTTGCCCGCCACGCGCCTCAGGATCATGCTCGGGGGGGACCGCAGGCGTATCCGTTAGTCGATCAATTGGCTCCGAGTCCGCTCACGCTGGCTCTTTGGGGTCGCCGAAGACTCGCATGCAACCAGACGAGGGCTCCCGTGGATGACGTCGCTCTGGCGGTTGCTCACCCCTGCCGGGGATGTGGCAGCCGCTGCAGATAAAGGTAAGCGGTGATTTCAGCACACCGAATAAAGAATCGTTTGCGACAGACGGGCAAGCGCAGCCGTACCGCGATGGTCGGGGTCAACCGGCGATATTCGCGTCGAGGTGATGAGCCTGCGCGTGGGCCAGCACGCCGACGCGCATTCAGTTCGTCAGCCGGTCTCTTCCTTTTCCTTTTGTTGCCGGGCGTAATTGAACGGCAGAAGATCGGTTACATCTGCGTCCGGCGCACGCTGCGGCAACTCGGTGA
>NZ_JAMBPR010000069.1 GCF_024206475.1 Paraburkholderia sp. CNPSo 3274
GGCATGCCCCGCGCCCGATGTTGCCACGCCGCTTCTGGGCGGCCTGACTCCGGCGCAGTTCATGCGCAAATACTGGCAGAAAAAGCCGCTGTTGATCCGCCAGGCGATTCCCGACGTCGAAGCGCCGCTCTCGCGCGAAGCTCTCTTCGCGCTCGCAGACAGCGACGATGTCGAGTCGCGTCTCATCACACATTTTCGTCGCCGCTGGGCGCTCGAACACGGCCCGTTTTCGCCGGACGAACTGCCCACGCCGAAGACCCGCCAGTGGACACTCCTCGTACAAGGCGCCGACCTGCACGACGACCGCGCGCGTGCCCTGCTCGAGCGCTTTCGCTTCGCGCCGGACGCTCGGCTCGACGACCTCATGATCTCGTACGCATCGGACGGCGGTGGTGTCGGCCCGCACTTCGATTCGTATGATGTCTTCCTGCTGCAGGTGCAGGGCAAGCGCCGCTGGCGCATCGGCGCACAGCGCGACCTGTCGCTGCAGGAAGGCCTGCCGCTCAAGGTTCTCGCGAACTTCCAACCTGAAGAAGAGTGGGTGCTGGAGCCGGGCGACATGCTGTACCTGCCGCCGCACATCGCGCACGACGGCATCGCCGAAGGCGAATGCATGACGTGCTCGATCGGCTTTCGTTCTCCTTCCACGAACGAACTGACGAGCCAGTTTCTTTACTGGCTGGCCGAGCGCGGCGCCGATAACGGCAATGGCAAGCCCACGCTCTATCGCGACCCCGACCAGCCGGCCGTGGCGCATCCGGCGCAGCTTCCTCCGGCACTCGTAGAGCGTGTTGGCGGCGTGCTTGCTAAAGTGCGCTGGAGCGCCGCCGACGTCTCCTCGTTCGTGGGTTCGTGGCTGTCCGAACCGAAAGCCAATGTTGTGTTCGACGCCCCCGCAAAACCGCTCGACGAAACCCGTTTCGTTGCGCAAGCGGCAAAAAACGGGATAACACTCGACCGCAGGACAATCCTGCTTTACGATTCGCGGTCGTATTACCTGAACGGGGAACAGTACTTGCTCAAAGAAGCAAGAAAGTGGCTGCCGGCAATGGCCGACAGGCGCTCTATGGACGGGAAACGCTTTGTAACACTCTCACACGATTCGTGTGTGACAGCGTTGCTACACGAGTGGTATCGTGCGGGCTGGATTCGGACCGGGGTGCTTGCCTAAGCGCTTCGGACTGTTATACCGTACTAAAATAGTGCTTGTATGAGAAAGACAACGTATTGTCCCCGGATTTGTCGACGGTCGATACGAAAGTGCCTATAATTTCCGGCCAGGCCGTAGGGAAGATTCACGCTCTTGCAGTGCGTCTCCACCAGCGGCTCAGGTCGGTGTTGGGGCACATTTACCGGTATTATTTTGCGCTGTTGCTTACCTTTAACCATAAAAGGACGTGATCATGAAGAAATCCCTCCTCGTAGCATCCCTGCTGGCAGCTGTTGCACTCGCTGCGTGCAACAAGAGCAGCGACCAAGCTGCTGCGCCGGCTAGCGATGCTGCTGCTGCTTCGGCACCGGCTGCTGCTGCTTCGGATTCGGCAGCTGCTGCTTCGGGCGCTGCTGCTGCTGCGAGCGACGCTGCTGCTTCGGCTACCGCCGCTGCTTCGGACGCTGGCGCTGCTGCTTCGGACGCAGGCGCTTCGGCTCCGGCTGCTGCTTCGGGCGCAAGCCAGTAAGTTGCGTTCGCGCGACGCTCGCTTGGGACCTCGGTCCCGGTGGGCATCGCAGCGAACCGTCGTACGGTCTGCTGCTTGCGTCAAACGCGCTTCAGACATACGGCGGGCAAGCGAAAAAGCCACGAATTTACGTTCGTGGCTTTTTTGTTATGCGGCGCGCATGAGACTTAACGCGCTTCGCCAGACTCCCCTGCCTCCCCGTTCTTCTCTTCGAAGAACGCCTGCACCACTTCGATCTCCCGGGTCCGCTTGAACGGCGGCAGGCTTTGCCAGATACGTCGTCCATACGGTTTATCGACGAGACGGGTGTCGCAAATCATCAACACGCCGCGGTCGGTTTCCGCGCGAATCAGTCGCCCCGCGCCCTGCTTGAGCGTGATCACTGCCTGCGGGAGCTGGTGGACCGCGAACGGGCTCAGACCTTTCTTCGCCAGCGCATCAAGGCGCGCAGCGAGCACTGGGTCATCGGGCGGCGCGAACGGCAACTTGTCGATGACCACGAGCGAGAGCGCATCGCCGCGCACGTCGACACCTTCCCAGAAGCTCTGGCTGCCCACGAGGATCGCGTTGCCATAGGCCCGGAAGCGCTCGAGCAGTTCCGTGCGGCTCGCGTCGCCCTGCACAAGCAGCGGCGTATTCCAGCCGCGCGCCTCGATCGTGTCGCGCAGCTTCTGCGCAATGCGGTCGACAGCACGCAATGTCGTGCATAGCATGAAGACACCGCCACCCGACGCCTCGATCGCCGGCAGCGCCGCGTCGAACACGGCGTCGGTGAACTGCGGCGAAGACGGCTGCGGCATGTTGCGCGGCACGTAAAGCAGCCCTTGCGTGGGATAGTCGAACGGGCTCGGCAGCGTCATCGAGCGGCGCGAACTCAGGCCCATTTGCGCCGCGTAGTGCGTGAAGTCACCACGCACCGAAAGCGTGGCCGACGTGAAGACCCACGTGCGCGGCACACCGGCGCGCTGCTTGGCGAAGATCGGCGCCACGGAAAGCGGGGTTTCGTGCAACTGCACCGTGTGCGAGAACACCTCGACCCAGCGGACTTTCTCGTCCGCGTCGTCCGGCGCGTGAGCGTTTTCGTCTTGCCCATCCGCATCGGCCTTGCGTGTTTCGCTCGATGGGGCGGCGCCCGGCGGCACGGTCCAGCCCGCGAGGATGCCCTGCAGCTCGCGTGCGCGGCGCAGGCACGCTCCAATCGATTCGGCACGCTCGGCCTGCCCAGCGAGTGCCGTGGCAAGCGCACCCAGTTCGGTCTGCAGCGCGTCGAGCGCATCGAAGAGCGGGTGATCCTCGGGCAACTGCGTGATCGACAGCCGCAGCGAATCTTCCTTGAACGCGAGCCGCACGTCGCGCGCCGCGCGCTCCAGCGCCGCACCGAGCTTGACCCACTCCACCGCGTCGCGCGCATGGCTCAGGCCTTCGGCCACGCAATCGCGCGCGAGCTCGAGGAACTGCGCAGTCGAGAGCGTTTCGCCGAAAAAGAGCGTTGCCGTTTCGGGCAACTGGTGCGCTTCGTCGAAGATGATCGTATTCGCGCTCGGCAGCAGTTCGGCCATGCCGGTGTCGCGCAGCATGATGTCGGCGAAGAACAGATGGTGATTCACGACCACGATGTCGGCCTGCTGCGCCTCGCGACGCGCCTGCATCACGAAGCAGTCCTTGTAATGCGGGCACTCCTGGCCAAGACAGTTATCGCGCGTCGACGTGACCATCGACCACACGGCCGCTGTCTCGGGCACGCTCGCGAGCTCGGCCTTGTCGCCCGAGCGCGTGATCTTCGCGAAGCGCACGATTTCCTGCAGATATGCGGTTTCCTGGCGCGACGGCAGCCGGCCGTTGTCGGCCGTGCGCTGCAGATAGTAGTGGCACAGATAGTTGGCGCGGCCCTTGAGCATCGCCACGCTCACGGGCACCGCCAGGGCATCGCGCACCGTGGGAATGTCGCGCGCGAAGAGCTGGTCCTGCAAATGCTTCGTGCCCGTCGAGACGACCACCTTGCCGCCCCACAGCATGGCCGGCACAAGGTACGCATAGGTCTTGCCAGTGCCCGTGCCTGCCTCGACGATCAGCGTGTTGTCGCCGTTTTCGGCCGCGGCGCGCACCGCTTCCTCGGCGCCGGGCTGCGCCGGCGCCGGCGCACCACGCTCGACCCGCCGCGCCGGGCGCGACTGGAGTTCGAACATCGCGGGGTCGGCCAGAGATTGCGCGGCGGCTTCCATCGCGGCCGCGACCGCGCGAGCCATTTCGATCTGCGCAGCGCGTGGGCGATAGCCGTCGATCTCGCGGGCGAGCAAGCCGTCGGCCGCGAAGAGCTCCTCGAGCTCGGCAGCGCGGCGTGTGCTCAATACGGGTGCAGCGGCTGTTTGCGTCGCACGCGCGTCGGCCTCCGGCGCGCCGCCTTCGCGCGCGGGCCGGGAACGGGAAACGGTCGTTGAATTCAAGGCAAGCGGTTCCTGCTCGGTCCGGAAGGGCGCAACCCGCCGACTGCCGCGCCCCGGCGCCTGCCAGGACCCGGAATCAGGCGTGCCCGTCCGAAGTCTTCGTTGAATCGGGGTCCAGCTGCAGTTGCAGCAGGAGGATGTTGTCCTTGACCTTGAGCTTGCGCTTCTTCAGTCGCTGCAGTTCGAGATCGTCATAGTCCGGGGTGTCGGACATCCTGTCTATCAGGCGGTCCAGATCGCCATGTTCCGATTCCAGTTGCAGAATGCGGTCACGAAGGACCTCGGTCTTGACTTCACGATGCTCGCGCATGCTCGCCTCCTCGACATATGCGGCGCGCGCTTGCGAAGGACGACGCGCCTGAGGTTGCAGTCTGGCTGAAAAGCGTGCTACTCGTGCTACTGGTCCTGCTGTTCTTCCTGCTGCTTTTGCTGTTGCTGCTGCTGTTCTTCTTGTTGCTGCTTTTGCTGCGCCTTCTCGGCCGCCTGTTTCTGACGCTCTTCGACATCGCCCTTATGCTTCGCCGCGTCTTCCTGCTTCTGCTGGTAGCGCTGGGCCTTGTCGGCGCGTTCCTGAGCCTTTTGTTCGCCCTGGCGGCGCGCTTCATCAAGCTGGTTCTGGTAGTTTGCCTGCTTCTGGTCGTACGCCGCCTGGTTCGCATTGCGCTGCGATTGCTCGCCCTGGCGCTGTGCCTGAGCCAGCGCATGCTGCCGCTGCTTTTCCTGATACGCCTGCTCGTTCGCCGCACGCTGCGGCGCCTCGGCCTGGCGCTGCGCCTGATCGAGCGCGTGTTGCTGCTGCTTCTGTTCGTACGCCTGTGCGCTTGCCGTTTCGTTGGCGGCGCGCTGCGGCGCATTGGCTGCGTCCTGCGCGCGTTGCAATGCGGCCTGCTGGTCGCGCTGCTGCGCATGCGCGGCACGTTTTTCGTCGTCGAGCGCCAGTTGCTCGCGGCGGATATCGGCCTGCACGACACGCATCTTGTCGCGCGCCTTGCCGATGCAATGATTCACGAAGAACGTGCTGTAGCAGTTGTGCTGCGCGACTGCATACTGATAGTCGTTCTCCGCGCTACGTCGGTCCAGCACCTGTTGCCGCGCGTCGAAATCGCTCTGCTGCGATTGTGGCGTGCCAGCGCCCCCAGCCGCGTCAGACGCCGCGAACGGCGCGCTGCCCGAAGCCGCCGGCTGCACCGGCGCAGTTGCCGCACCTTGCTGCTGCAGCGGCCCTGACACCCCGACCGCCTGCCCGAGGGCCGGAACGCTTGCACCAAGGCTCAACGCGACGGCACAAATTGCCCCAAGAGCGGGGAACCGCCGAGTGACGCCAACAGGCGTGCAAAACCGGGCAAGGGGCAAATCAGGCGAGAAGCGGGAGGTCGTCAACGTCTTCTGTGGGCAGCGGAACATGGCTGAAATTCTAACACCGCCCGGGTTGAGCGCTCGGCCATTTATGGCAAAATGCCCCGCTCCACCGGCCGGCGGGCGCACCCGGCAACGTGCCTTTTTGCACACTGGGCGCTTCGGGCGCTCGCGCCTGCACCGGCCGCCGGACCGCAAACCGATCCTCGCAGGAATATCCAGACCCTATGACGGAAACCGTAGCACTCAAGATCGTCCAGCGTATCGCCACTGAACTGAGCGTGCAGCCGCGCCAGGTCGCAGCCGCCGTGCAGCTTCTCGACGAAGGCTCGACCGTTCCGTTCATCGCCCGTTACCGCAAGGAAGTCACGGGCAATCTCGACGATACGCAACTGCGTACGCTCGAAGAGCGCCTGCTCTATCTGCGCGAACTCGAAGACCGCCGCGCGACGATCCTCGCGAGCATCGAGCAACAAGGCAAGCTCACCGACGAATTGCGCAGCGCCATCGAAACCGCTGACAGCAAGCAGGTCCTCGAAGACCTCTATCTGCCCTACAAGCCCAAGCGCCGCACGCGCGCGCAGATCGCACGCGAAGCCGGTCTGCAGCCGCTCGCCGATGCGCTACTCGCGAACCCGCTGCTCGACCCGCAAACGGAAGCTGCACAGTACGTGGACGCCGAAAAAGGTGTCGCCGACGTCAAGGCCGCGCTCGACGGCGCGCGCGACATCCTCTCCGAACAGTTCGGCGAAACGGCCGAGCTGCTCGGCAAGCTACGCGACTGGCTGCACAACCAGGGCGTTGTGATGTCGAGCGTGGTCGAGGGCAAGGAAAACGAGGAAGGCGAGAAGTTCCGCGACTACTACGACTATTCCGAGACCATCAAGACCGTGCCGTCGCACCGTGCGCTCGCGCTGTTCCGCGGCCGCAACGCCGGTGTGCTGATGGTCAAGCTCGGCGTCGGCGGCGAGCTGGACACGCAGGTGCCGCATCCGGGCGAAGCGATGATCGCGCGCCACTTCGGCATTGCGAACCAGAATCGCCCGGCCGACAAATGGCTCTCCGATGTCTGCCGCTGGTGCTGGCGCGTGAAGGTGCAGCCGCATATCGAAAACGAGCTGCTCACCAACCTGCGCGAGCAGGCGGAAAATGAAGCGATCCACGTGTTCGCGCGCAATCTCAAGGATCTGCTGCTTGCCGCGCCGGCCGGCCCCAAGGCCGTGATCGGCCTCGATCCGGGCCTGCGCACGGGCGTGAAGGTCGCCGTGGTCGACCGCACGGGCAAGCTGCTCGCCACCGACACGATCTACCCGCACGAGCCGCGCCGCGACTGGGACGGCTCGCTCGCGAAGCTCGCGCGCATCGCCGCGCAGACGCAAGCGGAACTCATCAGCATCGGCAACGGCACGGCCTCGCGTGAAACGGACAAGCTCGCGAGCGAGCTGATCTCGAAGCATCCCGAATTCAAGCTGCAGAAGATCGTGGTTTCCGAAGCCGGCGCGTCGGTTTATTCGGCGTCCGAACTGGCTGCGAAGGAATTCCCCGAGCTCGACGTGTCGCTGCGCGGCGCCGTTTCCATCGCGCGCCGTCTGCAGGACCCGCTCGCCGAACTCGTGAAGATCGAGCCGAAAGCGATTGGCGTGGGCCAGTACCAGCACGACGTGAACCAGCGCGAACTCGCGCGCTCGCTCGACGCCGTGGTCGAGGACTGCGTGAACGCCGTGGGCGTCGATGCGAACACGGCCTCCGTTGCCCTGCTCGCCCGCGTGTCGGGCCTGAACTCGACGCTCGCGCGCAATATCGTCGATTACCGCGATGCGAACGGCCCGTTCCCTTCGCGCGAGCACCTGAAGAAAGTGCCGCGTCTGGGCGACAAGACCTTCGAGCAAGCCGCTGGCTTCCTGCGCATCAACGGCGGTGACAATCCGCTCGATCGCTCGTCGGTGCACCCGGAAGCGTACCCCGTCGTCGAGCGCATGCTCGCGAAGATCAAGCGTACGATCGGCGACGTGCTCGGCAGCCGCGAAGCGCTTTCGGGCCTCGCACCCACCGAGTTCGTGGATGAACGTTTCGGTCTGCCGACGGTGCGCGACATCCTGAGCGAGCTGGAAAAGCCGGGCCGCGATCCGCGCCCCGAGTTCAAGACGGCAACGTTCCGCGATGGCGTCGAGAAAGTGTCCGACCTCGTGCCGGGCATGCTGCTCGAAGGCGTCGTGACGAATGTGGCCGCGTTCGGCGCATTCATCGACGTGGGCGTGCATCAGGACGGGCTCGTGCACGTCTCTGCCATGTCGACGAAGTTCATCAAGGACCCGCACGAAGTCGTGAAGGCCGGTCAGGTCGTGAAGGTGAAGGTACTCGACGTCGACGTGAAGCGTCAGCGCATCGCGCTCACGATGCGTCTGGACGACGACCCCGCAAGCACCGGCGCGCCGCGTAGTGGCGGCAGCGCGGGCCAGCCGGGCAACCGCGACAATCGCGGCGGCGGCAATCGCGATAACCGTGGCGGCCAGCGTTCGCGCGATGCGGAGCCGGCGGGCGCGATGGCGGCGGCATTTGCGAAGCTCAAGCCACGCTGATGTCCGCATGACGCAACGTGGGCCGCAACGGCTCACGTTGCATGCGCAACAAAAAAGGCACCCAGGGTGCCTTTTTTACTGGTCGAAACGACGCGATCAGATCTCGATCTTCGTCCCGAGTTCGACCACGCGGTTCGCGGGAATGCTGAAAAAATCGGTGGGCTTCGCGGCGTTCTGATGCATCCACGCGAACACGCGTTCGCGGAAGATCGACATCCCCGGAAGTTGCGTCGGCACGACCGTCTCGCGCGCGAGGAAGAACGACGTGTCCATCATCTCGAACGTCATGTTGTGTGTGCGCGAAATGTCGTCAAGCACCGCCTGCACGTCGGGCGTTTCGTTGAAGCCGTAATCGGCCTGCACGAGATAGAGCCCGCCGCCGACATCCTTCACCGCCGCGCGCTCTGCGTCCACCACATACGGAATGTCGCGGATCACGAACGTGAGGAAGACCGTGCGTTCGTGCAGCACCTTGTTGTGCTTGAGGTTGTGCAGCAGGCTCACCGGCACGAGCGATTCGCTGCCCGTGAGATAGATCGCCGTGCCGGACACGCGATGCGGCGGGTGCGCGAGCAGCCCCTGCAGGAAGGGCATGAGCGGAATACCGTCGGCGGCCGTGCGCTCCTTCACGATCATGCGACCCTTGAACCAGGTCATCAGCAGGAAGAACAGCAGCGCACCGATGCCGAGCGGCAGCCAGCCACCCTCCTCGACCTTCAGCAGGTTCGCGCCGAAAAAGCCCAGATCGACGGCCAGCAGCACAGCGATGATGCAGGTGACGAGCGCCTTGTTCCACTTCCACACCTTCGTCATCACGACGGCGACGAGCACCGTGGTGATCACCATCGTCGCGGTCACGGCAATACCGTATGCGGCGGCCAGATTGTCCGAACTCTTGAAGGCGACCACGATGCACAGAATGATGAAAAGCAGCATCCAGTTCACGACCGGCACGTAGATCTGGCCGATGGCGAGGTCCGACGTGTGTAGCACCTTCATGCGCGGCACGTAGCCCAGCAGAATGGCCTGACTCGTGAGGGAGTAGGCGCCCGAGATCACGGCCTGCGAAGCGATCACGGTCGCCACCGTGGAAAGCACGACGAGCGGCAGCAATGCCCAATCCGGCGCAAGCAGGAAGAACGGATTTTCGATCGCGCGATGGTCCTGCATCAGCAGCGCACCCTGCCCGAAGTAGTTCAGCACGAGCGAGGGCATCACGAGCACGTACCAGGCGTAGCGAATCGGCTGCGCGCCGAAGTGACCCATGTCGGCGTAGAGCGCTTCCGCGCCGGTCAGCACCAGCACGACCGAGCCGAGCACCACGTAGGCCTGCAGCATATGTGCGCCCATGAAGGCGACCGCATAGTACGGATTGAGCGCGGCGATGACACCCGGCGCCTGCACGATGCGCGAAACGCCAAGCACGCCGATGGTGATGAACCACAGCACCATGATCGGCCCGAACAGGCGCCCGACGAGCGCCGTGCCGTGACGCTGGATCCAGAACAGTGCGACCAGGATCACCATGGTGAATGGCAGCACGAGGTGCGAAAGCTTCGGCGCGGCGATCTCGAGGCCCTCCACCGCCGATATCACCGAGATGGCTGGCGTGATGACCGCGTCGCCGTAAAACATGCACGCGCCGAAGATGCCGAGCGCCGTGAGCAGCGCGGCAGCCTTGCTCTTGCGATTGAACGAGCGCATGGCGAGCGCCATAAGCGCGAGCACGCCGCCCTCGCCGTTGTTGTCGGCACGCATCACAAAAAGGACATATTTGACGCTCACGACGATCACGATCGCCCAGAACAGCAGCGAGATGACGCCGAGGATGGACGTCTCGTTGAGCGGAATGCCGTGTGCCGGGCTGAACGCCTCTTTCAGCGAATACAGCGGGCTCGTGCCGATGTCGCCGAACACCACGCCGATGGCCGCTACGGCGAGAGAAGGTAGCGGCTGTTTGGCCACGTGTGTGCTAGTTGTCATATACGCGGTAATCCGTTGCGAGGCGGAAAAAACGAGCGCTATTCTAAACCGGGCTGCGGCGGAAGCCGAGCGGTCGTCGCGGCACTGCGACATCCTCTTGTCCCCGCGCAGTTTAGCACCGGCCCCAGATGCCGTCTGCCCGCCTGCGCCAGCGCTGGCGAATCGTGGGGCGATGCACAAAAAAAACGGAGCCATGAAGGCTCCGTCGCTGGATCTGGCCGCCGCGGGTTTGGGAACACTGGCGGCGGCACAACCCCTGCATTACTTCTGTGCGTCTTGCGCTTGCTGCAGACCACGCTTGATCCACGCACCGAGATTGTGCGGGCGCACCGTATCCCACTCCTCGAACGGCTGGTGGATCCACGGATTGGTCGGCAAATGCTGGACGAAATAGTCCGGCGTCACCTTCGAGCAGCCCTTGTACCAGAGCACCGCCGAGCGCACGCCGGTCACGGCCGGGTAACGCTCCTTGAGGTGCTCCTGTACGCGTGCGAGCGTGACGCCCGAATCGACGAGATCGTCGACGAGCAGCACGTTGCCCTCCAGGTGACCGCGCGTCATCGTGATGTACTGCGCGATGTCGAGCTCGCCCTGCTCCGTGCCGGCGGCTTCGCGGTACGAACTGGTTGCGAGGATCGCCAGCGGCAGGTCATAGATGCGCGAGAGCTGGTCGCCCACGCGCAGACCGCCGCGTGCGAGGCACAGGATCTGGTCGAACTTCCAGCGCGACTCGTGCACCTTGAGCGCGAGCAGTTCGATCAGCCGGTGATACTCGTCCCAGCCGACCCACAGGTTCTTTTCATCGTTGCGCGGGTCCATCATCTGAATCATTTTTGCTTCTGCCTTCTTGCTACTTAGACCTTGAACGGATGACGCAGCAGGATCGTTTCGTCGCGATCCGGGCCGGTCGAAACCATGTCGATCGGCACACCGGCGACTTCCTGCACGCGCGTGAGATACGCCTGCGCGCTCCTGGGCAGCGCGTCGAACTGCGTGATGCCGATGGTGCTTTCGTTCCAGCCTTCAAACGTCTCATAGACCGGCTCGCACGCGGCCACTTGCGAGGCGCCGCGCGGGAGAATGTCCACGTCCTTGCCGTTCACCTTGTAGCCGACGCAGAGCTTCACTTCGTCGAGACCGTCGAGCACGTCGAGCTTCGTGATGCACAGACCCGTCACGCCGTTGATCTGGATCGAGCGGCGCAGCGCGGCGGCGTCGAGCCAACCGGTGCGGCGCGGACGGCCGGTGACCGAACCGAATTCCTTGCCGACCTTCGCGAGCGTGAGGCCCACTTCTTCCTGGCGATCGGCGTTGTCGGCGTCGTACAGTTCGCTCGGGAACGGGCCCGAACCGACGCGCGTACAGTACGCCTTGGTGATGCCGAGCACGTAGTTGAGCTTTTGCGGGCCCACGCCCGCGCCTGCCGATGCCGCACCCGCGACGCAGTTACTCGACGTGACGAACGGATAGGTGCCGTGATCGATGTCGAGCAGCGTGCCTTGCGCACCTTCGAACAAGAGGTTGCCGCCTTCGTGGTTCACGTCATACAGACGACGCGAAACGTCCGTTACCATCGGCTTCAGACGATCGGCGTACGAGAGCATCGTCTCGAGCGTTTGCTGATAATCGACGGCCGGCGCACCCAGGTACTGCGTGAGCACGAAGTTGTGGTAGTCGAGGTTCTCGCGCAGGCGCTCGGCGAAGGCTTCCGGCTCGAACAGGTCCTGCACGCGCAGACCGCGGCGTGCCACCTTGTCTTCGTATGCCGGACCGATGCCGCGACCCGTCGTACCGATCTTCGCGGCGCCGCGCTTGGCTTCGCGCGCCTGGTCGATAGCGATGTGGTACGGCAGGATGAGCGTGGTGGCTTCGGAGATGAACAGACGCTTCTGGACGTCGATGCCCGCTTCTTCGAGCTCGCCGATTTCCTTGAAGAGCGCTTCGGGCGAAAGCACCACGCCGTTGCCGATGTAGCAGGCGACGCCGGCTCGCATGATGCCCGACGGGATCAGCCGGAGAATGGTCTTCTTGCCGCCGATGATGAGCGTATGGCCGGCGTTGTGACCGCCCTGGAAACGCACCACGCCTTGCGCGTGGTCCGTCAGCCAGTCGACGATCTTGCCCTTGCCCTCATCGCCCCATTGGGTGCCCACGACGACGACATTGCGCCCCGGGGTTACATTCACTGCGCTGGCAGACATGGTGTTTCGTTAGCTGGTTAAAAACGTATTCTACCTGGGTTCAGCGGCAAGGCCGCCTTTTTTTCCCGGGATTCGCGGAATTTCCTTTTGCACTCAATGGCATGCGCGATGCGAAGCGTACTTTGGCGCGCTTGCGCGGCGGCTACCGGGGCGGCGTGAATAGCCGCCCGAGTGCGGTATCAGGCGTGCTTTTCGACGACCCAGACGCCGTCGCGCTCGATGAGCACGCGGTCGCAGGCGAACTCGTCCATGTCGTGCTCGTGGCCCGGCAGCGCCTGAATCACGACCTCGCCTGCATCGCGCAGCGCGGCGACAGCGGTGCGCAGCGCCTCGTCATGGCGCCACGGCGCGAGGATCGCGCTGCTGCGCGCTTCGACCGGTGAAATACGCGCCACTTCGCGCAAATCGAGCGAGAAGCCCGTTGCCGCGCGGGCACGCCCGTAGGCCTCGCCCACCTTGTCGTACCGGCCACCACGGGCCACGGCGTTCGGCACGCCGTCCACGTAGGCCGAGAACATCACGCCGCTGTGGTACGCGTAGCCGCCGAGATCCGCGAGGTCGATCATCAACTCCGCTCCCTCGATCTCACGCACGAGGAACGCGAGGTCGTCGAGCGCGCGAGCGATGCCCGGCAACGCCGGCAGACGCGTGCGCGCCTCGTCGATCACGCTCGCGTCGCCGTAGAGCGACGGCAGCGCGCGCAGGGCGTCGCGCGTGGCGGCACCGAGGTCCTGCGTGAGTTCCGCGAGACGCGGCACGTCCTTGCCGGCGAGCGCTTCATACAATGCATCGCCAAGCGCGGCCGCAGCCGGATCCGCTTCGAAGATCGCCGCGAGCACACCTGCGTGCGAAAGGTCGAGGCGCACCTTGGCGAGGCCCGCGAGACGCAGCGCATCGAGCATCAGCTGCTGGATTTCGAGGTCCGCTTCGAGGCCCGCGTGACCATAGATTTCCGCGCCGGTCTGGATCTGTTCGCGCGTGGCGTGCAGACCGCGCGGCAGCGTGTGCAGCACGTTGCCCGCGTAGCACAGGCGCGTCACGCCCTGGCGGTTCAAGAGGTGCGCGTCGATGCGCGCGACCTGCGGCGTCATGTCGGCGCGCAGGCCGAGTGTGCGGCCCGAGAGCTGATCGACGAGCTTGAACGTGCGCAGGTTCAGGTCGCGCCCGCTGCCCACGAGCAGCGACTCGAGATATTCGAGCAACGGCGGCATGACCATTTCGTAGCCATAGGTGCGAAAACGGTCCAGCAGGCGGCGGCGCAGCTCTTCGATCTTGCGCGCTTCGGACGGCAGCACGTCCGCAATATTCTCGGGGAGTAACCAGGTCGACATCGGTTGAGTCCTACCACAATGAGGGCCGCGCGCGGCGAAACGCCACGCGGCCCGATAATTCGGAATCCGTCAAAAAACGCCAATCGCACACCGCATCTGAAGACAGCGACGGCACCAGGCCGTCAGGTCGCCAGCATCAGCAGGACGAGGCCGAGCCCCATCACGATGAGCCCGCCAATCCTGATGTGATGCGGCGGCCGTTCCGCGATTTTACGGAATGTGTCGCGCCACGCCGTCGGAAAGACGAACGGGAACATGCCCTCGATAATCAGCATCAGCGCGATCGCGAGCAAGAGGGAGCCAGCTATGTCCATGCGAAGAAATACGCCGCGCAGTGCGCGGCGCGTGTGTCTCGTTTTGTCTAGTGTTTGCGCGGGGTGGCCGAAGCCGGAGTGTTATCTCCGCCATTCGCGCCGCCGTTCGGACCACGCATGAAGCGGAAGAAGTCGCTCGACGAATCGACCACGATGACGTCGCCGGGCCGGAAGCTCTCGCGGTACGCGAGCATGCTCTGATAGAACCGGTAGAAGTCCGGGTCGCGCCCGAACGCCTCGGCGGCAATCGCGGCGGCCCGGCCGTCGCCCTCGCCCTTGATCGCTTGCGCCTGGGCATAGGCATCGGCCAGCACGCCCTGCTGCTTGCGCCCCGCGTCGTCCTTGATCTGCTGCGCTTCGGCCGCGCCCTTCTCGCGAATCTCGGCAGCGGCCTGCTCGCGCGCGGCGCTCATGCGCTTGAAGACCGTCTGCGCCAGCTCCGGCGGGTAATCGACGCGCGTGAGTTCGATTGCGATCACGTCGATGCCGAGCGGCGCCGCGGTTTGCCTCAGCGCATCGCGCGCGCCGTTGGCGATGGCTTCCTGCTGCGCCAGCGCTTCGGTGAGCGTAACTTTCGAGATCGCGTCGCCGAGCGCGTCGCGTGACAGCGAGGCGAGACGGTCGGAAAGCGTCTGCGCATCGCCCTTCGTGGCCGCGAAGAGCTTGAGCGGATCGGAAATGCGATAACGCACCACCGGGTTCACGAGCAGCTCGGTCTTGTCCGAGGTCGTGTAGCGGTCGGCGTCGGGCGCATCGAACGCCTGAATGCGCGTGTCGATGAACGTGACGGTCTGGAACGGCGGCGGCAGCTTTACATGCAGCCCGGGACCGGCGAGCGTGGCATTGGCCCCGCCCGACGAAGAAATGATGGCGACGTGGCGCGGATCGACCATGAAAACGGCCGACGACGCAACCAGCACGACAACCACGACGGCAACGACGAGCGCAATGATCTTGTTCATATCGGCGCGCCCCTTATTGCACGTCGCTTTCGCGGCCGCGCGAGCGGAACGCATCGCGCGAACGGAAGGCGTCGCTCGCGGCGGCTGCCGCATCGCTAGCCGTGGTTGCGGGAGCCGCGCCCGGCTGCTGGGCGCCCTGCTGTTGCGCGCCCGGTTGTACGCCCGGTTGCGCGCCTTGCTGTGAGTCGCTGCCGGCTGCCGGCGCGGAAGCCGCATTGGCGTCCGAAGCCGCGCCTGCCGTTGCCGCCGTTGCCGCACCAGCGCCTGAGGCCGAGGCCGCAGCCGCGCCCGTTGCGCCCGCCGCCACGGCGGCGCGCTGCCGTGTCATGTCGACGAGCTTGTCGAGCGGCAGATAAATCACGTTGTTGCCCGACTTGCTGTCGACGAACACTTTCGTCGCATTCGAATAGATGTGTTGCATCGTCTCGAGATACATACGCTCGCGGATCACCGCCGGCGCCTTCGCATATTGTTCGTAGACCTGCGTGAACCGTTGTGCGTCGCCTTGCGCCTGCGAAACCACGCGTTCGCTGTACGCCTTGGCTTCGTCGACGAGACGCGCCGCGTCGGTCTGCGCGCGCGGCAGCAGCTGGTCGGCATAGGCCTGCGCGTCGCGCGTCGCGCGGTCGCGGTCCTGGCGCGCCTTGGCTTCGTCGTCGAGCGCAGCCTGCACCTGATCAGGCGCCGAGACGCTCTGGATCGCGACGCCGGTCACGCCGAGGCCTGTCTTGTACTCGTCGAGCGCGTGCTGGATCGTGTCGGCAAGCTGGGCGCGAATCGGCTCGCGGTCCGCGTAAAGCATGTCATTCGTGCTGCGCGCGCCCACCACGGTGCGCACCGCCGCCTGCGCGGCCTGCGTGACGGTGAGGTCGGGATCGACGCTGAGGAACAGATAGTCGGTTGGCTGCTTGACCTGGTACTGCACGGTAAAGCGCACGTTGAGAATGTCGCCGTCGTGCGTGATGACCGCGGCGTCCTTCACGTTTGCCGGACGCACGAGGTTGCTGCGGCCGATCTCGACGGTGCGGATCTGCCCGACATTGACGATTTCGTGAGTCTGGAATGGATACGGCATGCGCCAGTGCACGCCCTGGCCTACCGTGTGGCGATACTGGCCGAACTGCAGCACGACGCCGGCCTGCCCTTCCTGAACGACGAACACGCCGCTGCCCACGTAGATCGCGATGAGCACGCCGAGCACGATGCCCACGCCGATACGCGCGCCATGGCCATTGTCCGGGCGCGGCCCGAAGCCGCCCGGGCCCTTGCCCTTGCGACCGAAGAAAGCGGAGACGCGGCGGTTGAAGTCGCGCCACATTTGGTCGAGATCCGGCGGACCGTCGCCCTTGTCGCCGTTGCCACCCTTGTTGCCGTTATTGCCCGGCGGGCGGCGCCCGTCGTCAGAACGCTGGCCATTGTCGTCGCCTCGACCCCAACGCGGGTCGTTCAGCGAGAAAATGGCGCGCGCGCGCTGCCAGCCAGTCCGCTTGTTGTAATCGTTCACCTGTGTTCGTTCACCAGAGTAGACAGCGGGTCAATTGCGTGCGGATTCCATCGGAGCCGCTGGGCCGGCCTTGCGTGCAAGACAATGCCGGGCGCGCTTCAGCGCTCGTGTTCGGGTTCCCAGCGAGGTTCTTCCTGCACCGCGCTCCAGTCTGCGGCCAGGGACTGCGACGCATCGGCAAGCGGCTCGGCAGTCGCGATTTCGGCGATGGCGGAGCGCAGCGCATCCAGTCCGACACCTGTGCGCGCGCTCAAAAAGACGCGCGAAATATTACCATATTCATCACGCTCGACCGTTCCGCCGCGGGCCGCCAGTTCCGGCACGGCGTCGACCTTGTTGATGACCAGCACCTGGCGGATCGTGTCCGCGCCGATATCGTGCAGCACCCCGTTCACCTGATCGATCTGATCGAGGCGCACGGTGCTCGACGCGTCCACCACGTGCAGCAGCAGGTCGGCCTGAACCGTCTCCTGCAGCGTTGCGCGAAACGCGGCGACGAGCTGGTGAGGCAACTCGCGGATGAACCCGACCGTATCAGACAGCACGATCTGCCCCACTGCGTCACCGAGCCAGACGCGCCGCGAGGTTGTGTCGAGCGTCGCGAACAGCTGATCGGCGGCGTAGGCCTGCGCCTTCGTGAGCGCATTGAAGAGCGTGGACTTGCCGGCGTTCGTATAGCCCACGAGCGACACCGACATGGTGCGGTTGCGTTCGCGCTGACGCCGTTGCGTGCCGTGCTGGCGACGCAGCTTCGCAAGCTTGCCTTGCAGCATCTTGATGCGCTCGCCGATGAGCCGGCGGTCGGTTTCGAGCTGCGTTTCACCCGGGCCACGCAGGCCGATACCGCCCTTCTGGCGCTCGAGGTGAGTCCAGGCGCGCACGAGGCGCGTGGCTAGATATTGCAGCTGCGCGAGCTCGACCTGCAGCTTGCCTTCGTGGCTGCGAGCGCGCTGGGCGAAGATGTCGAGGATGAGGCTCGTGCGGTCGACCACGCGGCGATTGAGCGCGCGTTCCAGATTACGTTGCTGGGCGGGCGACAGCGCGTGATTGAAGATGACGATTTCGATGTCGTTCGCTTCACAGGCGAGACGCAGTTCCTCGGCCTTGCCGCTGCCTATGAACATGGCGGCGTCGGGGCTGGAGCGGCGCCCGGTGAGCGTGACAGCGGGAGTGGCGCCCGCGCTTTTGGCGAGCAGGCTGAGTTCTTCGAGACTGGCTTCGAAGTCGGTCTTGCCGAAGTCGATGCCGACGAGTGCGGCGTTGATCAAATTAGAGGATGTCAAAATGAAAGCGGCCGGACCAGAGCAGCCTGCGAGGCGCCCCGGGCCGGCCGCGTCATGGGTCAGGACGCTTCCGTATCCGGGTGGAAGTTCACCGGACGGGCCGGAACCACCGTGGAGATGGCGTGCTTGTAAACCATTTGCGTAACCGTATTACGGAGCAACACGACGTACTGGTCGAACGATTCGATGTTCCCTTGAAGCTTGATGCCGTTGACCAGATAGATCGAAACAGGCACGTGCTCCTTGCGCAGCGCGTTCAGAAACGGGTCTTGTAACAATTGCCCTTTGTTGCTCATAGCAAACTCCGTATTTTTTTGCAGGTTTAACTTACATCGGGGTGAAGAAAAAGAAATCCACCACCAATCGCTACACTATAGCCGATTCTCGTTCCCCCGCGCGGTTCCTGGCGGTTCGGCCAGGAGGCCTTTGCGGGCTAGCGAACGCTATTCAGCAACAGCCTCGTTATTTTTCCGTATAGGGATTCGTCGAGGAGCGAAACTCTATGCGCAATGGAGTGCCGGTAAGCGAGAAAGTTTCCCGGAAACGGTTCTCCAGATAGCGCTTGTAGGTCTCCGTCACGGCGTCGAGTGCGTTGCCGTGAATGACGATAATGGGCGGGTTCTGTCCCCCCTGGTGCGCGTAGCGCAGCTTCGGACGCACCGGGCCGCGGCGACGCGGCTGCTGGAACTCCACGGCTTCGATGAGTGCACGCGTGAGCTTCGGCGTGGGCAGTTTCGCCATGGCGGCGGCATAGGCGTCGTCCACCGAGCGCATCAGCGGGCCGATGCCGAACTTCTCAGTCGCCGAGATGAAGCGCATTTCCGCGAAGTCGAGGAACTTCAGCTTGCGCTGCAGATGGTGCTTGGTACGCTCGCGCGCGTGGTCGTCCATGCCGTCCCACTTGTTCACGCCCACCACGAGCGCGCGGCCCTGTTCCACCACGAAGCCCGCGATATGTGCGTCCTGATCCGAGATTTCCTGCTGCGCATCGAGCAGCAGAATGACCACGTTAGCGTCGGCGATCGACTGCAGCGTCTTCACCACCGAGAACTTCTCGATCGCTTCGAACACCTTGCCGCGGCGGCGCAGACCCGCGGTGTCGATCAGCGTGTACTTCTTGCCGTTGCGCTCGAAATCCACGTAGATCGAATCGCGCGTCGTGCCCGGCATGTCGAATGCGATCACGCGGTCTTCGCCGATCAGCGTGTTGACGAGCGTCGACTTGCCCACGTTCGGGCGGCCGACGATCGCGATCTTGACGCCGTGCTTCGCGGCGTCCTCTTCGCTTTCCTCGGGCTGATCGGCGTACGCCTTTTCAAGCGCCTCGTTGATCATTTCCGTCACGCCGTCGCCGTGCGCCGCGGAAATTGCGCGCGGGTCGCCGAGGCCGAGTTCATAGAAGTCGGCGGCGACGGCGCTGTACTTCATGCCCTCGGCCTTGTTGACGACGAGGTAGATCGGCCGGCCGGTCTTGCGCAGGTAGTCGGCGATGTGCTTGTCCTGGGGTGCCAGGCCATTGCGGCCGTCGCAGATGAACACGACGATATCGGCCTCTTCGACGGCCTGGCGCGTCTGGCGCGCCATCTCGTGCAGGATGCCGTCCTTGGCGACCGGCTCGAAGCCGCCGGTGTCGACCACGAGATACGGGCGATCCCCCGTGCGCCCTTCACCGTAGTGACGGTCGCGCGTGAGGCCAGGCAGGTCGGCCACCAGCGCATCGCGCGAACGCGTGAGCCGGTTGAACAGCGTGGATTTCCCCACATTGGGGCGCCCGACGAGGGCGATTACGGGTTTCATCTGATCTTTTCTACAGTAAGGCACAGCGCCGGAGAGTCCGGCGCGCTGCGCGGCAAGCCCCGCGCCTGCGGGGCTGCTTCAGTTGCAAATTATCACGAATTTCACGAGCGGGGCCGCGGCCCCGCGCCGAAAGCGCAGCGCGACCGGGGCTGGACACCACGCAAGCGCCTGGTGGCGGCAACGGTGAACGGCGGGGTCGTGTGCGCCGCCATCCCAAAATGCGCATGGCCGGCTTGAGCCGGCCAGCGGCGAGGCGTCGGAACTTGCCGGCTCCAGCGCCTCATGCCTCTGCATGCATCGCAGCGCCGCGCGTGAGGCGCGGCCGACTGCTTTTGCTTGCAGCGTGAATGTCTTGCCTGGCACGCCGGCCCCGCAGGCCGGCGCGATGCGCAATCGCGGCGAGCGCCCGAGGGAGCCGCCGCAGATCGCGCTTAGTGCGGACGCAGACCGTACAGGTCGCCGTCCTTCGTCAGCACGACCAGCGTGTTGCCGGCGAGCACCGGCGCGGCCGCAATCGGGCTCCCGTCGGTCTTCACGCGCGAGACGAAGCTGCCGTCGTCGAGCGAGAGGAAATGCACGTAGCCCTGATAGTCGCCGAGCACGACCGCGTGGCCCAGCAACGCGGGCACGCTCACGTCGCGGCTCTTGAGCTTTTCGTTCGTCCAGGTCGGCTCGCCCGTCGAGACGCTGAATGCCTTCACGACCGACCAGTCGTCGCCGCCCACCACCGTGGATTCATCCTGAGCGATGCCGCTCGTGCTCGAGAACGGCTTTTGCCACATCGGACGACCCGAATTGGCGTCGAAGCAGCCAAGCTGACCCTGGAACGTGACCGCGCAGGTCGTAGCGCCTACCAGCGTGGGCGGACCGCTCACGTCGTTGATGCGCTCGACTTCCGTCACGCCCTTCGGGTACGAAACCGGCGTCTCCCAGAAGGCGTCGCCGCTCTGCACGTTGATCGCCGCGAACGAGCCGCCCGGAAAACCGGCCAGCACGGCCTGATCGCCCGCGAACGTCATGCCCGCCGAAACGCGCAGGTTCAGCGGCACGGCGCGGTTGCGGTAGAGCCACTTCTGCTCGCCCGTCTGAGCGTTGAAGGCGACGATCTGGCCGTCGATCGTGCGTACGATCACGAGGCCATTGCCGACAAGCGGCGGCGAGATGATCTCGCCCGGCGCCTTGGCCTGCCACGAGAGCTTGCCATTCGAGTCGAGCACGTAGACGTCGCCCTTCAGGCCGCCGACGGCCGTGAAATTACCGTCGCTGCCCACGCCCGCCGAGAGGTCGTCCTTGAGCTTGGTGCGCCAGACGTCCTTACCCGACGCGGCGTCGATCTTGGCGACCGAGCCGTTCTCGCCCGCTGCGTAGACCATGTCGCCCACGGCGACCGGCGCGAACAGATAACGGCCGGCCTTGCCGACACTCGAACTCCACACCTGCTGGACATCCAGCGCCGGCTTGAATTCGGTCAGCGGCACCGGCACGCGGCGCACGTCTTTCGTCGATGAGCAGGCTGCGAGAGCCAGGACGGTCATCGCGAGAGCGACGGGCACAACGGTTCGTTTCAGCAGATTCATCGGTGAACGACGCATGAATGAAGTTGGTTTGAATGGTTTCGCAATGCCGCGCGCACGCTGCACACGCTTCGCAATGTAGCTGGCAACTTAGCCGCCGAGCGCATCCAGCTTGAACTGGATCAGCTGACGCTCGGAAGCGTCGCTCTTCGGCAGGCTGTCGAGGGCCAGCTTGTAGGCCGCGCGCGCGTCGTCGCGCTTGCCGGCCGCGGCCAGCAGATCGCCGCGACCATCGGCCACGACGCCCTTGAACGGACCCGAATCGGGTTGCGGAATCAGCGCGAGGCCCTGATCGTAGGCCTTTTCGTCGAGCAGAAGCGAAGCGAGACGCAGCTTCGCGACCTGGCGGAATTCGTCGTCCTTCGCGTGGTCGGCGGCCCATTGCAGCTGCGACTTCGCGCCGGCCGTGTCGCCCGCCATATAGAGCGCCTTGGCCACGCCGAGCGCTGTCATCTGCGCGTACGCCGTGCCGCCGAAGCGATCTTCCATGTCGGATGCCACGCGCGTGAGCATGGCCTTGTCGCTGCTGTTCGCGGCCTGCTGCACCTGGTCGTACAGCACGGCGGCTTCAGCGGTCTGGCGGCGCTGCCAGAAGTTCCAGCCGTTCCACGCTGCGAGCGCGAGCAGAACGATCAGCACAACCCACGTAGTGGCGTTACCCCACTGCCCCCACCATGCCTTGAAGCTTTCGATCGATTCCTGTTCGTCGTGGTAACTCATCGCGTAGCGATTCCTCGTTTATTCTGTAGCCTGTTTTCGAATGCGCAGCGACCCGAGCAGCCCCACCGGGGCGGCCCCACCTAGGCGGCCCCACCTAGGCGGCCCCATCAATCGTCGCCGTCTTCGGCGGATGCAACCATCGCATTGATCAGATATTCGGTCAAGTCCTCAAGCGCTACCGTTTGTTGCTCGCTGCGGGCCTCCGCGGCCGTGCCGCGCAGTGCCTTCACACCGGCCTCGCCTCTCGCCACTTCGTCCTCGCCAAGCACCACGGCAAAGGCCGCGCCGCTTGCATCCGCGCGCTTCATCTGCGACTTGAAGCTCGCGCTCTGACCGTCGGCGCTGCAATGCAAAATAACGTCGAGGCCCGTATCGCGCAGACGCTCCGCCACGATGAATGCCTTCTCGCGCGCGGCTTCGCCCTGGTGGACAACGTAGACATCGCAACCATCTTCTTCCGGCACGAGGTCTTCTTCCTTGAGCAGTTCGAGAATGCGCTCGATGCCCATGGCCCAGCCGCACGCCGCCGTCGGCTTGCCGCCCAGTTGCTCGATCAGCGGATCGTAACGGCCGCCCGCCGCAACGGTGCCCTGCGCGCCGAGCTTGTCGGTCACCCACTCGAACACGGTCAGATTGTAGTAATCGAGACCGCGCACGAGACGCGGGTTGATCTTGAACGGAATGTTGTTCGACTTGAGAATGCGCTGCAGCGCTTCGAAGTGCGCGCGCGAGTCCTCGCCGAGGAAGTCGATCAGCTTCGGCGCCTTGTCCGCGATCTCCTGCAGCGCGGGATTCTTCGTGTCGAGCACGCGCAGCGGGTTCGTGTAGAGGCGGCGCTTGCCGTCTTCGTCGAGCAGATCGACGTGCTGCTCGAGATACTTGATCAGCTCGACGCGATGCGCCGCACGCTCTTCGGCCACGCCGAGCGAGTTGATCTCGAGCTTGATGCCGGTGAGGCCGAGATCGTCCCAGAGGCGTTGGCACATCAGGATGATTTCAGCGTCCGCATCGGGGCCCGCGAAACCGAGCGCCTCGACGCCCACCTGATGGAACTGGCGATAGCGGCCGCGCTGCGGACGCTCGTGACGGAACATCGGGCCGATGTACCACAGGCGCTTCGGACCGTCGTAGAGCATGTTGTGCTCGATCGACGCCCGCACGGCCGCCGCCGTGCCTTCCGGGCGCAGCGTGAGGTTCTCGCCGTTGAGCGCGTCGGTGAAGCTGTACATCTCCTTCTCGACGATGTCGGTCACTTCGCCGATGCCGCGCGTGAAGAGTTGCGTATGCTCGACGATCGGCGTGCGGATATTTTGATAGCCGTACGAACGAAGCAGCGACTTCACCGTGGATTCAAAGAATTCCCACAGCCCCGCCTCCTGCGGCAGGATGTCGTTCATGCCCTTTACGCCTGTGAGCTTTTCGGGCTTGCGTTTTTGTTCAGTCATTGCGTTGCAAATTGGCTTTATTCGGTTGTGCGTATCGAGCTACAAGCGGGCTACCAGCGAACTACAAGCGGAGCGGCCGGCTTGCTCAGTTCGTCGCTTCGGCCTTGCCGTACTTGCGTGCGACGTAGTCGCTCACGATTTGCTGGAATTCTTCGGCGATGCGCTCGCCGCGCAGCGTCTTCACCTTCTCGCCGTCGATGAAGACCGGCGCCGCGGGGTTCTCGCCCGAGCCCGGCAGGCTGATGCCGATGTTCGCGTGCTTCGACTCGCCCGGACCGTTCACGATGCAGCCCATCACGGCGACGTTCATCGTCTCGACGCCCGGATGGTCGTCGCGCCAAAGCGGCATCTGCGCACGCAGATAGCTCTGGATCTGCGAAGCAAGCTCCTGGAACAACGTGCTGGTCGTGCGGCCACAGCCGGGACAAGCGATGACCATCGGCGTGAACGAGCGCAGGCCCATGGTCTGCAGGATTTCCTGGCCGACCACGACTTCGCCCGTGCGCGCACCGCCCGGTTCCGGCGTGAGCGAGATGCGGATCGTGTCGCCAATGCCCTGCTGGAGCAGCACGGAAAGCGCCGCTGTCGAAGCGACGATGCCTTTCGAGCCCATGCCCGCTTCCGTGAGGCCCAGGTGCAGCGCGAAATCGCAGCGCTTCGCGAGTTCCTGGTAGACGGCGATCAGGTCCTGCACGCCGCTCACCTTGCACGACAGGATGATCTTGTCGCGGCCCAGGCCGAGTTCGACCGCGCGTTCCGCCGAGCCGATGGCCGACTGAATGAGCGCTTCGTACATCACGCTTTGCGCTTCCCACGGCTCCTTGCGCGCGCCGTTCTCGTCCATCATGCGCGCGAGCAGGTCCTGGTCGAGGCTGCCCCAGTTCACGCCGATACGCACCGGCTTGTCGTACTTGATGGCGGCTTCGATCATTTGCGCGTACTGCGTGTCGCGCTTCGCGCCCTGGCCGACGTTGCCCGGGTTGATGCGGTACTTCGACAGCGACTCGGCACAAGCGGGATAGTCGCGCAGCAGCAGATGGCCGTTGTAGTGGAAGTCGCCGACGAGCGGCACCATCACGCCCATGCGGTCGAGCTGCTCGCGGATATGCGGCACGGCCGCCGCCGCTTCTGGCGTGTTGACCGTGATACGGACGAGCTCCGAACCCGCCTGCGCGAGTTCCTTGATCTGGATCGCGGTGCCGATGGGGTCCGCGGTGTCGGTGTTGGTCATCGACTGCACGCGCACCGGCGCGTCGCCGCCGATCGTCACCAGCTGGCCGCCCCAGCGCACATGCACAGCATGCGACTTGCGGCGCGGCGCGTGGCCGCCGAGAACCGGCTCGTTCGAGCAGATCTGACTGTTGCTGGTCGAGGATTGCGTTTCGCTTTGCATCGAAAAACCCATTTACGCCTCACGCGCGCTTCTCGCCGACTAGCCGGCGGCGGCACTGCGTGAATTGAAAAAGCGTCGCGGCCGGCAATGAGACTTGCCTGGCCGCGACGCACGCCATGTCTTGATCAGGGCAGCACGAAGCGCGCGACATTGCCACGCGCCGACGCGTACTTCGACGTGTCGACCGGCTGGCCGTCGATGGTCATCGACTCGATGCCGGCCTTGTTGCCCACGGTGACCTTGAGCGGCTCGGTGCCGGTGATCTCACGCGCGTCGCTGCCGTGGATCATGCCCGAGAAAACTTCCTTGCCATCCTTCTGGCGCACGCTGACCCAGGTGTCCTGCGTCACGCGGATCGCGAACGTCGAGGTGTCAGCGCCGTTGTCGGCTGCCGCAGTCTGCGCCGCCGCTGCGGCCGGCGCGCTCGCCGCCTGGGCGCGCGCAGCGCTTGCCGCGTTGGCAACGGCCGCAGCCGGCGCTGCGCTTGCAGCGGCAGGCTTCGCGGCCTGGGGCGCCGGTTGCGTAGCCTGGGGCGCCGGCTGCGTGGCTTGCGGCGCCACTTGCGGTGCGCTCGCCGCGGCGCCTTGATCGGGCGCGGCGTTGGCGTTGGCGTTGTCGCCCGCATCGTTCGCGTCACCGGCCTGCGGCGCAGCGGACTGATCCGCGCCCTCGACGGCAGATGCACCTGCGCTGTCGGTCGCAACGCCCTGTGTCACCGTGGGCGACGACGCGCCCGGCTGCACGCTCGCGCCGTTCGCCATCGCCTTCAGGCGCGCAAACCAGGCCGACGATTCGCCACTGTTCGTGTGCCACATGGAAATCGCGAGCACCGCGACCACGATGATCGCCACGCCCCACAACCACGAGGCACGGCGGCGCGGAGCCCGCGCGCCACTGCCACCGAGCGAGAGCGAAACGCGGCCACGCGGCAGATCGGACCCAGCCGAAGCCGGCATCGACAGATCCGGCTGCGCAATGCCGCGCTCGCGGCGCAGCGCCTGCGTGAACGGCGCGGAATCGGCACCGAGCAGCTTCGCGTAGGCGCGCACCACGCCGAGTGCGAACGTCGTGTCCGGCAGATGGCTGATATCGCCCGCTTCGAGTTCGCGCAGCTTCGACACCGACACCTTCAGGCGCGCCGAGACGTCTTCGATCGCCCAACCCTTGGCCTCGCGCAGCTGCGCAAGACGCGCGCCGGCCGCGGCCAGCGTGTCGGGCACTGCCTGCACCGGCGAAGGCGTCGCGCCCGGCACCGAACGACCTGCGTTGCTGTCAGTTCCGTCTGTCCCGAAAGGGTGCTGCGGCTCGCTCATCCCAAAGTCCTTGCGTCGATTCTTTTCAATACTGGAACCGGTCAGGCGCGTCCCGCCCCGCCTCTACCCGATTCGCAGACCGTTTATAACAAAATGTGCGGCCAGTGTGCCGCTTCCGATCGCTTCTGCAACGTTTCTTTTACTACTGCCTACGGCCGCGCGTTTCCCCCGCACGCCGCCGTGGGCCCTCCTTCATGCCGGCTCAGTGCTGAACCGGCCGTACTTCGATGACCTTGCCTGTGCCCCGGCCCATGCGCCCGGCAAGGCGCGTGCGGTCCTTCACCTCGCCGGCGAGCTGCCCACAGGCCGCGTCGATGTCGTCGCCGCGCGTCTTGCGCACGGTCGTGACGACGCCCGCATCCATCAGAATCTGCGCGAAGCGCTTGATCTGGTCCGATTTCGAGCGCAGCAAGCCCGACTCGGGGAACGGATTGAACGGGATCAGATTGAATTTGCAAGGCACGTCCCGCGTCACCGCGAGCAATTCTCGCGCGTGCTTTTCGGTGTCGTTGACGCCGTCGAGCATGCAGTACTCGAACGTAATGAAGTCGCGCGGCGCGACTTGCAGGTAACGCTGGCACGCCGCCATCAGCTCGCGCAGCGGGTACTTGCGGTTAAGCGGCACGAGTTCGTCGCGCAGCGCGTCGTTCGGCGCATGCAAGGAAACGGCGAGCGCCACGGGCAGTTCGGCCCCGAGGCGATCCATCATCGGCACGACGCCCGACGTGGAAAGCGTGACGCGCCGGCGCGACAGGCCGTAGGCGTTGTCGTCCAGCATCAGACGCATGGCGGGCACGACCGCGTCGTAGTTCAGAAGCGGCTCGCCCATACCCATCATCACGACGTTCGTGATGACGCGTTCGCCCTTGCCGTCACCACCGGTCGCACGGCCTCCGCGATTTTCGACGGCGTCGCCCAAAAGCGAAGCACGCAGGGCGAACTCCGCCATGCGCAGCTGGCCGATGATCTCGGCGGTGGTGAGATTGCGTGAAAAACCTTGCTTGCCGGTGGAGCAAAACCGGCAGTTGACCGCGCATCCCGCCTGCGAGGACACGCACAGCGTGCCGCGGTTGTCTTCGGGGATGAACACGGTTTCGACCGCGTTGCCGTTGCCGACGTCCACGAGCCATTTGCGCGTGCCGTCGGAGGAAACGTTGTCGCTGACGATGCCGGGCATGCCGATGGTGGCGCGCCCTTTGAGCTTCTCGCGCAGCGATTTGGCGAGATCCGTCATGCCGTCGAAGTCGGCGGCGTTGTACTGATGGATCCAGCGCTGAAGCTGTTTGGCGCGAAACGGCTTCTCGCCCAGGCTTTCGCAATAAGCGACGAGCCCTTGGGCGTCGAGATCGAGAAGGTTGACGGTGGAACTGCTCGTCATGTCGAATCCTGCCATTTCAGTGCGAGAGCGCGCGCACTGTCCGCGTTGCCCGGGTGCCTGCGCACTTGCGCGGCCTCGGGAACTGGACGGTGCGCGTCATCGCCGTTCGCGACCCTATGCTACTACTGCAATCTGCTCGCGCCGTGCTTAGCGCGAGTAGACGTTGACTTGCGGGAAGAAGAACGCGATTTCCACGGCAGCCGTTTCAGCGGCGTCCGAGCCGTGCACGGCGTTCGCGTCGATGCTGTCGGCAAAGTCGGCGCGGATCGTGCCCTTGTCAGCCTTCTTCGGATCGGTCGCGCCCATCAGTTCGCGGTTCTTCAGGATGGCGTTCTCGCCTTCCAGCGCTTGCACCATCACCGGGCCCGAAACCATGAAGTCCACGAGGTCCTTGAAGAACGGACGCGCTGCGTGAACAGCATAGAACTTCTCTGCGTCAGCGCGCGAGAGGTGAACCATGCGAGCGGCAATGATCTTCAGACCAGCGTTTTCGAAGCGGCTGTAGATCTGGCCGATCACGTTCTTTGCCACTGCGTCCGGCTTGATAATCGACAGGGTGCGTTCGATCGCCATAAAAGCTCCAAAAAATTAAGAGGTTACAGATTCAAATGAATCCGCAATTGTAGCATGTTCCCATGTATGATTGCGATTGAACCCTCATAGCCCGGCAAACCGGGGCAAATGAGCGCAATCCGGACACACGCACCGCGCTGCCGTACCTTTCAGAGAGGTTTAAGATTGGCGGCATACGCTGTGCAAACATAACGGAAACTGTGTGGCAACCCGTTGAAACTCTGGGTCGGCACACTTATCTTATGGGGGAGCGGACCGCGCACCTGCGCGCCCTCACCCACGCGTCTCACGCAAGGAGAAAGCATGAACGAGTATCCCTATAACTTCGGCCGCGGCGGCGCCGTCACCTCGGCGGAGACCCGCAACCGCGTACTGCGCAACACCTATTGGCTGCTCGCGCTGTCGATGGTGCCGACGGTGCTCGGCGCGTGGGTGGGCGTCGCGACCGGCTTCTCGCTTTTTGCCGCTACCAGCCCGGCCATGAGCCTGCTCGCGTTCTTCGCGATCGCCTTCGGCTTCATGTTCGCGATCGAGCGCACCAAGGACAGCTCGGTAGGCGTGTTCGTGCTGCTCGGCTTCACGTTCTTCATGGGCCTGATGCTCTCGCGCCTGCTGTCGTTCGTCCTCGGCTTTTCGAACGGCCCGCAGCTCATCATGCTCGCGTTCGGCGGCACCGGCATCATTTTCACCGCCATGGCTACCATCGCCACGGTCAGCAAGCGCGACTTCTCGGGCCTCGGCAAGTGGCTCTTCATGGGCGTGATCGTGATCCTGCTGGCCGGCGTCGCGAATATGTTCCTGCAGCTGCCCGCGCTGATGCTCACGGTTTCGGTGCTCGCCATCGCTATCTTCTCGGCCTACATGCTGTTCGACGTACAGCGCGTCGTGAACGGCGGCGAGACGAACTACATCTCGGCGACGCTCGCGATCTATCTGGACCTGTATAACGTGTTCACGAACCTGCTCGCCATCCTCGGCATCTTCGGCGGCAACCGCAACTGAAGCGCAACCAGAGCCTGACGGGGCCGGTTCGACAGATTCTGGCCTCATCAAGCAAAAAGCCCATGACTTTCGTCA
This sequence comes from Paraburkholderia sp. CNPSo 3274, assembly GCF_024206475.1. Classification (GTDB taxonomy): domain Bacteria; phylum Pseudomonadota; class Gammaproteobacteria; order Burkholderiales; family Burkholderiaceae; genus Paraburkholderia. The sequence goes on from NZ_JAMBPR010000069.1 coordinate 28,907, forward strand.
TGGGCTTTTTTTCGTCTATTCGCCTGACCGTCGCAGGGACGCAGGCCTCAGAGCGCGATCCAGTCGAAACCGTCGGCTTGCGAAGCGACCCCGATTTCCGTCGCGGCAGTTCCCAGAACCGCGGCCATCGCCGCACGTGCAAGCTCCGGTGTGTTGTTCTGCTGGCTGAGATGCGCAGCGATCAAATGCCGCAGCTTTGTGCGATCGAGCCCCGCAAGGATACCGCCGGCCGCCTCGTTGTTCAGGTGACCATGCGACCCGCCAATACGCGCCTTGAGCGAAGCCGGATAGCGGCTCGTCGCGAGCATATCGAGGTCGTGGTTGCATTCGAGCACCAGTGCGTCACAACCGCTCAGCACATTGCTGATATGCGAGGTCGACTCGCCGACGTCGGTCAGCACGCCAAGCCGGCTCATGCCGTCGCTGAACACGAATTGCAGCGGCTCGCGCGCGTCGTGCGGCACCGTGTAGGGCAACACGCCGAGTTCGCCGATCTCGACCGTCTCGTCGCCCCACAACACGTTGAGCTCGACGCCTGCGGCGTCGTCGGCACCCACGGCCTGCGCCGTGCCCCAGCTCATGTAAAGCGGAATCGACCAACGGCGCGCCAGCGTGAGCGCGCTGCCGATGTGATCGCTGTGTTCGTGTGTGATGAGAATCGCGCTAAGCCAGTCGGCGGCCAGCCCCACGCGGGCGAGGCGCCGCTCGACTTCTTTCGCTGAGAATCCGCAGTCGAGCAGGACGCGCGTGGGCGTCGTGCCGCTGCCTGCTTCTACGACCAGTGCGTTGCCCTCGCTGCCGCTGCCGAGGCTCGCAAATCGCATATCAGCGCACGTCAGTTCAGCTGCGCGTGGAGCGCGGAGACGATACGCTGCGCGTCCGACGAGGTGTCGATGCGGCCGCTCTGGTCGACCACGGCAACCTGGGTTGAATTGCCCGTCGAGCGCACCGCCACGACGTATTCCGGACCCTGATCCTTCGTGGCCTTCTTCGGATTGTAGAAAAGCTTGCCGAGCAGGCCGTCACCCTTGAGCTCCTGCATCGAATCGGCGTAGCGCACGAAGTAGAGGCCCTTCTCGCGGTCGCGGTTGTCGACCGTGAAGTTCGTACGGTCGAGCGCGAGGCCCACGCGCAGCCACGCGGTATCGAACGCTTCGGGCAGGTCGAGCGTCGTGCCGTCAGGACCGGCAGCGATCTTGACGCCAGCCGTCGATGGGCGCGCATCGGTCAGCAGTTGCTTGGACTGTGCGTCGGTCAGGCCGAACTTCTGCATGATCTTTGCGAGGAACGCGGCTTCGAGTGCCGGGTCGCGCGGACGCTCCACCCACTTCGACCCCGTCTTATCCTGGCCCGTCAGCACTTCTTCCATGGCGTTATGCGTGACGGAAATATCGGTTTGACCGTCCGGGCCACGCGAAACCAGCACGCGGAAACGGTCGCGCGTGCCCGACGAGTACGCGAAGTCGATCACGCGGCCGATCGTGCGGCGGAACCAGTCGTCCGGAATGTTGGCGCGGTTCTCGGCCCAGTCGGTCGTCATGATGCCCGTGGACGGCGAATCGGTCGTCAGCGTGAAGCCATTCTCCGTCCAGAATTCCTGCAGCTGCGGCCAGACGTCGTCAGGCGAGCGGCCGTCCACCACGAGCCAGCGGCGGTCGCCGTCGCGCTCCACGTGCATGCCGAACGGATCCTGCGCATCCGGCACGCCGAGCGTGGCGTTGCCGGCCGGCGTGATCGTGCGCTGCGCGGCGCCGCCAAGCGTGATCGTGGGCGGCGGCGCGACGTACTTCTGGTCGTTCGGCGCCGACGACAGGTCCTGCGGCACGTTCAACGGCGGCGCGGTCGGCGTGTCCTTGTAGTTGACGCGATCGGACGCGAACATGTCGTTCAGCGACTCGCAGCCTGCGAGCGAGCCAAGTGCAAGCGCCAGCACCGCCATGCGGGTTGCGTGGAAGGAAAAAGCGGAACGTTTCATGTGGGCCTTCGTGATACGGGAACGCTAAGCCTTGCTCTGCGAGACGGTGGGTCCGAGGTCGGTCCGAAGTCTTTCAGTGATTGGGCGGGTGGGCCGTGGCGGCGTCGGTTGAAAAATCGGCGACTGGATGATCGGATCAACCAGCCAGGCCGGCTTCGCGCAGCGCGGTGCGCACCACGTCGTGGTAGCGCGCGTCGAGCGGCGTGAGCGGCAGTCGGATGCCGCCTTCGATGCGGCCGAGTTCCTGCAGCGCCCACTTCACCGGAATCGGATTCGATTCGATGAACAGGTTCTTGTGAAGCGACAACAGCTTCATATGGATCGCACGCGCCGTTTTCGCGTCGCCGGCGAGCGCGGCCTTGCACAGGTCGCTCATCTGGCGCGGCGCAACGTTCGCGGTCACCGAAATATTGCCGTGTCCGCCGAGCAGCATCAGCGCGATCGCCGTGGGATCGTCGCCGCTAAAAATCTTGAAGCCGTTCGGCGCATGCTTGATGAGGTACGCGGCGCGGTCGATGTTGCCCGTCGCTTCCTTCACCGCGATGATGCCCGGCACTTCGGCCAGACGCAGGACGGTCTCGTTCGCCATGTCCGCGACCGTACGGCCCGGCACGTTGTAGAGGATGACCGGCAGGTCCACGTCCTCCGCGATCTTCGCGAAGTGACGGTACATGCCTTCCTGGGTCGGCTTGTTGTAATAGGGCACGACCTGGAGCGACGCCTGCGCGCCCACTTCCTTCGCGTGCTTCGTGAGTTCGATCGCCTCGGCGGTGGAATTGCCGCCGGCGCCCGCGATGATCGGCATACGGCCAGCGGCGTGCTCGACCGCCGTCTTGATCATCAGGATGTGTTCTTCGACGTCAAGCGTGGCGGACTCCCCGCTCGTACCGACGACGACGAGGGCATCCGTCCCCTCTTCCACGTGCCAGTCGATCAGTTTGCGGAATGCCGGCAGGTCGAGACTGCCGTCCTCGTGCATGGGGGTGACGATCGCGGGAATGCTGCCTTGCAGCGTAATGCCGTCCTGAGTGCCGTTAGCCATGAAACGCCAGAAAAATGAGTCGGTTAAACCGCGATTGTAGCGGATTAGCCGGTCAGATCGTAACGCGTTACGGGTAGTACCTGGTTCTCAGGTACATTACTGGCTCTTTCGAGGGACACTGAGGTCGTTTTTTTCCCGTACCGCGCAGATGCGCTGAATATACGCCTCACGGGGTTGCGAGAGAAAACCGTCCTGATAGGCGATTACCCGCAGCGCGGGCGTACAGACGGCCAATAACTCGCCGGGAGCGAGCAGGAAGGCGGGGTTCGATGGTTTCCCCACAGTCTCGTTGCCCTGAGCGAAGGTTTCGTAGATCAGGACGCCGCCCGGCGCCAGCGCCTCGATGAGACGGGGCATGAGCGGGCGGTGCAGATAGTTCGTGACGACCACGGCAGCAAAGCGGGCGTCCGGCATGAGCGGCCAGGGCGCGCCTTCGAGGTCGCACGCCAAAGTCGCGACGCCTGCTACGTCATGCAACGTGGCGAGCGCGGCGGCGTCGCGATCGAGCGCCGTCACCGGGTGGCCTTGGCCAGCCAGCCAGCGCGTGTGTCGGCCCGCGCCGGAGGCCACGTCGAGCACCGTGCCGCCGGGCGCGATGAGGTGCGCCCAGCGGCGCACCCAGCGCGAAGGCTCGGAAAGCCCGTGGGCCAGCGAACCGGCGGCAGGCGTCGACGTCATCAGCTCGATCAGTTGTACGAGAGGCCCATGGCCTCACGCACATCGCGCATCGTCTCGTTGGCGAACTTGCGCGCCTTGTCGCAGCCGTCCGCGACGATTGCACGCAGCAGCGACGGGTCGTCCATGTACTTCTGCGCGCGCTCGAGCATAGGCTGCTGCTCGCGCAGGATGCCCTCGATCACCGGCTGCTTGCACTCCAGACAACCGATGCCGGCCGAACGGCAACCTTTCTGCACCCAGTCGTGTGTCTGCTCGTCCGTGTAGACCTGGTGGAGTTGCCACACCGGGCACTTGTCCGGATCGCCCGGATCGGTGCGGCGCACGCGCGCGGGGTCGGTCGGCATGGTGCGGACCTTCTTCGTGATCGACTCGGCGTCTTCACGCAAGCCAATCGTGTTGCCGTACGACTTCGACATCTTCTGGCCGTCGAGGCCCGGCATGCGCGAGGCTTCCGTAAGCAGCACCTGCGGCTCCGGCAGGATGATCTTGCGCGAGCCTTCGAGGTAGCCGAAGAGACGCTCGCGATCGCTCATCGAGAGGCTTTGCGACTCCGAGAGCATCGCGCGGGCCTGTTCGAGCGCCTCTTCATTGCCTTCCTGCTGATAAGCGTTGCGCAGCTCGTGGTAGAGCTTCGAGCGCTTGCCGCCCAGCTTCTTCGCCGCATCGTTGGCCTTCTCTTCGAAGTCCGGCTCGCGGCCGTACATGTAGTTGAAGCGCCGCGCCATTTCGCGCGCCATCTCGACGTGCGGCACCTGATCCTCGCCCACCGGCACGAGCGAAGCACGGTACAGCAGAATATCGGCTGCCATGAGCACCGGGTAGCCAAGGAAGCCGTAGGTACCGAGGTCCTTGTCGCGCAGCTTCTCGATCTGTTCCTTGTAGGTCGGCACGCGTTCGAGCCACGACAGCGGCGTGCTCATGCCGAGCAGCAGCGCGAGTTCGGCGTGCTCCGGCACGCGGCTCTGGATGAAGAGCGTGGCCTGGTTCGGGTCGATGCCCGAGGCGAGCCAGTCGATCAGCACGTCCCAGACGCTCTTCTCGATGACATCCGGCGTTTCATAGTGCGTGGTGAGCGCATGCCAGTCGACCACGCAGAAGAAGCACGGATACTCGGACTGCAGCCGCACCCAGTTTTTCAGCACGCCGTGATAGTGGCCGAGGTGCAGCGACCCGGTGGGCCGCATGCCGGAGAAGATACGGTCTGGGAACATGATGTTATGAAAAGAGCGACACAAGAGGGGTAAGGATGGCCGTGACCGCGTCGTAACCTAGACTTACGAGCGGGCGCAGCCAGAATCGCGTGAAGATGCCACTCACGAGCAACCCCATCACGATGATGAAACCATAGGGCTCGATACGGGCGAGCGCAATGCTCGCGCGCGTGGGCAGGAGCGCCCCGAGCACGCGGCCGCCGTCGAGCGGCGGCAGCGGAAAGAGGTTCAGCACGCCGAGCACGAGATTCACCCCCACGCCGGCGGCGGCCATCCGCGTGAAGAACGGCTCGTCCACGCCGAGCACCGCGAGCCCCACGCCGAACACGCCCCAAACGATGGCCTGCACGAAGTTGCACAGCGGCCCGGCCGCCGCGACCCACAGCGTGCCCCAGCGCGGATTGCGCAGATTGCTGAAGGCGATCGGCACCGGCTTCGCGTAACCGAACACGAACGCGCCATTCGTCAGGAAATACAGCACGAGCGGCATGGCGATGGTGCCGATCGGGTCGATGTGGCGCATCGGGTTGAACGAAACGCGGCCGAGCACATACGCGGTGTTGTCGCCGAGCATGCGCGCGACGTAGCCGTGCGCGGCTTCGTGCAGCGTGATCGCGAAGATGACCGGCAAGGCGTAGACGACGATCGTCTGAATCAGATTGGCTTCCATGGCGGGCTATTGTATCAATGCGTCAATGCGCTCTGGCCGCGTTCACGCCGCGTATGTTTCGTCACGCTTCTTCTTCTTCGATGCCGAACGGCGCCAACGCGCCCCGCCCCGGCCGCACGAGCACCGGTTCCTCACCCGTGAGATCGATCACGGTGGACGGTTCGCATGGACATGCCCCACCGTCGATCACGAGATCGACCTGCTTCTCGAGGCGCTCGCGAATCTCCTCGGGGTCGTTGAGCGGCTCGGTGTCGGGCGGCAAGATCAGCGTGGAGGCAAGCAGCGGCTCGCCCAGTTCTTCGAGAATCGCAAGCGGAATCGGATGCCCGGGCACGCGCAGGCCGATCGTCTTGCGCGACGGATGCGAGAGGCGCCGCGGCACTTCCTTCGTCGCCACCAGCACGAACACATACGGCCCCGGCGTCACCGACTTGATGAGCCGGTATTGGCGGTTGTCGACCATGGCGAAGTTCGCGAGTTCGGACAGATCCCGCACCATCAGCGAGAGCAGCGCCTTTTCGTCGAGCCCGCGGATGCGGCGCAGGCGCTCGGCAGCTTGCTTGTCGTCGATGCGGGCGGCGAGCGCGTAGCTCGAATCGGTCGGCAAGGCGATCACACCGCCGTCACGAATAATCTCCACCGCCTGCTTGACGAGACGCGGCTGCGGGTTTTCTGGGTGAAGCCGAAAGAACTGGGACATGGCAGTAATCAGCTGACGAATGGCGATGAAAAACAGCGGGATGGTGCGCGAAAACGGCTGCCGCCTGCACGTAGTATCACAAAGCGACGACAAAGCTGGATTGAGCGGCGCGAAACGCCTTGCAGCAAACAGGCGGGGTCAGCGGGCCACGCGCCGTGCGCGACCTACAGCCATCGCTCCCAGACAGGCTTGAGATCGGAAGGCAAAGGCGGCAGCGTGCCCGGCTCGATCGCGTCGGGCCCAGGCGCATGGAAGTCCGAACCGCGCGACGCCTCGAAGCCAAAGCGCCTCGCGACGGCCGCGTACTCGGCGTACTGGTCGGGTGTATGGCTGCCGGTGACGACTTCGATCGCCTTGCCGCCCAGATCGATGAATTCGCCGAAGAGCGCGTCGAATTCGAGCTGCGTGTAAGCATAGCGGCCCGGATGCGCGATGATCGCCTCGCCGCCCGCCGCCTTGATCCACGCTACGGCGTCGGCGAGCTTCGCCCAGCGGTGCGCGACGTACCCGGGCTTGCCGTCGCCGAGCCAGCGCGAAAACGCGTCCTGGGTGTTCTGCGCACGGCCGCTTTCCACGAGAAAGCGCGCGAAGTGGGTACGCGAGATCAAGTCGGGATTCGAGACGTACTGGAAAGCGCCTTCGTACGCGTCGGGAATGCCGAGTTCGCCGAGCCGCTCGCCAATGGCTTCGGCGCGCGCCGCGCGGCCGTCACGTGTGCGTGCGAGCCCGTCAACGAGCGCGGTGCACGCCGTATCCACATGCAAACCGACGATGTGCACCGTGCGCGACGCCCAGGTGACCGAAATCTCGACGCCGCTCAAATAACGCATGCCGAGCGCCTCGGCCGCCTCGCGCGCTTCGCGCTGGCCGCCGAGCACGTCATGATCGGTGAGCGCCCACAAGCCCACGCCACCCGCTTTCGCCAGCTGCGCGACGGCAGCCGGGGCCAGTTGCCCGTCGGAGACAGTGGAGTGACAGTGGAGATCGGCGTTCATTGGATGCGGGAAAAGGATGAACGTCTATTTTACTGCAACGCAGTGAAGTCGTCGGGCGGCGCCTGGTGCCACGCCGCCGCCCGAATGAGCGCTCGACGTGCCTTACGCTCAGGCGCAGAACGCCTCGATCAGGCGCGCGACCTCTTCCGGCTGGTCGTGGTGCACCATGTGCCCCGCCCCATCGACGATACGTTCGCGCCAGTCGGGAAACGCCTCGAAACGCTTCTTGAATTCGTCGATGGGCACCGCCCCCGCGATCCGCGCGAGCGTTTCGGAGCCGCCCGCCTCGACGTGCAGCACCCTCGCACTCACCTGCGACCAGATCGCCATCACCTCGTCGAGTTGGTACAGCAGCGGACCGCGCATTTTGTGCGCCGGATCGCCGAGCAGCACATAGCCGCCCTCGCCGTCCGGCTTCGACCAGTGGTCCGCGAGAAAGCGCGCGCGCGGCGCGATCAGGCGCGGATTTGTCTTCACGAGCCTCGCGGCGACTTCATCGAGCGACGCGTACGTGCGCAGTTGCGGCGGCGTGCGCACGTCGTCGAGCCACTCGCGCATGCGCCCGGGCGCCTGCTTGGGTGACGGCGCCGGCAGGCCGAACCCCTCCAGATCGACCACGCGCCGCACGCGCTCGGGCCGCACGCCCGCATAGAGGCACACGATGTTCGCGCCGAGACTGTGCCCGACGAGATCCACCTGGCCCTCGGGCGCGTAGTGCGCGAGCAGTGCATCGAGATCGGCGAGGTAGTCGGGGAACCAGTAGTTGCTGCCCTGTCCCCGCGCAACGGGCCAGTCGGAGAGGCCGAAGCCGCGCAAGTCGGGCGCGATGACCTGCCAGTCACCGCCGCGTGCATCCAGTGCATCGACGACAAACTGGAACGACGCCGCCACGTCCATCCAGCCGTGCAGCATGAAGAGCGCGGGCGCGCCCGCCGCGCCCCAGCGGCGCACGTGCAGCCGAATGCCATTGACATCGACGAATTCGGATCGGGATTGACTCATTTGCGCTGCCGAAAAAAAGAATGATCGTTCGATTATATAGGCGCTGGACGTCTGCGGTAGATCATTCGGTTGAGTGACGCTCCGTTGACTGTTTCGCAGCGTCCTGCGCCGCCAGCGTATCCAGTTCGGCTTCGTCGAAACCCGCCGAGCGGCGCGCCTCGAAGTTGAACGGACCGCGCATGCGAGGCGCGTGGTACTGCTCGGCGAGCGCGAGCCATGCCGCGTGCGGGTCGAGATCCCGCGCCGCGCACAGGTGGCGGAACCAGTGATTGCCGATGCGCACGTGTCCCACTTCGTCGCGCAGGATAATGTCGAGGATCGCGGCCGATTCGTCGTCGCCCGCCTGTTTGAGACGCGCACGTATGGGCGGCGAGGCGTCGAGCCCGCGCGCCTCCAGCACGCGCGGCACCAGCGCCATGCGTGCGAGCACGTCGCCGCTCGTGCGCTCGCACATCTCCCACAGGCCGTTGTGCGCGGGGAAGTCGCCGTATGCGTGACCATAGTCGGCGAGCCGCGCGCGCAGCAGCGAGAAGTGATACGCCTCTTCCGCCGCGACCTTGAGCCAGTCGGCGTAGAAGGCGTCAGGCATGGCGGGGAAGCGCCAGACCGCGTCGAGCGCGAGATTGATCGCATTGAATTCGATGTGGGCCAGCGCGTGCAGCAGCACTACGCGGCCCTGCGGCGTGCTCATGCTGCGGCGCTGCAGTTCGCGTGGCTCGACGAGCGGCGGCTCGGCGGGGCGGCCAGGCAAGCCGGCCGGCGTCGGGATAGCGCGTTGCGGTTCCCAGCGAGGCGCAGCCGCCTGAGCCTGACTCTGCGCGTATAGCGCGCGCACCGCATCGGCTTTGGCGACCGGGTCACATTCGCGCAGCGCGGCGAGCGCGGCGAGGCGCCAGCAGGTGGGCTCGGCATCTGTTGGTCTTGGGACATCAGCGCTGGCGCTAGCGGCGGAGAAAACGGAATTCATCGGCAGAAGAAACAGGGACCGAAAAGCGGGACTGGAAAACTGTCGCGCGGGGGCGCCCGAAAAGCACACCAAGCGGACCGCGCACGCAACCGTTTACAATACGCGATTCACCTGCCCTGCGTCGTGCGCAGCCATTGCGCGTCGCCAGCAGACCGGCAGCAGCCCCGAAAGACATAGGAGACTCAACACCGTGGCCATCTACAAGCTAGGCGTTGCCGCACCGACCATTCACGAGAGCGTGTTCGTCGCGGACAACGCGGTCGTCATCGGCAAGGTTGAACTGGCCGAAGACTCGAGCGTCTGGTTTGGCGCGACGCTGCGCGGCGACAACGAGCCGATCACCGTCGGCGCGCGCAGCAACGTTCAGGAAGGCGCGGTGCTCCACACGGATCCCGGCTACCCGCTCACGCTCGAGGCGAACGTGACTGTGGGCCATCAGGCCATGCTGCACGGCTGCACCGTGAAGGAAGGCGCACTGATCGGCATTCAGGCCGTGGTCTTGAATGGCGCGGTAATCGGCCGCAACTGTCTGGTTGGCGCGGGTGCGGTGGTCACGGAAGGCAAGGTGTTCCCCGACAACTCGCTGATTCTCGGCGCGCCGGCCAAAGTCGTGCGTGAACTGACCGAGGCCGACATCGCCGGCCTTAAGCGCAACGCGGACGTCTACGCGCAGCGCCGCGAATATTTCAAGGCGCAGCTCGTGCGCATCGGTTGAGAGCGGCACGCTCTCGCCGTGTGCGGCGCGTGCCGCGCCGCCCCGATTGAAACGAAGGAAAAGATTGTGAACGACCAGTTGCAAAAATTCATGTTCAGCGCCGCGCCGGTGCGCGGCGAGATTGTCTCGCTGGGCAACACCTGGCAGGAAGTGCTCAAGCGCCGCCAGTATCCGACGCCCGTGCGCACCGTGCTCGGCGAGATGATGGCGGCGTGCGCGCTGCTCTCGGCGAATCTCAAGTTCGACGGTACGCTGATCATGCAGATTTTCGGCGACGGCCCCGTGAAGATGCTGGTCGTGCAGTGCGGCTCCGATCTGACGATGCGCGCCACCGCGCGCCTCGGCGAAGACTTCACGGGCGAAAACGCCCTGCCGCTCGGCGAAGAACTCACGTTCGCCGACCTCGTGAATCCGGACGGCCAGGGCCGCTGCGTGATCACGCTCGACCCCGCGAAAAAGCAGCCAGGCCAGCAGCCCTACCAGGGCATCGTGCCGCTGAATGGCGAAGATGGCCCGCTCAAGTCGATCGCCGCCGTGCTCGAGCATTACATGCATCACTCGGAACAGCTCGACTCGCGCCTTTGGCTCGCCGCAAACGACGACCGCGCAGTCGGCATGCTGCTCCAGAAGCTGCCGGGCGATGGCGGGATCGTGCCGCACCAGGGCGAGCACGACCTCGATACCTGGGAGCGCGTTTGCACGCTCGGCGGCACGCTCAAGCGAGACGAAATGCTCAAGGAAGACGGCGAGACGTTGTTCCGCCGCCTCTTCTGGCAGGAGAACGTGCGTCACTTCGAGCCGCTTGCCCCGCGCTTCCAGTGTTCGTGCTCGCGCGAGAAGGTGGGCGCGATGCTCAAGATGCTGGGCCGCGAGGAAGTCGACGGCGTGATCGAGGAACGCGGTCATGTCGAGATTCATTGCGACTACTGCAATCAGCGTTATGAGTTCGACCCTGTGGACGTCGCGCAACTTTTTGCCGTGACCGGGCTCTCAGAAAGCGTGAGCCCCGCTGCGGAGCGTCGCCACTGAGGCAAACTGAAGCGCACGAGGGCACACTGAGGCGATAACGCCTGTGCGGCGCAACGCGTGTTGCGTCGCCGCCCTGCGCAGCGCGCACGTCGAGAGGCCCGGGGGCCGAATCGAAATGTGGACCTGCCTTCATCTCGAATTACTTAGGCGTCCGATAGATGGAGAGAAGCATGATCAAGAACAAACGCTTCGTACTTCCGTTACGCGACCGCATGCCGCGCGTGAGCGCGCTGCTAGTACTCACGACGCTCGGCGCGGCCATTGCGTCGATGAGCGGCTGCATGATGGACCCCCCGGGCCCGTCGCCGATCTACAGCCGACTGCCCCCGGCGCAGTCGGGCCTCCCGGCCACCGCGCCAGTGCTTACGCCTGACGAAAAGGCGCGCTACGACGCGATCGACCGTCAGGCGCTCGCCGAACAGGACAACGCCATGGCAGCGGAAGCTGCCGCACAAGCCTGGTCGCGCGCGTATGCGCCACCGGTCACCGTCTACGGCAGCTATTACAGCGGCGGTTGGGGGCACGGCTGGGGTACGGGTATTGGCTACGGCTATCCAGGTTGGGGCTGGTGATCGCGCGGCTTCGCGACGCGAACGCGTACAACGAAAAAAGGCGCGGCTCAATGCCGCGCCTTTTGCTTGCTTGCGTCCTTGCCTGCTCAGCGCAAGCGCAGTACTTAACCCGCCTTCTTCGCTTCCTTCCCGTGCCCGTGCCTCTTCTCCGGCACACGCGAAACGGGGTTCGGCACCACCCTCACCGGCGCCGCCGACATCTCGCCGCGCGTCGAGGTATTCGACGAACCGCTCGGCGTAACCGGCGGCGTCTGGTTCGGCGAGACGAACTGCACGAACACCTCGCTGTCCTTCACCATGCCCATCTCATAGCGAGCACGCTCCTCGACAGCAGCCGTGCCGTTCTGCAGATCCTGCACTTCGCCCGCTATGCGTTCGTTGCGCAGTTTCTCGTCGTCGTTCTGCTTTTGCTGCTGCGCGAGTTGCTGCTGCAGTTCGTGCACGCGCAGCCAACCACCATGGCCCCACCAGAGCGGATACTGGATCAGCACAAGCAGGATGATCAGAACGACAGTGACAAGCCGCATGAAAGGTGCCGGATAAATACACGCCGCCCTGCGCTATACGCAGGGCGGCGGAGAGAGATGACGAAGGGTGACAGCAAGGCTGCTGCCGGCGCTGGGTCCGCTTAGCGGAGGTTATAGAACGCCGACTTGCCCGGGTAGCTGGCGATATCACCGAGATCTTCCTCGATGCGCAGCAGCTGGTTGTACTTCGAGATGCGGTCGCTGCGTGAGAGCGAACCGGTCTTGATCTGACCCGCGTTCAGGCCCACGGCGATGTCAGCGATCGTCGAGTCTTCGGTTTCGCCCGAGCGGTGCGAGATCACGGCCGTGTAACCGGCGCGCTTGGCCATTTCGATTGCCGCGAAGGTTTCCGTCAGCGTGCCGATCTGGTTGATCTTGATAAGGATCGAGTTGGCGATGCCCTTCTCGATGCCTTCCTTCAGGATTCGCGTGTTGGTGACGAACAGGTCGTCGCCCACGAGCTGGACCTTCTTGCCGAGCTTGTCGGTGAGCGTCTTCCAGCCTGCCCAGTCGCTTTCGTGCATGCCGTCTTCGATCGAGACGATCGGGAACTTGTCGGCGAGGTTCGCGAGGTAGTCCGCGAACTCCGTCGACGACAGTTGCAGGCCTTCGCCCGCGAGCTGGTACTTGCCGTCGTGGTAGAACTCGCTCGCTGCGCAGTCGAGCGCGAGCAGGACGTCTTCACCGGCGCGGTAGCCTGCCTTCTCGATGGCTTGCAGGATGGTCGAGAGGCACTCGTCGTTGCTGCCGAAGTTCGGTGCGAAGCCGCCTTCGTCGCCCACTGCCGTGCTCATGCCACGATCCGAGAGGATCTTCTTGAGCGCGTGGAACACTTCCGCGCCGCAACGCAGTGCTTCACGGAAGGTCGGCTGGCTCACCGGCACGATCATGAATTCCTGAATGTCGAGGCTGTTGTTCGCGTGCGCGCCGCCGTTGACGATGTTCATCATCGGGACCGGCAGTTGCATCGCGCCCGAGCCGCCGAAGTAGCGGTACAGCGGCAGGCCGGCCTCTTCAGCGGCGGCCTTCGCAACAGCCATCGAAACGGCCAGCATGGCGTTTGCGCCAAGGCGCGACTTGTTGTCGGTGCCGTCGAGCTCGAGCAGGGTCTTGTCGAGGAAAGCTTGTTCCGACGCGTCGAGGCCCATGATCGCCTCGGAGATTTCGGTGTTGATGTGCTCGACGGCCTTCAGCACGCCCTTGCCGTTGTAGCGGCCGGCTTCGCCGTCGCGCAGTTCGATCGCTTCACGCGAGCCCGTGGATGCGCCCGACGGCACCGCCGCGCGGCCCATCGTGCCCGATTCGAGCAGCACGTCGCATTCGACGGTGGGATTGCCGCGCGAATCCAGAATCTCGCGACCGATGATATCTACGATTGCACTCATGGTTTCCTCAGGAAATGACAGTAATTCTTGCGCGAGCTGCGCCGCCTGCTGCATCGGCCCGCGAGGCACAGTTTCTATGCTCGTTCGGGGCACACTGTCACATGGGACAGGCTGCGTGCTCGCCAGGTTCAACTTGCCGCAGCGCGACGGTCACGTTCCAGTGACCGATGCGCTGCCACGCTGCCTTGTACATCGAGCGCGGTGCCTTGGCTCCGCTGCGCACAGCATGATGTCGTTGCATGACACCGCTGTGCGCGCGTTCCTGCGCCGCGCTGCTCCTCCATCGCGCCGCTCATGCAATCGAAGCGGCGCGCTGTACTACGTAATTGCCGGCTTAGCTGAAGTCGTTCTCGAGGAACGGCGTGCGCTTGACCGCCTGGTCGAGCGTCACGAGGGTTTCGAGCAGGTCGGCCATGCGGTTAAGCGGCACGGCGTTCGGGCCGTCGGACTTCGCCTGCGCGGGGTTCGGGTGCGTCTCCATGAAGAGACCCGCCACGCCCGTAGCGACGGCCGCGCGAGCCAGCACCGGCACGAATTCGCGCTGACCGCCCGAGCTCGTGCCCTGCCCGCCCGGCAACTGCACCGAGTGGGTCACGTCCATCACGACCGGCGCCCCCGTCTCGCGCATGATAGCGAGCGAGCGCATGTCCGAGACGAGGTTGTTGTAACCGAACGAAACACCACGCTCGCAGGCGAAGAAGCGGTCTTCGGAAAGACCCGCCTCACGCGCGGCTTCGCGAGCCTTGTCGATCACGTTCTTCATGTCGTGCGGCGCGAGGAACTGGCCTTTCTTGATGTTGACAGGCTTGCCCGAGCGCGCGCATGCGTGGATGAAGTCGGTCTGGCGGCACAGGAACGCGGGCGTCTGCAGCACGTCTACGACCGAAGCCACGGGCCCGATCTCTTCTTCCGCGTGCACGTCGGTCAGCACGGGCAAGCCGAGCTGACGCTTCACTTCGGAAAGGATGCGCAGGCCCTCGTCCATCCCGAGGCCACGAAACGACTTGCCGCTCGAACGATTGGCCTTGTCGTAAGACGACTTGTAGATGAACGGAATGCCGAGCTTCGACGTGATTTCCTTCAGGCGGCCCGCCGTGTCGATCGTCATCTGTTCGGATTCGACGACACAGGTGCCCGCGATCAGGAAGAACGGCTTGTCGAGGCCTACCTCGAAACCGCACAGATTCATGCTTTCTCCTCGGCGCGCGCCTCATGGTGCGCGACTGCCGCTTCGACATACGCCTTGAAGAGCGGATGGCCGTCACGCGGCGTGGACGTGAATTCCGGGTGGAACTGGACGCCGACGAACCACGGGTGCATGTCGCGCGGCAGTTCCATCATTTCCGGCAGATCTTCAGTCGGCGTACGGGCGCTGATGATAAGGCCGCCGGCTTCGAGCTTGGGCACGTAGCCGTTATTGACTTCATAACGGTGACGGTGGCGCTCGTTCACGTCCTTGCCATAGATTTCTGCCGCGAGCGTGCCGGGCTTGATCGGGCAGCGCTGCGAACCCAGGCGCATCGTGCCGCCGAGATCCGAGTTTTCGGTGCGCTTCTCGACCTTGCCTTCGCGGTCGGCCCATTCGGTGATGAGCGCGACGACGCGGTCGGGCGTGTCCGGATCGAATTCCGTGCTGTTCGCGTGCTTCAGGCCCACCACGTCGCGCGCGAATTCGATGACGGCGAGCTGCATGCCGAGGCAGATGCCGAGGTACGGCACCTTCGCTTCGCGAGCGTACTGGATGGCCTTGATCTTGCCTTCGGTGCCGCGACGGCCGAAACCGCCCGGCACGAGGATCGCGTCGAGATGCTTGAGGCCCTCGACACCCTCTTCGTCGATCTGCTCGGAGTCGATGTACTCGATGTTCACCTTCGCCGAGGTCTTGATCGACGCGTGGCGCAGCGCTTCGATGAGCGACTTGTACGACTCGGTCAGGTCGACGTACTTGCCGACCATGCCGATCGTGACTTCGTGCTTCGGATGCTCGAGCTTCTCGACCATTTCCGCCCACATCGACAGATCGGCCGGCTTGGCGGATAGCTTCAGTTCGTCGCACACGATCGAGTCGAGGCCCTGGTCGTGCAGCATCTGCGGGATCTTGTAGATGCTGTCGGCGTCCCACACCGAGATCACGGCGTCTTCGGGCACGTTCGAGAACATCGAGATCTTCGAGCGCTCGTCGTCGGGAATGCGGCGGTCGGCGCGGCACAGCAGCACGTTCGGATAGATACCGATTTCGCGCAGCTTCTGCACGCTGTGCTGCGTGGGCTTGGTCTTGAGCTCACCCGCCGTGGCGATGAACGGCACGAGCGTGAGGTGCACGAAGCACGCGCTGTTACGGCCAAGGCGCAGGCTCATCTGACGCGCGGCTTCGAGGAACGGCAGCGACTCGATGTCGCCCACCGTGCCGCCTACTTCGACGATCGCGACATCCGGCTCACCGCACGTCGCCGATGCGGCGCCGCGTTCGATGAACGCCTGGATCTCGTTCGTGATGTGCGGAATGACCTGCACGGTCTTGCCCAGATAGTCGCCGCGGCGTTCCTTGCGGATCACCGATTCGTAAATCTGGCCCGTGGTGAAGTTGTTGGCCTTGCGCATCTTCGTGGAGATGAAGCGCTCGTAGTGGCCAAGGTCGAGGTCGGTTTCCGCTCCGTCTTCCGTCACGAACACTTCGCCGTGCTGAAACGGGCTCATCGTGCCGGGGTCGACGTTGATGTAGGGATCGAGCTTGAGGAGGGTGACTTTCAGACCGCGCGATTCGAGGATCGCGGCGAGGGAGGCGGCGGCAATACCCTTGCCAAGGGAGGAAACTACGCCGCCGGTGACGAAAACATATTTGGTCATCGCTGGATGCTCGCGGGAAAAACGGATTATACCTGAAAGCAAGGGCTAACCCTGCATTTTGAGCGAGCAGAAACGATGCGCGGCGCGTAGCCCTGCGCTGTACCCTGCCCCGCAAGCAGCCGCGCCGAAAGACGGCCGCTCAGGCTCCGTTTTCCATGGCGTAAAGCATGCGCTGCACCGCGCGCGCGGTCTCGATCGGACGCTCCATGGGATACAGATGACTGCCCTCGATCCACTCGAAGCGCTCGCCGGCAATGCGCCGTGTTGCCGCAAGCCCGACCTGGCGGACTTCGCGCGACTGCGTGCCCGCGACGAAGCTCACCGGCACGGGCGACCCGTGCACGAGTCGCGCGCCGAGCGTGTGCGGCAGCGTGCGGTAAATCATGTATTCGGTGTGGCGGTCGAAGGCGAGCGTGCGGCCGCCGTCGACCGAGGTCTGAGGAATGCCGAAGTCGACATAGTCGGATAGCACGCGCTCGTCCCAGCGCGCGAACGCCGCCTTCGAATGGAAATGCCGCCAGGCCTCGTCGCGGCTCGCCCAGTTCGTGCGGCGCGTGCGCGTGGCGACGGCAGGCGACAGGCGGTCGTCGAGGCCGGTCCACTGCGAAACCCGCAGCATGCTGCTGCGCCAGCCCGCGATCACGGGCGAATCGAGCATCACGACGCCCTTGACCCACTGCGGCTTTTTCAGCGCGGCCATCAACGAGAGATAGCCGCCGAGCGAATGGCCGACGAGCCACACGGGCTCCTCGTAGGTGCGGCCAATGTCGTCGAGCAGTTGCTCGACGAGATGCGGCCAGTCGCGGGTGACCGGAAAGCGCGCGTCGTGGCCGATGCGCTCGATGTAGCGCAGCTCGTAGTTGTCGCCCAGTTCGGCGAAGAACGTGCGATACGTCGAGGCCGGAAAGCCATTCGCGTGCGAGAAATGGATGACGTTTTTCAAAGGCGGCTTGTCTCTCTATTTTGTTGATCTCTTTCGTCGTTCGCGCTTTCGCTCACGCTGCTATCGGCCCGGCGCGTCATTCCTGCGTTGGCAGGTCCATCCAGTAGCGCCGCTGCGTATCGCGAAAGCGCTCGACGGCGAGTGCGCCGGGTCGAGCCTCGACCCGCGCGGCGCCATCCGCGTCGCTGCGCGCGAGCACGATCTGGCGGGCCGCGTAGCGCGCGTAGACGCCCGGATGCGGATGATGAAAGCGGTTCAGATAGCCTACCTGAAATATCGCGACGAGCGGCCAGACAGAATCGAGGAACGGTTCAGTCGACGAGCTGCGGCTGCCGTGGTGCGGCACGACCAGCACCTGTGCGCGCAGCCGCACAGGGTCGCGCGCGACCAGCGTGCGTTCGACGCCCGCTTCGATGTCGGCGGCGATCAGCGCGGAAACCAGGCCGTCTCGCGCGTTGGGCGCGGCGCTTGCCGCCGCCATCACCCGCAGGACGCAGCAATGCGCATTGGGTTTGCCCGCGAGCGGCCCGGGGTCGGGCCACAGCACCTCGAAGTCGACGCCATCCCATCGCCAGCGCTGTCCCGCGGCGCACTGCACGGTCCGCGCGCCCTTTGTGCGCGCGCTCGCCCACAGCGGATGCGAGGGCAGTATGGCGGCCACGAATGTCCCCACGTCGACGGCATCGAGCACAGCTTGCGCGCCGCCCGAATGATCGGAGTCGTCGTGGCTGATCATCAGCGCGTCAAGGCGCCCTATGCCGTGCGCCTGCAGGTACGGAACGACGATGCGCTCGCCCGCCTGCGTGGACTCGGGGCCCGGGCCCGCGTCGAAAAGCAGGCGATGCCGGGCGGTTTCGACCAGCACCGATGTGCCCTGCCCAATGTCGAGCGCCGTGAGCCGGAAAGCGCCCGGCGGGGTGCCCGTGGGCGCAGGCAGCAGTAACGGCAGCCACGTGAAGGGCGCGATCCAGCGCAGCGGCCAGCCGCGCGGCGCAAGCCACCAGGCGACGCCCACGGCAGCACAGGCGAGCGGCCACGCTCCGGGTTGCGGCAACCGCAGAACCGCCCACGGCAGGCTCTCCATCGCGCTCAGCGCCACGGCCAGCCAATCGAGGCAGCTATGCGCCGCGCGCAGCGCGAGCGCGTCGATCGGCGCGGGCAGCGCTGCGCTCGCGATGACCAGCGGCGTGACGAGCATGCTCACCCAGGGAATCGCAAACGCATTGGCGACCGGACCGATGAGCGGTATTTGCGCGAACCAGTACGCTGTGAGCGGCGCGAGCGCCAGCGTCACGGCCCACTGCACACGAGCGCTATCGCCAAGGCGTGACGCAAGACGTCGTAGCGCCCCGCGCCAGCCGCCGGCCGGAAAAATCATGGCGGCAAGACGTCGCAGCCAGCCGTCGCGCGCGGTCGGCCCCGCCAATGGCTCAGTTCGGTCGCGCATCGGATCGGCGGCGTCCGCGGCAGAATCCTGCGGCGCGTCCCTGTGCAAACGCGGTACGCCACTCGCCGCGAAGAGGATCGCCCCGACCGCGCAAAACGAAAGCCAGAAGCCGGCTGCCGTCACCGCCCACGGATCGCGCAGCAGCACAAGCCCGAGCGCCCACGCGAGCACGTGCGAGCGCGCGACCTCGCGCCCGGCGAACAGCACGAGCGCGACGACCGCCAGCATCCAGAGCGCGCGCTGCACCGGCACATTGAAGCCGGCGATCGCGGCATACACTCCCGCTACGAGCAACGCGCCCGCAACGGCAACCCTCTGCGCGGGCACGATGAGCGGCGCCTCGACGCCGCGCCAGCGGGCGCGCCGCCACAGCACGCCCGCGCCCCACCCCGCGAGCCCCGCGACGAACGCGAGATGCAGCCCGGAAATCGCCACCAGATGGCTCGTGCCCGTATTGCGCATGAGACGCCTGTCCGCGTCGCTGACCGCGTCCTGCGCGCCGATTGCGAGCGCGATGACGATGCCGCGATGCGGCGCATCGCCGAGCACCGCGTCGACGCGCGCACGCAGCGCGGCGCGAGCCCGCTCGATGCGCACGCCGATGCCGGTGGCGTCAACGGGCAGACGCACGGCATGCCCGGGATCGCTGACATAGCCGCTGGCGCGCACGCCGCGCGCGAGCAGCGCGGCTTCCGTGTCGCGCAGGCCGAAGTTGCCGTTGCCATGCGGGCGTTTGAGCCGCACGGCAAGGCGCCAGCGCGCGCCGGGCACAAGCGGCGGCGGCGGAGCCTCGCGCGCCACCCACGACAATTGAATCAAA
This sequence comes from Paraburkholderia sp. CNPSo 3274, assembly GCF_024206475.1. Taxonomy (GTDB): domain Bacteria; phylum Pseudomonadota; class Gammaproteobacteria; order Burkholderiales; family Burkholderiaceae; genus Paraburkholderia. Next base: position 48,432 of record NZ_JAMBPR010000069.1, read on the forward strand.
TGCGGTAGCGGCGTGGCGGCTTTGTGCGCTTCCCAGGATTCGACGCGAAAGAGGAAGCTCGCGCCGTTCGCGCCGTAAGAAGGCAAGCTGGAGATATAGCCGGTGATGTCTATGTCGCGCGTCTGCCAGGCAGCCGGAAGCGCCTCTGCAAGCCGCGTTTCGGCGCGCCACGCCGCGTAGCCAAAGCCCGCGCATCCGGCCGCAAACCACACCGCCGCCCAGCCGCTCGCGATGCGCCAGCGTCGCCCGCAAGACAAGCCGAACACCCGGCGAGACGTTTCGCGAGACTCATCCGCCGGTTGCGCGACGCCCAACGCCCATGCCGCCCACCCGGCCGCAAGCACGGTTGCCAGAACGAGCGTATGCGATCCACGAACGACGCCCTTCAGAGTATGGTAGCGGAGCGCGTGAGGTGTGATAGTGATGCGGGTCAGCGGAGGTCCGCCGGCATTTTCCAGGGAAGCAACGCGTCGTAGTCGTCGACGGTTTTCGCCAGAGGCAGGTGTTGGAACAGCCAGGTGAGGTACCGGTAGGGATCGATGCTGTTTGCCTTGCAGGTCTCGACGAGCGTATAGAGATTGGCGCTCGCGTTCGCGCCTTCGACGGTG
>NZ_JAMBPR010000070.1 GCF_024206475.1 Paraburkholderia sp. CNPSo 3274
CATAGCGAGCTGGTCCCACCCCTTCCCATCCCGAACAGGACCGTGAAACAGCTCCACGCCGATGATAGTGCGGATTGCCCGTGTGAAAGTAGGTAATCGTCAGGCTCCTTATGCTGTAACGTCCAGAACCCCGGTGTCTCCGAAAGAGAGCCGGGGTTCTGGCGTTTGGGCGCGTGGGAAATAAAAGGCAGAACGCGACACGCAATGCAGGAAACAGAAAAGCCGTCCTCTGGACGGCTTTTTGCGTTACTGCGCCGAATTACTGCTGAGCGAGAAATTTCGTCGCCAAGTGCACCCAAAACGACGACCCCACCGGCAGCAGTTGATCGTTGAAGTCATAGCTCGCGTTGTGCAGCATGCAAGGGCCTGCGCCGTGTCCTGCATCCCGGTGGCCGCCTTCGCCGTTGCCGAGAAACGCGTAGCAGCCGGGCTTCTCCAGCAGCATGAACGAGAAGTCCTCGGCGCCCATGGTCGGCTCGACGTTCGCGTCAACGTGATCGGCGCCGACCACCTCACGCATGACCTCCGCGGCAAACTGCGCCTCCGCGCTGCTGTTCACCGTCGGCGGATAGTTGCGATGGAAGGTGATGTCCACCGAGCAGTCGTACGCTTCAGCCGTGCTCCCGGCGATCTTGCGCAGTCGCGATTCGATCAGATCCAGCGTTTCCGTCGTGAAGGTACGCACCGTTCCCGCGATCCAGGCCGTATTCGGCACCACGTTGACCGCATCGCCCGCGTGAATCTGTGTGATCGAGAGCACGGCCGTATCGAGCGGCTTCTTGTTGCGCGTGATGATGCTTTGCAACCCATTCGCGATCTGCACCGCCGTAAAGACCGGATCGCGGCCATTGTGCGGCAACGCCGCATGCGAACCTACGCCCTTGATTTCAATGCGGAATTCATTGCTCGACGCCATAATCGGCCCTTCGGTCACGCCGAAGGAGCCAGCCGGCATGCCCGGCCAGTTGTGAATGCCGAAAACGGCGTCCACAGGAAATTGTTTGAAGAGGCCATCTTCGATCATGGCTTTCGCGCCGGCGCCGCCTTCTTCGGCGGGCTGGAAAATGAAGACGATCGTGCCGTCGAACTGTCCGTGCCGCGCGAGATATTGCGCAGCGCCAAGCAGCATCGCCGTATGGCCGTCGTGGCCGCACGCGTGCATTTTGCCTTCGTTGCGCGAGCGATGATCGAACGTGTTGAGCTCCTGGATCGGCAACGCGTCCATATCGGCGCGCAATCCGACCATACGTTTGCCGGTGCCGCGTTTGAGCACGCCGACGACACCGGTCTTGCCCATACCGCGATGCACTTCAATGCCCCATTCTGTGAGCTGCGCCGCAACGAGGTCGGAGGTCTGGGTTTCTTCGTAGCGCAGTTCGGGATGCGCGTGGATCGTTCGTCGGAGGCCCTGAATTTCGCCTTGGGCGGCCTGGATTTCCGGAATCAGTTTCATGGCGGACGGTGCTCAAAAGGTGGGTGCCCGGCCTTCGTCTCCAAAATAAGCCGGGTCTAGACGGACCATTCTACGCCGAACCTTTTTTTTCGCGCCTACCTACAGAGTGCGTACAGGGCGCGCGCGCCGAACATAATAAAATCGCACTTACGACAGAACGCCTCACCCACGGATTTCCGATGAACGCCCCAACCGAATTTGCGCGTGCAGTTTGCCCGCACGATTGTCCCGATACTTGCGCGATGCGCGTGACCGTCGAAAAGGGCCGGGCGGTCAAGGTGAGCGGCGACCCAGACCACCCGCCCACGCAAGGCGTGCTGTGCACGAAGGTGACCCGCTATGCCGAGCGTGTCCATCATCCGAAGCGTCTGACGCAGCCGATGAAGCGTGTGGGGCGCAAGGGGGAAGGGCATTTCGAGCCGATCAGCTGGGACGAAGCCTGTCGCATTGCAGCCGAACGCCTCGGCGAAATCGGGCAGCGCGCGCCCGAAGCGATCCTGCCGTACAGCTACGCCGGCACGATGGGACTCGTTCAGGGCGATAGCATCGCCCAGCGCTTCTTTCACAAGCTCGGCGCATCGCGCCTCGAGCGCGCGATCTGCGCGGCGGCGGGCGCCGCCGGCCTGCGTTATACGTTCGGCTCGAGCCTCGGCATGCTCACCGAGTATTTCGCGGAAAGCGAAGTGATCCTGATCTGGGGCGCCAACCCGATCGCGTCGAACCTGCACTTCTGGACCCGCGCGCAAGAAGCGAAACGCAACGGCGCGAAGCTGATCGCGATCGACCCCTATCGCTCGCTGACGGCCGAGAAGTGCCATCAGCACATTGCGCTCAAGCCCGGCACGGACGGCGCGCTCGCGCTCGGCATGATGCACGTGCTCATCACCGAGGACCGTCTCGATCACGATTACATTGCGGCCCATACGCACGGCTTCGACGCGCTGAAGGCGCGTGCGCTCACCTACACGCCCGCGCGCGTCGCCGGGATCTGCGGCATCGAGGAGCAGGTCGTCGTCGATCTCGCGCGCCTCTACGCCTCGACGCGCAAGGCCGCGATTCGCATGAACTATGGCTTGCAACGCGTGCGCGGCGGCGGCAACGCCGTGCGCGCCATCGCCTGCCTGCCCGCGTTGACCGGTGCGTGGCGCGAACGCGCGGGCGGCGTGCTGCTTTCGTCGTCGGGCTGGGCCCCTGTCGATGCGAACGCGCTCCAGCGTCCGGATCTGATCCCGGGTTGGCCGCAGCATCAGCCGCGCATCGTCAACATGAACCAGATTGGCGACGCGCTCACGCACACAGGCGACGCCGCGTTCGGGCCGAAGGTCGAAGCGATCGTCGTCTACAACTCGAATCCGGTTGCGGTTGCGCCCGAGTCGGCGAAGGTCGCGGCTGGCTTTGCGCGCGAGGACCTCTTTACTATCGTGCTCGAGCAGTTCCAGACCGATACTGCCGACTACGCCGACCTGCTGCTGCCTGCCACGACCCAGCTCGAACATCTCGACGTCCACAAGTCCTACGGCCACACGCACGTCATGGCGAATTTGCCTGCCATCTCGCCCGTTGGCGAGGCGCGGCCGAATACCGAAATCTTCCGTTCCATCGCGCGTGCGATGGGCCTGACCGAGCCGGCGCTGTTCGAAAGCGATGAAGACGTGGCGGCCCACGCATTCGACTGGAGCGATCCCGCGCTGGGCGGCGCCGACTGGGCCGCGCTCAAGCGCGAAGGCTGGCTGAAGCTGAACATTGCCGAAGCGCCGTTCGCGAACGGCGGTTTTCGCACGCCCACGGGCAAGTGCGAGTTCCATAGCGAGGTGCTTGCGAAGGCCGGGCTCGATCCGCTGCCCGATTACCTGCCGCCGCACGAGTCGGCGGACGGCTCGCCCGAGCTCGCCGCGCGTTATCCGCTCGCGATGATCTCGCCGCCTGCACGCAACTTCCTGAACAGCACCTTCGTGAACGTGGAGAGCCTGCGCGCGACAGAAGGGGAGCCGCACGTGGACCTCCACCCGGCGGACGCCGCCCACCGCGAGATTGCCGACGGCGATGAGGTTCGCGTGTTCAACGACCGCGGCTCGATGCGCGCGCGGGCGCGAGTGACCGATCGGGCACGCAGCGGTCTCGTGGTGGGCCTGTCGATCTGGTGGAAGAAGCTTGCGCCGGACGGGCGCAACGCCAACGAGGTGACGAGCCAGGCGCTCACCGACCTTGGCGGCTCGGCGACCTTCTACGATTGCCTCGTCGAGGTCGAGCGCGCCTGAAAGCGCCTCACCACACCGCTAGCGGCCCCGCAACGCGCGTTCGAGGGGCCTTTCTAACTCGCTGATTTGCTGACATAAAAACTGGGTCGCCATGCTACGATCCAACTTTTTAGCACGACCATTCGAAAAACCAAGGAGGAGACGCTGCATGGAAAAAGTCTGGCTGAAATCGTACCCGCCCGGCGTTCCCGCTGAAATCGACGCGAGCCGTTACGCGTCCATCACTGCGCTGCTCGAGGAGAGCTTCAGCGAATTCCGTGCAAAGCCCGCGTTCGCCTGCATGGGCAAGACGATCACCTACGGCGAGCTGGACCAACTCTCCCAGCGACTGGCCGCGTGGTTCCAGTCGTGCGGCATCGCACGTGGCGCGCGCATCGCACTCATGATGCCCAACGTGCTCCAGTATCCGGTCGCGCTCGCCGCAGTGCTGCGCGCGGGATACGTCGTCGTGAACGTGAACCCGCTCTACACGCCGCGCGAACTCGAGCACCAGTTGAAGGACAGCGGCGCCGAGGCAATCGTCGTCCTCGAGAATTTCGCCGGGACCGTGAGCGCGGTCGTCGCCAATACGCGCGTGAAGCACGTGCTGGTCGCGGCGATGGGCGACCTCCTTGGCGCGAAGGGCTTTATCGTCAACTTCGTCGTGCGGCGCGTGAAGAAGATGGTGCCCGCCTGGAACCTGCCTGGCCACGTGAGCTTCAACGATGCGCTCGCCGAAGGTGCGCGCAAAGGCTTCAAGCGCGTCGAGCAGACGCCCGAGGACGTGGCCTTCCTTCAGTACACGGGCGGCACGACCGGCGTGGCCAAGGGTGCGACGCTGCTGCATAGCAACCTGATCGCCAACGTGCTGCAGTCGGCGGCATGGACCGAGCCCGCGCTTGCGAAATTGCCGTCCGGAACGCAACCGGTGACGGTCGCGGCGCTGCCGCTTTATCACGTGTTCGCGTTGACCGTTTGCGGGTTGCTGACGCTGCGCACCGGCGGTCTCGCGATCCTGATTCCGAATCCGCGCGATATCGCCGGCATGATCAAGGAACTGCGCGGCTACTCGATCACGTGTTTCCCCGCGGTGAACACGCTCTACAACGCGATGCTCAATCATCCGGAATTCGGCAATCTGGACTTCACGCACCTGCTCGTTGCAAACGGCGGCGGCATGGCGGTGCAGGAAGCCGTGGCCAAGCGCTGGTACGAGCGCACGCATACGCCGATCGTCGAAGGCTATGGCCTCTCGGAAACCTCGCCCAGCGTGACCTGCAACCCGGTCACGGCGACGGAATATACCGGCACGATCGGCTTGCCGCTGCCTTCCACCGAAATCTCGATTCGCGACGACGCCGGCAACGAGCTGCCGATTGGCGAGGCCGGCGAAATCTGCATCCGCGGGCCGCAGGTGATGGCGGGCTACTGGCAGCGCCCCGAAGAAACGGCGAAGGTCATGACGCCGGACGGCTACTTCAAGTCGGGCGACGTCGGTATCATGAACACGCGCGGCTACATCAAGCTCGTCGACCGTAAGAAGGACATGATTCTGGTCTCGGGCTTCAACGTTTACCCGAACGAAGTCGAGGATGTCGTGGCCAAGTTGCCGGGTGTCTTCGAGGTGGCGGCGGTGGGCGTGCCGGACCAGAATTCGGGCGAGGCGGTGAAGCTCTATATCGTCAAGAAAGACCCGGCGCTCACCGACAAGGACGTGTTCGAGTACTGCAAGACGCAGCTCACCGGCTACAAGCGGCCGAAGATCATCGAGTTCCGCAACGACTTACCCAAGAGCAATGTCGGCAAGATCCTGCGCCGAGAGCTGCGCGACGGTCGCGCCTGAAAACGCAAAAACGAAGCGAAAGGCTGGCGAGTCACATGCGAAAAGCGGCCTGCACATCGAGGGCAGGCCGTTTTTTTTTGGGGGGCGTGCGCACTGTGGCGAAACGACAAAACGCACCAAAGAAAAAAGGCGCCCGGAGGCGCCTTCGAGATTACAGCGACTGTTCTTCTTAGAACTTGTGACGGATACCGACGCGAGCCGTGAACACGTTGTTGGTCGACGACGCGGTCAGGTTGTTGATCGAAGCGACAGCTGCGACATCGTTCGAGTTCGTGCCCGTAGCGTGCTGGTAGACGCCGATCAGGTAGACGTCCGTGCGCTTCGACAGGAAGTAGTCCGTGCCCAGCGCGTACTGGAAGTACTTCGCGCCGCTGTTGCTCGAGCCGTTCGCCAGGGCGACGCTGCGGCCGTCCGTGTAGTCGAACGCGAAGCCTGCGAGCAGGGCCGGCGTGAACTGGTACTTGAAGTTCGCTTCGACGTTGTTGAACGTGGCGTTCGCGCCGCGCTGGTAAGCCGGCGTGCCGTTGATCGCGACAGCGCCGAGGTTGCGGAAGCTGACGTTCGAGTACGTCAGGCCGAACGTTGCTGCGCCGAACGTGTATGCACCACCTGCACCGATGACCTGGTACGTGTTGGCCGTCTGGAAGCCGGAATACACGGGAGTCGTCGAGCTGCTCACCGCTGCGGCCGGCGGCGTCGTCGGGGTGCTGCCGGTGTTGAACATACCGCCAGAAGCCGACGGCGTGCGTGCGTTCAGGTAGCCAACGCCGAGAACGAGGGGGCCGTTGTTATAGCCAGCGCCCAACGACCAGATTTGATTACCCGTGAAGTTGCCAGCCTGGCCACCGAAGCTGTAGGTGCCGCCGAACGTCAGACCAGCGTAGTTCGCGCTGGTGAACTTGATCGTGTTGTTCGTACGGTAGGCATTGTTGAAGTTGTCGAGGTCATCCGGGTGAGCTGCGATGTAGCCGCCCCACTGGTCGCCTACTTCGAGCGGGCCGACATAGTCGACGACGGAATCGTACTGGCGACCCAGCGTGACCGTGCCGAACTGCGAGCTCGAGAGGCCGACGTACGCTTGACGGCCGAACAGCAGGCCACCCTGGCCGAGCTTGCCGTTGTTCACGTCGAAGCCGTTTTCCAACACGAAGACTGCCTTCAGGCCGCCGCCGAGGTCTTCAGCGCCGCGCAGGCCGAAACGGCTGCCTTGCAGAACGCCGCTCGACAAGTTGTACAGGTGATGGCCACCCGAATTCGTGTTGATGTTGAAACCTTCGTCGATGATGCCGTACAGCGTGACGCTGCTCTGAGCGTGAGCAACGCCCGCGAACGCGCCCAGCGCAGCCAGCGCGAGAAGCGACTTCTTCATTGAATGATCTCCAGTGTTTGCGAATCTTTTGCGTCTTTTAACAGGACCAGTTTTTTATAGTGCGGGGTCCTGTCCTTCGAACTTCGCGAGAAGTTGCACGTAATGTAACAAAAGGGTTAATAGTCACAAAGGAAAAGCCAGGGCCTCGCTAAGTACCTGTTTCGTTTACACAACATGGTCTAGAATGTGCGGCTATCTATCGGCGCTGCCCCGGATTGACGGATGTCCGTGAGTTTGTGTAGTGATGAAAGGGCAGTCCGGGCGAGCGACAAATCGGGCTCGCCAACGAAACGAAAGGGAGGCTGGATGACGCTAGATGATTTGATTACCGAATTCGACCGGGGCCTGCGCTCTCTCACCGGCGTGTCGCGCATGACGCGTCCGATGCCGCAGCCTTCCCCCGTTACCATCGAAGTGACGCCCGAGGGCGATGCCGTACCAGCCGGCAGCGAGCTCACGGCCGCCGAGCGCACGCACGCCGCCGGCCTCATGCGAGTCAATCACGTGGGCGAAGTCTGCGCGCAGGCGCTGTATCAGGCGCAGAAAATCTCGGCGCGCTCGCCCTCGCTCAAGGCTGCCTTCGAGCAGGCCGCGCGCGAAGAAGAGGATCACCTTGCGTGGACCTCGCGCCGGCTGCAGGCGCTCGACTCGCGCCCGAGCCTGCTTAATCCGCTCTGGTACGCGGGCGCGCTCGCGATCGGCTTGGCCGCCGGCCGCCTGGGCGACAAGGTGAGCCTCGGCTTCATGGCGGAAACCGAGCGTCAGGTCGAGCACCATCTCGACAGCCATCTCGACAGCCTACCGCCCGCCGATCTCGAATCGCGCGCGGTCGTCGAGCAAATGCGCGCCGACGAAATCTCGCACGCGAAATCGGCCACCGATCTCGGCGGAGTCGAATTGCCTCTGCCGGTACGTTCGCTAATGCGTGTAGCATCGAAAGTCATGACGCGCACCGCCTACTACATCTGATTAATGGGCAGGGCCGGCAATCGCTGTCGGCCCAAACCCGGATTAATCTTTCAGAGCTTTCAGCCCCCGGTTTTAATCCCCGCCAGCCCCCCGCTCGATCCCGCCATAGGCCGTTTATCGCCGCGCTTTTCACGTATCACCTTCAGAACCTGCGTTAGCTCATTCATTCATAACGGTTTTTGGTTTTTGTCCCGACTTCAACAAGTGCCGCTAAGTCCTTGTTCTAGCGGATAAATTTCGTCAAAAAACGTCCGGTCTCCCTTGACCCTCGTTGGGCGTTCCTCTAAAGTGGGAGACAGTGTGAGAAAGTGTATTTTTGTGTGATTTCAGGCGCGTATTCAGGTAGATTTTCCGAGATTTAGGTGGGCGGCGAAAAGCGCCGCATTAGGGGGCGCAAATTGTTCCAGGGGGCGTCGGCGCTAACACTCGATGCGAAAGGACGGATGTCGATTCCGTCTCGCTATCGTGAAGCGCTGCAACAACAGGCAGAAGGACGGGTGACGATCACCAAGCACCCGGACGGCTGCCTGTTGCTATTTCCGCGCCCCGAATGGGAGGTGTTCCGCTCGAAGGTCGCCGCCTTGCCGATGGATGCGCACTGGTGGCGCCGCATTTTTCTGGGCAATGCGTCCGACGTCGATGTCGACAGTGCCGGCCGCGTGCTCGTCTCACCTGAATTGCGTCTGGCAGCAGGAATGGAAAAGGAAGTCATGCTGCTTGGCATGGGTAGTCATTTTGAGTTGTGGGATGCGCAGACCTACGCCGCCAAGGAACAGGCGGCGATGGCGCAGGGCATGCCCGACGCCTTGAAAAATTTCACGTTCTGATCGCGGTTCAAAAAGCTATGGCATCTGCGATGGGACAGGGACTGCAGCATCGCACGGTGCTGCTCGACGAAGCGGTGAACGCGCTGGTCACGCGCGCGGACGGCGTCTATGTGGACGGCACGTTCGGCCGCGGCGGGCATAGTCGCGCGATCCTCGGGCGTCTCGGCGAGGCCGGGCGCCTGATCGCGTTCGACAAGGACCCGCTGGCGATCGCGACGGCACAAACCGTCGGCGACGCGCGGTTTTCGATCGTGCATGAGAGTTTTGCTTCGCTGCGCGACGAGCTCGCGTCGCGCGGGGTAGGGCGTGTGTCGGGAATATTGCTGGACCTTGGCGTGTCGTCGCCGCAAGTCGACGATCCGCAGCGCGGTTTCAGTTTCCGCGCGGATGGTCCGCTCGACATGCGGATGGACCCGACGCGCGGCGAGTCCGCCGCTGACTGGCTCGCTCGGGCCACGGTGCAGGAACTGACGGAGGTAATTCGGGATTATGGGGAAGAACGGTTTGCTTTTCAGATTGCAAAGGCGCTTGTTGCTCGCCGGGCAGAGTCCGACCGTCTCGGGCCTCTCGACAGCACGGGCGAGCTTGCCCAAATCGTGGCTAACGTCGTCAAAACCCGTGAGAAGGGTAAGGACCCGGCAACCCGCACCTTTCAAGCTATACGGATTCACGTCAATCAAGAGCTTGCGGAGCTGCAGGTCGTTCTAGAAGCAGCACTGTCGTTGCTGGAACAGGGGGGGCGGCTGGTGGTCATCAGCTTTCATTCGCTCGAAGACCGGATCGTCAAGCGGTTCATGCAGGCGCACGCGAGCGCGCCGGCGGTGGACCGCCGCCTGCCGATCCGCGCCGTCGACCTGCCGAGCCCGCCGCTCAAGCTGCTCGGCCGCGTGTTCGCGAGCGACGAGGAAGTCGCCGCGAACCCGCGCGCCCGCTCGGCCGTGATGCGCACCGCGGAGCGCGTCACGCCATGAATCGTCTGAACATCTTCCTGCTGATCGTCGTCATGGGGTGCGCGCTTTCCGTCGTGAACGCCACCAATCAGCAGCGCCAGATCTTCATCCAGTTGCAACGCGCGCAGTCGCAGGAGCATCAGCTCCAGCAGGACTACGCACAGCTTCAATATCAGCAGAGCGCGCTGTCGAGAACGTCGCGCATCGAACAGATCGCCACCGACTCGCTCAAGATGCAGGCCGTCACGACCGGACGCACGCAATATCTGACGCTCGCGCCCGGCAGCGCAACCGCCGTCGACGCACCCGTGCCAACCTCGGCGCCCCCACAGGGCGCCGCGCCCACGCCTGCCCGTCGCGGAGGCACGCGATGAAAAAGGACAATCGCCGCAAGAGCGTAGCCTTTAGCGCCAACCCCATTCTTTCCGTGCGCCTGCCGATGTGGCGCTCGAAGCTCGTCGTGTTCCTGCTATTCATGGCGTTCGTCGCGCTCGCCGCGCGCGCGTTCTGGATTCAGGGCCCGGGCAACGCGTTCTATCAGAAGCAGGGCGAAAGCCGCTACCAGCGCACGATCGAGTTGCCGGCGACGCGCGGCAAGATTCTCGACCGTAACGGTCTCGTGCTCGCCACGAGTTTGCCCGTGCGCGCGATCTGGGCGATTCCCGAAGCCGTGCCCGACGATCTCGGCGCCGATAAGCTCAACCAGCTCGGCACGCTGCTCGGCATGAACACGAAAGAGCTGCGCGCGAAGCTCTCCGAAGACAAGACGTTCGTCTACGTGAAGCGCCAGGTGCCGCTCGACGTGGCGCAGAAAGTCACGGCGCTCGATATTCCCGGCGTTTATCAGCGTAACGAATACAAGCGGTTCTATCCGGAAGGCGACGTCACCGCGCACTTGATCGGCTTCACCAACGTCGAGGACGAAGGCCAGGAAGGCGTCGAGTTGTCGGACCAGAAGGTGCTCGCGGGCGTGGCGGGCATTCGCCACGTCATCAAGGACCGCATGGGCCACATCGTCGAGGACGTCGACGAAACGGTCGTGCCCCACGATGGCAAGGACGTCGAACTGTCGATCGATAGCAAGATTCAGTACATCGCCTATTCGAACCTGAAAGCCGCCGTCGAGAAGTTCAAGGCCAAGGCCGGCGCTGCGATGGTGGTAGACGTGCGCACGGGCGAAGTGCTCGCGCTCGTGAACTATCCGACCTACAACCCGAACGACCGCTCGCACCTCACGGGCGAGCAGCTGCGCAACCGCATTCTCACCGACGTGTTCGAGCCAGGCTCGATCATGAAGCCCTTCACGGTGTCGCTCGCGCTGGATCTGCACCGCGTCTCGCCGAGTACACTGGTAGATACGGGCCCGGGCCACTTCACGCTCGACGGCGCGACCATCACCGACGACGCGGCGTTCGGCGTCCTGACGGTCGGTGGCGTGATCCAGAAGTCGAGCAACATCGGCGCGACCAAGATCGCGATGACGCTCAAGCCCGAAGAAATGTGGGACATGTACACCAGCATCGGTCTCGGTCAGGCGCCGAAGGTCGGGTTCCCCGGCGCGGCGGCTGGCCGTTTGCGTCCGTGGAAAAGCTGGCGCCGCATCGAGCAGGCGACGATGTCCTACGGCTATGGCCTCTCCGTTTCGCTGTTCCAGCTTGCGCGCGCGTACACGGCGATCGCCCACGACGGCCAGATTCTGCCTGTGACGATCTTCCGCCACCCCGGCGATACGCAGCCGGTGCAGGGCACCCAGGTCTTCGCGCCTACCACGGCGCGTGAAGTGCGCACGATGCTGGAGAGCGTGGTGTCGAAGGACGGCACCTCGCCCGACGCCGCCGTGCCCGGCTACCGCGTGGGCGGCAAGTCCGGTACGGCGTACAAGCATGGCCCGCACGGCTACGATCATTCGAAGTACCGCGCGTCGTTCGTCGGCATGGCGCCGATGCCCAATCCGCGCATCGTCGTGGCCATCACGGTCGACGAACCGACGGCCGGCAGCCACTTCGGCGGCGCGGTGTCGGGTCCGGTGTTCTCGGGCATCGTCGGCGATACGCTGCGCTCGCTCAACGTCCCGCCGGATATGCCGGTGAAGCAGCTCGTCGTCGAAGACAATAGCGCCGCCGGCGCCTCGGCCCCGGCCGTCGCGAACGCGCCAGCTACGCCTGTGAAGCACGTGGCGAACGCGGCCGCCGCGAAAAGCGCCGCAGCCGCGCATCACATGACCGTCGCGGACAACGCAAAAAATCGACCCGGAGTCGTCCGATGAGCGCCACGCGCACCCAGCATCCCGCGCACCGGCAGATCGCGGACGCGCTCGTATGGCTGCGCGCGCACGTCGCGCCCGCAGCCGGCCTGCACGCCGACACGCGCTCGCTCAAGCCGGGCGACGTGTTTCTCGCCTACGCCGTCGAGGGCGCGGACAACCGCCCGCACATCGTCAATGCGATCGAGCGTGGCGCCGCAGCCGTGCTGTATCAGCCGGAAGGGTATGCGGGCGAAACGCTCGACGCGTCGATTGCGCTCGCTGTGCCGCAGCTCGACGTGCTCGCGGGGGAAATCGCAAGCGGCTGGTATGGCGACCCGAGCGATGCCATGCTCGTGGTCGGCGTGACCGGCACGAATGGCAAGACGTCGTGCAGCCAGTGGATCGCCTCGGCGTTCACGGCCATCGGCCAGAAGTGCGCGATCGTCGGCACGCTGGGCACGGGTTTTCCGGGCCAGCTCGCGCATACGGGCTTCACCACGCCCGACGCGCCGCAACTGCAACGCAGCCTCGCGCAATTGCGCAGTGCTGGCGCACAGGCTATTGCGATGGAAGTTTCCTCGCACGCGCTGCATCAGGGCCGCGTGAACGGTACCTCGTTCGACATCGCCGTCTTCACGAATCTTACGCAGGACCATCTCGACTATCACCACACGTTCGAGGCCTACGAGGCCGCGAAGGCGCGTCTGTTCGCATGGCCGGGCCTGCGCGCCGCGATCATCAACGCCGACGACGCAGCGGGCCGCCGCCTGATCGCCGCTACGCGCGGCAAGGCTCGCACGATTGCGTATAGCGTGGCGACGCCCGCCGCCGACGCACCCGTTGCCGACGCGTGGCTGCGCGCGAACGACGTGCGAGCGACTGCCACCGGCACGGCGTTCCATCTGGAAACGTCGGAGTGGGGCGAGGCGCAAGTCGAGGCGCATGTTCTCGGCCTCTTCAACGTGAGCAATCTGCTCGGCGTGCTCGGCGCGCTGCTTGCGGCGAACGTACCGCTCGCCGCGGCGCTCAACGAGATCTCGAAGCTGCAGCCGGTGAACGGCCGCATGGAGCGTCTTGGCGGCCGCGCCGATCACGACGAGCCGCTCGTCGTGATCGACTACGCGCATACGCCGGACGCGCTCGAAAAAACGCTCGAAGCACTGCGCCCGATGGCAGCCGCACGCGGCGGCCAGCTCATCTGCATGTTCGGCTGCGGCGGCGATCGCGACGCGACCAAGCGCCCGCTCATGGGGGCGATCGCGGAACGCATCGCCGACCAGGTCGTCGTGACGAGCGATAACCCGCGCAGCGAATCGCCGGCCGCGATCATCGAGCAGATCGCGCAAGGCATGCGCGATGCCGCGAAGGCGCGCCGCATCGAGGATCGCGCGAGCGCGATCCTGCAGGCGGTGCGCGGCGCGGCGCGCGAAGACGTCGTCGTGCTGGCCGGCAAAGGCCACGAGGCGACCCAGGAAATCATGGGCAAGAAGCGCGCGTTCTCCGACCAGGACCATGCGCGGCTTGCACTCGCCGCCCGTGTCACGCACGGGCGCGGAGGTGGTGAATGACGATGCTTTCCCTGCGGGAAGCCGCGGCGCTGATTCCCGGCGCGAGCGTACTCGGCGACGAGAACGCAACGTTCGAGCGCATTTCGACCGACAGCCGCACCACGGGCCCCGGCGATCTCTTCGTCGCGCTCAAGGGCGACCGCTTCGACGCGCACGACTTTCTCGGCGAGGTCGCGAACCGCCACGTGAGCGCGGCGCTCGTTTCGCGCAGCCCCGGCGACTGGCGCATGCCCGCGCTGCGCGTGGACGACACGCGTACGGCGCTCGGCGCACTCGCGCTCGGCTGGCGCCGCCGCTTCTCGATGCCGCTCGTCGCCGTGACGGGCAGCAACGGCAAGACGACGGTCAAGGAAATGATCGCGTCGATCTTCGCGGCGGCCGTTGGTGAAAATTTGCGTCTCGCGACCACCGGAAACCTCAATAACGACATCGGCGTGCCGTTAACGTTGCTGCGCTTGAGCGACGCACATCGGCTGGCGGTGGTCGAACTCGGCATGAATCACCCGGGCGAGACCGAGTTGCTCGCGAAATTCGCTGAGCCGACGGTCGCGGTGGTGAACAACGCGCAACGGGAGCATCAGGAATTCATGGCGACGGTGGAAGCCGTCGCGCTCGAGCATGCGAGCGTGATTCACGTGCTCAAGCCCACGGGCGTCGCGGTGTTTCCCGCTGACGATGCCTACGCGAGCATCTGGCGCGTGGCGGCTACGGGTTCGCGCATTCTCGACTTCGCGCTGCATACGGATACGAGTGCGGTTGCAGCGGCAGTCACCGGCAAGCTCGTTGACAAGGTGGGGGGCAACCGTCTCGCGATCGCGACGCCGGAAGGCCATCTCGAAGTGGAGTTGAAGGCGCTGGGCGCGCATAACGCGCACAACGCGCTCGCGGCCACGGCGGCGGCGATTGCGTCGGGCGTATCGCTCGAAGCGATTGGCCGCGGGCTCGAGGCGTTTGAGCCGGTAAAGGGCCGCTTGCAGGTGAAGCGCGCGGCGCTTGGCGAACTCACGGGCGCGACGGTGATCGACGACACCTACAACGCGAATCCCGATTCGGTGCGTGCGGCGATCGACGTGCTGGCTTCGCGCAACTCGCCGCGCGTGCTCGTGCTCGCAGACATGGGCGAAGTCGGCGACGACGGCCCCGCATTTCACCGCGAGGTGGGCGCTTACGCGAAGGAACGCGGCATCGACGCGCTCTATACGCTCGGCGACGCAGCGCGTGACAGCGCGGCGGCGTTCGGCGCGCAGGCGCTGCATGCCGCGGACGTGGGCGAACTCGTGCGCGCGCTGGCTGGCGCCGGTTACGGCGCTGGCGCAACGATTCTCGTGAAAGGTTCGCGCTTCATGCAGATGGAACGCGTGGTGGCGGCTTTGACAAACCCGCTCACGAATCCGCAAAACCCTGCACCGGACGCCAAGTCCGGTGCGCACTGAAATACGAAGGAATACAAGGCATGCTACTGGCGCTGGCGCAATGGCTGCAGAATGACGCAAGCTTCTTGCGCGTGTTCAGTTATCTGACGTTCCGTGCGGTGATGGCCACCATCACCGCGATGGCGATCGGGCTTTTTCTCGGCCCGTGGGTGATCCGCAAGCTCACCGCGATGAAGGTCGGCCAGGCCGTGCGTACGGACGGCCCGCAAACTCACCTCGTGAAGTCCGGCACGCCCACCATGGGCGGCGTGCTCATTCTGCTGGGCATCGCGGTTTCCACCTTGCTGTGGGGCGACCTCACGAACCGCTTCATCTGGATCGTGATGCTCGTCACGTTCGGCTTTGGCGCGATCGGCTGGGTCGACGACTATCGCAAGGTCGTCTACAAGGACCCGCGCGGCATGTCTTCGCGCGAGAAGTACTTCTGGCAGTCGGTGATCGGTCTGTTCGCTGCGGTGTACCTCGCGTTCAGCGTGTCCGAGGCGAGCAACGTGCGTGTGTTCGATCTCTTTATGGCGTGGGTGCGTAGCGGCCTTTCGATGGGTCTCCCCGCGCGCGCCGACTTGCTGCTGCCGTTCCTCAAGTCGATCAGCTATCCGCTCGGCGTGTGGGGCTTCATCGCGCTCACGTATTTCGTGATCGTCGGCGCGAGCAACGCCGTGAATCTCACCGACGGCCTCGACGGTCTCGTGATCATGCCGGTCGTGCTGGTCGGCGCGTCGCTCGGCGTGTTCGCCTATGTGATGGGCAGTTCGGTCTACTCGAAGTATCTGCTCTTTCCGCACATTGCCGGAGCTGGCGAACTGCTCATCTTCTGTTCGGCGATGGGCGGGGCAGGGCTCGCGTTCCTCTGGTTCAACACGTATCCGGCTCAGGTGTTCATGGGCGATGTGGGCGCGCTCGCACTCGGTGGCGCGCTTGGAACCATTGCGGTGATCGTGCGTCAGGAAATCGTGCTCTTCATCATGGGCGGCATCTTTGTCGCGGAGACGCTCTCCGTGATGCTGCAGGTCACCTGGTTCAAGTACACGAAAAAGCGTTACGGCGAAGGGCGCCGCATCTTCAAGATGGCGCCGCTGCATCACCATTTCGAGCTGTCTGGCTGGAAGGAAACGCAGGTTGTCGTGCGTTTCTGGGTCATCACGCTGATGCTGTGTCTGATCGGTTTGTCCACGCTCAAGCTGCGTTGAGCCTTTAAGCAATCAAGGGAAGCAAGCGATGTTTGGCGAGAAGTTTCGGGATCGGCATAAGCCGATGGTGCTCGTGCTGGGACTCGGGGAATCGGGTCTCGCGATGGCGCGCTGGTGCGCGCGGCATGGTTGCCGCCTGCGCATTGCCGATTCGCGTGCAGCGCCGCCCAATCTTCCCGAACTCGCCGCGCGTGGCATCGACGCCGATTTCGTAGGTGGTCCGTTCTCGACGGCGCTGCTCGACGGCGTCGAACTCGTCGCAATCAGCCCGGGCCTCTCGCCGCTCGCCGAAGATCTCGTGCCGCTGATCGCGGCGGCGCGCGAGCGCGGCATCGAAGTGTGGGGCGAGCTCGAACTCTTCGCGCAGGCGCTGCGCCATCTCGGCGAGAGCGGCTACGCACCAAAGGTGCTCGCCATTACCGGCACGAACGGCAAGACCACCACGACGAGCCTCACAGGCATGCTCTGCGAGCGCGCGGGCAAGCGCGTGGCGGTGGCGGGCAACATCAGCCCGGCCATGCTCGACAAGCTCGCCGACGCCATCGACAACACCGCGCTGCCCGACGTCTGGGTGCTCGAACTGTCGAGCTTCCAGCTGGAGACGGCGCACACGTTCGAGCCGGACGCCGCAGCGGTCCTCAACATCACGCAGGACCATCTCGACTGGCACGGCGGCCTCGACGCCTACGCGGCCGCGAAGGGCCGCATCTTCGGGCCGCGCACGACGCGCGTGCTCAACCGCGATGACGCGCGCGTCATGTCGCTCGCGAGCGTGAAGGCGAGTGGCAACGCAAAGGTTGTGACCTTCGGCCTGAACGAGCCTGAGAACGACGGCGACCTGGGTCTGTTGCGCGAGAACGGCATGCAGTGGCTCGTGCAGGCCCACGATCTCGACGCGGCCGACGTGCCTGTGTCCCCGCGTCGCCGCAAGCAGCAGGAAGCGGCGCCGGTGAATCTCGGCATGAAGCGCCTCATGCCCGCCGACGCCCTGCGCATTCGCGGCCTGCACAACGCAGCCAACGCGCTCGCGGCGTTCGCGCTCACGCGCGCGATCGACCTGGCGCCCGCGCCGCTTCTGCACGGACTGCGCGAGTATCGCGGCGAGCCGCATCGCGTGGAGCTGATCGCATCGATCGAGGGCATCGACTACGTGGACGACAGCAAGGGCACGAACGTCGGCGCGACGGTTGCGGCGCTCGACGGTCTCGCGCAGCGCGCGGTGCTGATTGCTGGCGGCGACGGCAAGGGCCAGGACTTCGATCCGCTCGCAGCGCCGGTTGCGCGCTGGTGCCGCGCCGTGATGCTGATCGGCCGCGACGCGCCGAAGATCCGCGCGGCGCTCGAAGAAACCGGCATTGCGATGAGCGACCACGCGACGCTCGAAGAAGCCACGCGCGCGGCGACGGCGCTCGCGCAACCCGGCGACGTCGTGCTGCTCTCGCCCGCTTGCGCAAGCCTCGACATGTTCCGCAATTACGCCCATCGCGCGGCCGTGTTCCACGACACGGTGGAAGAAATCGCCGCAGAACGGGGGACGATGATATGAGCTGGTCCGAGCGATTCGGTGCGCGCCTCTCGCGCGAAGACGGTCAGGCCGGCGGTTCGTCGGGCGGCGCGCGCTCGGGCGGTCTTGCGAGCGTCGTCAACGGCGTACGTCCCGGCCGCTCGCGCATGCTCGACTACGACCACTCGCTCCTGTGGGCCGTGATCGCGCTGCTCGGCCTTGGCGTCGTGATGGTCTACTCGGCCTCGATCGCCATGCCCGATTCACCCAAGTACGCCTCGTACCGCGACTGGGCGTTTCTCGTGCGCCACATCGTCTCACTCACGATCGCCACGGTCGCCGCGCTCGTCGCGTTCCGCATTCCCGTTTCCACTTGGGACCGCTACGCGCCGAAGCTCTTTCTCATTGCGCTCGCCATGCTGGTGGTCGTGCTGATTCCGCACATCGGCAAGGGCGTGAACGGCGCGCGTCGCTGGATTCCGCTCGGCATCACGAACATGCAGCCGTCGGAAATCATGAAGCTCGCCGTGACGATCTACGCGGCGAACTACACGGTGCGCAAGCAGGAGTACATGCATAGCTTCGCGAAAGGCTTCCTGCCGATGGCATTCGCCGTGGGCGTGGTCGGCGCGCTGCTGCTGCTCGAGCCTGACATGGGCGCATTCATGGTGATCGCCGCGATCGCCATGGGCGTGCTGTTCCTCGGCGGCGTGAACGGCAAGCTGTTCGGCGGCCTCGTGGCCACGGCAGTGGGCACCTTCACGCTGCTCGTGTGGGCGTCGCCGTGGCGCCGCGAGCGGATCTTCGCGTACCTCGATCCGTGGGACGACCGCTACGCGCAGGGCAAGGCGTACCAGCTCACGCACTCGCTCATCGCGTTCGGTCGCGGCGAGTGGTTCGGCGTGGGTCTTGGCGGCAGCGTCGAGAAGCTCAACTATCTGCCGGAAGCACACACCGACTTCATTCTTGCCGTCATCGGCGAGGAACTCGGTTTCGTCGGCGTGCTCGTCGTCATCCTGCTGTTCTACTGGATCGTGCGCCGCGCGTTCGAGATCGGCCGCCAGGCCCTCGCGCTCGACCGCACGTTCGCGGGCCTCGTCGCCAAGGGGCTTGGCGTGTGGTTCGGCGCGCAGGCCTTCATCAACATGGGCGTGAACCTGGGTCTGTTGCCGACCAAGGGTCTCACGCTGCCGCTCGTGAGCTACGGCGGCTCGGGCATCTTGCTGAACTGCATCGCGGTGGCGCTGCTGTTGCGTGTGGATTATGAGAACCGGGTCTTGATGCGCGGAGGCAAGGTATGACCGCAGCAACGCGCACGCTCATGGTGATGGCCGGCGGCACCGGGGGGCACGTGTTCCCGGGGCTCGCCGTCGCGCATCGCATGGAGCAGTGGGGCTGGCGCGTGGTGTGGCTCGGCAATCCCGCAGGCATGGAAGCGACGCTCGTGCCCAAGCACGGCATCACGATGGAATACGTGCGCTTTGGCGGCGTGCGCGGCAAGGGCATCAAGACCAAGCTGATGCTGCCGCTGAACCTGCTGCGCGCCTGCACGCAGAGCCTTGCGGCGCTGCGCCGCGTGAAGCCCGACGTCGTGCTCGGCATGGGCGGCTACATCACGTTCCCGGCGGGTGTGATGAGCGCGCTTTCGGGCCGTCCGCTCGTGCTGCATGAACAGAATTCGATTGCGGGTCTCGCGAACAAGGTGCTCGCAAAGCTGGCGAAGCGCGTGCTCGTAGCGTTTCCGGGCGCGTTGCCAAACGCCGAGTGGACCGGCAACCCGATCCGCGAGGCGCTCGAACACGTCGACGCACCGGCGGCGCGGTACGCCGCGCGCAGCGGTCCGCTGCGCGTGCTCGTGGTGGGCGGCAGTCTCGGCGCGACGGCGCTCAACGAAGTCGTGCCGCGCGCGCTGTCGCTGCTTGCGCCAGAAGAGCGTCCGTACATCGTGCATCAGGCGGGCGCGAAACACATCGACGCCTTGCGTCAAAACTATCTCGACGCCGGACTCGAACTGAACGACACGGTGCAGCTCGTGCCGTTCATCGACGACATGGCGAGCGCCTACCGGAACGCGGATCTCGTGATCTGCCGTTCGGGCGCAATGACGGTGGCCGAAATCGCGGCCGTGGGCGTGGCGGCATGCTTCGTGCCGTTCCCCTACGCCGTGGACGACCACCAGACCACCAATGCCGCGTTCCTTGCCGACAAGGATGCAGCGCTGGTGGTGCAGCAACGCGACCTGACGGCGGAAGGACTCGCCGACTGGTTGCGGCATCAGACCAGAACATCGCTGGCGGAAATGGCCGGGCGCGCTCGCGCGCTCGCGAAACCCGACGCCGCCGATCAGGTCGCGCGCATCTGCGCGGCCGTGGCGGGCGTAAGTGCGGGAGGAAAGCAATGAAACACATCGTCAAACATATCCATTTCGTCGGCATCGGCGGCGCGGGCATGAGCGGCATCGCCGAAGTGCTCGTCAATCTCGGCTATCAGGTAAGCGGCTCGGACCTCGCGAAGAACGCGGTCACCGATCGACTCGCCGCGCTCGGCGCGCGCATCGCGATCGGCCATGCCGAAGAGAACATCGAAGGCGCGAATGCCGTGGTCGTTTCGACCGCGGTGCGCAGCGACAACCCCGAAGTCCTCGCGGCACGCCATCGCCGCATTCCCATCGTGCCGCGCGCCGTGATGCTCGCGGAACTGATGCGTCTGAAGCAGGGCATCGCGATCGCGGGCACGCACGGCAAGACCACCACGACCTCGCTCGTGGCGAGCGTGCTGGCCGCGGGCGGACTCGACCCGACCTTCGTGATCGGCGGGCGTCTGATCAGTGCGGGCGCGAACGCGCGCCTCGGCACGGGCGACTTCATCGTGGCGGAAGCCGACGAATCCGACGCATCGTTCCTGAACCTGTTCCCGGTGATCGAAGTCATTACGAACATCGACGCCGATCACATGGACACCTACGGGCACGACTTCGCGCGCCTGAAGCAGGCCTTCATCGAGTTCACGCATCGGTTGCCGTTCTATGGCATTGCGGTGCTGTGCGTCGACGACCCGAACGTGAAGGAGATTCTGCCGTTCGTCTCGAAGCCGATCATCCGCTACGGCTTCGCGTCCGATGCGCAGGTGCGCGCGGTGAACGTGGTCGCGCGCGAAGGCAAGATGTACTTCACGGTGATGCGCGAAGACGCGCCGTCGCTCGACATCGTGCTGAATTTGCCGGGCACGCACAACGTGCAGAACGCGCTCGCCGCGATTGCGATCGCGACCGAACTTGAAGTAAAGGACGTCGATATTCAACGCGCGCTCGCGGAATTCAACGGCGTGGGCCGTCGTTTTCAGCGTTTTGGCGAGATTCCCGTCAACGGCGGCGGCGCCTGGACGTTGATCGACGACTATGGCCATCACCCGGTGGAAATGGCAGCGACGATCGCAGCGGCGCGCGGCGCGTTTCCCGAGCGCCGTCTCGTGCTGGCGTTCCAGCCGCACCGCTATACGCGTACGCGCGACTGTTTCGAAGACTTCGTGCGCGTGCTGTCGACCGTCGACGCGCTCGTGCTGACCGATGTCTATTCGGCTGGCGAAGCGCCGATCGTCGCAGCGGATGGCCGCGCGCTCGCACGCGCGATTCGCGTGGCGGGCAAGGTCGAGCCGGTGTTCGTCGAGACCGTGGATGAAGTGCCGGAGGCGCTTGCAGCAGTGGTGCGCGACGGCGATGTGGTGATTACGATGGGCGCGGGTTCGATCGGCGGTGTGCCGGGCCGGATCGCAGCCCAGGAACAGAAGGCGTGAGCGACATGAGCAGTATCGATCCGAAATTCGACCCGAAGCAGTTCGGCAAGGTGGCGGTCTTGTACGGCGGCGTGTCCGCCGAGCGCGAGGTATCGCTCAAGTCGGGCACGCTGGTGCTGCAGGCGCTGCAGAGCGCCGGCATCGACGCGCATCCGTTCGACCCGTCCGAACGCCCGCTTTCGGCATTGAAGGATGAAGGTTTCGTGCGCGCGTTCAACGCGCTGCACGGCGGCTATGGCGAGAACGGCCAGATCCAGGGCGCGCTCGACTTCTACGGCATTCGCTATACGGGCACGGGCGTGCTCGGCTCCGCGCTCGGGCTCGACAAGTTCCGCAGCAAGCTCGTGTGGCAGCAGCTCGGCATTCCCACGCCGCCGTTCGAAGCGGTGCTGCGCGGGGACGACTACGCGGCGTGCGCGCCGCAGATCGTCGCGAAGCTCGGCCTGCCGCTCTTCGTGAAGCCCGCGAGCGAAGGCTCGAGCGTGGCCGTGATCAAGGTGAAGGTCGAAGCCGATCTCGTGCCGGCGCTCGAAGAAGCCGCGAAGTTCGACAAGATCGTGCTGGTGGAAAAGAGCATCGAAGGCGGCGGTGAGTACACCGCGTGCATCGCGGGCGACCTCGATCTGCCGATCATCAAGATCGTGCCGGCGGGTGAGTTCTACGACTACGACGCGAAGTACATCCTCGACACGACGCAGTATCTGATTCCCTGTGGCGTCGCGCCCGAGAAGGAAGCGCAACTGAAGAAGCTCGCGCGCCGCGCGTTCGACGTGCTCGGCTGCACCGACTGGGGCCGCGCCGATTTCATGATGGACGGCGCTGGCAACGCGTACTTCCTCGAAGTGAACACGGCGCCGGGCATGACCGATCACTCGCTGCCGCCGAAGGCCGCGCGCTCGGTAGGCATCGAGTATCGCGATCTCGTGGTGCGCGTGCTGGCACAGACGCTGAAAGATTGAACCCCTAATGAATCTCTGACCGACGAATTGCCGAACCTGTATTGAACCGACAATCTCGAAATGTGGAATAACGTACGCCAGCTCAATCTTGCCGCCAACGCGTTGCACGCGCTGCTCGCGCTCGCGCTGCTGGCGGCTGGCTGCTACTGGCTCGTGCAGCGGCCGAACTTCACGCTGCGAGAGATCCGCATCGAGGGCGACACCGAGCACATCAACTCGCCGACGGTGCGTGCGAGCGTGGTCGGCCGGCTGAAGGGCAACTTCTTCACGGTCGATCTCGATACGGCGCGCGCCGCGTTCGAGCAGATGCCGTGGGTGCGTCACGCGAGCGTGCGTCGCGTGTGGCCCAACGCACTGGCTGTCACGCTCGAAGAGTACAAACCGCTGGGAACGTGGGGCAGCGATCAGCTCGTGAGCACGGACGGCGAGCTGTTCACGGCGAATCAGGGCGAACTCGACGAAGAGTTGCCCGCGTTCGACGGGCCCGACGGCACTGCGCCCGAAGTGGTCGCGCGCTACCGCGACCTGGAGAAGTGGTTCGCACCGCTCGGGCTCACGGCCGACGAAGTGACGCTCTCGTCGCGTTACGCATGGACGGTGAAGCTCTCGAACGGCATGCAGGTGGAGCTGGGCCGCGAGCGTAACGCCGACACACTGAGCGAGCGTTCGCACCGCCTCATCGCGGCATGGTCGGCGGTGACGCAACGTTGGGGCAAAGAGATCGAATACGCGGACTTGCGTTATCCGAACGGTTTTGCGATAAGGGCGGCCGGCATGCGCTTCATCAGTGACACGCCCGCTCCGGGCAAGAAGTAACAGGACATCACACGCAACGAGCACGATATGAGTAAAGACTATAAGGATCTGCTGGTCAGCCTCGACATCGGGACGTCGAAGGTGGTGGCCGTCGTCGCCGAATTGAAGGGCGAAGGCCACTACGAAGTGATCGGTCTCGGCCAGAGCGAATCAAAAGGTCTCAAGAAGGGCGTGGTGGTGAACATCGAGGCCACGGTGCAGTCTATCCAGCGAGCGCTCGAAGAAGCGGAACTCATGGCCGACTGCAAGATCACTAACGTATTCACCGGCATTGCGGGCAGCCACATTCGCAGCTTCAACTCGAGCGGCATGGTCGCCATCAAGGAGAAGGAAGTCACGCAGGCAGACGTCGCGCGCGTGATCGAAACGGCGAAGGCGATCAACATCCCGACCGACCAGCAGGTGCTGCATATCCTCACGCAGGAATTCATCATCGACGGCCAGGAAGATGTGCGCGAGCCGATCGGCATGAGCGGCATCCGCCTCGAAGTGAAGGTGCATATCGTGACGGGCGCGGTGAGCGCGGCGCAGAACATCGTGAAGTGCGTGCGCCGCTGCGGCCTCGAAGTGAACGACCTCATTCTGCAGCCGCTCGCTTCGTCGCTGGCGGTGCTGACCGAGGACGAGAAGGAGCTGGGCGTGGTGCTCGTCGATGTCGGCGGCGGCACGACCGACATCGCGATCTTCAGCGAAGGCGCGATTCGCCATACCGCGGTGATTCCGATCGCGGGCGACCAGGTGACGAGCGACATCGCCATGGCGCTGCGCACGCCCACGCCCGACGCGGAAGACATCAAGGTGAGCTACGGCATCGCCAAGCAGGCCCTCGCCGATCCGGACGAGATGATCGAAGTGCCGGGTCTTGGCGAGCGCGGTCCGCGCACGCTGTCGCGCCAGGCGCTCGCCGCCGTGATCGAGCCGCGCGTGGAAGAGCTTTTCTCGCTCGTGCAGCAGGTGGTGCGCGAGTCGGGCTACGAAGAACTGCTGAGCTCGGGTGTTGTGCTCACTGGCGGTGCCGCGATGATGCCGGGCATGGTGGAGCTGGGCGAGGACATTTTCCTGAAACCGGTGCGCATAGGCGTGCCGGAATACGCGGGCGGTCTGGCCGACGTGGTGCGCAATCCGCGCTACTCGACGGCGATGGGCCTGCTCGTTGAAGGCCGCTCGCAGCGCATGCGCGGGCGCAAGGTTGCAGTGCAGTCGGGGTCGATGGGCCAGGTCTTTTCACGCATGAAGGACTGGTTCCTCGGCAGCTTCTAAGTACAGAAGTCGCAGGACAGAAGGCGAAGTACAAGCTTCGAAAAATCGCGCTGGTGACGGCGGCTAGCGCGCAGTGGAAGGTTGCCCGATCTTCCACTGAATAACGGCCGAGGAGCGGAATCTTTTTCTTGACGGAGGCAACATGGAATTCCAGATGCTGGAAACGGAAACCAACGGCACCATCATCAAGGTGGTAGGCGTTGGTGGTGCGGGCGGCAATGCCGTGCAGCACATGATCAACCGCGGCGTGCAAGGCGTCGATTTCATCGTGATGAACACGGACGCACAGGCGCTCTCGCGCTCGCGTGCATCGGCTGTGATTCAGCTCGGCAACACGGGCCTTGGCGCCGGTGCGAAGCCGGAGATGGGGCGCGCGGCGGCTGAAGAAGCACGTGAGCGCATCGCCGACGCACTGCGCGGCGCGCACATGGTGTTCATCACCGCCGGTATGGGCGGCGGCACCGGCACGGGCGCAGCCCCGGTCGTCGCGCAGATCGCCAAGGAAATGGGCATTCTCACCGTTGGCGTGGTGAGCAAGCCGTTCGAGTTCGAAGGCGGCAAGCGTATGCGTGTGGCGGAAGCCGGCTCGCAGCAACTGGAGGATCACGTCGACTCGCTGATCGTCGTCCTGAACGACAAGCTGTTCGACGTGATGGGCGATGACGCCGAGATGGACAAGTGCTTCCAGTGCGCGGACGACGTTCTGAACAACGCAGTTGCAGGCATCGCCGAAATCATCAACGTCGACGGTCTCGTGAACGTCGACTTCGAAGACGTGAAGACGGTGATGGGCGAGCAGGGCAAGGCGATGATGGGCACGGCGACGGTTGCCGGCGTCGATCGCGCACGCCTCGCGGCAGAACAGGCCGTGGCGAGCCCGCTGCTCGAAGGCGTCGATCTGTCGGGTGCGCGCGGCGTGCTGGTCAACATCACGTCGAGCCGTTCGCTGCGTCTGTCGGAAACGCGCGAAGTGATGAACACCATCAAGAGCTATGCTGCGGAAGATGCAACCGTGATCTTCGGCGCCGTGTACGACGACGCGATGGGCGACGCGCTGCGCGTGACGGTGGTGGCAACGGGCCTTGGCCGCGCGGCGAAGAAGCAGCAAGCCGCGCCGATGCAACTGCTGCGCACGGGCACGGACAACCAGCCGATCCCGGCGCCGGCGGGTTCGTACGCACCGCAGCACAGCGGCCACGGCAACACGGCCGACTACGGCGCGCTCGACACGCCGGCAGTGTGGCGCACGTCGCGCGACACCGCGGCTTCGCACGTGCAGGCGCTGCAGGAAAAGGGCGTCGACACGTACGATATCCCGGCGTTCCTGCGCAAGCAGGCGGACTGACACGCGAGCCGATCTGACTGCGGCAGGGCACGCGTTGCCCTCGCCCGCAGACAGATAGCGCGCTGCGTAGCAATGAAGGCGAGCACGACCAGCAAGGCCGCATCCGCGAGGATGCGCGGCAGGGACGGTTGCCCGCCACGCGTTGAGCGTGGGGGACAGGCGCGGTGTCGCCCAACGAACCTGTTTAACCTTGGAGCACATCGTTGCCCAACATTGCACGACGCCAGCGCGACACGCTTGCGCATCGTTGCGAAGGACGAGTCATGATCAAACAGGGTGAAACGCTGCCCGAAGCGACCCTCTTCGAGTTCGTCGAAGACGCGCGCGAGGGTTGCACGCTGGGGCCTAACAGCTTCGACGTGCAAAAGGAAGCGGCGGGCAAGCGCGTGGTGATCTTCGGATTGCCGGGCGCATTCACGCCCACGTGCTCCGCGAAGCACGTGCCGGGTTACGTCGAACACTTCGACGCGCTGCGCGTGGCCGGTGTCGACGAGGTCTGGTGCGTGTCCGTCAACGACGCGTTCGTCATGGGCGCGTGGGGACGCGATCAGCGTACCTCGGGCAAGGTACGCATGATGGCCGACGGCAGCGCAGCGTTGACTCGTGCACTCGGACTGGAGCAGGATTTGTCGGCGCGTGGCATGGGAATCCGCTCCCAGCGCTATGCGATGGTGGTCGACGACGGCGTGGTCAAGACGCTGCACGTCGAAGCACCCGGCAAGTTCGAAGTGAGCGATGCTGCGAGCATACTTGCCACGTTGACCCGCGCATGAGCGCGTTCGCGGGCGCTGCGTTGCCCTGATGCAACGCGAACCTGCGGCGTAAATGTGACAGGCGATTACGTGAGCCCAGCGGGCCGATCACCCCGGGAACGCCTCCGTTCCGGGCATCGGCCCGCGCCCCATCCCTGGCGGGTAACACAGGGAAACAGTTTGTCACGCCGGTGACAACGACGGACTTGGCGCAACTGGAGTATAATTCGTGCTATGAATTAAAAAGTCCCGATTGGGATTTTCAATGAGCAAGAAGACCATGTTGAAGCAGCGAACCATCAAATCAATCGTGAAGACAGTCGGCATCGGCCTGCACTCGGGCCGCAAAGTCGACCTGACGCTCCGTCCGGCGGCGCCGAACACGGGCATCGTGTTTTCGCGCGTGGATTTGCCGACGCCGGTGGACATCCCCGCATCGGCGATGGCGATTGGCGACACCCGCCTGGCCTCGGTGCTGCAGAAAGACGGCGCACGTGTCTCGACGATCGAGCACCTCATGTCCGCCTGCGCAGGCCTTGGCATCGACAACCTCTATGTGGATGTGACCGCCGAGGAAATTCCGATCATGGACGGCAGCGCAGCTTCGTTCGTGTTCCTGATCCAGTCGGCGGGTATTGAGGAGCAGAACGCTCCGAAGAAGTTCATCAAGGTCAAGAAGCCGGTGGAGATCCGCGACGGCGACAAGTTCGCACGCCTCGAGCCTTACTTCGGCTTCAAGCTCAAGTTCACGATCGACTTCCGCCACCCGGCCGTCGACAAGACGGGCCAGGCGCTCGAAGTGGACTTCGCGAATACCTCGTACGTGCGCGAAATCGCGCGCGCCCGCACGTTCGGCTTCGCGCACGAAGTCGAGATGATGCGCGAATTGGGCCTCGCGCGCGGCGGCAGCATGGACAACGCCATCGTGCTCGACGAGTACCGCATTCTGAACAACGACGGCCTGCGCTACGACGACGAGTTCGTGAAGCACAAGATGCTCGACGCAATCGGCGATCTGTACGTGGTCGGCCATCCGCTGCTGGCGGCGTACGACGCATATAAGTCGGGCCACGGCCTGAACAACGCGCTGCTGCGCGAGTTGCTCGCGAACGAGGACGCCTACGAGATCGTTACGTTCGACGATCCGCAGAAGGCGCCGCGCGGCTTCGGCTATGAGGCGCAGACGGCATTCGCCTGAGTTTCGAGCGCGATTTGCCAGTAAAAAGGGCAGCTTCAGGCTGCCCTTTTTTCTTTTTGCGCGCCTTCGTTGCGCAGTTTCGTGAGATTGAGGCGCCTCGGATTAGCGCTTTTTCGTGTGGCGCGCCGCCATCTTCGCGAGGGCTGCCTGCAGCGGCGAGGCCTCCAGCGTTTCGCTCAGCGCCTGGAGCGCTGCCGCGCCAGCCGGCGTCATGCGCGCCTGCTTGGGCGGCACGGGATCTTTCAGGGCCTGAGGGCGCACGCGGATGCGCACGCTGTTCAACGCCCAGCCGCGCGCCTGCAAGTCGGCCACGAGCCGCGGCTCCAGATGACGCAACCGCGCGGCGAGCGCGTTGTGCGCAGTGAAAAGGGCCAGCGTGCCGTCCTTGATGAAACCGGGCTCGACGCTAGCCGCGAGATAGTCGGGCAGCAGCGCGTTCAGGTCGCGCTGGATCGCCGCGATCTGCTCAACGCCGGCGCGCAGCGGCGCGAACGCGTCCGTGCGGCTCAGCACTTCAGCGAGCGGCTGGGGGGTGCGTGGTCCCCTGGACCTTGAAAACGGCGAGAAACGGCTCATGTGGCGTAAGGATGGGCGAGCGCAGGCGGCGTCTCGTTGCTGAACGCGGGAAGCACACGCGCACTACGGGACTGCGATGCCGTCATTGTAGCTTGCGCAACGCTCATCCAAGCGCCTTCAGGCCATTCGGCCAGGGCCGCATCGCGGCCCTTCGCCGCACGGCGGGAAGGCCGTCCGTGCGGGCACCGCGCGCGCCAGAGCCGTCTTCGCGCTGACACAGGCGGGTGAGAGGGCGCGTGCTAAAATGCCCGATTCGAATCCACCATTTTTGGGCTAAAGCCGCCGAGGTCCCTCCGGTCCGGATGCGTAGTGCACACACTGCACAACCCGCTGAACCCGCCCTCGGGAATCCCGGCCAAAGCCGCGACGCAGACACTCTTCCGATGACCACCGGTTTCTTACAGAAAATCTTTGGCAGCCGCAATCAGCGCCTGATCAAGCAATATCAGAAGACGGTCGCGGCGATCAACGCGCTCGAACCGAAGATCGAGCAGTACACCGACGAGCAACTGCGCGCGAAGACGGTCGAGTTCCGCGAGCGCGTGGCCAATGGCACTGCGCTCGACGAACTCCTGCCCGAGGCGTTCGCCGTTTGCCGCGAGGCGAGCAAGCGCGTGCTGAAGATGCGCCACTTCGACGTGCAGCTGATCGGCGGCATGGTGCTGCATTACGGCAAGATCGCCGAAATGCGCACCGGCGAAGGCAAGACGCTCGTCGCCACGCTGCCCGTGTACCTGAATGCGCTGTCGGGGCGCGGTGTGCACGTCGTGACGGTGAACGACTACCTCGCGCAGCGCGACGCCGAATGGATGGCGCGCCTCTACAACTTCCTCGGTCTCTCCGTCGGCATCAACCTGTCGCAGATGGACCACGCGACGAAGCAGGAAGCTTACGCGGCGGACATCACCTACGGCACGAACAACGAGTTCGGCTTCGACTACCTGCGCGACAACATGGTCTACGAGACCGAGGCGCGCGTGCAGCGTGCGCTGAACTTCGCCGTGGTCGACGAGGTCGACTCGATCCTGATCGACGAAGCGCGTACGCCGCTCATCATTTCGGGCCAGGCCGAAGACCACACCGAACTCTACGTGCGCATGAACGCGCTGCCGCCGCTGCTCGAGCAGCAGATCGGCGAAGAGAAGGCCGACGGCACGGGCGTGGAAAAGCCGGGCGACTACACGCTCGACGAAAAGGCGCGCCAGGTGTTCCTCACCGAATCGGGCCACGAGAAGGCCGAGCGCATGCTCGCCGAGTGGGGCCTGATCGGCCAGGGCGAGAGCCTCTACGCGCCGCAGAACATCACGCTGATGCACCACGTGTACGCCGCGCTGCGCGCCCACACGCTGTTCTTCAAGGACCAGCACTACGTGGTCCAGAACGGCGAAGTCATCATCGTCGACGAATTCACCGGCCGTCTCATGGCCGGCCGCCGTTGGTCGGACGGTTTGCACCAGGCTGTGGAAGCGAAGGAGCACGTGAAGATCCAGAGCGAGAACCAGACGCTCGCTTCGATCACGTTCCAGAACTATTTCCGCATGTACGCAAAGCTGTCGGGCATGACGGGTACGGCCGACACCGAAGCGTACGAATTCAACGAGATCTACGGTCTCGAAACGGTCGTGGTCCCGACTAACCGCCCGCCCAAGCGGATCGACAAGCAGGACCAGATCTACAAGACCGCTAAGGAGCGTTACGACGCTGTCATTCGCGATATCCGCGATTGCTACGAGCGCGGTCAGCCGGTGCTCGTGGGCACGACGTCGATCGAGAACTCGGAACTGCTCTCGAACCTGCTGACCAAGGCCGGTTTGCCGCACGAAGTGCTCAACGCGAAGCAGCACGCGCGGGAAGCTGCGATCGTTGCCGAAGCGGGCCGTCCGAAGCGCGTGACCATCGCCACCAACATGGCGGGTCGCGGTACCGACATCGTGCTGGGCGGCAATGCCGAAAAGCAGGCCTCGTTCATCGAAGCCGACGACGCCATCCCCGCCGACGAAAAGGCGCGCCGCATCCAGCAACTGAGCGACGAGTGGCAGACGCTGCACGATCAGGTGAAGGCCGCGGGCGGTCTGCACATCATCGGCACCGAGCGTCACGAGTCGCGCCGGATCGACAACCAGCTGCGCGGCCGTGCGGGCCGTCAGGGCGACCCGGGCTCGTCGCGTTTCTATCTCTCGCTCGAAGACCCGCTCCTGCGCATTTTTGCGGGCGACCGCGTGCGCGCGATCATGGACCGCCTGAAGATGCCGGAAGGCGAGGCGATCGAGGCGGGTATCGTCACGCGTTCGATCGAGTCGGCGCAGCGCAAGGTCGAAGCGCGCAACTTCGACATCCGCAAGCAGCTGCTCGAATACGACGATGTCTCGAACGATCAGCGCAAGGTGATCTACCAGCAGCGCAACGAATTGCTCGAAGCGCATGACATCACCGAAACGATCGGCGCGATGCGTCATGGCGTGATCAACGACATCGTGCGTCAGTTCGTGGCGCACGGCAGTATCGAAGAGCAGTGGGACGTGCCCGAGCTCGAAGAAGTGCTGCGCAACGAATGGCAGCTCGACCTCGCGATCCAGGAGATGATCAACGAGTCGTCGTCGATCGACGCCGATGAAATTCTCGAAGCCGTGCTCGCCGCCGGCGACGAAGCGTACGAGCAGAAGGTCGCGCTCGTGGGCCGCGAATCGTTCAGCGCGTTCGAGCGCTCGGTTATGCTGCAAACGCTCGACCGCAGCTGGCGCGAACACCTCGCGGCGCTTGACCACCTGCGTCAGGGCATCCATCTGCGCGGCTATGCGCAGAAGAACCCGAAGCAGGAGTACAAGCGCGAGGCATTCGAACTGTTCGCCGCGATGCTCGAAGCCGTGAAGCTCGAAGTCACGCGTGTCGTGATGAACGTGCAGATCCAGTCGCCGGAGCAGCTTGAACAGGCGGCCGAGCAGATCGAAGAGCAGGGCCATCATGTCGAGAACGTCGAGTTCCGCCATGCCGAGTTCGCCGAAGCCGACGCAGCGCCGGCTCCCGCGGCTGCTGTACCCGTGGCCGCCGACGCCGCCGCCGCAATGGTGGGCGCGGCCATGAGCCATACGCCGCCGGTGGGCAGCGAGCTGCCGAAGGTGGGCCGCAACGATCCGTGCCCGTGCGGCAGCGGCAAGAAGTACAAGCAGTGTCACGGCAAGATCGCGTGACGCAGGCTTGAACGTAGATTCAGGTGGCCCGCTTTTCCAGGCGGGCCTTGCGTTTTGAATCCCGATGCCGGCCAGGCTCCAGCCCTCGCCGGCATTGCCTTTTCGACAGGTCGCCACCATGGCTGTCAATTTCCCCTCGATTGATCCCGCTCAACTTCATTCGGTCGCCGGCGTGACGCTCGGCTGGGCGGAAGCCAACATCCGCAAGCCCAATCGCAAGGACGTCCTGGTGATTTCCGTCGACGAAGGCGCGAGCGTGGCCGGCGTGTTCACGCTGAACCGCTTCTGTGCCGCGCCGGTGACGGTGTGCCGCGAACATCTCGCGAAGGTGCGCGCGGGCGGCAAGGGTATTCGCGCACTGGTGGTGAACACCGGCAACGCGAACGCGGGCACCGGCGAGCCGGGCATGAAGCACGCACGCGAGACCTGCGATGAACTCGCGCGCCTTGCCCGCCTCGAGTCCTCGCAGGTGCTGCCGTTTTCGACCGGCGTGATTCTCGAGCCGCTGCCCATCGACCGTTTGAAGGCGGGCCTTCCCGCCGCGCTGGCGAACCGCAAGGCCGCGAACTGGTACGACGCCGCGCAGGCCATCATGACGACCGACACGCTGCCGAAGGCCGTGTCGCGTCAGGTCACGGTCGACGGCCACACCATCACGTTCACGGGCATCAGCAAGGGCGCGGGCATGATCAAGCCGAACATGGCGACCATGCTCGGCTTCCTGGCTTTCGATGCGAACGTTGCGCAGCCCGTTCTCGACGAGCTCGTGAAGTACGTGGCCGACCGCTCGTTCAACTGCGTTACCATCGACGGCGATACCTCGACCAACGACTCGTTCATCATGATCGCCTCGGGCAAGTCGAGCCTGCCCGCGATCACCTCGACGGACACGCCCGCCTACGCCGCGCTGGGCGACGCCGTGACGGCCGTCGCCCAGGAACTCTCGCAGCTCATCGTGCGCGATGGCGAAGGCGCGACCAAGTTCATGACCGTGCAGGTGGAAGGTGGCAAGGACGTGGCCGAATGCCGCCAGATCGCTTATGCGATCGGCCATTCGCCGCTCGTGAAGACGGCGTTCTACGCATCGGACCCCAACCTCGGCCGTATCCTCGCCGCGATCGGCTATGCCGGCGTGACGGACCTCGACGTCGACAAGATCGACCTGTATCTCGACGACGTGCTCGTGGCGAAAGCGGGCGGACGCAACCCGGCTTACCGCGAAGAAGACGGTCAGCGTGTCATGAAGAAGAGCGAGATCCTGATTCGCGTGCTGCTTGGCCGCGGCGACGCGCAGGCCACGATCTGGACCTGCGACCTCTCGCACGACTACGTGAGCATCAACGCTGACTACCGCTCCTGATTTCAAGCGCCTTCACCACATGGACAAGCTCGAACAGTTTTTGACCCGCGCCGAAGCGCTGCTCGGCCGCCTCGAAGCCGTGCTGCCGCCATCTGCACCCGATGTCGACTGGAACGCGGCCATCGCGTTTCGCTGGCGCAAGCGCCAGGGGCGCGGCTACCTGCAGCCGGTGCCCGCGATCTCGCTGATCTCGCTCGACGACCTGCAGAACATCGACCGACAGAAAGATCTTATCGACCGCAACACGCGCCAGTTCGTGCAGAAGAAGCCCGCGAACAACGTGCTGCTCACCGGCGCGCGCGGCACCGGCAAGTCGTCGCTGATCAAGGCATGCCTGAACGCGTACGCACAAGAGGGCCTGCGCCTGATCGAAGTCGACAAGGACGATCTGCATGACCTCGGCGATATCGTCGATCTCATCTCGGCGCGCCCCGAGCGCTTCATCGTGTTCTGCGACGACCTCTCGTTCGAGGAAGGCGAATCGGGCTACAAGGCGCTGAAGGTGGCGCTGGACGGCTCGGTGGCCGCGCAGTCGGACAACGTGCTGATCTACGCGACCTCGAACCGGCGCCATCTGCTGCCCGAATACATGAGCGACAACGAGACGTACAAGCACATGCCCGACGGCGAGATTCATCCGGGCGAAGTGGTGGAAGAGAAGATCTCGCTGTCCGAGCGCTTTGGCCTTTGGGTGAGCTTCTATCCGTTCAAGCAGGACGACTATCTGACGATCGTCGGTCACTGGCTGCGCCATTTTGGCTGCGACGATGCCGAAGTCGAATCGGCGCGCGGCGACGCACTCGTCTGGGCGCTGGAGCGGGGCTCGCGTTCGGGCCGCGTGGCGTGGCAATTCGCGCGTGACTGGTCGGGCAAGAAGGCGCAAGAGGCATGAGCGCCGAAGCCAACGCCGCAAACGATGCTTGCGCAAACGCACGCCCCGTGACGGAAGTCGCGGTGGGCGTGCTGGTGCAGCCCGATGGCCGCTACCTGCTCGCGCAGCGCCCCGAAGGCAAGCCGTATGCAGGCTACTGGGAGTTTCCGGGCGGCAAGCTGGAAGCGGGCGAAACAGTCGAAGCGGCGCTCGCGCGCGAGTTGCACGAGGAACTGGGCATCGACGTGAAGGCGTGCCACCTGTGGCACACGCTCGAACATGACTATCCGCACGCCTATGTGCGGCTCTACTTCTGCAAGGTGACCGAGTGGACCGGCGAGCCGCATGGCCGCGAAGGCCAGGCGTTTGTCTGGCAGTCGCTGCCGGCGAGCGTCGCGCCGCTCCTGCCCGCGACGATTCCTGTGCTGGAGTGGCTCGCCGCGGAGTGACATCCCACGGGCCACCACGATGCAAAAGGCCGCTGTGCGTGATGATGCACAGCGGCCTCTTTTTCGTCTGGCGCAAGCGCGTCGCGGCGCTTATTGGCGCGTATCCGTGGGCGGCGCGTCTTCCGGCGGCGTTTCGTCGTCGGCGCCGCCAACACGGTATTTTTCGGCTGCCCATGCGCCGAGATCCATTTGCTTGCAACGCTCGGAGCAGAAGGGCCGGAAGCGGTTTTCAAGCACCCAGCGGACTTCCTTGCCGCAGGTCGGACATTTGACGACAGTAGTCATGCGATAGAACTTTGATTGCGTTGGGTCTGGCGTGGCGGCGCGTTCGGTTTTACAGGCTGCAGAGCGTGAGCTGGAACGGCACGTCCTGATCGACGGCTCGCGGACGCAGATCGCCATCCTGCACGGTGAAGCGCACCCACAGCATGTACTTGTTGGCGCTTGCTTCGGGAATCATGCGCAATTCCGGTGCCACGCGTACTTGCATGAGCTGATAGGCACGGCCCGACAGCATCTGCTGATAGCTGCCTTGCATCGCCATCACCTTCGACGCCTGGCCCGACTCGCGCGCGAGGCGCAGCACGATGGCGGCGGCGTCGCGCAGCGGCAGCAGCGGCGTGACCCATTTCGCGATGTCCTGACGGCGTTGATCAGGATGCAACTGTTGCCAAGCGTAATACGACGGCAGATCGAACTTGCAGGTGCCACCGGGAATGATCGCGCGGCTGCGGATGCTCGTGAGCCACTCGTTATCCATCAGATGCTGGCCCGTCTTGCCTTGCATCTGCGTGAGGCCAGCGAGCGTTTGCTCGATTTCGCCCAGCACGGTTTCGAGTGCGTTCTGCTCGATGCCGGGATTGCCGCGGAACGGCGCGAGCGTTTGGCGCTGCCGCTCGAGTTCCTTCATGAGATCCGACTTCAGGTCGGCGCGGCCTGCGACTTCGGCGATTTCGAAGAGCGTCGTGAGCGCGACGTGATGTTCCCTCGGATCCTCCTGGGTCAGGAAAAACGTGAAGCGCTCGAACAGGTCTTCGAGGCGCAGCAGCGTTCGGATTCGCTCGTTGAAGGGATACTCGTAAAGAATCAAGCGCGCTCGCCTCGGGCGTGGTAGGTGACGGATTGCAGGACATTCTAATGCCGTGGGACTACGGTCGCAATCGCGCCGGCCCGGCGCGTTGCCGATGTGTCCCGCTAATCGCGCGTGGATGGTGCGTTTTAAGCTTTGCTGGCCTTTGCAACAGCGAGCTTGAGATACGTCCGATGCAATGCGTCGACGTCCTGGTCGAGCGTTTCGAGCGTCGCGCCGTTGTCGTTCACCACCACGTTGTCGGCGGCCGCGAAGCGCGCTTCGCGCGAGGCCTGCCGCGCGATGATGGCGAGCACCTGCTCACGTGTGAAGCCATTGCGGCGCATGACGCGGGCGATTTGGGTTTCCACGCTGCAATCGACGGTGAGCACACGATCGACCCGCGTCTTCCAGGTGCCCGATTCCACGAGCAAGGGCACGACCACGATTACGTAAGGCCCGTTGGCTTCTCGCGTTTCGCGTTCGGTCTCGGAGCGGATCAGCGGGTGCGTGATGGCCTCGAGCCGCTTGCGCGCGGACTCGTCGCCGAACACGAGTGTGCGCATGCGCGCGCGGTCCATCGAGCCGTCCGGCGCGACGAATTCAGGGCCGAATTCCGCGGCGATCTGCGCCATCGCGACGCCGTGCGGCGCCGTAATGCGATGCGCGATGAGATCGGTGTCGACGATCGTCACGCCGCGTGCTGCAAAGCAATCCGCGACCGTGGACTTGCCGCTGCCGATGCCGCCCGTCAATCCGACCGCAAACATTTGATCAGTTCCCCCACGCAAATACGCCATAGAGCGGTGTGCCCGCAAATAATGTGACGAGCGCGCCAGCGGCCAGATACGGGCCGAACGGCAGCGGCTCTTCGAAACGCATGCGTCCCGTCAGCGTAGCGACTATGCCGACGAGCGCGCCGGCCACTGCGGCGATTACGACGATCTGCGGCAGCGCGCTCCACCCGAGCCATGCGCCGAGCGCGGCGAGCAGTTTGAAGTCGCCGTTTCCCATGCCTTCTACACCACGCAACAGCTTGAAGACCCAATAGACGCACCAGAGCGCCAGATAACCCGCGACCGCACCGATCACCGCTTCGCGCAGCGTGACGAAGGTGCCGGCAAAATTGACCAGCAACCCGGCCCACAGCAGCGGCTGTGTGATCTCGTCGTGCAGCATCTGGTGTTCGAGGTCGATGGCGCTCGCGGCGATGAGCGTCGCGCACAGCACGAAGGCGGCGAGCGCCTTGCCGGTGGGCCCGAAGGCAAGCAATGTGCCGGCCGCGCAAGCCGCGCTCGCAATTTCGATGAGCGGGTAGCGCACGCTCACGTGTGTATGACAGTGCGAGCAGCGCCCGCGCAGCGCGACCCAACTGAGCAGCGGAATGTTTTCCCAGGCGCGCAAAACGTGACCGCAGTGCGGGCACGCGCTGCGTGGGAGCCAGAGGTTGTAGCGCGCGGGCAGCCCGTCGTCTTCGAAGAGCGGACCGGGTGTGCCGGTCGCTTCGGCCACATCGGCGCGCCACGCGCGCTCCAGCATGATCGGCAGCCGGTGCACGACGACGTTGAGAAAGCTGCCGATGACGAGCCCGAACGCAATGGCGAAGACCATGAGCACGCCGAAAGGCAGACCGGCGAGAGCGGCTGCGAGTGGCGTTGCGGTGTCGGGCGCGGAAAAAAGTTGGGCGGGCATGAGACGGAACCGGAATCTGGCAGCGATGCTACACCACGTTGCCCAGTTGAATGATGGGAAGATACATCGCAACGACGAGGCCGCCGACCAGCGCACCAAGCACGACAATCACGAGCGGCTCGCACAGGCTCGACACGAGTGCGATCTTTTCGTCGACCTGACGGTCCGCGAGCGAGGCCACATCGAGCAACATCGCGTCGAGCGCGCCCGATTCTTCCGCGACCGCAACGGGCTGAACCACATCGGCCGGAAAGCATCCCGCCGCGCGCATGGCTGCGGCGAGCCGCTCGCCGTGCCGCAGGCGCTCGCTGATAACTGCGCTCGCACGATCGAAGAATGCGTTGCCGCTTGCGTGCGCGAGCGAATCGAAGGCGTCGGCGAGTGGCGTGCCGGCGGCGAGCAGCGTGCCGAGCGCACGGCTCCAGCGGGCGGCGCACAGTGTGGTGAGCAGCGCGCCGCAAAGCGGGAGCTTCAGCATCGTGCGTCCGAACGCAATGCGTGC
Organism: Paraburkholderia sp. CNPSo 3274; assembly: GCF_024206475.1. Lineage (GTDB taxonomy): Bacteria > Pseudomonadota > Gammaproteobacteria > Burkholderiales > Burkholderiaceae > Paraburkholderia. Next base: position 37,418 of record NZ_JAMBPR010000070.1, read on the forward strand.
GGCTTCCGAGCGGCGTAAGCCCGCTTGCAGGGCGAGCGCGCCGGTGGCTGCGGCTACGGTGGCCGGCACGCTCCAGCGCGCGGCGCCCGCCGAGAGCATCAGCACGAACTGCGTGGGCGCGGGCAGTGCGGCGCCGAAGCCGTCGAAGATCTGCTTGAAGGTGGGCACGACCCAGACCAGCAACGCCGCGGTAATGACAAACGCGAGCAGCAGCACCGCGACAGGGTAGGTGAGCGCGGCGCGCACTTTGGCGCGCTGTGCGGCGGCGCGCTCGCGGTCGTCGGCGAGGCGCACGAGTACGGCGGCGAGCGCACCCGAGGCTTCGCCAACGGCGACGAGCTGGCAATACAGCGCGTTGAAGCGCGCCGGATGTTGCGCGAGCGAGTCGGCAAAGCGCAGGCCGCCGGCGATGTCGCGCGCGAGCGTCGCGGCAACGCGCGGCATGCCGTTCGGCCCCGGTGAGAGCGCGAGCAGGTCGAGCGCGTTCGCAAGCGGCAGGCCGGCGCGCAGAAGGCTTGCGAGCTGGCGTGTGAAGCGCGTGACGTCCGCGTGGCTTGCTCTGGGCGCGCCCGCGCTCGATCTGCGTTCGATGGCGAGCACGGTGATGCGCTCGCGCTTGAGCGCGACGCGCACAGCCGTGGCGTCGAACGCGATCACCGTGCCACGCTTCGTCGCGCCTGATGCATCGAGACCGCGCCACGCGAAGCGCCACTCGGATGGGCCGCGATGGGCGCGCGCGGCGCTCATGGCGCTTCCGTTGCGGCAAGCGCTTCGGCAAGGCTCGTGGTGCCGTCGCGCACGCGTGCGAGCGCTGCGTCGCGCAAAGTTGCCACACCGCTTCTGCGTGCTTCGCGAGCGATTTCGTGCGCGCCGCGCCCTGTGACGATCAGGTCGCGTATGGTCTCCGAAATCGGCAAGACCTCGTGAATACCCACGCGACCGCGATAGCCGATGCCGTGGCAAGCCTCGCAGCCGCGCGCGACATAAGGCTGCGTCATGTCACTGTCGTGCACGGTCAGGCCCGCTGCGATGAGCGCCCCCTGCGAAGCTTCGCCGCGCACGCGGCATTGCGGACATAGCCGCCGCACGAGACGTTGCGCCGTGACGAGCCGCAACGAGCCCGCCAGGTTGTACGGTTCGACGCCGATGTCGACGAGCCGTGCGCAGGCCGCGCTGGCGTCGTTCGTGTGCACGGTCGAGAGTACGAGATGGCCGGTCTGCGCGGCCTTGACGGCCACGCTGGCGGTTTCTTCGTCGCGAATTTCGCCAATCATGATGACGTCCGGGTCCTGGCGCAGCAGCGCACGCAGTGCTACCGCAAAGGTGAGCCCGGCTTTCTCGCGCACGTTGACCTGATTGATGCCCGCGAGCTGGATTTCGGCGGGATCTTCCACCGAGCAGAGATTATGCGCCGTGACGTTGAGCCTTTGCAGGAAACAGTAGAGCGAGAGCGTCTTGCCGCTGCCGGTGGGGCCCGTGACGAGGACAAGACCATGCGGCGCGCTGATCGCTTCGGCTACTGCGTGCAGTTGAGCTTCATCGAGCCCGAGCTCGGTAAGAGACAGATCTGCGGGAAGCGCTTCGAGCCTGCGCAACACGAGCTTTTCGCCGTGAAGCGTAGGCAGCGAATTCACGCGATAGTCATCGGCGGCTTGCGACGCCGCGGAGGGCGCAAGCCGCAGTCTGCCGTCCTGCGGAATGCGCCGCTCGGCGATGTCCATGCGCGCGAGCACCTTGATGCGCGTGACGAACGCATCGCGCAGATGCGCAGGCGGCCGCGCCATCTCGTGCAGCACGCCGTCGATGCGCAGACGCACGCGCCAACCCTGTTCCATCGGCTCGATGTGCAGATCCGAAGCGTTGCGCCGCGCGGCTTCGCGCAGCGTTTCGGATAGCAGGCGAACGGCGGGTGCGTCATCGATCTGCGGTGCAGAAAGAGGTGAGGGTGTGCGCGCCGTTGACCCACCGCCGGTACCGCCTTCGGAAGCCACGGCGGCGAAAGGGCGCGCACGATAAGGAGCAGAAAGCATCGACATGCCGGCGCGAAGCCGCCTCGAACAGATGACGCCTTCATCATGGCGTGCGGCGCACTGCGCCGCCACCTGGCCGAACGGCTAACGTCCCGGCAGCAGCTTCTTCGCCTTTTGCAGCGTACCCTGGCGCGGCTTGGCGCCAGGCTTGAAGAGCTTGACCGTACGTACGGCCTGGTCGTCGCTGCGTAGCACTTCGAGCTTCACGTCGCCGATCTGCAGGCATACGTCGCCTTCGGGAATCTCTTCGAGCATTTCGAGGATCAGGCCGTTGAGCGTCTTGGGCCCATCCGTGGGCAGCTTGATATGAAGCCAGCGATTGAGTTCGCGCAAAGGCATGCTGCCCGGCACGATGCATTCGCCTTCGTCGTTCCAGCCGCCGCGTCCGGTGCCGCTGCGCGGCATCGACGTGGTGAATTCGCCTATCAGCTCCTCGATGATGTCTTCGGGCGTCACGAGCCCTTCCATTTCGCCGTACTCGTTCACGACGAGCGCGATGCGATGGCGGCTTTCCTGGAAGTACTGAAGTTGCTGGAACCCGGGCGTGCCCGTGGGCACGAAGTACGGCTCGGCGAGCAGTTCGCGCAGCGTCTCGCGCTCGAACTCCTGGTTATGGAGCGCGGCCAGCGTCTTGCGCACATGCAGCACGCCAAGCACGCGGTCGATGTCGCCTTGATAGACGATCAGCTTGTTGTGATAGCAAGTCTCGAGCTGATGCAGGATGTCTTCGAGCGGGGCATCGTAGTCGAGCGCCTCGATGCGCCGGCGCGGAATCATCACGTCGTCGACGGTGATGTTTTCCAGATCGAACAGGTTGAGCAGGATGCTGCGGTGCTTGGTCGGCATGAAGCTGCCCGACTCGAGCACGATGGTGCGCAACTCCTCGGTGGATAGCCGCTGGTCATGCGCCTTGTGCGTATTGATGTGGAGTATGCGCAGGATGGTGTTCGCAAACATGTTGACGAACCAGATGAGTGGCTTCGTCACACGCATGAGCGGCGCGATCAAGAGGCTAGCGGGCAGCGCGATTTTTTCCGGAAACGTTGCGCCCACAATCTTCGGCGTGATTTCCGCGAACACGATGATGAGAAACGCGACGATGCCCGTAGCGATCGAGAGTACGAGGTTGTTGCGGCCGAAGGTATGGAGCGCGATCGAGGTCGTGAGGACCGGGATGATGGTGTTGAAGAGATTGTTGCCGATCAGGATCACCGAAAGCAGCAGGTCGGTGCGCGCGAGCAGCTTCTGGGTGGTCTTCGCGCCGAGCGTGCCGTGATTGGCAAGGTATTTGAGCCGATGGCGATTGAGCGCCATCATCGCCGTTTCGGAGATGGAGAAGAAGCTGGAGCAGATGAGCAGGACGAAGACGGCGCAAATCTGCGCCCATAAGGGAAGGTGGTCCACGCGTCGAGAAAATGAGGGGGAGCGGATGGGGAAACTATAACAGAGGGGTACCGTAGTACCAGGGCCACTGGCCGAACGGACAAGGCCGCTGCCATCTGCGCGAAGCGTGGTGCGTCGGACAGGACTCAGTGCAGGAGATACAGGCGAAAAAAAACCGCGCAATGCATGCGCGGTTTTTCTCGAATTCTGGTCGGGGTGAGAGGATTCGAACCTCCGGCCTCTACGTCCCGAACGTAGCGCTCTACCAGGCTAAGCTACACCCCGAATTTACTGCGGGACTCCACAACCAGCTTCGTCTGTTTCAAGACTGGCGCGTCGTCGAGTAAGAACATAATTCTAGCAGGCTATCTTTGTAAATGGAAGGGGGGAACGCTGAAATCGCATCGGCGGCGGCCTGCGCCTCGGTGCGCGCGCATTGCAGCGTGTGTTCGAGCGCGCCCGAACGCGTGATCGCCGCGAAGATCTCGTCGAAGCGCGTCGTGCCGCCTTGCTCGATCGCTTCGCGCGCAAGCGCGGCTTCCGCGGCCGTGCCGTGCTCGATCAGCCAGATGAGCGGCAGCGTGGGCTTGCCTTCGCGCAGGTCGTCGCCCGCGTTTTTACCCATCGATTCAGGCGTGCCCGTGTAGTCGAGCCAGTCGTCCATGATCTGGAATGCCGTGCCGATGCGCCGCCCGTATTCGGCCGCGGCTTCCTCGGTGCACGCATCGGCCCCCGAAAGCACCGCGCCGAGCTGTGCCGCGGCTTCGAAAAGCTTGGCGGTCTTGTAGCGGATCACCTGCATGTAGCGGTCGGTGTCCACGTCGGCGTCGTGCATGTTCAGGAGCTGCAGGACTTCACCTTCGGAGATGATCGTCGTGGCGGCGGACAGAATTTCCATCACGCGCATCTTGCCGACGCCCACCATCATCTCGAACGAGCGCGAATACAGGTAATCGCCCACCAGCACGCTGGCGGCGTTGCCGAACAGCGCGTTGGCCGTCTGGCGGCCGCGCCGCAGGTCCGATTCGTCGACGACGTCGTCGTGCAGGAGCGTCGCCGTGTGAATGAACTCGACGACCGCCGCGAGCACATGGCGCTCCGTGCCGTGGTCGCCGAGCGCGCCGGCCACCATCAGCAGAAGCGCCGGACGCAGCCGCTTGCCGCCCGCGCCGATGATGTACTCGGAGATCTGGTTGATCAGCATCACCTCGGACGCCAGGCTCTGCCGGATGACACGATTCACCTGCTCCATGTCACTGGCGATGGGTGCAAGCAGGGTGGCTGCGCTGGGGGATGGGGTGGCGGTGGACGACATGATGGCAAATATGGGTAGTGCCGCGGATTATAAGGCGAATCGACTGCATGCCGGACGCTCCGCTGCCGTCCGGCCGATGGCTCCCTCTATTTTCGAGCGGCCCGGGCGGCCGCATGGGTGCTGGCGCTATGCCGCGCGGATAGCCCTGGGGCCCATCTGGCGGGCCCCAAGTCCCTTGCGCACACTCGCGCAACCGAGTTGCATGTGTTTTGACCGCGAAGCTAACTCTATGTATAATCTAAGGTTTCGGGCGCGCAGTGTGCCTGAAAAGATTACTCAGAGTGAGGTTCTCAATGTACGCGGTCATAAAAACCGGCGGCAAGCAGTACAAAGTTGCCGTTGGCGAAAAACTTAAAGTAGAACAGATACCGGCTGACATTGACGCAGAAATCACGCTCGACCAGGTTCTCGCAGTGGGCGAAGGCGAATCGATTAAGTTCGGTACGCCGCTGGTCAGTGGGGCTTCCGTCAAGGCCACCGTTGTGTCGCAAGGCCGACACGCCAAAGTGACCATCTTCAAGATGCGTCGCCGGAAGCACTACCAGAAGCATGGCGGCCACCGCCAGAACTACACCGAACTGCGCATCGACGCGATCAACGCGTAAGCGCACGCAGGTAAAGGAGCAAACAAATGGCACACAAAAAGGCAGGCGGGTCGTCACGTAACGGCCGCGACTCAGAGTCGAAACGACTTGGCGTCAAGGTGTACGGCGGCCAGGCGATCCTCGCAGGCGGCATCATCGTTCGCCAGCGCGGCACGCGCATGCACCCGGGCCTGAACGTCGGCATCGGCAAGGACCACACGCTGTACGCGCTGGTCGACGGCCACGTCGCGTTCACGATCAAGGGCGCAGCCAACAAGCAACTGGTCAACGTCGTCCCGGCAGCGGCCTAAGCTTTAGACCGCTTGCGAGCGGGCTGCACGCGACGCAAAGAAGGCCCCGCGAAGTTTGCGGGGCCTTTTTATTTATCTGCAGTCTTTCGGGGTCGTAACGACCTTCCGTTGGCTTGCGGAACGTCGTTGGCCGTTCGGCCAGGTTGGCCAGTTTCGGCCATGGCGGGCAAAATATCGATATTCACGGGACGGAGTAACTCATGAAGTTCATTGACGAAGCGAAGATCGAAGTCATCGCCGGCGATGGGGGCGATGGCAGCGCGTCGATGCGACGCGAGAAGTTCGTCCCGTTCGGCGGGCCGGACGGCGGTGACGGCGGGCGCGGCGGCAGCGTCTACGCGGTCGGTGACCGCAACATCAACACGCTCATCGACTACCGCTACACAAAGAAGCACCAGGCGCGCAACGGCGAGAACGGCCGCGGCTCGGACTGCTACGGCAAGGGCGGCGACGACATCACGCTGCGCATGCCGGTGGGCACAGCCATCACCGACCAGGACACGGGCGAGTTGATCGCAGACCTGACCGAGCACGATCAGCAAGTCATGGTCGCGAAGGGCGGCGCGGGTGGCCTCGGCAACCTGCATTTCAAGTCCTCCACGAACCGCGCGCCGCGTCAGAAGACCGACGGCAAGCCCGGCGAGCGCCGCATGCTCAAGCTGGAACTGAAAGTGCTGGCCGACGTCGGCCTGCTCGGCATGCCGAACGCGGGCAAGTCCACGTTCATCTCCTCGGTGTCGAACGCGAAGCCCAAGATTGCCGACTACCCGTTCACGACACTCGCGCCGAATCTGGGCGTGGTGCGCGTGGGGCCGAGCAAGAGCTTCGTGATCGCCGACATTCCGGGCCTGATCGAAGGCGCCGCCGAAGGCGCGGGCCTCGGTCACCAGTTCCTGCGCCACCTGCAGCGCACGAACCTGCTGCTGCATCTGGTCGACCTCGCGCCGTTCGACGAAAGCGTCGATCCGGTTGCGGAGGCGAAGGCGATCGTCGGCGAGCTGCGCAAGTACGACGAGACGCTCTATGAAAAGCCGCGCTGGCTCGTGCTGAACAAGCTCGACATGGTGCCGGAGGAAGAGCGCGCCGAGCGCGTTGCCGACTTCGTGAAACGGTTCGAGTGGGACGGTCCCGTGTTCGAGATTTCCGCGCTCACGGGGCAGGGCTGCGAAAACCTGTGTTACGCGGTGTACGACTACGTCAGTGCGCACTCGGACGCGCGCCGTGCAGCGGAAGCCGAAGACCTCGCATCCGACGTGCGCTTCCGTGAGGGGCAAGGCGGGAACGCGGAGCAGCCTCAGGAGTAATTCGCCGCGCCGGCCGGCGCGCGAGCCGCGCAGGCCGAGCCAAGGAAACGTCACGCGTCATCAGTCATTTGGGAGACCGCGCAGCATGCGTTCCGTCATCGCCGATTCGCGGCGTCTGGTAGTGAAAGTCGGTTCGAGCCTCGTCACCAACGACGGTCGCGGGCTCGATCATGCGGCAATCGGCCGCTGGGCCGCGCAGATTGCGGCGCTGCGAGCGCAGGGCAAGGAAGTCGTGCTCGTGAGTTCGGGCGCGATCGCCGAAGGCATGCAACGGCTCGGCTGGACGAAGCGGCCGCGCGAGATCGACGAGCTTCAGGCTGCCGCGGCAGTCGGGCAGATGGGGCTCGCTCAAGTCTATGAAAGCCGCTTTGCCGAGCACGACATTCGCACTGCGCAGATCCTGCTCACGCATGCCGACCTGGCTGACCGCGAGCGCTATCTCAATGCGCGTTCCACGTTGCTCACGCTGCTGCGCCTGGGCGTCGTGCCGATCATCAACGAGAACGACACCGTGGTCACCGACGAAATCAAGTTCGGCGACAACGACACGCTCGGCGCGCTCGTCGCGAACCTGATCGAAGGCGATGCGCTCATCATCCTCACCGACCAAAGCGGCCTTTATACGGCCGATCCGCGCAAGGATCCGAGCGCGACGCTCGTGCAGGAAGCCGACGCAGGCAAGCCGGAGCTCGAGGCAATGGCGGGCGGCGCAGGGTCGAGCATCGGCCGCGGCGGCATGCTCACCAAGATCCTCGCGGCCAAGCGCGCCGCGCATAGCGGCGCGAACACGGTGATCGCGAGCGGGCGTGAAGCGCAAGTGCTCGTGCGTCTGGCTGGGGGCGAGGCGATCGGCACGCAACTCATCGCACGCACGGCGCGCATGGCGGCGCGCAAGCAGTGGATGGCCGACCACCTGCAGGTGCGCGGCCACGTCGTGATCGACGACGGCGCGGTGCAGAAGCTCATGGCAGACGGCAAGAGCCTGCTGCCCATTGGCGTGACCGGCGTGCAGGGCGCGTTTGCGCGCGGTGAAGTGATCGCTTGCCTGAGCGGTGCGGGCGTGGAAGTGGCGCGCGGGCTTACCAACTACAGCAGCGCGGAAACGAAGCTGATTCAGCGTCATCCGAGTGGCGAGATCGAGGGCATCCTGGGCTATATGCTCGAGCCGGAGCTGATCCACCGCGACAATCTCGTGCTGGTTTGACGGCTGTTTCCAGCCAGCCGCGCATCGCCAAAAGTTAAAAAGCCGCTGTGGCCAAAGGCCGCAGCGGCTTTTTTCATGCCCATTACAGCATGCGGTGGCGCAACTTTTAACGCACCAGCGTCGACTGCGTGCGGCCGTAGCGCAGGTTCTCGATGAGGGTCGACGCCTTCGCGATCGGCATCTTGTTGGCGCAGAAGTAGTCCTGATAAAGCCTCGACTGGTACGCATTGAGCGTACCGTTCTCGATGCGCGACCAGTTGTTCGCGACGGTCTGGTCCCAGCCGTTGTGATCGGCGTCGAGGCTCGCGTAGAGGCGCCACTCGTAGGTGTCGCAGCGAATCCCTTCGTAATTCACGTTACGTGCGCCAGTCGGGCTCGTGATAACGATCGTGTAGCGCACGACGCCATCCGTGCCGACCGTGAGCGATGCAGGATCGACGGCGAACTTTAGCGGCGAATTGTTCGAGACGTCGAACGGCAGCAGCGTCGCGCCTGCCTGCGGCAGCGGCGGCAGACCCTCGAGCTTGTTTTCCTGCCATTCGCCCTTGCGGTCCAGAAGGTAGACGAACGTGCTGTCGTCCTTGTTCGTGGGACCGGAACTGGAGCACGCGGCCAGTCCTGACACAAGCAGCACACCGCCTGCGGCGCATGCCGCAGCAAGAGCAAATCGTTTCAAATTGGTTTTCCTCGAAGCACGGGCGCGAGTGACGAACGAACTGCGCCGCGAATGCGAACCGGCGGGGCCCGGCGCGGGTTGCGCGCGGGGCGTACGTTCGGGCACGCTTTCTGCCGCGACATCGTACGGCTCGGCGTGCACCGCGTCTGCGTGTGCCGACGTCACGATGCGCGGGTAGCGCACCTCGTGAGCCTGCACGCCCAGGCGCTCCTGACGCGGCGCGGGCCGTCGCAGGAAGCGCGAGAGCTCGGTCAGCGCGAGCTGATAGACGTCACGCTTGAACTCGATGACCGCTTCGAGCGGTACCCAGTATTCGTTCCAGCGCCACGCATCGAACTCGGGATGCTCCGTTGCCCGCAGGCAGATATCGCAGTCGCGCCCGACCATACGCAGCAGAAACCAGATCTGTTTCTGACCGCGATAATGGCCGCGCACCTCTCGCTTGATGAACTTGTCCGGCACCTCATAACGCAACCAGTCGCGTGTGCGACCGACGATCTTGACGTGCTCCGGATGCAAACCGGTTTCTTCGTGCAACTCCCGAAACATTGCCTGCATGGGGGTTTCACCATACTTGATGCCCCCTTGCGGAAACTGCCAGGAATGTTCGCGAACCCGCTTGCCCCAAAACACCTCGTTTCGCGCGTTCAAGAGGATGATGCCGACGTTCGGGCGAAACCCCTCACGATCCAGCATACAACCACCTTCGAATCCTTTAAAATTGCTTTGATTATAAACAGATAACGGTCCTCACGCACCCGGCGTCCGTGACCCGGCGTCCGGAAAGTTGAGCGAATGGCCGCGACCGCGCAAAACGGTCTCGGAGCGCGATCGGCTTCGAATCTGGCCGGCTTCATCGGCACGGCACCCGGCGCGTTGTCATAATGGCGGGTTCGTGAACTCCTCCGTTGGTCACTTTTTCGGGCGGTCTGCACCGGGCCGCCGCTTTTGGATAATTTGAATGAAAGCCTCCCGTTTCTTTATCGGCACCCTGAAGGAAGCGCCCGCTGACGCGGAAATCGTCAGCCACAAGCTGATGGTTCGCGCGGGCATGATCCGTCGCATCGCTGGCGGCATTTATAACTATCTGCCGATCGGCCTGCGTTCGATCCGCAAGGTCGAGCAGATCGTGCGCGAGGAAATGAACCGCGCTGGCGCAATCGAGCTGCTCATGCCGGCCGTGCAGCCGGCCGAGCTGTGGCAGGAATCGGGTCGCTGGGAACAATACGGGCCGGAACTGCTGCGCTTCAAGGATCGCAAGCAGAGCGACTTCGTGATGGGTCCGACGCACGAAGAGGTCGTCACCGACATCGCGCGTGGCCAGATCAAGAGCTATCGCCAACTGCCGGTGAACTTCTATCAGGTGCAGACGAAGTTCCGCGACGAAATCCGTCCCCGTTTCGGCGTGATGCGCGGGCGCGAATTCATCATGAAGGACGCGTACTCGTTCGATAAGGACGTCGAAGGTCTCAAGCTCTCCTACCAGAAGATGTACGACGCTTACGTGCGCATCTTCACGCGTCTCGGCCTGCAGTTCCGCGCAGTCGCGGCCGACAACGGCTCGATCGGCGGCAGCGGCTCGCACGAATTCCACGTGATCGCGGAAACGGGCGAGGACGATATCGCCTACTGCCCGACCTCGGAGTTCGCGGCCAACGTCGAAGCCGCCGAAGCGCTGCCGCTCGTCGCGCAGCGCGGCGCCCCTACGCAGGTGCTCACGAAAACGCCCACGCCGGGCGCGGCCAAGTGCGAGGCAGTTGCTGAGTTGCTCGGCATTCCGCTTGAAAGCACGATCAAGTCGATCATCCTCGCGACGGACAACGAGGGCGCCGAGCCCACGATCTGGCTGCTGATGCTGCGCGGCGACCACGACCTGAACGAGATCAAGGTCGGCAAGCTCGAAGGCCTGAGCGGCTTCCGCTTCGCTACCGAAGCGGAAATCGTCGAGTGGTTCGGCACGCCGCCGGGCTACCTCGGTCCGCTCAACACGAAGAAGCCGGTCAAGGTGATCGCCGATCGCACGGTCGCGAACATGAGCGATTTCGTGGTCGGCACGAACGAAGTCGATTTCCACACCACGGGCGTGAACTGGGGCCGCGACTTGCCCGAGCCGGTCGTCGCCGACATCCGCAACGTGAAGAAGGGCGATCCCTCGCCGGACGGCAAGGGCGTGATCGACATTTGCCGTGGCATCGAAGTGGGCCACGTGTTCCAGCTCGGCACGAAGTACTCGGAAGCGATGAACGCCACCTTCCTCGCCGAGAACGGCAAGCCTGCGCCGATGCAGATGGGCTGCTACGGCATTGGCGTCACGCGTATTCTCGGTGCAGCCATCGAGCAGAACTTCGACGAGAAGGGCATCATCTGGCCTGAGTCGATCGCGCCGTTCCAGGTCGTCGTGTGCCCGATGGGCATGGACCGCAGCGAGCTCGTGCGCGAGCGCGCCGAGCGCGTCTACAACGAACTCGTCCAAGCGGGCGTGGACGCGATTCTCGACGACCGCGGCGAGCGCCCGGGCGTGATGTTCGCCGACTGGGAGCTGATCGGCGTGCCGCATCGTCTCGTGATCGGCGAGCGCGGCCTGAAGGACGGCAAGATCGAGTACCAGGGCCGCCGCGATACCGAAGCGACGCTGCTGCCGGCCGATGAGGCCGTGCAGACGGTGGCGCAGAAGATCCGCGCGGCGCTCGCGGTTTAACGACGATCCATCACGGTTAAAGGGGCGCTGCGAGCGTGGAGTATAGTTTTCTGTCCGCTACGGTCCTGCTGCTCCTCATCACCGACCCGCTCGGTAATATTCCGCTCTTCATCAGCTGCTTGCGCGGCGTCGCCAAGCAGCGCCGCGCGATCGTGATCCTGCGCGAGGTCGCGATTGCGTTCGTGATCCTGCTCATCTTCATGGTCGCCGGCAACAGCTTCCTGCGCATGATGGGGCTCACGGATACCTCGCTGCGCATCGGCGGCGGCATCGTGCTGTTCCTCATCGCGCTGCGCATGATCTTTCCGCATCCGGGCGGCCCGTTCGGCGGCGGCGACAAGGGCGGCGAGCCGCTCATCGTGCCGCTCGCCATTCCCGCGCTGGCGGGGCCTTCGGCGCTTGCTACGGTCATGCTGCTCACCTCGCAGGCGCCTGGCAAACTCTATGAATGGATGACGGCGCTCGTCGTGACGATGGTGATCTGCGCGATCGTGCTGGTGATGGCGGAGCGCATCCAGCAGTTGCTGGGCGAGCGCGTGGTGACGGCCTTCGAGCGGCTGATGGGTCTCGTTCTCGTGGCGATATCGGTGGAGATGATCCTCGCGGGAATCGCCAACTTCGTGCATCACCTCTGACGTCGCGTGCAGCGGGCGTCGCAGGCAACAAAAAAGCAGCCCGCGGGCTGCTTTTTTTCATGGTGCGTCAGAAAGTCGACGCGCGCTTCACGCGCCTTCGGTCAGCGCGCGGATGGTCGGCAAATTGCGCCAGTAACCCTTGGCGTCCATGCCGCAGCCGAACACGTAGCGGTCCGGCACCGAAAAGCCGCAGTAGTCGGGATGCAGCGGCTTGGCCTTCGTGAGGGTCTTTTCGCACAGCACGGCCGAGAGGAAACGCTTCGCGCCCATGTCCATGATGCGGTCGCGAATCGCGGCCATGGTCTCGCCTTCGTCGAGGATGTCGTCGAGCACGAGCACTACCCGGTCCTTCACCGACTCGCGCGGCGCCACGCGCCACTGCATCTCGGCGCTGCCCTTGATCGCGTTGCGGTAGCGCGTGAGGTGGATGTAGTCGAACTCGAGCGGGAAGTCGAGGTGCGGCAGCAGCATGCCGGTGAACACCGCGGCACCGCCCATCACCGACAGCACGAGCGGGAAGTCCTCGCTGATCTCGGCGCGGATGGCTTCGGCCATCCGGCCGATCGACGCATTGACGTCGCCCTCCGAAACGATCTCTTCGGAGTGGCGGATAATGTGCAGGGCTTCTTCGCGATTCATGACTCTGGCGGGAAGGTAGCTGTAGCTATTGAAGTGTGGAAAATAACGGCGGCGCGCGCTACAGCATAAACCCGCGCATTTGGTCCGTCGCGCGCCGCGTCGAGTGGGGCCGCCAGCGCGCGCGATGTGCGCCGCGCGGCCCGCAGGATCAGCGCATGCCCGGCATCATGCCCTTCATGCCGCGCATCATCTTTTGCAGATTGCCGCCTTTGAGCTTCTTCATCATGGTGCGCATCTGCTCGTACTGGTTGAGCATACGGTTCACTTCCTGAACCTGCACGCCGGCGCCCGCCGCAATGCGGCGCTTGCGCGTGGCCTTGATGAGTTCGGGCTTGGCGCGCTCGGCGGCCGTCATCGAGTTGATGATGCCTTCCATGCGGCGCATCTGCTTCTCGGCCTGGCCCATGTTGGCGCCCGAGGCGGCCTGCTGGAACTGCGCGGGCAGCTTGTCCATGAGCGACGACAGGCCACCCATGTTCTTCATTTGCGAGAGCTGCGCGCGGAAATCGTTGAGGTCGAAGTCGCCGCCTTTCTTGACCTTGTCGGCGAGCTTTTGCGCGGCCTGGACGTCCACGCCGCGCTGCGCTTCCTCGACGAGAGCGAGAATGTCGCCCATGCCGAGAATACGGTTCGCCATGCGGTCCGGGTGGAACACCTCGAGGCCGTCGAGCTTTTCCGCGACGCCGACGAACTTGATCGGCTTGCCCGTGATGTGGCGCACAGAGAGCGCCGCGCCGCCGCGCGAGTCGCCGTCGAGCTTGGTGAGCACGACGCCGGTGAGCGGCAGGGCGTCGTTGAACGCCTTCGCGGTGTTGACCGCGTCCTGGCCGAGCATGGCGTCCACCACGAAGAGCGTTTCAGCCGGCTTGAGCGTGGAGTGCAGCGCGGTGATCTCGTTCATCATCGCCTCGTCGATACCGAGGCGGCCGGCCGTGTCGACGAGCAGCACGTCGTGATAGTGGCGTTTGGCCCAGTCGACCGCCGCGGCGGCGATCTCGACGGGCTTCTGGTCAGGCTGCGAGGGGAAGAAGTCGGCGCCGACCTGTTCCGTCACCGTCTTCAACTGCGCGATAGCGGCAGGGCGGTAGACGTCGCACGAAACGGTGAGTACCTTCTTCTTGTACTTCTCGCGCAGGAGCTTGGCGAGCTTGCCGGTGGTGGTGGTTTTACCGGCGCCCTGCAGACCCGCCATGAGGATGACGGCAGGCGGCGTGACGGCGAGATCGAGTTCGGCGGCCTTGCCTTCGTAGTCGCCGCCGATCACGGCGGTCAGCTCGCGCTGCACCACGCCGACGAGCGCCTGGCCCGGCGAGAGGCTGGCGATCACATCCTCGCCGAGCGCCTTCTCTTTCACCTTGGCGATGAATTCGCGCACGACGGGCAGCGCCACGTCCGCTTCGAGCAGGGCGAGACGCACCTCGCGCAGCATTTCCTGCGTATTGGCTTCGGTCAGCCGGGCTTCGCCGCGCAGCGTCTTGACGACGCGCGCCATCCGTTGAGTGAGATTGTCGAGCATGGGGAGGCGGTGAGCAGTGCGGCCCCGCCCGCGCACGCAAAACGGGAAAGCGCCGCGATTCGTCGCGATCCCGCGCGGCCAGGGGGCCTATAGTAAACTTCGAACATGGATATTGTACTGTATGCCCTCACCATGCTCCTGTACGGCGGATTGTGCGCCGCCGACTGGCGTGCGCTGCGCCGCGCGGGCACCGCGCCGCTGCTAGGCAGCGTGCCGCCCGTTCCGGTGACGGTCGGCGCGGGCGGCGACGCCGTGCGCGCGCGGACCTTCGGCCCGCTTTCCCGTGCGCTGCTCTTCGTCGCGCTCGCCGCGCACGGCGTGCTGCTGCACATGACGATCTTCCCCGCCAACGAAATGGTGTTCGGCTTCGCGTTTGCGTTGTCGGCCATGTTCTGGCTCGGCGCGGGCATCTACTGGATCGAGAGCTTTTTCTTTGCGCTCGACGGCCTGCGTCTCTTGCTGCTGCCGTTGGCCGCGGTCGCGTCGATCCTGCCGCTCGTGTTCGGCGGCGTGCGCGTGCTGCCCTATGCGGCCGCGCCGATGTTCAAGCTGCACTTCGTCATCGCGAATGTCGCCTATGGGCTCTTCGCGATCGCCGCGTTGCATGCGGTGCTGATGCTCGCCGTCGAGCGCCGGCTGCATGCGCTCAAGGGCGCCGGCTTCCAGCGCAACGCGAGCAATCGCGGCGGCGGCTGGCTCTCGAACTGGATCGAGACGTTGCCGCCGCTCCTCACGATGGAAAAGCTGCTGTTCCGCCTGATCGGCGCGGGCTTCGTGCTGCTCACGGCCACGCTCGTCTCCGGCATCGTGTTCAGCGAGCAGTTGATCGACCGGCCGCTTTCGCTCGATCATAAGACCGTCTTCGCGATTCTTTCGTGGCTGATGTTCGGCGCGCTGCTCACCGCGCGCAAGATTTCCGGCTGGCGTGGCCGCGCTGCACTGCGATGGGTGATCGCATCGTTCATCGCCTTGCTGCTCGCTTATGTGGGCAGCCGTTTCGTCTTCGAGGTGCTGCTGCACCGCCCTGTGGTTTGAGTCGCATGAGTCGCGTGTTCCGATGAGACAGATTCTTCTCCTCGTACTGTTGTTCGTGGTCGGACAGTGGTTCGTCAAGGCGCTGCGCCGTGCGCAGACGCAAACGCGTGCCGGTGCGCAACCGGGGCAAGGCGCGCAGCCGGAGCAGGGCGCCGCGCGCAACGCCAATGGCGGCGCGAGCGCGAGCGGTAAAGCTGCGCTGCCCGAGCCGATGGTCCGCTGCGCCGAGTGCGGTGTGCACGCGCCGCGCAGTGAATCGGTGAATGTCGGCACGCGCTCGTTCTGCAGTTCCGAGCACGCGCGCGCCTACGACGCGCGCACCACGGCCCAGGATCGCCCCGCACGATGAGCGCTGCCGCATCGCCAGGCTTGCCAGGATCGCGCGCGTACGAAGTCGATGCGCAGGGCTGGGTGCCCGGCGCGCGCCACCTGCCTTCGCCCAACTTCGAGGCCCGCCCGCAAGGCGCCGTGCCGACGCTCATCGTCGTCCACAACATCAGTCTGCCGCCCAACGTCTTCGGCGGCCCTGAGATCGCCGATCTCTTTCTCAACCGCCTCGACTGCGACGCGCATCCTTACTTCGATGCCAACCTGCGCGGCGTGCGCGTCTCGGCGCACTTCGTCATTCATCGCGATGGCGCCCTCGAGCAGTTCGTCTCGTGCGACGAGCGCGCGTGGCACGCGGGCGCGTCGAGCTTCTTCGGGCGCGAGCGCTGCAACGATTTCGCCATCGGCATCGAGCTGGAAGGCAGCGACACGACGGCCTTCGAGGCGCCGCAATACGCCACGCTCGCGGCGCTCGTGAAGGCGCTCGTCGCGCACTATCCGATCGAGGCGCTGGCGGGCCATTCGGACATCGCGCCTGGGCGCAAGACCGATCCCGGCCCGCACTTCGACTGGGCGCGCCTCAAACACGATACGCAGCTCGCCGATGCCAGCTTCCCCTATATCCAGGGGCACGGCGCTCAGAACGCGGCGTCGTGACACGCTCAAGCGCCCGCTAAACCCTCGCCAGCTGCACAAGAAATAAGCACCTCTCGCGCGCAAACGCAGGGTCTTTGCGCGCGTCTCGCAGACCACTCGAAGGGGGGGCTCGCCGCCAAGGCCCGCGCTGCTTGGCTTGTAGCCTTGTCAAGATAGGACCAGCAAAAAAAGCCGTTTGATCGTATTGTTTCTTCCACTATACTTTGTACCTGAAACAAGGCTTCACACCATATGTTGTGTTGTACTGCGGCGCCCCGCTTCACGCGCAAGGCGCCGCGCGCGTTACCAGCATAGAAAAAACAGAAACTTTGTACGGTGCCGTCGGCCGAGAGAACCGGCGCACCGGCTGTAATCGAGAGAGAAGGTACAGCCAATGATCGCGACATCCACGATGAAGACCGAAGCAGTCCGTGTTTCATCTGCCTTGTCGCATCCGGCAGCCTCGCCAGGCTGGACTTTCTTCTCTGCCCGATCGCGCGTGCTCACGGGGGCACGGCGTCGGCGTCCGTACTAATCCGCGAACTCTCTTCGCACCTTTCCAGGACCCAGGAGCTTTGCACATGCAAACGACCGATAACGTCTCGACCCGGTATGAAGGCGCGCCCGCCGCGCACGCACTGGGTGGCCAACCGCAAGACGGCCAGACGAGCGCGCAGCAGTTCGCCGACCACAAGGTGATTCGCCGCAACGGTAGCGTGGTGTCGTTCGAACCTTCGAAAGTCGCGATCGCGATGACGAAGGCCTTCCTCGCCGTGAACGGCGGCCAGGGCGCGGCTTCGGCGCGCGTGCGCGAGCTCGTCGAGCAGCTCACGCAGAACGTCGTGCGCGCACTCGTGCGCAGCCGTCCGAACGGCGGCACGTTCCATATCGAAGACATCCAGGATCAGGTCGAACTCGCGCTGATGCGCGGTGGCGAGCACAACGTCGCGCGCGCCTACGTGCTGTATCGCGAGAAGCGCAACCAGGAGCGCGCGCAAGCGCCGGAAACGGCAGCGAGCGCAGCGCCCGGCATCAACGTCACGGACAACGGCGTGACGCGCCCGCTCGACATGCAAGGACTGCGCGCGCTGATCGTCTCGTCGTGCGACGGTCTCGGCGACGCGGTCAACGCTGACCCGATCGTCGCGGAAACGGTGAAGAATCTGTACGACGGCGTGCCGATGACCCAGGTCTACGACTCGGCCATCCTCGCTGCGCGCACGATGATCGAAAAGGACCCGGCGTATAGCCAGGCGACCTCGCGCATCCTGCTGCACACGATCCGTCGCGAAATTCTCGAAGAGGAAGTGACGCAAGCCGAAATGGCCGCGCGTTACGCCGACTACTTCCCGCAGTTCATCAAGCGCGGCGTGGAAGCCGGCCTGCTCGACGACAAGCTCCAGCAGTTCGACCTCAAGCGTCTCGGTAACGCGCTCGACGCGAGCCGCGACCTGCAGTTCGGCTACCTCGGCCTGCAGACGCTGTACGACCGCTACTTCCTGCACGTGCACGGCACGCGCATCGAAATGCCGCAGGCATTCTTCATGCGTGTCGCAATGGGCCTTTCGCTCAACGAGATCGACCGCGAAGCGCGCGCGATCGAGTTCTACAACGTGCTCTCGTCGTTCGACTTTATGTCGTCCACGCCCACGCTGTTCAACTCGGGCACGCACCGCTCGCAGCTCTCGTCGTGCTATCTCACGACGGTTGCCGACGACCTCGACGGCATCTACGAAGCGCTCAAGGACAACGCGCTGCTCTCGAAGTTTGCCGGCGGTCTGGGCAACGACTGGACGCGCGTGCGCGCGCTCGGCTCGCACATCAAGGGCACCAACGGCAAGTCGCAAGGCGTCGTGCCGTTCCTGAAGGTCGTGAACGACACGGCTGTGGCCGTGAACCAGGGTGGCAAGCGCAAGGGCGCGGTGTGCGCATACCTGGAATCGTGGCACCTCGACATCGAAGAATTCCTCGAGCTGCGCAAGAACACGGGCGACGACCGCCGCCGCACCCACGACATGAACACGGCGAACTGGATTCCCGACCTGTTCATGAAGCGCGTGATGGAAGGCGGCGACTGGACGCTCTTCTCGCCCTCGACCTGCCCGGATCTGCACGACAAGTTCGGCGCCGAGTTCGAACAGGCTTACACGGCTTACGAAGAGAAGGTCGCGCGCGGCGAGATCAAGCTGTTCAAGAAGCTGCCGGCCGCGCAACTGTGGCGCAAGATGCTCGGCATGCTGTTCGAAACCGGCCATCCGTGGATCACGTTCAAGGATCCGTGCAACATCCGTTCGCCGCAGCAGCACGTGGGCGTCGTCCACTCGTCGAACCTGTGTACGGAAATCACCCTGAACACCAGCGACAGCGAAATCGCCGTCTGTAACCTGGGATCGGTGAACCTGGTCGCGCACATGGTCGAACAGGCCGACGGCACGTACGCACTCGACCACGACAAGCTCAAGCGCACCATCGGCGTGGCGATGCGCATGCTCGACAACGTCATCGACATCAACTACTACGCGGTGTCGAAGGCGCGCAACTCGAACCTGAAGCACCGTCCGGTGGGCATGGGCATCATGGGCTTCCAGGACTGCCTGCACGTTCTGCGCACGCCGTTTGCTTCGCAAGAAGCCGTGGAGTTCGCCGACCGCTCGATGGAAGCCGTCTGCTACTACGCGTACTGGGCGTCG
The DNA here is from genome assembly GCF_024206475.1 of Paraburkholderia sp. CNPSo 3274. GTDB lineage: Bacteria > Pseudomonadota > Gammaproteobacteria > Burkholderiales > Burkholderiaceae > Paraburkholderia. Next base: position 56,401 of record NZ_JAMBPR010000070.1, read on the forward strand.
ACGGAGCTGGCAGCCGAGCGCGGCCGCTACTCGACCTACCGCGGCTCGCTGTGGGATCGCGGCATCCTCCCGCAGGACACGCTCAAGCTGCTCGCCGAAGCGCGCGGCGGCTACGTCGAAGTCGACTCGAGCGAGTCGATGGACTGGACGTCGCTGCGCGAGCGCATCGCGACGCACGGCATGCGCAATTCGAACTGCATCGCGATCGCACCGACCGCGACCATCTCGAACATCATCGGCGTGTCGCCTTGCATCGAGCCGACGTTCCAGAACCTTTACGTGAAGTCGAACCTCTCGGGCGAATTCACGGTGGTGAACGACTACCTGGTGCGCGACCTGAAGGCACGCGGCCTGTGGGACGAAGTCATGGTCGCCGACCTGAAGTACTTCGACGGCATGCTCTCGCGTATCGACCGCGTGCCGGCCGATCTACGCGCTGTGTATGCAACGGCGTTCGAAGTCGACCCGACGTGGCTCGTCGAAGCCGCATCGCGTCGTCAGAAGTGGATCGACCAGGCGCAATCGCTGAACATCTTCATGGCGGGCGCATCGGGCAAGAAGCTCGACGAGATCTACAAGCTCGCATGGGTGCGCGGTCTGAAGACCACGTACTACCTGCGCACGATGGCGGCGACGCACGTCGAGAAGTCGACGGTTGCGCACGGCGCGCTCAACGCCGTGCCGACGGGCGGCGAAGGTGGCGGCAATGCGGGTGGCGCGTTCGGCGGTGCAACGGGCGGCGCATTCGGCGGTGCAGCAGGGTCGACCACGATGCACGCCGCACCGGAAGCCGCGGTTGAAGCGGCACCGGAAGCAGATGGCCCGGTGTGCATGATGCGTCCGGGCGACCCCGGCTTCGAAGAGTGCGAGGCTTGCCAGTAAAGCGGGTTGAGCATGATGCGTGCGGTGCAACGCCGCGCGCATCATGCGAGGACCAAAGCATCGGTAGTAAACAGTAGTAGAAGCAGTCGCAGCGAGATGTAACAACGAAAGAGGCGCGCGCAATGCGCGCCGACTCTCCCGGCAACTCGCACCACGCGCGTTGCAGTACGCGAATGAGGCAACAGGAAGGAATCCCTGGAGTTTCTCGCAGGGACAAGACTCAGGCCGCGCGAGCTTCCAGCGCCGCGCGCGGCAAGCAGTGAGCGGCGAGTGAAAACGCACTCGCAGCGCGAGCGAAAAGCGCGCGGCGAACATCGTCTTTCACACACGCTCTCGATGTCGCGAAGACCTTCGAAGCACATCGCACATGCGAAGTGAGCACGCCGAATCAGTGCTCTCTACACAGTGCTCACGCGATGCAATCGACACGATGCGATAACAAAGTGTTGTATCGAGGTCGCAACGCGAATCGAAAACAGGATTTTTCGTGTGCGAACCCTTTTATCGCTCACGAAAAGATGGTACAAACCGATCTAAATTGATGGTGACATTTATGCTCAACTGGGATGACGAGATCACGGCCGTAACTCCGTCGAGCGGTGCGCAGGAAAACGCAATGCGCAACCCCGCGGGTCAGGCTGTCCAGGCTGCCGAGGTGCAGTTTGGTCTGCGTTCCGCTCCTCAGGCTTCCACGGCGACCAACATCTTCGCCAGCGACTTCGCCGTCGCACCGCCGCCGCAAGCGCCGGTCTCGACCGAAGCGCGCGTGAATGTCGCCGACAAGCGCATCATCAACGGCCAGACCGACGTGAATCAGTTGGTCCCGTTCAAATACAAGTGGGCTTGGGAAAAGTACCTTGCGGGCTGCGCGAACCACTGGATGCCGCAGGAAATCAACATGTCCCGCGACATCGCCCTCTGGAAAGACCCCAACGGTCTGACCGAGGACGAGCGCCGCGTCGTCAAGCGCAACCTCGGCTTCTTCGTGACCGCCGACTCGCTCGCCGCGAACAACATCGTGCTCGGCACCTACCGGCACATCACGGCGCCCGAATGCCGCCAGTTCCTGCTGCGCCAGGCGTTCGAAGAGGCGATCCACACGCACGCCTACCAATACATCGTCGAGTCGCTCGGTCTGGACGAAGGCGAGATCTTCAACGCGTACCACGAGGTCAAGTCGATCCGCGACAAGGACGAGTTCCTGATCCCGTTCATTCATACGCTGACTGATCCGTCGTTCAAGACCGGCACGCTCGAAGCCGACCAGAATCTGCTCAAGTCGCTCATCGTGTTCGCCTGCATCATGGAAGGCCTGTTCTTCTATGTGGGCTTCACGCAAATTCTCGCGCTCGGCCGCCAGAACAAGATGACCGGCGCCGCGGAGCAGTACCAGTACATCCTGCGTGACGAGTCGATGCACTGCAACTTCGGCATCGACCTCATCAACCAGATCAAGCTTGAAAACCCGCACCTGTGGACCCCGGCGTTCCGTGCGGAGATCACCGAACTGTTCAAGCATGCGGTCGACCTCGAGTACCGCTACGCCGAGGACACCATGCCTCGCGGCGTGCTCGGTCTGAACGCATCGATGTTCAAGAGCTATCTGCGCTTCATCTGCAACCGCCGTTGCCAGCAGATCGGTCTCGATCAGCTGTTCCCGAACGAAGAGAATCCGTTCCCGTGGATGAGCGAGATGATCGACTTGAAGAAGGAACGCAACTTCTTCGAGACGCGCGTGATCGAATATCAGACGGGCGGTGCGCTGTCCTGGGAGTAACCCGGGCGCACTGCGGTGCAAGTCTTTTGGGGTTGCCGGCAGGCGCCGTGCAGGCGCCTGGACCGGCATGATGATTAGGAGCAGGAACGCCTGATGCAAAGCATGCCCGGAGCCAGGTTGGCTCACCGACGTGACAGGCACTTTGCGAACCCTTCAGAGGGATGGGCAAACTTCCCCCCGGAAAAGCGCGCAGGCTTCGCGTGTTGTGAGGCCGCCGCTTTCAACGAACGTTGCCCGGTGTCGGTAGCCGACGCCGGAATGACTTGGCGCGCTGTGCCTCGTGGCACGGCGCGCCTTACCGCATTCATTAGCGTAAGCGCGCGGGATCAGCGTACGCCGATGAATAGCCCGCTTCGCAGCGTGCGCCGTGAGAAGCGTTCGCGGGAAGCGGGTTTTGACGAAGGGTGTAGTTTGAACTGACTCTCATCTGAACCTGAAGGAGAAAAAAAATGGCTATTGCCAAGAAGAAACCGGCGGCTAAGAAGGCCGCAGTGAAGAAGGTTGCAGCGAAGAAGGCAGCTCCGGCGAAGAAGGCCGCAGCGAAGAAGGTCGCGGTCAAGAAGGTCGCAGCCAAGAAAGTCGCCGTGAAGAAGGTTGCTGCGAAGAAGGCAGCACCGGCGAAGAAGGCCGCAGCAAAGAAGGTTGCAGCCAAGAAAGTCGCCGTGAAGAAGGTTGCTGCGAAGAAGGCAGCACCGGCGAAGAAGGCCGCAGCGAAGAAGGTTGCAGCCAAGAAAGTCGCCGTGAAGAAGGTTGCTGCGAAGAAGGCAGCGCCGGCGAAGAAGGCCGCGGCCAAGAAGGTTGCTGCGAAGAAGGTCGCAGCCAAGAAGGCGCCTGCGAAGAAGGCTGCTGCCAAGAAGGCTGCGCCTGCGAAGAAGGCTGCCGCCAAGAAGGCTGCCAAGAAGGCGCCTGCGAAGGCCGCTGCCGCACCTGCTGCCCCTGCTGCGCAACCGTCCGCGCCCGCAGCAACGGTCAAGACTGCCCTGAATCCGGCCGCTGCATGGCCGTTCCCGACCGGCAGCCGTCCGTAAGCAGTCCGAGACGAAGCGCGCAGGCTACATCGTTCGCGCGCTTCGTTGGCCGGGCCGGGCGGCTTGATGCGCAAGGCTCGATCCCGATCCCGTCGCTGGGTTGTCCGCGGCGGGATTTTTTTCGTCTGGACTTCGTAATACTTGGTGTGAGGCCACGCTCATGCCGCGCGCGGGCATGAAAAAAGGCGCATGCACAGGGGAGCACATGCGCCTGAGGTTCCGCATCCGGCGCGAGGCGCCGCTGCGGTACAGGGGAAAACGTTAGTGCGTGACGCGCGTCGCGCCGCCGCTCGAGAGCAGTCGCACGCGGTCGCCCGCGTTGAAGACTTCACCGGTCGCGGTTTGCGTGATGGCGCGGTAGTCGCCGTTGTCGAGGCGCACCGTGATCTCGAGGCCGTCGCGCATGGCCACGCCGTTCTCGACCGCGTTGCCGGCCACGGCGCCCGCAATGCCGCCAATGATGCCGGTGACGATCGAGCCCGTGCCGCCGCCGATCTGACTGCCGGCCACCGCGCCGAGCGCGCCGCCACCGATCGCGCCAAGGCCGCTAGGCTGGCCGTTGTTCGAGCTGATCTTCACCGCGCGCACGCTTTCGACCGTGGCCATACGCACCGTTTGCTCGCGCTGCGCCTGCGAGGCCGTGTACACATCGGCAGAACTGCTGTTATAGGCGCAGCCCGACATCGCGAGCGACCCCGCGATCGTGGCTGCAACAATCAGACGACTCGTTATTTTCATTCCCGTAGCTCCAATGGGCGCCGTTCGTGTGCGGCTCCCGCGTTCAGTTCGGCAGTTCGTAGCCGAATGCCTCCTTGAACCGTTCGTTGATTTGCGCCCGCGTGGGCGCATAGTTTTGCGGACCGAGATGCTCGATCTTGAGCGCGCCCATCAGGCTCGCGAGACGCCCCGTGGTTGCCCAGTCGAGGCCGTTCTCGATGCCGTAGAGCAGGCCGCCGCGGAAAGCGTCGCCGCAGCCGGTCGGGTCGAGCACCTGAGCGGCCTTGACCGGAGGAATCTCCTCGATCTTGCCGCTGTGGTAGATCTGCGAGCCGTGCTCGCCGCGCGTGATGATCAGCGCGTCGACATGGCTGGCGATTTCGTCGAACGACCAGCCGGTGCGATGGCTGACAAGGTTGGCTTCGTAGTCGTTGACCGCTACGTAGGTCGCAAGTTCAATGGCGCGGCGCAAAGACGCGCCGTCGAAGAGCGGCAGGCCCTGGCCCGGATCAAAGATAAACGGCACGCCAGCCTTCGCGAACTGCTCGACGTGCTGAACCATGCCGTCGAAGCCGTCCGGCGCGACGATGCCGAGCTTGATGCCGGGCGCTTCGTCGGCGCGGTTCAAATGCGATTGCATCATCGCGCCCGGGTGGAACGCGGTGATCTGGTTGTTCTCGAGGTCGGTCGTGATCATCGCCTGTGCGGACCACGTATCGTCCAGCACGCGCACGTGCGCCTTCGAGAGGCCGAGCGTGTCGAGGCGTTCGAGGTACGGGCGCGCGTCGGCGCCGCCGAGCGTCGCCATGATGCGTGCGTCGCCGCCGAGCAGATGCAGCGAGTACGCGATGTTGCCGGCACAGCCGCCGAACTCGCGGCGCATCGTCGGCACGAGAAAGCTCACGTTCAGGATGTGCACCTGCTCGGGGAGGATGTGCTCCCGAAAGCGACCCTCGAAGGTCATGATGTTGTCGTAGGCGAGCGAGCCGCAGATCAGCGTAGCCAAGGCGGGAATTCCTGTAGGGCGTGGTAGGGGAAGGGGGCGGCGCACTGGCCTGGCAATGCAGGCTCCGGGAGAGTGTGCGCCGCCGCCGGATTACTTCAGCGCGGCGAGTGCGGCGTCGTAGTTCGGTTCGTTCTTGATTTCGCTCACGCGCTCGGCGTGCAGGACGTTGTCGTTTTCGTCGAGCACGACGACGGCGCGCGCGGTCAGGCCGGTGAGCGGGCCGCTCGTTACATCCACGCCATAGGCTTGCGCGAATTCATGGCCGCGGAAGGTCGAGGCCGTGACGACGTTGGCGATGCCTTCGGTCGTGCAGAAGCGCGAAGCGGCGAACGGCAGATCGCCCGAGATCACGACGACAGCCGTGTTGTTGAGGCCGGCAGCGGCTTCGTTGAACTTGCGCGTGGAGGTGGCGCAGGTCGGCGTATCGAGGCTCGGCACGATGTTCAGCACCTTGCGCTTGCCGGCGAAATCGGCGAGCGAGACAGGCTTCAGATCCTTGCCGACGAGCGAGAACGCCGGGGCCTTCTGGCCGACGCTCGGGAAGGTGCCGGCGACGTCGATCGGGTTACCGCCTAGCGTGACTTGACTCATGATGTGCTCTCCGGGAATGCATGTTGTGGTAAATGGCGCGCCCGAAGCGGGACGCCGGGAAACGCGCGAGGCACGCCAGTGCGCCCGCGCACAGACGGAAAATCAGGGGTAGAAAATTTCGATGCGGAAGTTCGATGCCACCACGTCGCCCGTGTCGAGCCGCACGATCATGGTCTGCGTGGTGCGTGCGGGCAGACCGGCTTCGATGGGCGTGCCGGGCGTGACGTAGTCCTGCGGCCACAGGACGCGCCGCACGACGATGTTGTTCTGCCGGTCGAGCAGCGAAAGCTCGATGGCGGGATATGCGAGCGCCACGTTGAAGCGGTTGCGCAGCGGTACCTTCAGTTCGAGGTGATGCGGCTCGTTGTCGACCTGGCGCAGATCGGACGGCTCGACCAGCAGGCCGTCGATGTCGCGCGGCGGCAGCACGCGACAGCCGAGCTGCTCGCACGCCTGCTGATAGAGCGGCTGCGAGTCGGGCCAGTAGACCATGACCGTTTCACGTTGCCACCACGCGAGCTGCACGACGAGCAGCGCGAGCAGCAGGATGGCGAAGAGCGTGCCGAGAATGCGCCAGACGAGGCCCCGCGAACCGCGCGGGCGGGCGGGCGCTTCGCGGGTGACGGCGAAGGGCGAGGTGCCGTCGTTGGGCGAGAGCGCGCTGAACGCAGGCTCGGGTGCGGCTTCGCGAGTGCGAGGGCCGAGTGCGGGCTCAGGGTCGTTCATGCGAGCCGCAGCCGATGCTTCGTTGGCCGAAAAGGTTGGCTCGGTTGGGCCGCTCGTGCCCAGATTCGGCTCGCTGCGCGTCCAGCGCGTGGCGGGCGGGAAGGGCTCGGCGGCTGCGGGCTGCTGGGGCGCCGCCGGTGCTGCTGCTGGTGCCGTCGGCGCGTGCGGCGCATCTTGCGCTGCGCGCCCAAGCGTCGGTTCGTCGTCGAAGACGATCCGCGACTCGTGTCCGGGCGTAATCCCAGGCGTGGCGCCAGGGGTAATGCTTGCCCCTGGTAGTTTGTCGGCGTTGTATTTCAGGCGCGGATCGAGCTGATTGTCCTGTGGCGGCGCCCACGGGTCCCACGTGCGATTCGTGAAATCGGGTGTGGCGCTCAGCTGCGGAGGTGGCTCGTGCGATGGCGCTACTGCTGCGGGCTCATTCGCCTGACCAGGCTGAACATCGGGCTGCTGCGAAGTGGGCTGTGACGCAGACTGCGACGCGAACTGTGAGGCGAGTTGTGAAGCGAGTTGTGAAGCGGGCTCCGATGGCGCCGCTGTCAGGCTGGCCGCGATTTCAGCCGCAACGGGCACGGCGCGCGCGAAGTCGCCGCCTTCCGGCATCTCGTACAAACTGCCCGAGGCATCGAACGCTTCCTGACAATGTCCGCAACGCACGAGGCCGCGCCGCACCGCGAGCTGCGTGGGCTGGATGCGGAATACGGTTTCACAGAAGGGGCAGCGCGTTGCCAGAAGCATGTGGGCCGAGGATCTGGGTAGACCGGAGGATTGGTGATACCCGCATTCTACTGGCAATCCACCGCAGTCTACGACTTCGGGCGTGCCGCTTGGGGCTCGATCAGGCTCGCGCGAGCCTGATCGGAAAGCAAAGGGATTACGCGCGCCGCGTGCCCGCGAGGCAGACCCAGCCTTCGTGTTCGCGCCAGACCGAGATGTCGATCCACTGCGCGTACACCTGCGCGACTTCCTCGGCCTGGCGCGCGAGGATGCCCGAAAGTGCGATGCGCCCGCCCGGCTTCACGCGCGAGGAGAGCATCGAGGCCATCAGCTTGAGCGGATTCGAAAGAATGTTGGCGACGACGATGTCGAACTCGCCGGCGGGGCAATCGTCGGGCAGGCCGTAGGTGACCTCCGCGCGATTGCGCTCGCTGTTGTGGCGCGCCGACTCGACCGCCTGCGGGTCGATGTCGATGCCGATCACCGGATTCGCACCGCACTTCTTCGCGAGGATCGCGAGGATGCCCGAGCCACAGCCGTAGTCGAGCAGCGAATTGCCGGGCTGCACGTGCTGTTCGAGCCATTCCATGCACAAACGCGTGGTGGGATGGCTGCCCGTGCCGAAGGCGAGGCCCGGGTCCAGCTCGAGCAGGAGCGCGTTCGGGTCCGGGGCATCGTGCCACGACGGCACGACCCAGATGCGCTCGCCGATCTGGATCGGGTCGAACTGCGATTGCGTCAAACGCACCCAGTCCTGCTCCTCGACTTCGCGCAGCGAGAACTTCGGCGTTTCGGTGAGACCCAACTCGTTCGAAGCGGCCGCGAGCAGCACGGCAGGATCCTGATCGGCGCCGATCAGCGCAATCACGCGCGAATGCTGCCACGCGGTGCGATCGGGGGTGAGCCCCGGTTCGCCGAAGAGCGGTTGCTCGTCGGGCGTGTCGGCGTCGGCGTCTTCCACCGACACCGAGAGGGCGCCAAGCTCGATCAGCGCGTCGGACAGTGCCTCCGCGCGATTGCGATCCAGCTCGACGATCAGTTCCCGGTAGCTCATGAATTACGCTTCGTCCTTCTTCACTGCCTGACGTTCGGCCAGACGGCTTTCGAGGTAGTGAATGCTCGTGCCGCCTTCGACGAACTTCGCGTCGAGCATCAGCTCGCGATGCAGCGGGATGTTGGTCTGGATGCCTTCGACCACCATTTCCGAGAGCGCGATGCGCATGCGCTGAATGGCCTGCTCGCGCGTGGCGCCGTAGGTGATCAGCTTGCCGATCATCGAATCATAGTTCGGCGGCACGAAATAGCCATTGTAGGCATGCGAGTCGACGCGCACGCCCGGACCACCCGGCATGTGCCACGACGTCAGACGGCCCGGCGACGGCGTGAACTTGAACGGATCTTCCGCGTTGATACGGCACTCGATCGCGTGGCCCTTCAGCTGAATGTCGCGCTGGCGGAACGAGAGCTTCTCGCCCGCGGCAATGCGGATCTGCTCCTGCACGATGTCGATGCCCGTGATCAACTCGGTGACCGGGTGCTCGACCTGCACGCGCGTGTTCATTTCGATGAAGTAGAACTCGCCGTTTTCATACAGGAACTCGAACGTGCCCGCGCCGAGGTAGCCCATCTTTTTGCACGCGTCGGCGCAACGGTCGCCGATGCGATCGAGCAGGCGGCGCGCGATGCCCGGCGCCGGCGCTTCCTCGATCACCTTCTGGTGGCGGCGCTGCATGGAGCAGTCGCGCTCGCCGAGCCACACGGCGTTCTTGAATGAGTCCGCGAGAATCTGGATCTCGATGTGACGCGGGTTCTCCAGGTACTTCTCCATATAGACCTGCGAGTTGCCGAACGCACGGCCGGCTTCCTCGCGAGTCATGTTGACCGCGTTCACGAGCGCCGCTTCCGTGTGCACGACACGCATGCCGCGCCCGCCGCCGCCGCCCGCCGCCTTGATGATGACGGGGTAGCCGATCGCGCGAGCGATCTTCACGATTTCTTTCGGATCGTCGGGCAGTGCGCCTTCCGAACCCGGCACGCAGGGCACGCCGGTCTTGATCATGGTCTGCTTCGCCGTGACCTTGTCGCCCATCATGCGGATCGTTTCCGGGCGCGGGCCGATGAACGTGAAGCCCGACTGCTCCACACGCTCGGCGAAATCGGCGTTCTCGGAGAGGAAGCCGTAACCGGGGTGGATCGCTTCTGCGTCGGTGACTTCGGCCGCGCTGATGAGCGCCGGCATGTTCAGGTAGCTCAGGTTCGAAGGCGCCGGGCCGATACAGACCGCCTCGTCGGCGAGCTTCACGTACTTGGCTTCCTTGTCGGCTTCCGAATAGACGACGACCGTCTTGACGCCGAGTTCGCGGCACGCGCGCTGGATGCGGAGCGCGATTTCGCCACGATTGGCAATGAGGATTTTTTCAAACATGGTGGGTATTCGACTCATCAAAGGGCGTCGCAAGTCGTATGAGCGGACGCCTCAGAGGATCGGTCGCGTGCGTCGCCATCATGGGGCGCCAAACGCGACAAACGCGGCGCGGCCAAAAAAGAAGGCCGCCGCCGCGCGCAGAAAAGCTTAGGCGATCACGTAGAGCGGCTGGCCGTATTCGACTGCCTGGCCGTTCTCGACGAGGATTTCCTTGACCACGCCGGACGCGTCCGACTCGATCTCGTTGAGCAGCTTCATCGCTTCGATGATGCAAAGCGTCTGGCCTTCCTTGACCGTGTCGCCAACCTGGACGAACGGGTCGGCGCCCGGCGACGGCGCGCGGTAGAACGTGCCCACCATCGGCGAGGTCACGATATGGCCTTGCGGCACAGCGGGCGCTGCGGGGGCGGCTGCGGCAGCGTCGCCGACATGGGCGGGCGCTGCGAGCGGAGCGCCCATCATCGGCGCCCCGTATTGCGCGGGGCCCGGCTGCACGTAAACGGGCGGCGCGTTCTTGACGATGCGCACCTTGCCTTCACCCTCGGTCACTTCGAGCTCCGAGATGCCCGATTCGGAGACGAGGTCGATCAGAGTCTTCAGCTTACGTAGATCCATGGTGCAGCCCCTTTTACTTTGAATACGTGAAGTGCCGGGGCGCGCGCGTCCCGACACGGGTTGTTGTTCAGGTATTGACGGTCATCCGGCGCGGGTATCAGGCCGCCGACCGGGCAGCGAGCCGGTCGAGCGCGTATTCGAGCGCGTAGAGATAACCCTTCCAGCCGAGGCCGCAAATCACACCTTCGGCCTGGTCGGAAAAATACGAATGGTGCCGGAAGGACTCGCGGCGATGCACGTTCGACAGGTGAATCTCGACGAACGGGATGCCGACGCCTGCCAGCGCATCCCGGATCGCGACGCTCGTATGCGTGTACGCGGCCGGATTGATCAGGATGAAGTCGGTCTGCTCGGTGCGGGCCGACTGAATGCGGTCGATCAGCGCGCCTTCGTGGTTGCTCTGGAAGGTCGCGAGCTCGACGCCGGCGTCCGCCGCGCGGTCCGAGAGCGCCTGATCGATCTGCGGCAGCGTCACGCGCCCATACACCTCCGGTTCCCGGGTGCCGAGAAGATTGAGGTTGGGGCCGTGCAGAACCAGCAGTCGCGTCATGGTCGCTTCTTTTTCCGTGGAATTGCGCGAACTTTAGCGCCGATTAGAGAATTTTGTCTAGTTTTCCGATAAGACGATATGGCCCCGACCATGCCTTGCGGCGAGGGTCCGGGCCGATCTTCAGTCAAATGACAGGATTCACACGGCAAAATCTGCGCTACGGCGCTTAAGATTGTGCCAAATATTCCGCTGCGTCAAAGCGCATCGAGGGTGCGTCGAAGCTCGTCCGGCTTGATTTGTCCTAATTTTGTTGCACGAACGGCGCCGTTCGCGTCGATTACCACCGTGTAAGGTAAGCCGCCCGCATTGTTGCCGAATGCGCGCGCGACGTCCGCGCCGCCGAAGCCGGCGATGTAGATCGGGTAATCGACGGGCACCTTCTTGAGGAACGTCTTGATGTTCGTAGCCGAATCCACGCCTAAGCCGACGAACTGAATACCCTTCTTCGCGTATTCACGCTGGAGCGCGGAAAGCTCCGGCATTTCCTCGACGCACGGGCCGCACCATGAGGCCCAGAAGTTGACCACGATCGGCCGGCCCTTGTAGATGGCGAGCGATTGCGGCTTGCCGTCAGGGTTCGTGACCGCCGCCGACCAGAGTTGGCCGACCGCGTTCTGCTTGCCGCTCGCCGACGCTGCGCTTACCGAGGCCGAGCTTACCGAGGCCGCGTCGGCGCTGCCGCTCGTTGCCCAGTGCCCAGCCAGTATGCCGCCGCCTGCGGCGATCGCCGCTACTGCCACGCCGGCCAGAATCCGCTTCGTATTCATCGCTGCCGTTTTCAGGTTGTGGAAGAAGTGGCGCCGCTCTCGTCGATCAGCGCCTGGAGGGCCTGCGCATTGGCGCGTGGCAGCCTGCCACGCGCGTCGGCGCGCACGGCGCCGCGCAAGTCGTCCGTATTGTAGAGCGCAACGTGTATGCCCACCGGCTCCTCGGCGCGTGACGGACGCCACATGAAGCTGAGCGTTTCCACGAGGCCGCGCGCCGCGAAATGGCGCGTTTCCGACACGTCGTACTGCACGTTCGCATTCAGGAGCCAGATCGCGACATCCTTCGCGTTGTCACAAAAAATCTGCAGATGGATGTCGGAGTGTTCGCCCGCCGTGCCGTTGAGCACCGCGCCGGTCAGGAACGGATTGAACGCCTCAAGCCGCTGCATCCATTCGAGCGCGATCTCGCGCAGGCGGCGCAGCACCGCCGGCTGGCTGTCGCTCTGAAAGAGTGCCTGATATTCGCGGATCTCTTCCTCGATCTGATCGTTGTCGGGCAGCCAGGTGCCTTCGATACGCGTTTCCCCCACCACCTGCCGGGCTGCCTTGCGTTTGGCGGTGGCGTAGTCGAGGCCGTCCTCGGCGATCATCCTTGCTGCCGCGATGGCGATTTCCTCGCGCACGCGCTGGGGATCGAAATGTGATCTGCGAACCATCCTTTAATGATACTAGAGATCGCCCTGGGCTCCCGTCGGCGGCCGCTGCGCCGCACCCGCTGCCGGGGTGGCCTGGGATTTTCCGTCGCTGTGAGAGCCTTGGTCGAGCCAATAGGGCTCGGGGCCTCGGGTACAATACCCCTCTTTGCTGCGGCGGCGCAGGGCTGGCGTCGTTTCAGCTTCTCCATCCTTTTCAACCCGATCAATCCGATCAACGCGTTCACGACGCCCGCGCGGCGCGACAGGCTTATGCACATCCATATCCTCGGCATCTGTGGCACGTTCATGGGCGGACTCGCGGTGCTCGCGCGCAGCGCGGGCCACACGGTGACCGGCTGCGACGCCGGCGTGTACCCGCCGATGAGCACCCAGCTCGAAGCGCAGGGCATCCGCCTCATCGAGGGTTACGACGCGAGCCAGACCGAGCTCAATCCCGATCTCTACGTGATCGGCAACGTGGTCACGCGCGGCAACCCGCTGATGGAGGAGATCCTCAATCGCGGCTTGCCGTACACCTCGGGTCCGCAGTGGCTCGGCGAACACGTGCTGCGCGACAAGTGGGTGCTCGCGGTGGCGGGCACGCACGGCAAGACCACCACAAGCTCGATGCTCACGTGGCTGCTCGAAGACGCGGGCCTGAATCCCGGCTTCCTGATCGGCGGCGTGCCGCTGAACTTCGGCGTTTCGGCGCGCCTGACCGATTCGAGCTTCTTCGTGATCGAAGCCGACGAATACGACACGGCGTTCTTCGACAAGCGCTCGAAGTTCGTTCATTACCGTCCGCGCACGGCGCTGCTCAACAACCTCGAATTCGATCACGCCGACATCTTCCCCGATCTCGGTGCGATCGAAACGCAGTTTCATCATCTCGTGCGCACGATTCCGGGCGTTGGCCGCATCGTCACGAACGGCCGCTCGGACGCGCTCGAGCGCGTGCTCACGCGCGGCGTGTGGAGCGACGTGGAGCGCTTCGGCGTGGATGGCGGCTGGCAGGCGCAGCCTGCGGAGGACGGCGTGGCCGTGGACGAGCGCTTCGCCGTCTATCACAACAGCGAACGTGCAGGCGTGGTGGACTGGCAGATCCAGGGTGAACACAACCGCCTGAACGCGCTCGCGGCGATTGCCGCCGCGCGCAGCGTGGGCGTGCCGCCCGCGCAGGCCGCGGCCTCGCTCGCCACGTTCCGCAACGTGAAGCGCCGCATGGAAGTGCGCGGAAGCGTTGACGGCGTGACCGTCTACGACGACTTCGCGCACCATCCTACGGCCATCGAAACGACGATCGCCGGCCTGCGCACGCGCGTAGGCCACGAAAACACGCGCATCCTCGCCGTGCTCGAGCCGCGCTCGAACACGATGAAGCTCGGCGTGATGAAGGCGCAGTTGCCCGCAAGTCTCGCCGACGCCGACCTCGTGTTCGGCTATGGCGCACCGAGCGGCAAGGACGCGCTCGGCTGGGATCTGACGGGTGCGCTCGCGCCGCTTGGTGAGAAAGCCCGCGCTTTTCACGATCTCGAAGCGCTCGTGAAGGCGGTCGTCGCAGCCGCTCGCCCCGGCGACCAGGTACTCGTGATGAGCAATGGCGGCTTCGGCGGCGTGCATCAAAAGCTGCTCGACGCACTCTCGGCTCGGAGGGCGGCGTGATCGTCTATCTGCACGGCTTTCGCTCGTCGCCCCAGTCGTTCAAGGCACGCCTGCTGGCGGCGCGCATGGCCGAGCTGGGACGCAGCGGCGAATGGCTGTGCCCGACGCTGCCGGTTTCGCCGCAGGAGGCCATCGCGCTCGCCGAGCAGGAGATCGGCGAGCAATTGAAGCCGGGCGAGCGCGTCACGCTCATCGGCAGTTCGCTTGGCGGCTACTTCGCCACACATCTCGCGGAAAAGCACGGCTGGTGCGCCGCGCTGCTGAACCCTGCCGTGGTGCCTGACCGCGATCTGTCGAAGTATCTCGGCGAGCAACCGCTCTGGCACGGCGGCGGCAGCATCGTCGTCGAACCGCGTCATCTGGAAGAATTGCGCGCGCTGGCCGTTACGACAGTGACGCGACCCGCGCGCTACTATCTGATCGCCGCGACCGGCGACGAAGTGCTCGATTACCGCGAGATGCTCGCGCACTATCCGGGTGTGCCCACACACCTGATCGAAGGCAGCGACCATGGCATCAGCGAGTTCGCAGATTACGTCGACGAAGTGATCCGTTTCTGCGATACCGCCTGATGCGTGCGAACGCCTATATGTATACAGCACCGCCCGCGCGCCGCGCCGGCGGTCGAAGCAAGTCTGAACGAGAGTATTGAGTGAACGTTTTCTTTGAGGAATCGGGCAGTTTCAAGGCCGGCAGCGTACTGTCGCGCCAGGGCGATGCGTTTCAGGTCGAGCTGCCGGGCGGCCGGCGCGCCAAGGTGCGCGCGAAAGACGTGCTGATCGAGTTCGAGAAGCCGGCTGCGGGTGAACTGCTGGAGCAGGCGGACGCCGCCGCTCAGGAGATCGATCTGGACTTCCTGTGGGAATGCGCGCCCGCCGACGAATTCGCGTACACGGTGCTTGCCAGCGAGTACTTCGGCGAAACTTACGGCCCTGTCGAGCGCGCCGCGCTCGTGCTGCGCTTGCATGGCTCGCCCGTGTACTTTCGCCGCAAGGGGCGCGGCCAGTATCAGCGCGCGCCCGAAGAGCAGCTCAAGATGGCGCTGGCCTCGCTCGAGCGCAAGCGTCAGCAGGCGCTGGTTCAGGCCGGCTACGAAGAGGAGCTGAAGGCGGGCGGACTGCCCGACGCGTTAAAGGGTAAGGCGCTCGGACTCCTGACGAAGCCGGACAAGAACTCCATCGAATACAAGGCGCTCGAAGCGGCGGCCGCCGCGCGCGGCATTTCGATGCCGCGCCTCATGCTCGAGAACGGCGGGATCGCTTCGCCGCGCGCGCTGCACGAGGCACGCTTCCTCGCGGACTTCTTCCCGCATGGCACCGGTTTCCCGCCCGTCGAAGTGGGCACGCTGCCCGAGGATCTGCCCGACGCCTCCGAGCACGTGCAGGCGTTTTCGATCGACGACGTCACCACGACCGAAATCGACGACGCATTCTCGATCGAGCATCTGGCCGACGGCCGCGTGCGCATCGGCATTCACATCGCGGCGCCCGCGCTTGGCATCCAGCGCGGCGACACGGCGGACACGATCGCGCGCACGCGCCTGTCGACGGTCTACATGCCTGGCGACAAGATCACGATGCTGCCCGACGATTTCGTCGACGCGTTCACGCTCAAGGAAGGCGGTCTGCGTCCGGCGCTTTCGCTCTACTGCATCGTGAACCGCGAGACGCAGGAGATTGTCGCGACCGAAACGCGCGCCGAGCGCGTGTTCGTGAAGAGCAATCTGCGTCACAACACACTCGACGAAGTCGTCACCGAAGAGACGCTCGCAGCGGGCACGGGCGAGTATCCGCACAAGGACGACATCGCCGTGCTGTGGCCGTTCGCGCAGGCGCTGTTCGAGAAGCGTCAGCAGGCGCGAGCCGGCTACGGCCTGCGCCGCGAAGTCCAGCGCAACACCGACTTCAACTTCTACGTGGAAGGCGAGCATGTGACCATCTCGCCGCGCCGCCGCGGCTCGCCGCTCGACCTGATCGTCGCGGAACTGGCGATTCTCGCGAACTCCACGTGGGGCGCCTTCCTGCACGATCATGGCGTGCCGGGCATCTACCGCTCGCAGCGCGCGTTCGGCGCGCCGACCGGTCCCAAGCGCACGCGTATGCAAACCAATGCCGCGCCGCACGAAGGACTCGGCGTCGCGCAGTATGCCTGGAGTACGTCGCCGCTGCGCCGCTATGTGGACCTTGTGAATCAATGGCAGTTGCTCGCTTGCGTGGAGCACGGCGTGGCCGCCAAGCTCGTCGCGCCGTTCAAGCCCAAGGACGCCGATCTCTTCGCCGTCGTGCAGGGCTTCGACGAGACCTATACCGCATACGCCGACCATCAGCGCCGCATGGAGTACTTCTGGTGCCTGCGCTGGTTGCAGCAGGAAATGCGCGGTGAGGGCGGCCGCGAGGCGCGCCGCGAATTCCCGGCGAGCGTGGTGAAGGACGACCTCGTGCGCTTCGAAGAGGTGCCGCTGCTCATGCACGTACTCGCGCTTGGCGTGCATGCGCGCGGCACGCGCCTGATGATGGAAGTGCTGTCGATCGACGAGCTGACCATCGAGGCTTCGGTGCGCATGCTGCGCGTACTCGACGCGCCCGTCGTGACGAGCGGCGAGCAGGCCGAAGAGGAAACGGGCGAAGACGAAGAGCTGATCGAGGCCGCCGACGAGTCCGCGCAAAGCGAAGCGGAAGCCGTCGCGGAAGCAGGCGCTGGCGAAGGCGAAGGCGAGGCGGCAAGCGATGCGCCCGCGGCGGAAGAACAATCGAGCGAGCAGCACGCTACGGAGCCACGCGAATGAGCGTCAGCGAGTCGAAGCCTGTTGTGCACGCCGACCGGTACGCCGTAGTCGGCAACCCGGTCGCGCACAGCAAGTCGCCGTACATCCACGCGCAGTTCGCGCTGCAAACGGGTGAGCGCGTCGAATACGATCGCCTGCTCGCGCCGCTCGACGGTTTCGTCGAGAACGTGCAGGCATTTCACGCGGCGGGCGGCCGCGGCCTGAACGTGACCGTGCCGTTCAAGCTGGAAGCTCACGCGCTTGCGCAGAAGCTCTCGCCGCGTGCGGCGGCGGCGGGCGCGGTGAACACACTGCGCTTCGACGCAGACGGCATCTTCGGCGACAACACCGACGGCTTTGGCCTCGTGCGCGACGTCGAGGTGAACCTCGGCGTTTCGCTCGAAGGCGCGCGCGTGCTGCTGCTCGGCGCGGGCGGCGCGGCGCGCGGCGTCGTGCTGCCGATGCTCGAGCGCCGGCCACGCGAGATCACGATCGTGAACCGCACGGCGCCCAAGGCACACGCGCTCATCGAGCAGTTCGCAGGCGCGGCGGGCGAGTTCGGCTGCCTCCTCAACGGCGGCGGTCCCGAGGCAGTCTATCGCGACCCGGTCGATCCCAAGCCCTACGACGTGATCGTGAACGCGACGGCGGGCAGCCTCGATGCGGCCTTGCCCGAGTGCGACGAGCGCGCGTTCGGCACGCTCACGCTCGCCTACGACATGATGTACGGCACGCAGCCCACCGTGTTCATGCGCCGTGCGCAGGCACTCGGCGCGCGCGCTGCGGATGGCCTTGGCATGCTGGTCGAGCAGGCCGCCGAGTCGTTCTTCGTGTGGCGCGGCGTGCGGCCCGAGGGCGCGCCGGTGCTGGCGGCATTGCGCGCGCAGCTTGCCGCGCAGGCCGCGTAACGCTCAGCGCCTCTCGCACAAAACGGAGACGACGCCATGCGCAGGCAAGCCATCGATGCGCAAGCCGCGGCGGTCGCGAGCGGCAGTGGGCGGCGCGCGCAGTCCCGAAAACGTCCGGGCGCGCTGCGCTGGCTGACCTGGGTCGTCTCGGTGTTCGCGATTGCGTGGATCGCCACGCAACTCGTCTACTTCGCGCAAATCGCGCTCTGGAATTTCGTCGATCCGCAAACCACGGCGTTCATGCGCACCGACGCCGCGCGTCTTTCCACCGACCGCCCCGATCTCTCGATTCAGCACGAGTGGGTGCCGTACGACCAGATCTCGCGCAACTTGAAGCGCGCGATCATTGCGTCCGAAGACGCGAACTTCGTCAACAACAACGGCTACGAAACCGACGCCATCCTGGAGGCGTGGGAGAAGAACAAGAAGCGCGGCCATATCGTGCGCGGCGGCTCGACTATCACGCAGCAGCTCGCGCGCAACCTGTTCCTCTCGCGCGAGCAGAGCTACATCCGCAAGGGTCAGGAGTTCATCATCACGTGGATGCTGCAGACGCTGCTCGACAAGGAGCGCATCTTCGAGATCTATCTGAATTCGGTGGAGTGGGGCAACGGCGTGTACGGCGCGCAAGCCGCCGCGCGCTACTACTACCGCACGAGCGCAGCGAAGCTCACGCCGTGGCAGTCGGCGCGGCTCGCGGTGATGTTGCCGCGTCCCAAGTACTTCGACGAGCATCGCAACTCGGCGTATCTCGCGCAGCGCACCGCTGTGATTGCGCGGCGCATGGGGGCGGCTGAGTTGCCGCATTGAAGCGCCATCGAATCGCCACGCCAATGAAAAACGCGCCGTCTTTGCGGCGCGTTTTGCTTTGGCGTTTCGCCTGATCGAAAGACTGCGGCGATCCTGCCCTTACTGGCGCGCAAGCCGCGCGTTATCTGGCATCGGCAGGTTGAAGTTGGTGCGAAACGGATTGATGTCGAGGCCGCCGCGCCGCGTGTAGCGCGCGTAGACGGCGAGCCGGTCCGGTTTGCACTCGCGCAGGATGTCCATGAAGATGCGCTCGGCGCACTGCTCGTGAAATCCCGTGTGATTGCGGTACGAGATGATGTAGCGCAGCAGACCCGCCTGATCGATCTGCGGTCCGACGTAGTGGATCTGCACGCTGCCCCAGTCGGGCTGGCCCGTCACCGGGCAGTTCGACTTGAGCAGGTTCGAGATCAGCGTTTCTTCCACCGGGGCTTCGTCGAAGGCCGCCTTAAGAAGCGTCGGCTCCGGGTGATAGATTTCCGTGTCGAGATCGAGGCGATCGAGCGAAAGGCCGTTGAATTCCTCGAACGGGATCTTGCCGAACGCGCCCGGCTGCTCGAGCCGCACCGATACCGACGCGCCGCAAGCCGCCGTCACATCGCGCTTGATCGTGTCGCGCACGACGTCGGCGGATTCGAACGGCGTTTGCGCGAACGAGCCCAGGTAGAGCTTGAACGACTTCGATTCGATGATGTTCGGTGAGTCGGCGGGAATGAAGAACGTGGCGATCGCGATCTGCGGCTTGCCGCGCGCGTTGAGCCACGAAAGCTCGTAGGCGTTCCAGATATCGCTGCCGAAGAACGGCAGTTGCGCGCCTATGCCGATCTGTTCGCGCGCGCCCGCGCGCGGGATCGGGAAGAGGAGCGAAGCGTCGTATTGCTCGGTGTAGGTGGAGGCCTTGCCGAGCGGAGATTGGTCGGGAGTCATGATGCGTTGGCTTCGGTTGCGAGATTGGTCACGCCGCTTGCCACGTGCCCGGTGGCGGTGACCGAGCGCGCGGATTCGCAGTGGCGGATCTGGTCGTCGAAGAAAAAATCGGGTTCGAACTCGCGCAGGAACGGGCCTTTGTCGAGTCCGCCAAGGAACATCGCTTCGTCGATCTCGATGTTCCAGGCCATCAGCGTACGGATTGCGCGCTCGTGCGCGGGCGCTGAGCGCGCGGTGACGAGGGCGGTGCGGATGCGCATCTGCGCGTTTGCGTCGGCGAGCTTCTGCAGCCGGTTGAGCGCCGCCAGCAGCGGCTGCAGCGGGCCTTGCGCGAGCGGCAGTTCGCGGTTGTCGCGTTCGTGGCTCACGAAGGCACCGAGGCCATCACGCTGGAAGATCTGCTCCGCTTCGTCTGAAAACAGCACCGCATCGCCGTCAAACGCGATGCGAATCTCGTGCGCGTTGCGTTCCGCCATTGTCGCCGATTCAGGGAAGACGCGTGCGGCGGGGAAACCGGCGTCGAGCGCGCTCCTCACGTCGGCCGGATTCGCGGAAAGGAACAGCGAAGCGTTGAGTGGCTTGAGGTAGTGCCAGGGTTCGCGCCCGCGCGTGAACACGCCACGCTGGATGTCGAGCTCGTGCTCGCGGCACGAACTGAACGCGCGCAGGCCGCTGATGGGATCGCTGCGCGAGAGGATCACGACTTCCACATGATGCGCGCCGTTATTGAGCGCGAGCAGCTTGCGGATCAGCGCGAACGCCACGCCCGGCCGCGCGGGCACGTTCAGGCGCTCGCGCTGGAGCACCTCGTAGGCTCGCAGGTCGCCTGCCTCGAACACGCGGTTTTCCTCCTCGAAATCGAAGAGCGCACGCGACGAAATGGCGACGACGAGCTTGTCGGAAAGCGAAACGGACACGATGGCCGCTCGTTAGGCGAGGAACAACCGATACGCCGGATTGCTCGTCTCTTCCCACTGCGGATAACCGAGCGTGGCGAGGAAGCGGCGGAACTCGGCGTCTTCGGCTGCGGGCACCTGGATGCCCACCAGAATCGAGCTGTAGTCGGCGCCCTGATTGCGGTAGTGGAAGAGGCTGATGTTCCAGTTCGGCGCCATCGACGAGAGGAAGCGCATGAGCGCGCCCGGCCGCTCCGGAAACTCGAAGCGGAACAGGCGTTCGTCGTGCGCGAGCGGCGAGCGGCCGCCCACCATGTAGCGGATGTGCTGCTTCGACAGCTCGTCGCCGGTGAGATCGACGCTCGGAAAGCCGTGATCGACGAAGGTCTTCGCGATCAGCTGCGACTCGCCGCGGTTGCGGATCTGCACGCCCACGAAGATGTGCGCGCGTTCGGCGTCGTCGATGCGGTAGTTGAACTCGGTCACGCTGCGCGTGCCGACCAGCTCGCAGAAGCGCTTGAAGCTGCCGCGTTCCTCGGGGATCGTCACGGCGAACACCGCTTCGCGCGCCTCGCCCACCTCGGCGCG
>NZ_JAMBPR010000008.1 GCF_024206475.1 Paraburkholderia sp. CNPSo 3274
CCCTCTTCCCCGCCTCTTCCGGCCTTCGCGCCAGCCTCCCCTCCCCGCGTCCCGCGCACATCCGCCGCACGCCCAAAGATTGGACATCGCGGCACTGTCACCAAAATTTCATTTAATTCATCCGATGATATGCCGTTAAGTTCATCGTCTTCGCCCGTTCCGGCCTGTCCATGTCCGCTCCCGCGCCACACCTGCACGCGACGCCTGGCGTCGGGGCGCTGATCGCCCAGCGCCAGCTGCGCGCCGTCTTCCAGCCCATCGTCGATTTCGAGGATGGCGCGATCCTCGGCTATGAAGGCCTCATTCGCGGGCCGGCCGGCTCGCCGCTCGAAACGCCCGCCGCCCTCTTCGCGCGCGCCGGCGACGAACAGTGCACCGCCTCGTTCGAACGCGCGGCCGCCCGCACCTGCATCGAAACGTTCGCCAGGCTCGACTGCCCCGGCAAGCTGTTCCTCAATTTCAGCGCCGACGCGCTGCGCCAGCTCACCGCCGCCGGCGACGCCGCGCTCGCCCTCTTCGACGGCCCGATCGACCCCACGCGCGTCGTGATCGAGCTCACCGAACAGAGCGCCATCCACGACTTGCGCAACTTTTCGCCCGTCGTCGAGACGCTGCGCGCGGCCGGCGCCCAGTTCGCGCTCGACGACTACGGCACGGCCAACGCCAGCCTCAACCTCTGGGTGCAGTTGCAACCCGATGTCGTGAAGATCGACCGCTTCTTCATCCACGACATCGCCCACGACGCGCTCAAGTTCGAAGCCGTGCGCGCCATGCAGCATTTCGCGCAGGCGAGCGGCGCACGGCTCGTGGCGGAAGGCATCGAGAACGCTGCCGACCTGATCGTGCTGCGCGACATGGGCATCGACTGCGGCCAGGGCTTTTTCTTCGGCCGCCCCAACGTGGAGCCGCTGCGCGTGCTCGCACGCGAAGCGCGCGAGGCGATTCGCGCGGACCATATCGCCGTGTTCCCCGAGGCCACGCGCAGTGCCGCCACGCAGCCCGCGGGCGGCGGCGCGCCCGCCAGCAAGATGCTCGTGCGCGCGCCCGCGCTGCCGCGCCAGGCGACCAACAACGATGTGCTCGACCTGTTCAACGGCCAACCCGACCTGCACGCGGTGGCCGTGGTGGAAGACGAAGCGCCTGTCGCGCTCATCAACCGGCGGGCGTTCATGGACCGCTATGCGCTGCCGTATCATCGCGAGCTGTTCGGCAAGAAGGCCTGCCTGCAATTCGCCAACGCGCAGCCGGTGCTGATCGAGCAGTCGATGACGGTCGAGCAGATGGCGACGCTGCTCGTAAGCGACGACCAGCGCTATCTCGCCGATGGCTTTGTCATCACCGATAACGGCCGCTACGCCGGCCTCGGCACCGGCGAGAGCCTCGTGCGCGCCGTGACGGAGGTGCGCATCCAGGCTGCGCGCTATGCGAACCCGCTCACCTTCCTGCCGGGCAATATCCCCATCAGCTCGCATATCGAGCGTCTGCTTTCGCACGACGCGGGCTTTCACGCGTGCTACGTCGACCTGAATCTGTTCAAGCCCTTCAACGATCAGTATGGGTATTGGCAAGGCGACGAGGTGCTGAAGTTCGCGGCGACAGTGCTCGCCGACGCCTGCGACCCCACACGCGACTTTCTCGGCCACGTGGGCGGCGACGACTTCCTGATCCTGTTCCAGAGCGAGACGTGGCGCGAGCGCGCGCGCCAGGCGATCGAAACGTTCAACGAGGGCGCGCAGCGCTTCTACGCACCGGGCGACCGCCTCGCGGGTGGCATTCACGGCGAGGATCGCCACGGCAACGCCACCTTCTTCACCTTCGTGACGATGGCGATAGGCTGCGTGCGCGTGGCACCTGGCGAGGGCGCGCAGCACAGCAGCGATGCCATCGCCTCGCTCGCGGCCCTCGCCAAGCGCCGCGCGAAACAGGAAGCGAGCGGGCTCGTCGTGATCGACGGCAGCGCGAGCGCCAACCTCCTCCCCACGCTCGGCTCGACATCAGGCGAAGCCGCCGGCGCGTCATAACGGCCTGAACCTCCCCTGCGGCAGCCCAGAATATGAATGGGCCGGCCGCGCGGCTCATGCCGCGCGCCGGCCCGTTTTACTTTCGTTGCCTGGTTGTTGCGCCGTCGCTAGATCGTCCCCATCAAGACCAGCACGACCACCACGACGACGATGATGCCGAGCGTGCCCGAAGGCGCATAGCCCCACGAGCGGCTATGCGGCCAAGCTGGGAACGCGCCAATGAGCAGCAGGATCAGAATAACCAGAAGCAGGGTGCCGAGCATGATGCCTCCGTATGTTGAATGTTGGCGTCCGCCTCTCCGCAACCGTCGTGCCCGCACTCGTTTAGCTAATTTTACTAAACATGAATGTTTGCGTTTATTTCATTGTTTACTGGTATTTACCTGGAATTCGAGGCGTAGATTCGGGTTTTTTGAACAGATTTTTACTATACAATCGCCGCACACCTGACCACACCCGGAACGCTCGCCGCGCCACCGCCAGCCAGGAATCATGGGGACAACCATTCGTGACGTCGCGCAAGCCGCCAACGTGTCGATCGGCACGGTGTCGCGCGCGTTGAAAAACCAGCCGGGCCTGTCCGAGGCGACGCGCGAGCGCATCGTCGAAGTCGCGCGCGCGCTCGGCTATGACTGCGCGCAACTGCGTCCGCGCATTCGCCGGCTCACCTTCCTGCTCCACCGCCAGCACAACAACTTCGCGGCCAGCCCGTTTTTCTCGCACGTGCTGCACGGCGTGGAAGACGCCTGCCGCGAACACGGCATCGTGCCCGCGCTGCTCACCGCCGGCCCCGCCGACGACACCGCCCAGCAGTTGCGCCTGCACGCGCCCGACGCCGTCGCCGTGGCGGGCTTCGTCGAGCCGGAAATGCTCGCCGCGCTCGTCGCCCTGCAACGCCCGCTCGTGCTGATCGACCTGTGGGCGCCGGGTCTGCGCTCAGTGAATATCGACAACGCGGCGGGTGCCGCGCTCGCCATGCGGCATCTGTTCGAGCTGGGACGGCGGCGCATTGCGTTCATCGGCGGCTCGCTCGCGCACTACAGCATCGCGCAGCGCGCGCTCGGCTACCGGCGCGCGTTCTTCGAGGCGGGCCTGCTGTTCGACCCGTCGCTCGAAACGACGATCGACGGCGGGCTCGATCCCGACACGGGTGCGTCGCTCGCCATGCAGCGTTTGATTGACGCGGCGCGCGCCGCATCGCGCCCGCCGCCCGACGCCCTCTTCGCCTACAACGACGCCGCCGCGCTCGCGGCCATGCGCGTGTGCCTCGCCAATGGCCTGCGCGTGCCCGAGGACATCGCCATCATCGGTTTCGACGATATCGCGGGCGCCACGCACGCCACGCCGCCGCTCTCGACGATCGCCGTCGACAAGGAAGCACTCGGGCGGCGCGGCGTCGAGCTGCTGCTCGAAGAAACGCCTGCCGCGAGCGAAATCCGTTTGCCGGTACAGCTCGTCGCGCGTGCGAGCACCCTGGGTGCGGCGTCATCGAATCTCGTCGCCCCGCACACCATCCGTCACGCAGCAAGCACGCCACAGAGCGCCTGACGCGCTGCTGAAACACGCTGAACACACATTGAAAATACGCTGAAGCCACGTCCAAGCCAGAAGAGAAAGCCATGACGATGACCGCCGACACCGCCTCCTCCGCCACCGCACATCCCGTCGCCGCGCCGGGCGTCGCGAGCTTTCGCGACCGCGGCTTCCTGCTCGGCCACGTCCAGGACACGCTGCGCTTCTACGCGCCGAACGTGCTCGATCCATCGGGCGGCTTTTTCCACTACCTCCGCGACGACGGCTCGATCTACAACGCGCACTCGCGACACCTCGTGAGTAGCTGCCGATACGTCTTCAACTATGCGATGGCGTATCGCGAGTTCGGCGATGCGCAGCACCTGGAGTACGCACGCCACGGCCTGCAGTTCCTGCGCGAGGGCCACTGGGACCCGCAACTGCAGGGCTACGACTGGGAGATCGACTGGCGCGACGGCAAGAAGCGCGTGCTCGACGCCACGCGCCACTGCTACGGCCTCGCGTTCGTGCTGCTCGCCTACGCGCATGCGGCGATGGCCGGCATCGAGGAAGCGCGGCCGATGATCGGCGCGACCTTCGATCTGATGGAACATCGCTTCTGGGACGGCGCGGCGGGCCTCTACGCCGACGAGGCGAGTGCCGACTGGATCGTCTCGGGCTATCGCGGCCAGAACGCCAACATGCACACGACCGAGGCGCTGCTCGCGGCCTACGAGGCGACCGGCCATCTCGTGTATCTCGACCGCGCCGAGCGCGTCGCCTCGAACATCACGCTGCGCCAGGCGAAGCTCTCGCAAGGGCTCGTGTGGGAACACTTTCACGCGGACTGGTCGGTGGACTGGCACTACAACGAGGAAGACAGCTCGAACATCTTCCGTCCGTGGGGCTTCCAGCCGGGCCACCAAACGGAGTGGGCGAAGCTGCTACTGCTGCTCGAACGTCACCGGCCGCTGCCCTGGCTGCTGCCGCGCGCAATCGAACTGTTCGACGCCGCCATGGCGCACGCCTGGGACAACGATCACGGCGGCCTCTACTACGGCTTCGGCCCGGACGGCACCGTGTGCGATCACGACAAGTACTTCTGGGTGCAGGCGGAAACCTTCGCCACGGCGGCGCTGCTCGGCAAGCGCACCGGCAACGAGCGCTTCTGGGACTGGTACGACGAAATCTGGCGCTACAGCTGGGCGAATTTCGTCGATCATCGTTACGGTGCGTGGTATCGCATCCTCACCTGCGACAACCGCAAGTACAGTGACGAGAAGAGCCCCGCCGGCAAGACCGACTATCACACCATGGGTGCGTGCTACGAAGCGCTGAACGCGCTGCCCGGACGCGGCATGGCGCCGGTCGCGGGCCGCGAGGAAGCGACCGCCGCCGCTGGTGGCATGACAGGCACGAGCGGCCAGAACTAAACAGAGGAACACGACGATGAGCACCTGCAGCACCGGCCCGGACTTTTCGTCCGGCTTCCCGGCCTTCATCTCGGCCGGCGACATCCTCACCGATCTCGTGCGCACCCCCGCGCCCGAGGGCACGCCGCACGCTTCGCAGCCCGGCTCACCGGGCATGGACTCGCACTGGCGCGCGCATCCTGGCGGCGCGGGCTGGAACGTCGCGCGCGCGGTCGCGCGCCTCGGGCTGCCCACGGCGAGCGTGGGGGCGCTCGGCGTCGACAACTTCTCGGACGAACTCTGGAACGCGAGCGTGGCCGCCGGTCTCGACATGCGCTTCATGCAACGCGTGGAGCGCGCGCCGCTGCTCGCGATCGTGCATCAGACGCATCCGCCCGCGTACTACTTCATCGGCGATAACAGCGCCGACCTCGCCTTCGATCCGGCGAAGCTGCCCGAAGGCTGGCGCGCGCACGCGAAGTGGGCGCACTTCGGCTGCATCAGCCTCGTGCGCCAGCCGCTCGGCGAAACGCTCGCCACGCTCGCCGCCGAGCTGCGTGCGGCCGGCGTGAAGATCAGCTTCGATCCGAACTACCGCAACCTCATGGCGCACGGCTACGAGCCGATCCTGCGCCGCATGGCCGCGCTCGCCGATCTGATCAAGGTCTCCGACGAAGACCTGCGCATGCTGTTCGCCGGCAAGAGCGAGGCCGAAGCCATCGAAGCCGTGCGCGCGCTCAATCCGGCCGCCACGCTGCTCGTCACGCGCGGCGCGCAGGCTGCCACGCTCTATGTGGGCAACGAGGTGATCGAGGCGGCGCCGCCGCGCGTCGAAGTGGCCGATACGGTGGGTGCCGGCGACGCGTCCATCGGCGGGCTGCTGTTCAGCCTCATGAGCGCGCCGCAGCGCGACTGGCGCCAGCATCTCGCCTTCGCGCTCGCAGCGGGCGCGGCCGCCTGCCGCCGGCCCGGCGCGCATTCGCCGACGCTCGACGAAGTCGTCGCGCTGCTCGCCGACTGAAGGCGCACGCGGCGCACTGCCGGACACCGCGCGGGGCTGACACGAAAGCGCCGCGCCGGCGTCATATGCGTGTCCCGCAGCCGCGCGGGCAACGTGCTAGCATGGAATTTCCCTCTTGTTGCGGGTCAGGCGCGACGTTCGCACGCCTCATTCCACGCGGCCCGTCGAGGGGTTTCCTTCCACGAGGAGCACGTTATGGAAGACGTCAGCTACACCAAGGGGATCTACACGGCGGTCGCCTCCGTGCGGCCCATGAACGCCGGCCAGTACCAGGGCCTGGTCTCCCTGGCGCGCGACGACGGCGAGGAACTCGAAAACGCGGTGTATGAAGTCGAAGCCGCATCGGGTACGCCGGAAGAGGCTCTCGAAGAAGCCAAGGCGCTGGCGCATCGCATTCTTGGCGAACTCGAACTGTAGATCGCCGCGGTGAACCCAGTGCCCACTCAGGGACTGCCGGCAGCGCTGCATGAGACGGGGGTGCTCTGCATGGGACCAGAGTCAGCGTTAAGGCGCCAACTCTGGTCGACAGCCCTGCATGGGACCAGAGTAAGCGCTAAAGCGCCAACTCTGGTCGACAGGAGGTTAGCCATGTCCGAACAGCTCTTTCTATACGGCGTCTACGCCATCCACGTGCATCCCCTCGAACTGCAGGGCGCTCGCTGGGACGCCGAGTATCAGATCACGCATCGCGACAAGGCCGTGCAGCCGTGGGTCACGGTCGGCGGCAACGCGGGCTTCGAAGCGCCCACGCAAGCCGTGGACGCGGCGCGCCGCCAGGCCATTGCCGATATCGAACACGGCGCGGGCATACCGAAGCCGCACGGGTTTCCGTAAGCCTTTCGTTCGACGCTGGTCCTGCCGCGTCTCACACCTGCTCTCGTAGCGCCAGCCGCGCGTCGCGCCTTGCCAGCACCCGTTGGCGTCTCCCCGCTTTGGCGTGCACTGTAGCCCCTTCGCCGCGCGCTCCACCTGCCCGCTTGTCCTGACCCTGCGGCATTGCTACGCTCTTCTCCTTACTTCAGATCCGCAGGGACCATCATGACGTCCGAGACGCCGGAGCGCTTCGCAAACCAGGAAGCTGCCCAGCAAGCCGAATCGGCACCCGAGGCTTCGCCCGGCGTGGACATGGCGGCCTGCAAGGCCGAAACGCCCGCGGGGCCGAGGCAAAAACCCAGACGCGGCACGCCGCGCAAGCTGACGATGGGCTCGCGCGAGGTGCTTGTCTACGGCATGCCGCAGGCCTGGGGCGACTTCTACCACACGGCGCTCACCATGCGCTGGCCCACGTTCTTTGCGTCGCTCGCGGCCCTCTTCCTGTTGATGAACGGCGTGTTCGCGTGCCTCTATCAGCTCGGCGCCGCCCCCATCGCCAACCAGTACCCGCAGGGCTTTCTCGGCGCGTTCTTCTTTAGCGTGGAGACGCTCGCCACCGTCGGCTATGGCGACATGCATCCGCAAACGCTCTACGCGCATATCGTCGCCACGCTGGAAATCTTCGTCGGCATGTCGGGTATCGCGTTGGCGACCGGCCTCGTATTTGCGCGTTTCTCGCGGCCGCGCGCGAAGATCATGTTCGCGAGCCAGGTGGTGGTGCACCCCATCGAAGGCCGCATGACGCTGATGGCGCGCGCCGCCAACGCCCGCCAGAACGTGATCGCCGAAGCGGGCGCGAAGCTGCGGCTCATCCGCATCGAGACCTCGTCGGACGGCTTTCGCGCGAGGCGCATCCACGACCTCAAGCTCGTGCGCGACCAGCATCCGCTGTTTACGCTGGGCTGGAATCTCATGCACGTGATCGACGAGTCGAGCCCGCTCTACGGTGTCACGCCCGAGACGCTGGCCGAGCAGCACGCCACGCTGCATGTCGTGATCGAGGGCTCCGACGAATCCACCGCACAGACCATGCAGGCGCGCTTTAGCTGGTCGGACCAGCAGATCCGCTGGGGCTACCGCTACGTCGACCTGATGAGCGACGCGGACGGCGTGAGCACGATGGACTACACGCACTTTCACGATGTCGTGCCGTTCGATCGGGCGAAGCCTTACGCACCTCGGACGCTCTGATGGATTAGCCCGAAGGCCGATCCAGACGGGCTTACGGCGGGGAAGGGAAAATCTCTCTCCAAATTCGCCCGACGCGGGTAGGCTCTCGCGCGAATAGACCGCAGCGCCGGAGAGTTAGCAATAAATTTCCGTCATTGGCGAGAAAAAATAGAGTCTCTTTCGCCGCTCTCTTCGGAGGGCGTACGACAGCAATAGCTTTGCATAGGACCGCAGTAAGCGCTGAAGCGCTAACTGCGGTCGATACATGGAGACTCCCCCAATGACCGCGCGCCCCGCGTTCGGCGACACGCCCTCGCCGCTTGATACGCCGCCCCTCGCTGATTACAAGCTCACCGACAACCTCACCGCCACGCGCGGCCGCATCTTCCTGACCGGCACCCAGGCGCTGATCCGCCTCGCGCTCATGCAGCGCGCGCTCGACCGCGCGCATGGCCTGAACACCGCGGGCTTTATCAGCGGCTATCGCGGCTCGCCGCTCGGCATGGTCGATCAGCAGGCATGGAAGGCGAAGAAACTGCTCGAAGCCGCCGACGTGCGCTTCCTGCCCGCCATCAACGAGGAGTTGGGCGGCACCGCCGTGCTCGGCACCCAGCGCGTGGAAGCGGACGCCGAGCGCACCGTCGAAGGCGTGTTCGCGATGTGGTACGGCAAGGGCCCGGGCGTCGATCGCGCCGGCGACGCGCTCAAGCACGGCAACGCCTACGGCTCGTCGCCGCACGGCGGCGTGCTCGTGGTGGCTGGCGACGACCACGGCTGCGTGTCGTCGTCCATGCCGCATCAGAGCGACTTCGCGCTGATGGCGTGGCACATGCCTGTCGTGAATCCGTCGAACATTGCGGACATGCTCGAATTCGGCCTGTATGGCTGGGCGCTCTCGCGCTACTCGGGCGCGTGGGTGGGCTACAAGGCGATTTCGGAAACGGTGGAGTCGGGCTCGACCGTCGATCTCGATGCAATCAAAACCGACTGGCAAGCGCCGGATTTGGCAACTGCGGGTTTTACGCCGCCGCCGGGCGGCCTGCACAACCGCTGGCCCGATCTGCCGAGTCTCGCCATCGAGCAGCGCCTCGCCGCCAAGCTCGACGCCGTGCGCCACTTCGCGCGCCTGAACAGCATCGACAAGTGGATCGCGCCGAGCCCGCACGCGAACGTGGGCATCGTCACCTGCGGCAAGGCGCACCTGGACCTGATGGAAACGCTGCGCCGTCTCGATCTCACCATCGAGGACCTGGATCGCGCGGGCGTGCGCATCTACAAGGTGGGCCTGTCGTTCCCGCTGGAGATGTCGCGTATCGACGCGTTCGTCTCGGGCCTCACCGACGTGCTCGTGATCGAAGAAAAAGGCCCGGTGATCGAGCAACAGATCAAGGACTACCTCTACAACCGCAAGGAAGGCGCACGCCCCACGGTGATCGGCAAGCACGCCGAAGACGGCACGCTGCTGCTCTCGGAGCTGGGCGAGCTGCGCCCCTCGCGCATCCTGCCTGTCTTCGCCGCGTGGCTCGCGAAGCACCGGCCCGCGCTCGACCGCCGCGAGCGCGTGGTCGATCTCGTCGCGCCGCAAATCCTCTCGAACGCCGCCGACGCCGTGCGCCGCACGCCCTACTTCTGCTCGGGCTGCCCGCACAACACGTCGACCAAGGTGCCCGAAGGTTCGATCGCGCAGGCCGGCATTGGCTGCCACTTCATGGCCTCGTGGATGGAGCGCGACACCACGGGCCTGATCCAGATGGGCGGTGAAGGCGTGGACTGGGCGGCACATTCGATGTTCACGAAGATGCCGCACGTGTTCCAGAATCTCGGCGACGGCACCTACTTTCATTCAGGCATCCTTGCGATTCGCCAGGCGGTGGCGACGAAGACCAACATCACCTACAAGATCCTCTACAACGACGCCGTGGCAATGACGGGCGGCCAGCCCGTGGACGGCAGCATTTCCGTGCCGCAGATCACGCGTCAGGTGGAGGCCGAAGGCGTCTCGCGCTTCGTGGTGGTGAGCGACGAGCCCGAGAAGTACGACGGTCATCACGGCCTGTTCCCGAAGGGCACGACGTTCCATCACCGCAGCGAGCTTGATACGGTCCAGCGCGAACTGCGCGAAACGCCGGGCGTGACCGTGCTGATCTACGACCAGACCTGCGCCGCCGAAAAGCGCCGCCGCCGCAAGAAAGGCGAATTCCCCGACCCGGACAAGCGCCTCTTCATCAACGAGG
The DNA here is from genome assembly GCF_024206475.1 of Paraburkholderia sp. CNPSo 3274. GTDB lineage: Bacteria > Pseudomonadota > Gammaproteobacteria > Burkholderiales > Burkholderiaceae > Paraburkholderia. Next base: position 10,244 of record NZ_JAMBPR010000008.1, read on the forward strand.
AAGTGTGCGAAGGCTGCGGCGATTGCGGCGTGCAGTCGAATTGTCTGTCGGTCGAACCTGTGGAAACGGAGCTTGGCCGCAAGCGCCGCATCGACCAGTCGTCGTGCAACAAGGACTACTCGTGCGTGAACGGCTTCTGCCCGAGCTTCGTGACCATCGAGGGCGGCAAGCTCAAGAAGGCCGCAGGCGCGGCGTTCGATCCGCAGGCGCTCGCGGCGCGCGTGAATGCGCTGCCGGTTCCGGCCACGCAGCTCGACAACGCGCCCTACGACATCCTCGTGACGGGCGTGGGCGGCACCGGTGTCGTAACGGTGGGCGCGCTCATCAGCATGGCCGCGCATCTGGAAGGCAAGAGCGCTTCGGTGCTCGACTTCATGGGCTTCGCGCAGAAGGGCGGCTCGGTGCTCTCGTTCGTGCGCTTCGCGGCGACCGACGCGCTGCTCAACCAGGTGCGCATCGACACGCAGCAGGCCGACCTGCTGCTCGCCTGCGACATGGTGGTGGGCGCCAGCGCCGACGCGCTGCAAACGGTGCGACACGACCGCACGCGCATCGTCGTGAACACGCATGAGATTCCGAACGCGTCGTTCGTGCAGAACCCAGAAGCGAACCTGCACGCCGATGCGCTGCTCGCGAAGATGCGGCACGCGGCGACGAATGGCGCAACGTCGGCGCAAGATCCGCTCTCAGCTTGCGACGCCCAGGCGCTCGCGCAGCGTTATCTCGGCGACACGATCGGCGCGAACATCGTGATGCTCGGCTTTGCGTGGCAACTTGGCCTCGTGCCGGTTTCGTTCGCGGCGCTCACGCGTGCCATCGAACTGAACAACGTGGCCGTGCAGGCGAACCTGTTCGCGTTCTCCATCGGCCGCATGGCCGCCGCCGACCCGGCCGCGCTCGAAGCGCTCGACACGCAACGTGCGGCAGCCGCGAAAGCCACGGCGCGCAAGCTCACGCAAACGCTCGACGAACTGATCGCCGACCGCGAAGCGCGTCTGCTCGCTTATGGCGGCGCGAGCTGCGTGAAGCGTTATCGCGCGCTGGTCGACGCCGCACGCAACGCCGACAAGCGTGCTGAGAAAACGCTCGCGCGCGCCGTCGCGACCACGTTCTATCGGCTGCTGGCCGTGAAGGACGAATACGAAGTCGCGCGCCTGCACGCCGACCCGGCGTTCCGCGCCGCGCTCGAAGCACAGTTCGAAGGCACGGCCGGCAGCGATTTCACCGTGAAGTTCAACCTCGCGCCGCCGCTCATCGCGCGCGAGAAGAACGGCCAGCCTCCGCGCAAGATGCAGTTCGGCCAGTGGCTGTGGAGCGCATTCGGGCTGCTGAAGAAGGGCCGCAGCGTGCGCGGCACGTGGCTCGATCCGTTCGGCAAGACGCTGGAGCGCCGCATGGAGCGCGCACTCGCCGGCGACTACGAGGCGACGCTGCGCGGTGCGTTCGCAAGCCTCACCGCCGAAAACGCAGACGACATTGCCAAGCTCGCCAATCTGCATCAACGTGTGCGTGGCTATGGGCACGTGAAGCTTGCGAACCTCGCGGCGGTGAAACGCAGCGAGCGCGAACTGGCGGCGCGCCTTGCCATCGACGTGAAGACGAGCACGGCAGTGCAAGAGGCACTCGCGTCGTTCAAGGGCGCGGGCGCGTTGCGCGGCATTCCGGTGGTCGTGGCGAAGTAAGCTGAGGTGAAGCTGGCAAGCGCGCGCCGTTCATCTGAATGGCGCGCGCTTTTTTTATGAATCAGGCGTCGAGCAAGTTCCGCACGCGCAGCACCTGGCTTTCGTCGACGGGAGCGAGCCCTCTACCGTCAACGCGCACGCCCGAGCCAAAGTGAACCGCGCGCAAGCGCGTCGCGCTCACGAATTGCGCAACGCGATCGACCCTCAGTCCCGCGCCCGCGAGCACCGTGCAATGCGTGTGCGCCGCACGCTGCACGAGCGTTTCGATTTGCGCCTGCGCGTCCAGCACCGAAGGCTTGCCGCCCGACGTGAGGACGTTCGTCACGGCGTCGAAACCGAGCAGCACGTCGAACGCTTCGTGCAGATCGCGCGCTTCGTCGAACGCGCGATGAAACGTGAGCGGCATGCCGTCGGCGGCGTCGATCGCGCGCTGCATTCCTTCGCGATCCACTTCATGCGAAGGCGTGAGCATCCCGATCACGACCGCATGCGCGCCCGCGAGCTTCGCGGCGCGCACGTCGCGCAGCATGACCTCGTAATCGTTCGAATCGTAAACAAATGACCGGCTGTGCGGCCGCACGATCACGTTCACGGGAATCGCCACCGCCGCGACCACGGCTTCGATCATGCCGATGCTCGGCGTGAGGCCGCCCTCGCCCATCGCGGTAACGAGTTCGAGACGATCCGCGCCGCCGCGCTCAGCGGCTTGCGCATCGGCGACAGTGGTCGCGATGACTTCCAGCAGAACCCGTTCATGTTGCATGTTTGCGCGCCATGTCGTGAAGAACACGACATGATCGCAGATGCACGCCTACTCGAACCAGTCGATATCGCCGCACAATACGCACAGGCGCTCGCCCACCTGCACCGCCATCGAAAGCGTCAAGCACGGCAGCGCCTCGTTGATCGACAGATACGGTCCGGTCACGTGCACGCGCCCCGGCGTCACGAGCGCCGAGCGGAAATACGGCCTGCGCAGCCAGCTCGCGCCTTGCGCGTCCTCCAGCGGCAAAAAGCGCGCATCGCGCTCCGCGCGATCGACGCGCAGCACCACGTTGCGGCCCGCCTGCCTGCCGTTCGAATCGAGCAGATAGCAGCGCGCCGCATGATCGAGCGCGAGGAAGTTCCAGCACACCTCCTCCAGCGGTTCGCCAGCCGAGAGCCGTTCGGCCGCGCGCTCGAACGCACGCTGATAAGGCGCCAGGCGATTCGTCTCGCCGCGTTCGCGCGTTTCGGTCTGCTGACGAAAACGCTCCGTCGCCTCGGCGATCACACCTTGCGCCTGGGCGGCGTCGGCGAGTCCGGGCGCTGGCCGCGCGAAGAAGAAGCCCTGCACGAAGTCCGCGTTGCACGCGAGCGCGAGCTGCGCCTCGTGTTCCGTCTCCACGCCTTCGATCAGCACGAGCTTGCCCGCGTCGTGCAGGAGCGCGACGAGCGCGGGCAGCGTTGCGGCCATGTCGGCGCGATGCTGCGCGTGCATGAGCATGATGCGGTCGAGCTTCACGATGTCGGGATTGAGCTGCCACACGCGGCCAATATCGACGTTGCCCGCGCCGAAGTCGTCGAGCGCCACGAGAAAGCCACGCTCGCGAAACGTCGCCACGGCCTGCGCGAGGGCGTCGAGGTCCGTCGCCTCGTCCTCCAGCACCTCCAGCACGACGCGCCGCGGCGCGATGTTCAGCCGCCGCAGGTTCGCGAGCAGCGCCGCCGAGTGATACGCCTCGATCAGCGTGCCCGGATGCACGTTGAGAAAGAGCCACTCGCGCTCCGCGCCGAGCAGCGCGAAGTTCTCCAGATGCAGCCCCTGGGCGAGCCGGTCCACCAACAGCGCTTCGCCCACGCGCGCGGCGTCGCCGAACACGTCGAGCGGCGAGACCGGGCGGTCGAGTGGATCGTGCGCGCGCAGCAGCCCTTCGTAGCCCACCGCACGCATGTGCGAGAGGCTGAACACCGGCTGGAACACGCTCGTGAGCGTGAGGTCGCCATGGTGTGCGCTGTAGCGCTGCAGCCCCGAAGTGACGCTGAGATCGAAGCCGTGGGGGGCCACGGCTGTTTTGTCCTGTTGCTCTGTGATCATGCCATCCTCTAGCGCGTAGGAAGGACGCTGCAGTCCGCACAGCCTCTGCACGGCCTGCGCTTTCCTCCATAGCCTGATTTTCGTTGCGTCACAGGAGGGATCAAGCAAGGTCCGTGCTCGCTCGCACTGCGATCTGGCACGCATCGGGAAATGCGTTCGCGCCCATCGCGTGCGCAGCGATTGGGCACGCCATGCACCACGCGAGACATCGCACGGCGCACCGATATCGTGCGCCTTTCCACGCGCCTTTGCTTTAATCGTGGCGCACACAAGGCGGACAAATTGCCGCATTTTCGGCAAATATCGGGCTTGCCACGCATTCGCCGTGCGCGCTTCGCGACGGCTTACAGACGCGTCGGGCTAAACTGTCCCTCGACCGGCGCGCCCCTCTCTAATGCGCGCCAGAACGCAGTGCCGCACCGCGCGTGAAAAGAGGCGTCCGTCCCCTCTTCAGCGCTTCCCCGCCTGTTCCGTTTGGCCCCCGCTACGTTTTTCGATGGACATCCTCTTCACCGTTCTCATTCTGCTGCTTGCTGTCGCCGTGTCCGGCGTCATCACGCGCACCGTGCCCCTCAAGCTGCCGTTGCCGCTCGTGCAGATCGGCATTGGCGCGCTTCTCACGTTTCCGCTCGTGAATCCGCACGTCACGTTCGATCCCGACATCTTCATGGCGCTGTTCATTCCACCGCTGCTGTTCGCGGATGGCTGGCGCATGCCCAAACGCGAGTTCTTCATGCAGCGCCGCGCGATCCTCATGCTCGCGCTCGGCCTCGTGCTGCTGACGGTCGTCGCCGTGGGCTATTTCGTGCACTGGCTCGTGCCGCAGATCTCGCTGCCCGTGGCATTCGCGCTCGCCGCCGTGCTCTCGCCCACCGACGCCGTCGCGCTCTCGGGCATCGCGGGCAAGGACCGCATTCCCGCGCAGCTCATGCACATCCTCGAAGGCGAAGCGCTGATGAACGACGCCTCGGGCCTCGTCGCGCTCAAGTTCGCCGTGGCGGCCGCGCTCACCGGCTATTTTTCGCTGCGCGCGGCGGCGCTCAGCTTCGTCCTGATCGCGGCGGGCGGTCTCGCGCTGGGGGCGGCGATCGGCTGGCTCTTCAGCTTTGTTTCGGAGCGCTTTCTCAACGTGAACGAAGACGGCGACCCCGCGCCCGGCGTCGTGCTCACCTTGCTGATTCCGTTCGCGGCGTATCTGTTCGCCGAGCACCTCGACGTGTCCGGCGTGCTCGCGGCCGTTTCCGCCGGCATGACGATGAACTACACGAGCATCGCGCACAAAGGACCGGTGTCGACACGCGTGCGCGCAACGAGCACCTGGTCGATGATCGAGTTCGTCTTCAACGGCATGGTGTTCACGCTGCTCGGCCTGCAGTTCCCGGGCATTCTCGGCAAGGCGCTGCTCGACGCGCACCACACGAGCAACGTGCAAATGCTGCGCCTCATCGGCTATATCGCCGCCGTGCTCGCAGCGCTCTACGCCATGCGCTTCGGCTGGGTGTGGCTGCTGCGCTGGGTGGCGAGCCGCCGCGCCGCGCGTCACGGCGTGACGAACGCGGTACCGGGTCTGCGCACCGTGGCGATCACGACGGTGGCGGGCGTGCGGGGCGCGGTGACGCTCGCGGGCGTGCTCTCGCTGCCTGTGGCGCTCGCCAACGGCAGCCCGCTGCCGGGGCGCGACAGCGCCATTTTCATTGCGACAGGTGTGATTCTCGCGTCTCTGCTGGTGGCGATCGTGGGCCTGCCGCTCTTGCTGCGCGGCGTGCGGCGCGGCGCGCAGGGACCGCACGCGGCCGAGGAGCGCGCGGCGCGCATCCAGGCGGCGCAAGCGGGAATCCGCGCCGTGGATGCGGTGCACGAAAAGGTGAGCGAGGATCTCGACGAATCGCAGGCCGCCTACGCCGCCGACACGACCGCGCGCGTGATGGACACCTACCGCCGGCGCCTCGCCTCGCTCGACGCCGACCGCGACCGCAGCGCGAACGCGCGCCGCGCTGACGCGCTGGAACTGGAAATGCGCCTCGCCGGCGTGCGCGCCGAACGCGCGACGCTGCTCAAGCTGCGCAACCTGATGCAGATCAACGACGAAACGCTGGCGAAGCTGATGCGCGAAGTCGATCTTTCGGAAACCGCGATGACGACGCGCGGGCGCAATCGCAACTGAGCGCGCGCCTCGCGCAGAGTAGAAAAACGGGAGAAAGAAAACGCGGCGCCGAGGACCGGCGCCGCATATCGCGCTAAGGCGGTGAGGCTTAAACCGCCGCTTCCTGCGCCGGTTTGCGGCGCAGCAGCGCGTAGAGAATGATCGCGCCGAACGTGGCGGTGCCGATGCCGCCCAGTCCGAAGCCGCCGAGCTTGAGCGAGAAGTCGCCCGCGCCGAGCACGAGCGTGACCGCAGCGACGATCAGATTGCGGTTGTCCGAGAAGTCCACCTTGTTGACGACCCAGATACGCGCGCCCGTCACGGCGATCAGACCGAACACGACGATCGAGACGCCGCCCAGCACCGGGCCCGGAATCGTCTGAATGACGGCGCCGAACTTCGGCGAGAAACCGAGCACGAGCGCGATGACCGCGGCGATCACAAACACGAGCGTCGAATAGATTTTCGTCACGGCCATCACGCCGATGTTTTCCGCGTAGGTCGTGACACCCGTGCCGCCCGCGAAGCCCGAGACAATCGTGGCGAGCCCGTCGCCGATGAACGCGCGGCCCACGTAGCGGTCGAGGTTGTAGCCCGTCATCGCGGAGACAGCCTTGATGTGGCCGAGGTTCTCCGCCACCAGAATCACGGCGATCGGCACGAGCAGCGTCATGGCGTGCGGGTCGAACACAGGCGCGGTGAACTTCGGCATGCCGAACCAGGCGGCGTTCCCGACGATCGAGAAGTCGATCGGCTTGCCCATGCCCATGCCGTTCGTGACGATCGCGTAGATCACATAGGCGATCAGGAGGCCGACGAGAATCAGCAAACGCTGCAGCGTGCCGCGCGTGAACACCGCCACGCCACCCACGCAGAGCACGGTGACGATGGCCATCCACGAGTCGAAGATCGAGCCGCTCACGCCCTTCACCGCGATGGGCGCGAGATTCAGCCCGATCACGCAGACAATCGCACCGGTCACCACCGGCGGCATGAGCGTTTCGATCCACTTGGTGCCGACAGCCGAGACGAGCAGGCCGATCAGCGTATAAGCCACGCCGCACGCGATGATGCCGCCGAGCGCGACCGGAATGTTGGGATTGGGTCCCTGCCCGCCGTAGCCCGTCACGGCGATCACGAGACCGATGAACGCGAAGCTCGAACCGAGATAGCTCGGCACGCGCCCGCCCACCACCACGAAGAACAGCAGCGTGCCGACACCCGACATGAAAATGCACAGGTTCGGGTCGAAGCCCATGAGCAGCGGCGCGAGCACGGTCGAGCCGAACATGGCGACGACGTGCTGCACGCCCATGGCGAACATCTGCGGCCAGGCCAGCCGCTCGTCGGGGGCCACGACGCTGCGGGCGTCACCCGTCTGCGCGCGCCAGCGGGGGAAATAGGAGTCGGACATGGGTTCCTCTTGTCGGCGTGATTTGCGGTTTTGGTTCTGGTTTTGATCGTTGGCGCGCACGCATCGATGCAACGGCCGCCCTTGATGCAGGTCAGGCGGGAGTGTACGGAGCCGCAATCGGCGTGGCAAGCCGGATGTCGGGCGTCCGAAACCACCGCGGCAGCCGTCGACGTGAGTTATGAAGTCAACATCGAATGGAGTTTCAGATTCCTCCTATATGGAGGGTGGGATGCCGGATTTAGACTGGCCTTGCTGCGTGACCCCCACGAGAGTTCATGCAGAGTTTGTAAGTTGTAAACTCTCCGACTTCCCCGCTCCTGCCCCCCGCTGGAGCGGTTTTTTTTGCCCGCGCAATTTGAGCCCTTCGCCCGTTCAGGCGAATGCGGCTTCCGCCAGTTCCCGCGCATAGTCGCGCACGTCTTCCGGCCAGGGCGCGCTAGCCGCTTCGAAGCGGCTACGCTCGCCCGCGTAAAGCGCGCGCAGCGCCTCCTCGTAATCCGGAAGATTGCCCGCCAGTGCAGTCATGAAGCGGTGCGCGGCTTCCTGGGCCGCGCGCACGCGTTCGCGTGCCTCACTCGCATGGCGCGCGGCGTCCACGAGTCGGCGCAGCACCACCGAGGCCCCGCCAGGCTGCGCGCCGAGCCAGTCCCAGTGGCGCGGCAACAGTGTCACCTCGCGCGCCACCACGCCAAGCTTCGGGCGGCCGCGGCCGCGCGGTGCGTCGTCCGGGGCTGCTTCGTCGACGACGTTCGGCGCGGCTGCACTTTCCGCACGGCTCGCCTGCGCGACGATGCGCGCCTCGATGTCCTGTTCCGTGCCGCGCAAATCGAATTCGACCGGGCGCGCGTCGCGGTCGTCGAAGACCAGCACCGGCGCGCCGTTTTCGTTCCCGTTTTCATTCACTTCGCGCTCGAGTGCCGCCTTGACCGCCAACGCCACCTGAAGCGGCGCGCCGCGCGCGATCAGGCGCGCGCCCGCAAATGCCGTACAGCCGTTCGCCACCACCATGGTGTTCTCCGTCTTGATATCCAATGATGAGCGAATATTATCCGGGTAAATTACATTACGCAATATCATCCGGGTAAAATTTGATTGCGGTCAGCCGGAGCGGCCTTCGACATCCGCACCGCGCGTGTCGTCGGTCGTAGCGGGCAGCCACGCCGCCACGCGGTTGCGGCCCGAGCGCTTGGCCGTGTAGAGCGCCGCGTCGGCGGCGTCGGTCAGCGCGCGCCAGTCGGCAAACGCGCTTTGGGTCGTGCAGGCCACGCCCACGCTCACGGTGAGCACACCGTTCGGGCTGCCGGCGTGCGGCACCGCCAGCGCCTCGATCGCGGCGCGCACCTTTTCGGCCAGCGCGAGCGCCTGGGCCTCGCCCGTTTCGGGCAGCAGCAGCACGAACTCCTCGCCGCCATAGCGCGCCGCACAGTCCGCCGCGCGGCGTGCGTGTGCGCCGAACGCGTGCGCGACGGCCGCGAGCGCGTCGTCGCCCGCGAGGTGGCCGTAGCGGTCGTTGTAGAGCTTGAAGCGGTCCACGTCGAGCAGCACGAGCGCGAGCGGGCTGCCCGAGCGGCGTGCGCGCGCCCATTCGTGGTCCGCGCGGGTTTCGAACGCGCGCCGGTTCGCGAGCGACGTGAGCGCGTCGGTGCCCGCCTGCACGCGCAACTCCGCCTCCACCGCGCCACGCTGGCGCAACTGGCGCGTGAACATCAACGCGAGCGCGATCAGCGAGATGTCGAGCATCGACGTGAGCGTGCCGATGATCCACGCGCGCACGCGCCATTCGCGGTAGATGTCGTCCGCCGCGACGGCGACACTGAACACGAGCGGATAACCCTCCACGCGCCGCAGCGCGAACCAGCGCCGCACGCTGTCTACCGGGCCGAGCGAAAAGAAACCGCTAGCCTGCGATCGCTGGAAACGCTGGAAGAGCACGGATTCCGCAACGCTTTTGCCGATCAGCGCCGGATCGTACGGGCGGCGCATGAGCAGCGTGCCGTCGGCGAGCGTGAGCGCCACCGCGCCGTTCGTGCCGATGTCCACGCCGCTGAAAAGCTGCCGGAAATAATCGAGCCGCATTGTGCCGACCACCACGCCCGCGAACGAGCCGTCGGGGTTCGAGAGACGGCGGCTCAATCCGATGGTCGCGTTGGCCGGCCCGTCGCGTGGAATGAACGGGTGGCTCACAAAGAGGCCCACGTGCGTCGAGTCGCGCTGCGCGATGAAATAGTCGCGGTCGGCCACATTGAGCGCGCGCGGCGGCACCGAGCGCGAATCGAACACCACGTCGCCCGCCGCGTTGGTGACGAAGATCGCGCCGAGATTCTTCGCCGTGGCCGAGCGGTCGAACAGCAGGTTCTGGCGGATGTCGGCGGGGAGCGAGGCGAGCCGCGGATCGTCGATGGCGTCGACGACGGCCTGCAGCGATAGGTCGTAGACGTCGAAATTGCGCGCCGTGTCGCGCTCGAAAAGCAGCGCCATATTGGAAGCGGAAGCACGGGCGCTCGCGAGCGCGTCGTGCCGCATCTGCGCCATGACCCATGCGGCGATCAGCGTCAGCGCTGCGGCCAGCGCGATGCCGATGGCAAGCACGGCGTTCGGTCGGCGGATCATCATCTCGGGCCTTCGGGGGCTGGCCTTGCAGTGGCGCCGGTTGCCGGGCGCTTGCCTGCGCCCGACCGTGGACGATGCCCGACGCCGCGCGCGCCGGGATGCAGTCGAGTGTATAACGGCCGGCGGGCGCATGTTGTGCGTATGCATTCATCCTCGCATGCCGCATCAGGCGTGGCTATGCGGGCAAGTCCGGTCGAGGGTGGCGTTTGGGGCGCGGCTCGATTTTTCGCCCTATTCTCCTGAATAAAGTGCGTTTCGAGAGGCGTGCGTTTTGTTAGTCTGGATTCCTCTGCTTTATGGCGAGTCTGCGTATGCGCTTGTCATGCGGCGTGGTCAGTTGTCGCGCACGCCAACGATGGCGCGCGCCTCGATCCACGCTCGCCACTGGCGGCCGAAGTCGAAAGCCGGGTCGATGTCGAACGCTTGCGCAAGCGCGTTGTCGAGCGTGGCGCCGTCGCGCAGCGCCACAATCGCCGCGTGCGCGGCGTGCGTGTGCACGAGCGCCGTGGGCCGCCATTGCGGCCGGACCACGAGCGCCCACGACGGCACATCCACACGCGCAGGCCAGACGCCGCCCGGCTGGTGTGCCCGCCAGATCGCCACGGCATCGAAGCGTAAAGCGAGCGCGGCGCAGGCGGGGTGCACCGCGAGACGCGCTCGCGCAAGGCGCTCTGCGCCGAGCGCTTGCCATTGCTGCGCGTTGATAGGCGTGGCGTTCGCTGCGTAGCTGGCTACGTGCAGCGCCCATTCGAGTCGCGCGACATCGCCGAAATACGCATAACGTGCGTCGGTCTCGTAACGCTCGATGAATTCGGGCAGTTGCGCGCCGAAGCGGTTCAGATCGGCATCGCGCGAAGGATGCGCGCGCGCATAGGCTAGCGCGAGTGCGTCGAACCAGGTCTCGCCGGTCAGGGCCGCGAGCACCGGATACGCGTTCGCGAGCGCAAGCCGCCGCGCCACGCGAGCGTTGCCGCGATACAGGCCCATGCGCTCGTGCAGCAGCGCGGCATCGGCGGGAAGCAGCTCGCGAGCGAGCGCCGCATCGCCCCTGGGATCGTCCAGTGCTGCGGTGAACGCCTGTTGCGTCGCTTCGAGCGTGTTGCGCACTGTCATGAGCGCAGCTCGGTTGCGTTGCGCGCGTGCTTCGCGAAGCGTTCGCGCGCGAGACGCGCCTCGTCGAGCAGCACTTCGAGCGCCGGCACCGCCGTGTCCCACTCGATGAGCGTGGGCGTCGCGCCAAAGCGCTCGAGCGCGGCCTCGAACAGCGACCAGACCGCCGGCGCGACGCGCGAACCGTGATCGTCGATCACGGCAGCGGGCGTCGCGCGATGCCCCGCCAGATGAATCTCTCCGACGATCTGCGGCGGCAGCATGGCCATGGCCGCCAGTGCATCCTCACCGTGGTTGCATTGATTCACGTAAAGATTGTTCACGTCGAGAAGCACGCCGCAGCCCGTGCGCTGCGCGAGCGCGGCGAGGAATTCGGCCTCGCCGTAGCTATCGTTGCGAAATCGTACGTAGGTCGAAACATTTTCGATCAGCACGGTACGGCGCAGCGCGTCCTGCATCTGCGAGACGCGCGCGCTCAAGTGATCGAGCGAGGCTTGCGTGAGCGGCATCGGCAGCAGATCGTGCAGCGCGCCTTGCGCGCTCGCGCCCCAGCAGAGATGCTCGGAGACAACAGCAGGCTCGATGCGCGCCACCAGCCGCGCGAGCCTCGCGAGATGCGCCGTATCGAGCGGCGCAGCCGAGCCGAGCCCGAGCCCCACGCCGTGCAGGCTCACCGGCAAATCGCGGCGCACGGTTTCGAGCACGTGCAGGTCGTAACCGCCTTCGCCGAAGTAGTTCTCGCTGTGGACTTCGATCCAGTCGACCGCAGGCGGCCCCGCCATGAAGGCCTCGTAATGCGCGTGACGCAGGCCAATGCCCACGCCACTCAGTGCATCTGGCGCGCTCATCTTGCGCGTCCCGCGTTGCGCGCCGCCTCAGCCGCGAGGCTCATTTTTCCGGCATGCCGCCAAGCTTCTCGCACGTGCCCTTCGGCATGGTCTTGAAGTCGCCCTTGTCGTGATCGACCTTGGCCTGGCCCGCGCAGTCGTGCACGCCGGTCTTGCTCGAACAGTCGTTCTGGCCGGCCTTGGCGACGCCGTAGCAATTCACGGTGTCGTCCGCCTGGGCCACGCCCGCGCCGGCCGTCGCAAGACCCGCGAGTGCGGCGGCGATCAGCGCCTGGCGGCCGAGAGAGTTCTTCATGGCGTTTCTCCTTGAATTTCGAAATGGGTTTCGCAGTAAGCGATCGGGATACGCAGCCGTCGCAACGCGCGGCCTTCGACGCCCTATTTTGCCTCACCGGGCCGCACCCGGCCCGTCCGAAGCGCCGCAGATCGACGGAATTATTGCAATATCAGTAATGATGTTTGCTGAATCGCGGTATTTTTCTTTGAAGAGCACTGCAATAAAGTGTCATCAACGGTTCGAACAACACGATTGTTACGGATCGACAACATAATTTTCGGAGGTTGTTACCATGAAGAATCTGATTGCTGCTGCACTCGCCGCTACCGTGCTCGCCGCTCCGGCCCTGTCGTTCGCACAAGCCGAACAAGCGCCCGTGACGCGCGCTCAAGTTCGCGCCGAACTGGTTCAGCTCGAAAAGGCCGGCTACCGCCCGAACCTGTCGAGCCCGTACTATCCGGAAGACCTGCAGGCTGCCCAGGCGCGCGTCGCCCAGCAAAACGGCGCAGCAGAAGCCACGGCCTACGGCGCATCGACGAACGGCAGCGCCCAAGCCGGCACCCGCGCACCGAACATCAAGCCGACCTACTTCGGCCAGTAATCGCGGCTCACACGTAGTGCCGGCGCACTACGCGAGCAACGCCTGGCGGGCCCGCTCTCCCGATTGGGAGAGAGCGGGCCCGCCGTGCATTTCTGCGCCGCGCGTGCAACGCGCGCGGCAGAAGTAAGCGGCACGCCCACGAAAACCTCCGCCGCCGGAAATCCGGTGGCTTTGCCCGGACTACGGTCCGGGCCTTTTTCCTCCCTCCCTCTCGCGACGCATGCGGCCCGCTTTTTAGCGCGGGCCGCGCGCGCAGGCGGCGCGCTCGCAGGGCCTAAAAGCCGTGGGTGACGAGCGAGAGCACGGAAAGATCGGGGTGCGTGCCGTCGATGATGCTGCGGCCCACATGCACCGCCTCTTCGGTGGCGTCCTGCTCGCTGCGCCAGGTTTCGTCGCCGTCCGCGTGATAAGTGACCGTGTGGCCCGGCTTCGCTGGATTCGCGCCGGGATGGCAAACGTAAGCCGTGTAGGTGTAGCGGTTCGCGCCTTCGTCGGTTGGCGTAGCGCTAACGTGAATCTCGAAGCCTTCGTAGTCGACCTGATGCATCGCAAGCGGCTGAGCGCTCATGGTGACCTCCGGGTGCCGCGGGTGAGCGGCTGCGGGCTATCCGGCCAATGGGTATGCGGCCAGGTGTTCGGTATTGATTCGGTATTGGGAAGTTTAGGCGATGGGTCCCGGGCGGGTGGCCTACTATTGCAGGGCGATCCACCACCCTGGGAGCTTAGACATGGCATCGAACACCGTCCGCCTGCATCGTGTGCTGCGCGCGCCGCCCGAGCGCATTTATCGCGCCTTTCTCGACGCCAGCGCGGTCGTGAAATGGCTGCCGCCCAACGGCTTCACCTGCACCGTTCATGAACTCGACGCGAAGGTCGGCGGCCGTTACCGGATGTCGTTCAAGAATTTCACGGCCGGCCACGGTCATTCGTTCGGCGGCGAATATCTCGAACTCGTGCCGAACGAGCGTTTGCGATACACCGGTGTGTTCGAGGATGAGCACCTGCCCGGCACCATGCAGACGACGGTGGAGCTGCGCGCGGTGTTTTTCGGCGCGGAAATGACTGTCGTGCAGGAAGGCATACCGGAGATCATTCCGGTCGAGGCGTGTTATCTGGGCTGGCAGGAGTCGCTGGCGTTGCTCGCGAAGCTCGTCGAAGCCGAAATCAACCAGTAAAGAAAAAGGGGCGCTCGCGCCCCTTTCTTTTCACCGCGTGCTGCTTCAACACCCGAGTGCGCAGCCGTCCTTGCGATGATCGGACGCGCCGGTCAATACACCCCGCTCCCAGTCGATGCGGATAGCCTGCGAACCGCCAATCGGCCCAGCAGCAGGCACGAGCTTAAAGCCGCGATCCGCGAGCACCGCGCGCGTGGTGGCGGGCAATGTCGATTCCATTTCCACGGTTCCCGTGCCTGGCCGCGGAAAGACACGCGGCAGATCCATCGCCGCCTGCATGTCGAGGCCGTAATGCAGCACCTTCGAGAGGAAGTGCGCGTGGCCCATGGCCTGATAGTGGCCGCCCATCACGCCGAAGCTCATCTGCACGCGGCCGTCGCACGCGACCATCCCGGGAATGATGGTGTGCAGCGGACGCTTGTGCGGCGCAATCGCGTTGGGGTGTCCTGGCTCGACCGAGAAGCTCATGCCGCGGTTGTGCAGCATCACGCCGGATTCCTTGCCCATCAGCCCGCTGCCGAAAGGATAGAACAACGAATTGATGAAGCTCACGCAGTTGCGGTCGCGATCGACTACGGTGATGTAGACCGTATCGCGGTGCTCGACCTGGGTGAGCGCGGCGGCGGGGTCCAGGACGCTTTCGAGGTCGATGCGGCTGCGCAGGCTGTCCACATAGTCGTCGGAAAGGAGGCGATCGACATCGACGCTGCCATGCCGCGGGTCGCCCAGCACGGCGTCGCGTACTGCGTAGGCGAGCTTCGCCGCCTCGATCTCGCGATGTAGACGGTCGGGGTCGAGCGGGCTGCCTTCGGCGTCGTATTTGTCGAGCAGGCGGAGCAACAGCAGCGCGATGACGCCCTGCCCTGCCGGCGGGCATTCGATCACGTCGTAGCCGCGGAATTTCGCGCGAATCGGTGTGACGTATTCGCCGCGGAATTCGGCGAAATCTTCCAGTGTGTGCAAGCCGCCATGCGCCTGAAGTTGCGCGACGAGATCGGCCGCAACGGCACCGCGATAGAACGCATCGCGGCCCGATTCGGCGATGGCGCGCAGCGTGTTCGCGAGGCGTGGCTGACGGTGAGTCGTGCCCGCGCGCGGCGCAGCGCCATCCACGAGCATGGTTGTGCGCGCTACGGCGTCGCGCGAAAGCGTTTCCACTTCCGCAGCCCAGTCGTGCGCGGTGCGCGGCGCGACCGCATAGCCTTCTTCAGCGAAGCGGATTGCCGGAGCCAGTACGTCGCGCAGCGGCAAGTGGCCGTGATCGCGATGGAGCGTGGTCCATGCGTCCACCGCGCCCGGCACCGTGACGGCGTGCGGCGAGTGACGCGTGATGGTTTCCACGCCCATGGCGCGCAGACGCTCGGCGCTTGCGGCATCGGGGGCCCAGCCGGAGCCGTCGTAGGCGATCACGTCATCCGTGCCGCCGCGCGAATAGAGCGCGAAACAGTCGCCGCCTATGCCCGTCGAACCGGGTTCGACCACGCACTGCACCGCGCACGCGGCAATCGCGGCATCCATGGCGTTGCCGCCGGCGGCGAGAATCTGGACGGCGGCGAGCGTGGCGCTCGGGTGCGAAGTCGCCGCCATGCCGTTGCGAGCCATGACGAGCGAGCGGCCCGGCGTTTCGAAGTTACGCATCGAAGCGTTCTCCTCTTTGGTGTCCTGACGATGTGTTATTTCAAGTGACGCAGCATTGCGGCTACTACCTACGCAGATGCAGGCATGGCAGTTCGCAACGTACGCTTCAAGAACGTCTGCGTGCGCGGATGCGAAGGCGCGGTGAAGATGCGCTCGGGCGGTCCCTCTTCGATCAACTCGCCCTGGTCGAGCACGACCACGCGATCGGCCACCTCGCGAGCAAAGCCCATTTCGTGCGTGACGACGACCATCGTCATGCCGTCTTCCGCAAGCTCCTTCATCACCTGCAGCACTTCGCCCACGGTTTCCGGATCAAGCGCGCTGGTGGGCTCGTCGAAGAGCAGAACTTTCGGCTGCATGGCAAGTGCGCGGGCGATGGCGATGCGTTGCTGCTGGCCGCCGGAAAGCTGCGACGGATAGTGGTCGGCGCGATCGGCAAGTCCTACGCGGGCGATCAGCGCTTTTGCCTGCTCGATCGCCTCTTCGCGCGGCATCTTCAGCACATGAATAGGCGCCTCGATCACGTTCTCGAGCGCCGTCATGTGTGGAAACAGATTGAAGCGCTGGAACACCATGCCGATATCGCGGCGCTGCCGGGCGAGCCGACGTGCGGAATCGCGCGCCAGCGTGCCGTTCGGGCGCTCGACAAAGCCGAGCAGATGGCCGTTCACGCGCACCCGCCCGCTGTCGTACGACTCGAGCAGATTGAGGCAGCGGATGAACGTGGTCTTGCCCGACCCCGACGAGCCGATCAGCACCACCACTTCCCCCTTCGCGACGCTCAACGAAATGCCGTTGAGCACCTTGGTCGAGCCGAACGACTTGTGAATGTCCGACGCCTCGATGACGATTTCGCGTGCTTCGTTCATGTCAACGCTCATGTCAACGCCCCCGCAGCAGTTTCATCGTTTGCGCGCCGAACAGACGCGTATTCGCAGCCGGCTTCGCCTCGCCACGGCCGAAGTGCGCTTCGAGCTGCCGCTGCACGAAACCCCAAAGCGTCGTGAGCGCGAGGAAGTAGATGCCGAGCACGAGATACAACTCGAACACGCGGAAGTTCACCGAGGTGATCATCTGCGTGCTGAGCAGCAGTTCCGGCACGCCGATCACGCTCACGAGCGTGGTGTTCTTGAGCATGACGTTGAACTCGTTGCCGAGCGGCGGCACGATGACACGGAACGCTTGCGGCAGCACGACACGGCGCATGAGCAGCACGGAAGACATGCCGAGCGAGCGCGACGCTTCATACTGCCCACGATCCACCGAACTCAAACCCGCGCGAATGATCTCCGCCTGATAGGCCGCCGAATTCATGCCGAGCGCAAGCACGGCTGCCTGAATGTTGCCGGGCAGCGAGATGATGCCGAAGTCGAGATCGTGAAAGTGAAAAATGTTCGCCGCGGCAAACGCGGTGTACAGAAACACGATCTGCATGAGCAACGGCGTGCCGCGCATGACCCAGATATAGCCGCGCGCGAGATACTGCACGGGCAAACTCGACGAAAGCCGCATGAGCGCAACGATCAGACCGAGCGTGGCACCGAACACGACCGCGCAGGCGCTGATCGAGAACGTGAGCCACAACCCGTGCAGATACGCCGGGCTCGGGTCCAGCAGGAATTTCCGGAAGATTTCCCAACTGAAATTCATGGCGTCACCCCGCGCTCACAGGCGATCGTTTTCGAGCTTCCAGGTCGCGAGCATCTTGCCGTAGCGATCGCTCTTGACGAGATCGGCCACGGCCTTCGCCACCGCTGGCGAAAGCGGCTCGCCCTTGCGCGCGCCAATGCCGGTCGCAATGCGATTGAAGCCCGGCACCGCCTCCTCGAACATGTCGCCCGAGACCTGCTGGAAATGCGCGGCGCTTTCCGCGGTGGTACCGTAGGCGTCGACCTGATTCAAGCGGAATGCCTGAAATGCATCGGCATCCGAACTATAGACAACGATGTTCATGGGCGGCTTGCCTGCAGTTTTGAGCTTCTCGTTCTCCTTGTCGAGCAGCGTGCTGATGGTCGTGCCGTTGAGTACCGCGACCTTCATGCCCGAAAGATCGTCGAGCGAGCGCACGTGGCGCGGGTTGCCGCGCGGCACCATGATGGACTGGCTCGAATACATGTAGTCGACGATGTCGACGATCTGGCGGCGCTCGGGCTTGTCGAAGAGCTGGCCGATCACGAGATCGCATTGACGCGCCTGCAGCGCCGGAATTTGCCCGCTGAACGACATGACCTTCCACTCGACCTTGAGATTGCCGAGCTGCTTTGCGACGTCATGCGCCACATCGACGGAGAAGCCGCGCGGCTGCTGATTCTCGTCGTAGGACGCGAGCGGCGGCGCATCCATGCTCGAACAGTAGGTGAGCGTACCGCCTTTCACGAGACCCAGATCGGCGGCCTGCGCCGCGGAAGCGCCGGCAACCTGCGCGAGAAGCGCGAAGCCTGCACAGGCGGCGAGACGAAGACGCTTGAACTGTTTTGCTGACATCGAGAGGCTCCTGGCTGAATGTGAGCTGCGTGAGGTACGACGACAGTTAGGACGCCGACGCGTTACGCTTGTGACGCGGGCGATTCTAGGAACTTGATGATCTGGGGAACGGTTGATTCGAGGTGCTCGCGCAGCGCCTGCTCGGCTTGCGCGGGGTCGCGGGTGCGCAGCGCGTCGATGAGGATCTGGTGGGCGTCGCGCGCGCGTTTGCGTCTGAAGGTCGCTTGCTCGATCCATAGGCGCATGGGGCCTTCGATCAGCGTGTAGAGCGAGTGAATCTGCTGGTAGAGGCGCGTGCGGCCACTGATTTCGCACAGGTATTCGTGGAACGCGCAGTGGCGTTGGACCCAGGTATCTGTGTCGCCTACGCAGGCGTCCATGTCTTCCAGCAGACGTTGGAGCTTGGTGAGATGCGCTTCGGTGCAGCGGGGGGCGGCTACGCGCATGGCCAGGCATTCGAGCGCGATGCGCATGTCGAAGATGTCCTGGACTTCTTCCACGGTCAAGCCGCGGACGATTGCGCCGCGGTTTGGGCGCTGGATGATCAGGCCTTCTGTGTGCAGTCTTTTTAACGCCGCTCGCACTGGCATGCGGCTCATTGAGAGTTCTTCGGCAACCGTCTCGGCGACGATGCGCTGCCCTGCAGCGTAGCGGCCTTCGATGATCGCTTCCAGCAGGAAGCGGTAGGCCTCCTCCTCGGCGGTTAAGGCCAGACCGGCAGTGCTGCGGACGTTGGTGGCAGGCATTTTTGTGCGCTTGATCCGTTTTGTGCGGTGCGGAAGGATGCCATTGCGGTTGCTGAGTCGTTGGGGCAGATTACTCCAAGTGGATTTGTGGATCCAGTCTTTCAAAAAAGATTTGCGGAGTGTGGCTGTAGAAGGCGTGAAGGCCACGAACCCTGTGGGTTCGTGGCCTTCTTTGTGGCTTGCGGGCTTTGGTCTGACGGGTGGATCAATCCGGGGTGATCACCAGCTTCTTGTCTTCCACAGTGATTCGGACGCGCTGGCCCGCTTCAAAGCCTGCGACTTCGAGCCATCGGCCGGATAGCTTGAGCCAGGGGTAAAGCGGCGGGTCATTTCTTGCCCGCGAGCTGGACCTGCGGTACCGCCAGGACTCCTGGATGGTTACGCGGCGCTCGGGATGTGCGTGCGATGCATTAAGATTGGCGTCAGCCATGGTCAACTCCTGTGTTGAGTTGGTTTTGGTCAGCGGGCTGTGAGTGCTGGTAACACTCATGGCCCGCGCTTCGCTTACTGCATTGAGACTCCTTCTACTTCCGTGCCTGTGCTAGCACGGTTTCCAACATTTGTGAGACAAACTGCTGTTTGGGCTTGGGGAGTTGTTCGATTGCGGCGATCTGACGTTGTAGGACAGACATTGATCTGTACCCGGCCACCGGCACGCCGAGCGGCTTGCCCAACAACTCATCGGCAGTGAACATCAACAGCTCCGCTAGCGTGGGCAACATGGACGCTGGAACGCGCGAACGCCCACCTTCGTAATGAGCAAGCGTTTGCTGGGCGATGCCGAGTGCTTCGGCCAATTGCTGTTGGGTCAGGCCGTGCGCTTTGCGCGCGCTGGCAATGCGCTCCCCGAGTTCGCGGAAGAATTGTTCATCTTTCATGTTCGGGCCTCGCGGACGAGCGTAATAGCCAACGCCGAATATATAAGGATGATTGGTTAGGTCATTCTATAGAGAATAGGAGTGCGAAATACTGGATTTCGCTTATCAAAATTTTCTTTTTATATTTGTTTGACTCAAGACAGATCGATGATGTGCGTCAGATCGCAGATCCGCTCTTGAATGAAAGCACATTGTGCGTACGGTTCCCGTTACTGCACGGCTCGCCCTCTACTGGGCAGGTTGCCTGAAGCGCAGAGGTCAACACCGGCGATGCTGGTTACGCGACGAAATCCAACGCATACAGTGTGATCGACATCACCATCACAATGCAGGTCCCACCTGTCCATTTGCGTGCGGGCCATCTCTTCCACGCTACTGCATTGAGAATGGCAAGAGAAATCGCTGGTGCCAGTAGATAGGTGATGAGAAAGGGCGAGACCCACCAAGGGGCAGCGCATTTTCCGAGTTCGTGGCAACCGGTAGCCACAGCATTCGGGTGCATAGTCCAATGGAAATACTTCAAGACATGTAGACACACCCACGTTAAGGCGAATCCAGAGAAGAACCCCACAAGGCTAACGAGACACCTTGTCAATTGCCCCCCCAAAAGAAGATATCTTTTGCCTCCAAGCCATGATCAACTGACGAACTGTGTCACTGTCAAGGCCACACCGCGGCGTAAAAACCAAAGTAATAAAGGACCGTGAAAGTGGCGCGCAGGGCTATCGAGGTGACGCGTGAGGATGCAACGGCATTAGCTTCTTTGAATCCAGCGATAGCCCATAGCAAGCCAGGCCCAACAACGAATGCGGCAATAGCTATGTAGCCCCAAGCCGACACGTTGCAGTGCTCGATATCCCAACACTCGTGCCAACTGGTACTAAATAGTGGCAGTGATAGTTGCCGCGACAATTTACTGAACCACAACGCTGACTGCCATGACAATAGAAGTCCGACAGACAGGTAAACGATCGATAGGGCGACACGCTTCACTTGATTTCCCAAAAGAGAATTTGCTTAGCCTTTCCCAAGTCTGCATACCACGCGGAAGATACACCCAGGGTAAAGCGCATGAAGGAATTCACACGACCCTCCATACCTGGGGACGTCAGCTTTTTCCCGTTCCATAGATCAATATGATCTCCCGTTGTTCGACCATTCTTGTCAGTTTTACGCGCCCAATATACCGAAAAAAATACAATCCCCGTACGGCCCCGAATTTTTTCTTGCCAGTCGCTCCGCGTGATGTCCTCCGGCGTCGGAAGACCGGCGAAGGGTTTCAGCTTTAGCCAGTGCGCCATTTCGCTAGCACGTAGCGCCGTACGCTTGCCATCGATGCGGATCTGTCCTTCGCCGAGGAAGGACTTCATCTCAACACCTACATTGTGCAACGTAATGCTTAGTCGAATCGCACATTGATTGTCGGCATATGGCGGCACCTCGCCGGTCTTTGAATCGCGGAATGGATCTTCCTCATCCGGATACGCTGACCAAAGCTCTTGGAATGAGACGGCCCTCAGCTGCACCTCCTTTATCGATCCCGGCGTCGAATTCGTCTGTACGTGTGTTTTCTTATTCGGCATTACTTCCACTCCTCGTATCTCAGGGCTTCGTCGCACCATGAATCGTGTAGGTATCGCAGCCGTGGTCGAGCAGATCGCCTTCGCGTACCGCATAGTAGATGCTCATCGCGACTCCTTCCGCTTACCCGTCTCGATCTGCCTGTTTCGCCAGTGCTTCGTCGCCCCAATAGACCGTGTACCGCTCTGCTTCCCTGGTAGCGATGCGGGGAAGAAGCCCGCTCGAATCAACGCGGCCGCTGTACGCGCCGCCGGAGTCCGTTTCGATGTAGTAGGGATACCCGGCGAGCGAGGCACGAGCCATAACCGCGCGCACCTGTTCGTCGCAATCCAATATCGATGTGGCGGCGCTCGATGTGCGGACAGAGCCTTTGCCAGTCAGTGCCGCCGCTTGTTCCCCGGTGAACGTCATGCTCATTCCGCGCTCCGCGTAGAACACGGGCGACGGTTCGCAACCGCATATGTTGATATCGCCGCTAAGTGCCCACGGCTTTCCGTTTGATGCAGTGCCCGGCCAGCGCGGCCCGCG
The DNA here is from genome assembly GCF_024206475.1 of Paraburkholderia sp. CNPSo 3274. Taxonomy (GTDB): domain Bacteria; phylum Pseudomonadota; class Gammaproteobacteria; order Burkholderiales; family Burkholderiaceae; genus Paraburkholderia. The sequence continues at coordinate 32,036 of NZ_JAMBPR010000008.1, forward strand.
TGGAGCAATGTAGCCTTCCTGTTTGCACGCGGAACAGTACGTCGACATACCAAGCGTCGCGATCTGAACGCTTGGCGGCGGATTGGAACAGGTGCAGTCATCTAGCCCCTGAGTAATCACCGCGCTCCCCGCGCGGTCTCCCCTCGCGAGAAAATAGCGAATCATGCGCGTTCACTCTCGCGCTTGATCAGGGCTTCCGTCACGGGTTCGTAGGTGTCGGGATGGGCGCCGCCGTCGCGCTCGGGGCTATGCGTGATGGTGCCGCCGTTATCGAGCGTGCTGCCGACGTAGGCGAGTTGTGCAAACCCGCGATTTTCTCTAAGAACGAGGCCGCTCGTAATGCGTGCGGTGGTAGCGTCCGGATAACAAATCAGATCGCCGATTTGCGCGATCCTTATGTCTTCGCCATTGCTGCGCCATTTGCCTCCGGGCTCGCGCAGGACCCCGCCGCGTGCGGTGGCGGAGCCGTATAGCGCGAACCGCCAGCATGGCTTGGGCGACGGCGGCAAGTAGAACGGATCGAATAGGCCTGCGGGCTTTTCACCTTCGGGAACAAACAGGCCGGATATTTCATCCTCCCATGGTGTGAACACGATGCGATCGCCGTTGCTGAGGTGACTGCCGACCAGCGCGGCGGACTTTCCGTCATCGACAAACAACGCGCCCGCACCGTCGATGATTGCCGCTTCGCTACCATCGTTATAGGTGACGACATCTGACACTAGTGCGGCTCTAAATCCGCAAATGACAAGACCTGAACTCGCGTGCGTGATGTAGCCGCCGCGCTCGGTGCGTGCGCCGATGGTTGCGAATGTGTACAACGTGCCATTGCGTTTTTCCTGTTCCGACATTTCCGTGGCTCCACGATGTTGGCGAAAACGGCCGGCCCGGCTTTGCGACCGGTGTCTAGACGGGCGAAATGTTTCGCCCGATCAAATGATCGTCAGGCCGAAAACGTGGAGATGAAATCGGATACGTCTGAAAAAATAGGGCTACACGCTGCCTATGATCCGGAGGACACCGGCTGGTGTATGCGGATTGATATTCGTTAATTCCGTCGGGTTGCACGACGGGGTTCGCCACTCTTTCGGGTGTGGCGGAATGGCTTCGACGGAGGTCCTCCATTAAGCGTGCCGTCACCATTCACGCTGTCGCACGAAGCGCGGAGGAGGATCGAACTCCCGACCTTCGCATTGCGAATACGAACAAGTCGACATTTCTTGAGATGGATTGAGATTGAGCACAATTCATAATCCATTGTATTACAAGGAAAATTCTCCGATCAACTGCACATTGGCGTTGATCGATATACCTCCACTGCCTCATAATTTGGTTACATGGCGGGTTACATGGTCGGTTACACGCCGCCCACACAACGAGGAGGTTGGATGGCGAAGGTCAATTTCACGGCGGCTCGTGTGGAAGCGCATCGCTGCGAACCCGGCAGATTCACCGAAAAGGGAAACCTCATAGAGCAGTCGTTTCTTTGGGACAGCAAGACTCCCGGGCTCGGCTTGCGGGCCACGGTTGCCGGAGCGAAGTCTTACATTTTCCAAAGCAAGATGCATGGTTCGACCGTACGGATCACGATCGGCGACCCGAGGAGTTGGACGATCGATCGAGCGCAGGAACGAGCGCGAAGCCTCCAGACGCTAATCGACAGCGGCATCGATCCGCGGGAACATGAGGCCGAGCAGAAGGCAGCGCACGAAGCGCGGCAGACAGCCAAGAAACGTCAAGACGTGACGGTCGGCGAAGCATGGAAACAGTACCTCGAGCACCTTCGCACGAAGATTTCCCCGAAGACGAAAAAACCTCGATCGGAAAGGTACATCATCGACCACATAAACCTTTCCTCGCCGGGCGGCGGCATCGCCAAACGCGGCGGCAAAGAAAAGGTACGGGGCCCGTTGGCGCCCCTCATGAAGCGCAAGATGTCGGAAATCACAGCCACGAGCATGGCCAAATGGCTCGAGGGCGAAATCCCGCGAGGACCGACAAATGCGGCTCACGCCTTCGGTCTTTTTAAAGCCTTCATTCGCTGGTGTGACACACACGAGACGTACGCAGGCATCATCCCGCACGACACCTACGCATCGCCCAAGGTCAAGGGCATCCTCCCTCGCAGCGCCGCGAAGGACGACTGCCTGCAGCGAGAACAGCTGTCCGTTTGGTTTAGCGCGGTACGTGGCATCGCGAATCCAGTCATCAGCGCATACCTTCAAGGCCTTCTGATCACGGGAGCCCGGCGGGAAGAGCTAGCCGCATTGCGCTGGGGTGACGTGGACTTTCGGTGGCGGAGTCTGACGATGAACGACAAAGTCGAAGGTACCGGCGGTCGAACTATTCCGCTCACTCCGTATTTGGCGAGCCTATTGCTGAATCTAAAGCGACTGAACGAAACCTGTCCTAACAAACGCCAGCGCGCGCGTCTCACACAACGGGGCGAGGAGTGGGAGCCGTCCGAGTGGGTATTCGCCAGCAAGACTGCGTCAGATGGGAAGATTGCAGAGCCGCGTCATGCGCATAATCGCGCGTTGGCGCCGACAGGCTTGCCACATGTCTCGCTCCACGGTCTGCGCCGATCGTTCGGTACGCTTTCAGAGTGGGTCGAGGTTCCTGTTGGCGTCGTCGCCCAAATCCAAGGACATAAGCCCTCGGCAATCGCCGAGAAACATTACCGACGCCGCCCTCTTGATCTTCTGCGAATGTGGCATGACAAAATTGAGGCGTGGATGTTAGAGCAAGCCCGGATCGAGTTTGAGTCGCGTAAGTAATGCCATGTAGAGCGTTCACCTGCGCGCAAGCGGCCGGCCCTAGCTGTCAAGCTAACAACGGCGGATATCGGCGCCTTCTGCAATCGTCGTCGCTCAAATAGCGCCAAGTGTTAGGCGGTGGGTTGAATTCCCGCCGCCTACGCGGCAACTCTAGGATCAAGCGAACATCTGCGCATACACGTTTTCGCCAAAAGGTGCTCCCCGGATTGTTCGGCGCACTTGCAAAGTTGAGGATCGAACTCCCGACCACAATACACCGAATGATCGACCGAACTCCAAAGAACGGATGCCCCCAAAAGTGCCCCCAACTGCAATTGGCTGCCGAACTCATGCTTTCCCGGCATAGTGCCTTCCATCCGTCGTGTCGACACACGGCATGGATTACGGCAGCAGCGCGCCGGGCTCCTGACTCCGGGCATCGTCGGAAAGATCAGGAGGCAGCTGAATGATTCACTCGACGCCTAGCGCCTTGAAAACCGCATCGACGGGGTCCGAGTAAAAGCTTGTTTGGAACTTCGCAAATAGCTCTCCGGGGACCGATGGGATGTCGGTCACGCTGGACATCGGCAGCAAGATCCGCTTTGCGCCGGCATCGAATGCTACTTGCAGGCTCTCTGCAAGATTTCGCGCCTGGGCGATCGTGCCGCCCAAGGTCATGTCGCCCATCACCGCCAACTGGCTCTGCAGTGGCTTGGCGAGCGCCGCCGAGCAAAACGCAATGAAGCTCGCGAGCGTCACCGCGTCCGGGGCGCCCGCGTTTTGGAGCTCGACTAGGTGCAGGTGAAAGTCGCGTTCCGTCGGATGAATCGAGACGCTGACACGGTTGGCGTTGGCTTTGAAGTAGTCGAACGCCACGCGAACATGCTCTCGCGACAGCGAGCCAGACACTGATAGCTTTCCACTGCCGGCCAACGCCTGAACCTCCATTCGGTAGACTCCGGGCATTTCGGCCTGGGCCATGGCGATGGTGTGCAACACGCCAGGTTGCAGGCGCCCCTCCGGAATGATGCCGCCGCCGGTCTGCTCGGGCACAGCGACAAACCGCTCCTGCATGTCCTCGAGATCGATGTAGGAGAAGTGAACGTCGTAGAACTCCATGCCGCCGATCTTTTTCAACTGCTCCTTGACCCGTCGACGCGTCTCCAAGGCGTATTCGAGACAGCGGCGCACCGTCTCCTTCTCGTATTCGCCATTGGGGCAAATCAGTTTGAGCAGGCCCGAGACCGTGCGACGGACGGCAATGGTGTCGCGCTGATTAAGGTTGTTGCCGAGCTTGAACCACTTGTCGATCGCGTCGGCAAAGCTTCGCTTGCGCATTTCGCGCACCCACTCCGCCAAGTAATCGACAATCAACCCGTATTGGTTCGTGAAAAACTCCGGCCGCATCTTGGGGATTTCCCAACCGGGCACATACGCATGAAAGCGGTCGAAGAAGGCGGAGTCAATCATTGCATCCGGGAACGGCGCGAGCAGATGGCTCGTCTTAACTAGCGACTCGATGCTTTGATTGATGTTGCCCACGAAGACCATGGACGCGCTCGCGTTGACCGAATCGCGGCCTCGGCTGAACGAACCGGAGGCCATGTAGTCCTTCATGATCTGGACGCCGTCTTGGTCTTTGAAGCTGATGCCCGCGACCTCGTCGAAGGCCACGACGTCCCATAACCCCACCAGCCCGACTTTGCGGGCGCTCATGTTGTAGAACAAGTTGGCCACTGTGGTCTGCCCGCCAGAGACGAGGATCGAATTCGGGCTGATTTCCTTGTAGATGTGGCTTTTCCCCGTGCCACGCGGCCCGAGCTCGCAAAGGTTGTAGTTGTTTTCCACCAGAGGGACCATGCGGGCCAGGAGGTGCCATTTGACCCGCTCCTTGAAGCATGTGGGCTCCATCCCCGTCGAGCGCAGCAACGTGTCGATCCATTGCTCTTCCGTGAAGTTCTTCCTCGCCGAAAACAACTCCTCCATGTCGAGGCTGGGCATTTGAATTGGCTTCAAGTCAGCCACGGCGAACGGCGACGACCTCTGATTTTCCTCAAAGTAGTAGCGCAGCGTCACGATGCACCAGATCCCGCCGACGAGCAGTTTCTCGTATTGGCGAACGTAGTGATCCGGCACCTCCGCGTTCTTGATGCCGAGGTTCGAGAGCAGCGCCTCGTACGCGTCGCGGCTTTCGTTGAGCTTCACGGTGACCTTGTCGATCACCTTGAACGACCCGAGCTCGCGAATCCTGCTCTTGACCTTCTCGGCCTCGTCGGGCCGCACGTAGTTCTCGGCCAGGATGCGCTTGACGCCGTCGAGCCCAACGCGAATCGTCTCCGGATCGTCGGAGGCGCAATACATTCCCAACAGGTATTCGAGCACGTAGACCGGGACGTTCGCACCCTCTTTAATCAGCTTCGTGAGGTCCTTGCGCACCACCCGCCCCGCGAAGTTCGCGTTCAGCAAGGTGTCGAGCGAGCGATCGCCAACCGTATCCACGGTCGCCTTGTCCACCAGGGGCTGTGAGCTTGGTTCTGCCATTGCTCTCTCTAAAAATCGTTGCTGAACGCCAAGTCAATCCGCACCGGCACGCGCCACGCCTCGGCTTTCGTCTTCGCGTCGCGCGCCACGAGAAAGTAGTCTTTCGTCCGATCGTGCGAGCCGGCCTGGATCGTGAGCATCACCGAGCGCTTGCGCTCGTCGAGCAGCGGCGAGGCGCTGTCGAACGTGATCGTCTGCTCGTCGCTCACCGGCGTGTCGCCGTCTCGAATAGAGAATATTAACGTGACAGGCAGCACGCGCTCCGAGATGGCCTCATTTTGAATGAACTCGAAACGCTGTTTGTTCGTCACCACACGGTTGCTCGACCCCAGAGGACTCACTTCCACTGACTTCGTGCGGACCTTCTCGGACTCGCTTTCCTTGACCACAACGACCGGAACGGCGATCTCCTGCGGCATCGCGCTGCCGTGCACAAACCGAGCGCCACCTGAAAAGTGAAAACGCCCGGCGGCTTTCGGCGCCCAAAAGTCGATGCTCCCCTCACCCGAGTCCGTGCCGGCCGTCCGCTCGGTGGAACCGCACCATGCCTTGGGCGTGCTCCCCATGCCGCGGCCGAGAATGTAGCGCTTCTTCGACTTGATGGCGCCCTCGGGTTCGGCACCAAGCACGGAGCGGTCCGCCTCTTCGAGCGCCGACTCCTGATACAAAAAGCCATGGTCCGCTGTCACGAGCACCGTCGAACCATTGAGGCTATTGACGATGAAGTTGACCGTGTCGGCCAGTTCTTTGATCGTCTGAGCCGTCGCCTCAAAGGCCTTCGTCTCGGTCGCGCGCTTGTCGCCGATCGCGTCGATGCGATCATGGTAAATGTAGACCAGCCGGTGCGGCTTGACGAACTCGCGACCGCGCTCTTTGCCTTTCTCCATCAGTTCGTCGCGGCCAATGGCCACGCCGTCGTGCTGCGCGAGAATGGCCGAGCGCTGTTCGAGCGTGGCCGACGGCTTCGCGTCCACCATCACGTCCAAGTTGGCATTCGACTTGTAGGCCAGGCGTTCGTGCGGCAAGAGACTCGCCATCCCAAGCGTTGTGTAGCTCGGCAACACGCCGAGCATCGCGTCGAGTCGCGCCTTCACTCGATTGCGCGAATTGAGGTCGCGCGTGAGCTCCTCGGCCGCCTCGTAGCGGAACGCGTCGGAAATGATCACAAAGACCCGCTTGGCGTTGTCGAATTCGGGCTGGACCATCCGAGAATAAAACGCCTGCTGATTGACCACGTCGGGCAGCGTCCAGGTGTTCAGCAAGCCACCATCGCCTTCAATCACTGACGCCCAGGCTGATGCCAACTGCCCAATGAACCACCCCGAATAGGCGTCCTCCATCCGATCGCGCAGCTCGTGCAGGAGCGCCCACCCCATCGGCTCGACTGATTCCGTCGCTCGCATAAACCACCGATACAGCTGGTCGAACCGGAAAATATCGGACCGGTAGGCGCGAAAAGCGGTCGACGCATCGGGGAAGCTGAACCCTGCGGCATGCGCCGCCTGCAACTCGAAGAAGCCGGCGGCCGCTTCCAACGCGTCGTAGCTCGCCGCAAGCGCTCGCGTCGAGTCGTTCGCGCCCGCCAGCAGAGGGTTGGCCCAGTGGCCGTCGCGCCGCCGGGCAATGAGCGCGCGAACGGAGTCCATGTTCGCGCCGCCGCCCGCGATGATGCGCGACTTGAGATCCGCAATGACGCGCTTTTCGACATCTTCGAACGTCATCGAGTCGATCAGATCTTCGGCGCCCATCGGGCGAATCAGATCCACCACCCGCAGGTCATCGGAGACGATCGCCGAAAGAGCGTCGTAGCTTCCATAGTTGGCCATGTCCGAGCGCCAGCGGTTCGCAAAGACCGTCGAATGGGCCGCAAGGGCGCGTTCGCGAATAAGCAAATGCTGCAACGGCGCCGGAGTTGAATGGACGTTGTTGCAAAAATCAGTCGCGAAAATCGCGTAGAGAAGGCTTCGCAGGCTGTGCGCGTCGGGCGTCGCCTCCCGGTATCCGAACTCCCGCTCCGTCAGCGCCCAAAACGCGTCCGACAGCTCGTTCGATTCAATTTCTGCAAGCGCCCTGGGGGTGGCGTCCAAGTCGCCCCCTTCGTTCGCGAGGCTCGCAAACACTTTCAGAAAGATGCTCGACGTCTCCGGCGTCTCGGCGCGAACGGCCACAGCGAGCATTTTGCGATCAAGGTCGTCCGCCGCGTCGGCTGGCTCCGTCCAACGCTTCAATCGATCCAGGCGATCACGAGCGCGCAGAAACTTTGCGCGCCGTTTCAGATGGCCGCGAAGCGCCTGCGTGGTGAGGCCGAGCTCGTCCAACTGCATGGAGGCGGTGTCCGCTCTAAAGGCCTTGCCCCGCAATCGGGCGTCCAACAACCAATCGGCCGAGGGCGCCGGCTCCGCAAACGGCGCGTAAAAGAGCCATTGCGCGCCACGTTCGCGTTCGATCGCAATCTTCGCCTGCAACGCCGACGCTTGGTCGAGCCGGACCACGCGAACGCCAGGCAAATCGAGCTCATCGACGTGCGCGGCGAACTCCCCGTCCGTGTCGTTCCAGAATACGAGCGAATGCCCCTCGGCAAAGAGCCGGGCCAGCGCCGGGAAGAATGCCAATTGTCCGCTACTCATCACTGGCACCGGAGATCAGTTTGACATCCGCGACCAAATCACCAAACTTCGCGTAGTTGGTCTTAACGCCGTCATCCAAGTCGATCGTTATGCGCATGTCGGCGTAGTGGCGCAGCTTTTCGTCATAGGCCAGCAACTCCGTCTGTTTCTTCCGCAACACGTCGATCTGCTTTTGAATCCTGTTGCGCACAGCGGTAGATGCTGCGGCTACCGCGTCCCTCTCGAGCATTTCCAATCGAGCCGTTAGCCGTGAGAACAGGGGAACAACATACTCGGATCTCAATCGAGAAAGCGTCCCTTCATTATAGCGGTGCATGTAAACAAGCGCCCTAAAGGCTCCCTGCCGGCCACTAGAAAATAGCCAGTAGATTGGGCGCCGCTTATACAGTTGCACGTGATCCTTGTAGAACTCATCAGCCAAATACCGTCTGACTGTTTCGTCCGCCGACTCCTCAGCCTTCTGGCCGAGATGTTTCGATAGCCAGTCCATATTTTCCGAAACGGAATCGCTGTCCCATATTATCGAAACAAATTCCTTGATTCGTTGCGCACAATCGTCTTCAAACCAAGGCATATCAGTGGCCGGCACAATGCCATCCGCGTCGGCAGAAAAAGCTTCATAGCGCTCGGGTTGGAATCCGGAATTCCCTGCACCTGCATACACCAGCCCATCGCGGCCCAAGCTATATCGCCCCATCATGCAACCGACGGCATAGGACACAAATTCTCGACAGTTCTCGGCTGGATCTGCGCGTGACAGGGTTATCTGTTCTTCCGGCACTTCAGTCGGAAGTTCACCCCTCAATGAATAAGCATCTACAAATAATTCATTGTTTAGCTCTTCAAGCTCCTTTGTGCGAGCAATCGCTCGCTGCTGATTCGCAGCATATTTTTGCCAAGCCTCTCGTAACGTCCTCGCTTCAAGGCTTTTCCTCACGAGCGGCGAAGCAGCGAAATCCCACGACACTTCGCGTGAATCCCAATCAGAGCGAGCGATCGAGATCAACTCGTCCGCCGCAGAAAGATCCATAGCCGCAAGTTTCCTTGGGAATGGTAGCGTGGAAAAATAGCCAACATGAAAATGAATTGTCGGATTGAGCACCTTACTCACAAAGTTATAGAAAACGTTATTCCCCATAAGCAAAAACAACCGCAAATCGGCATCCTTCTTGAAGATGGCCGGTGCGATAACGTTTGGTATAAACCCAACCCCATCGTAGCGAAAGGCATTTGAGGCCGACGTGACGTCAGACCAGCTTACGCACTCCTTAAAGTAATAATCCGTGCCCTGCGGACGAGACTTGACCTTGCCGTTCTCGTCCTTAAAGTTTCGGATCTCTTCACCGTCGTTTTCCCAGTTAACCACCCACTCACGGTTTCCATACCACTTCTTGAAATCACCGCCCTTCTGATGTGGGAACCATCTTTTACCGGACGTAGCTGCTTCGGCGCGCGACTTGACTCCGAAACCGATCCGATCAAAGCTCACCTCTTGCCACATCCTCAGAAAGCGATCGTTGTCCGCCGTGGCTAAGCTTTGCCTGGCGTCAACGAATTCGCCCATGGAGGGATTATCCGAGAAGATGTTGCGAATCTTGTCGCTTATCCAATAGGCAACGGGACTGCCCGGGATCTTGCGAAAATCAACGGTGGAGGCCTCAAACGTTTTCGCGGTGTGGAACGCTTGCTCCAATTCGCCATTCGAAGCGACGCTCCCTTGCTTGTCGAAAAGGCGTTTGTAGGCGCCTCGATAGCCGGGCTGCTGCTCCGTTCGGAACGTGAAAGCACAACTGCCAAAATCCGACCCAAACACCCCACGTCCGTTGTGCGAAAAGGTCTCGATAGCCACATTGTCGAAGAACCAACTTCGAAAACCCTCAAACGTGGACAAGAACATCCAATTTGGAATGGTAATCATGCCAACCGCGCCGCCCGGTGCCGCGAAGGCCACGTTACGGGCGATAAAACAGGCATAAAGGTCACCCTTTGCGTCCTTGTAGTGGGCTTCAACAAACTTCTTGAGCTGCCCGCTGTAATAGCGCGCCCCCATGTATGGTGGATTCGCAACAACGACATCGAATCGGTTGCCGAGAATGAGCGCTTGTCGCATGAGCGGTAAGAGATCTTCAGCATATGCCTTCGCATAGAGGTCTCCGCTGTCCATTGCCTTGCCCAGACCTGCTGCAACGGATCCCAATCGGGCATGCAGCTCACTGGGGATTTGAATCAAGGAGCCATGCACTTTCGCGCCTAAAAACAGGCGCGAAATCTCAACGATTTCCAGCTTTGAAATCCCAAAGGGCGCAAGATGGGTGGCGCTCTCATTCACGTCCAGTGCACCGCTTTCGTGCAGCGCCAAAACGTTGAGCTGTGGTGGGTTCTCTAAGAGTCGACGGTCGTCCGCTCGAGCCTTCATCAAGAGCGCGAAGCCCGCCAGCTGGGCTGCGCGATCGTCAATATCGATCCCGTGGAGGTTCTTTTCCAAAATAAGCCGAGGAATGTCTCTCGGGCGGTATCCGCGCTCTAAATAAATCGCCTTGAACAGGTCATAGGCCTCGACCAAGATATGCCCCGACCCACACGCGGGATCGATGAACTTGATGGTCTCCGGATTGAGCCGCCCGCCGTCTTCGGCAACGCGCGCAGCCACCAGAGCGTCGACGCTAGCTTGGACTTCCTCTGCCTGCTGCGGCGGATCCATCAAAAACGCCCACTCGGCCCGCGAGCTTGAGGTCGGGTTCGCCGCCGCCCATAGGCGCCCCAACGTGTTTTGCGCCAGGTATTTGACAATCCAGTTGGGTGTGAACAACTGGGTTGCGGCCGGGATGTCCTCATTCTTCACCACCTTGCCGATAACCTGATCTTTCTTCTCGCTGATGTAGAACTGATAGAGCCAGCCAACGGCTTCAATCTGCCCCCAATCCTCTTCAGGGACGCTCTCCACGAGCTTTGCCACGATCGAATCGGTGCGCAGCAAATTTTCGGGCAGCAAGAGCTCGGTCTCGTCGTCGATGCGTTCGAACAAAAACGGCATCGATCGCGACAAGTCATTACACTGCGCCACCAGCAACAGCTTGTAGAGCTCGTTGTCCTGTGTGCCAGCCAATTGCATCTCGCGTGCCGTTTGCTTGTTCAGCCCGGGCAGCGACACGTCGCTGGCATTGCGCAGAATTTCGGGCCCCCCGCCATCCCGGCTCGACAGCACGCGCCAGCCATGATCGAGGTATCCGTGGAGCTCCATGAAGCGCAAGGCGGCGAATCGATTGAACCAGGTGTAGGCCACTTCTTCCATTGCTTGCTCGAAGCCGCGACGCTCAATATGCCGCAGAAGCTTCTCGCGTTGCGCATTGACCTTCGCGGGCCACTCGCGCCCCTCGATGATGACCAAGTCGCCGCGCACGCTGGCTGGCGCAGCGCCCGCCGCCGAGATACCCAATAGATTCGCCCGCGCAGTGACGGCGGAGAGAAAATCGCGGCGCGCCTGAGGCGCATAGGCTTTGAGATTTGCTTTGTTCATGTGGTAGTTGAGCCTCGCATCCAGGCGTTACTGCAAACGCGCGCGGTGGCCCGCCGCGATGGCCGAGAGGAGCTCATGGCGGAGGCTTTCAATAAATTTCTCAACGTCGTCTGGGCTTTCGAGGTAGGTTTTGCCGCTCAGCTCGCTAGGACGCACAACTTTGATCGGACGCAGCGAAACAGCCGCGCTGGCCCCATTCGCGCCATTCGTTTTGTCACTTCCCTCCTCTGGTGCGCCATCAGCCAGCGGCTTGACCGCAGCCTTGCTTGTCTCGTTGAACTTGGCTGCGCGCGCGATCTTGTCCATCGCTTCGTCGAGAAGATCGCCGGCTCGCCCCTGCAAAAAGAGAATGCGCGGAATGCTGACCAAACCCGCCAACTGGGCCTTCAACGATTGAAGCGGACTGAGCGCCGCATTGCGCAGACTCGGGTCCGCCTGGGCGGCATCGAGTGCCTGCTGCGCCTCGCCAATCTTCTCGTCAATCGAGCGAAGCGCGCGCTCACGCCGCTCGCCCGCGATCGCATCGTTCACCTTCTCCACCGCCGCAACCAACCCTTCAATCCGACTGATCATCCCGTATGGCTCGGGGTTGCAGTGGATCATCTCCAATTCTGAGAGAGCGGCGGCCGCCTCCGGCACGTTGAGCAATGCCTCCTTGTTGTCGGAAAAGCTCGCAAGGGCATCGAGCAGGCGAGACCAGACGGGAACCTGGTTCTTGTAGAACCCAAGCACGTCATGCACGTCGTCGGCCAGATCTTGCCAGTCATTGCGAGCCTGCACGAGCGCGTCCAAAAATTCGAAGGGGTCGCGCAGCGCGAGTTGTCGATCGATCGCGATCAATGCCCGCACAATCTGCGTGCCGCCAGGGTAATCCTTGTGCTCGGCTTTGCCCCTCGCTCGCTCGAGGTCCGTTTTAAGCTGGGTCAGATGGCTGCGGAACTCCGCGACGAGCGCGTCTTCCTCCTCCGGCGGCATGGTCGCAAACATGTCGCGATGCAACTCACGCGCGGCGGTGCGCGTCAGAGCATCCGACGTCTTGCGCTTCAGGATCGAGACGGTTTTAAAGCGGGCCGCTTTCGTCAGTGGCTCGATCGCCCCCAAGGAGTCTAAATCAGCTCCCTCCATCACGAGCTTGATCTCGCCCGCCATGAACAGTCGAGCCACGAGCAGGACAATTTCCCACTCCGGCTTCCACCCCCAAGGCACCCCCGAGAAGCGGTCGATGACGTCGGAGAGGAGCACGCGGCTGCTCTTAGCGACCACGTCGAGGTATTGACGCATTTCCGCCAACGCCAAGGCATTGCCGTCCTCGCCGCCCAGCGCCATGCGTTGCTGGCCAACCGTGTCGGCCGTGAGAATCGCGCGAATTTCCGCGATCGGATCGGTTTGACGAACCTTGATGTAGCTGAGCTTCGAATAAGTGTTGGAAACCAAATAGTTCAGCATTTCGTCGAGCACAGCCGGCGGCGACTGCGGCTTGACCGACAGTCGCTGCCCCAACGCATAGAAGTCGCCCGTGCTCATCATGTCCGTCAATTGCACGAGGAGGCGCGCTCGCCGGTCACGGTTCTCGTCCTTTCGCTCGTAGAGAATTCGTTTGAGCGAAGCCGTCGCCGTGTCCGCCTTCGGCGCGATGTATTTCTCGATCTGCAAATACGTTTTGAGCTCGACATAGACCCGAGGGTCGTTGCTCATGCGCAGCAAAGCCCGACCGGAGCCCTCAGCGCTCCGTCCGATGCACCGCGCCTCGTGCATCATCTCGTAGTCGACCCCTACGGGAGAAATCACCTCGAAGGTGAGCGCGGCATTTGCCAACTTATAAGGAACGCTATCGAGCAGCCGGTTGAACTCGTAATCGCTCTTCGTTTCGCGATGTCGAACCTTCGTTTGACCCGCAAGAATCTCGTCAAACACGAGCTCGGCAACCAGCCGAGAGATTTCTGCTTCCGAGACGTTGACGGACTTGACCTCTTGTGAGACGTCACGCTCTTCGTTGGTCAGGAAAAACCACAGGTCGCCGTTTCGGCTCACCAGGTTTTGCCGCTCCAACCGCAAAAGCGAAGCCTCAATGTCCCGCTTGAACGCAAGCTTGTCCGCGTCGACGCGATTCAAGCAAAGCGTCGCGAGGTTGTCGATTGTGCCCTTCACCGCGTCCGCGTAGCGGATCAAGAACAACGTTCGAAGAAGCTTCCCGTCGAACTTCTCGAGCGCCGGATTGGACTCTGCTTGATCGATAGCGCGCTTGACCGAGGAATCCAGGAAGCTCTCGATTGCGGGATAGAAGTCGTAGAGAGGCACAAGTGCATCCGTCTCTTCATCGCGGTTGCGGTTGGCCGCCGTTTGAAACGCGTCGAGCATTGAGCGCTCGCCCCGAGCCAAGTGCCGTCCCGTTGCCCCAACCTTGCGTATCGACTCGAAGACTTTTTGCAGCAACTGAAATTGGTAAGGGGCGAATGGATAGTGAGTGGCGAAGTCCGCAGCATCGCGAAAGCGCCTAAAGGCCACCGCATGATCGGCAAACGAGACCTGGTTATTGATGATGTCGCCCTTCTCCTTCCAGAGCGCCTCAAGCTCGGCCCGCGCTTCCGGCTTCTTTTCGAGCAAGCGATGCGAAATGACCTCGTCCGTGTTCGAGCTGGACAGGGACAGTCGCGTGTGAAAGCGACCGGTAATTTTCGAGAAGTCATTGGTTCGCGCCTGATTGGCTTCACCCAAGGTCGCGTCGATGTCCTCTTGGCTTGTGACGATCACCCACGCCCGCCCCTTGCACTCCGTCCCGAGCTCTTCGACGATCGTCTGCAAGTTCAGCATCAATTGGGTGTTCTTTCCGATGAACTGCCCCACTTCATCGACCAAAAAGACGATACGATGCTTGGGTCCCTTCGCGTCCAAGTATTTGCGCACCAGGGCGGCAAACCCCTCAATGTTGATCTTGTAGGATTCGCGCGCGTTATCGAACCATTTCGCTGCCGACTCCGGCGACATATCCAACGCTTGGCTGAGCCCGGCAATCACATCGTCGCGCAGAAAATCCACCGCGTCACGTTCGTGCTCCCAGTCGTTGCCGTTCGCAGCCTTGAAGGCTTGTTTAAAGACGTCATAAGCGCCCTTGGAGATGAGATAGCGCTCCATCTCGGCCACATGCGGCGCATCCCCCGAAAGCCCTTGCATTTCGTTAAAGACACGCAAAAACACCTGCAAGATGGCGTCGCGATCTCCCTTGGAATCCGCCTTTGCATCAATGTTGAACAAGATCACATCGGTGTCGCCCGTGACAGCGCGCCGAATGTCGCTCACAAGCATGGGGTCTTTGATTTTTGAATCAAAAAATTCAATCGCTCGACGTGAGGGCTCGTCGCCAGGGTGGCTCGCTTCGAGGTTCGACAGCAGATACGACAAAATCTTAATGAAGTGCGACTTACCCGACCCGAAGAACCCCGACACCCAGACCCCCATCCTAGCAATGATGCTGGGGTCGTTCGGGTGGTCTGCTGTCGCGAGGTAGGCGTCGAAGAAACTGCGCAGGTATTGCGTGACCTCTTTGGTGGTCACATATTCGTCCAACTCCTGCCAGACGCTGGCTTCGTCGCGTTGGTCCGCTTTGATGACGCCGTTAATCGGCCGGTTAATTGGCTTTACAAAAAGCTCTTGGATTTTCATCGGTCCCTCGAAGCATTAGGGCACCAGGCTGAAAGCCCGGTAATAGTTGTCGTCGACAAGCGTGTTGAACAACCGGAGCGATTGCCCGTCGTATCGGCCCGGATAGAACATCAGCAACGGCGTGTTGCTCATGTGGGGGTGCAGCGCGGAAAGAAGCGTGTGAGTGCGTAGCATCGGATAAACGGCACCGACGCCTTTCACGATCAATAGGTCGAGGTCCTCGACGCTGAACTGCTCGACGATCCGCGCGGCGAGGCGATCCTCTTTGAGCACGGAGCGCAGCGACGTCAGCAGAGCGTCGTCGCCTTTGGTCCGTTGCATCTCGAACGCTTTATCCAACAAGCGGCGATCTTCGAGCAACCCAATCACGCACTCAAATAGATCCACCGTTGCAAAACGCAAATCGGGCGTTTGCTTACGAACGCCGGGCTCGATGACTTCTGCGAGCCAGCTGCGCACCTTCATTTCCTGATCAGGCGGGTAGTCAAAAATCCAGAATCCAATTTCGCCGCCCGCCCCTTCGTTTTCGAGCACATCGGCAGACAGCATGCGCGGCAGCACTTGATTCAATCGGTCGTCAAAATTGGCGCTCATGCAAGGTTCTCCAAGCGCGCGAGCGTTTCCGCATCGCCGAAGCGTTTGAGGTAAGCCTCGGCCCGAGGGTGCACCAAGGGCGGTGTCAGACCGCGCCGGCCGGTGGAATCGAGGTATTTGGCTTCGAAGAGGATGCGGACGATGACTTGAAAGAGCTTCTCGCGGGTTGACTCAGCCCACCGCGCGACCGCGTCATCGCGGTGCTCGCACTCAGCGAGGAAGCCGTCCCATCGGTGATGACTCAGATTCTTTTCGAGGTGCCGCAGATCCACCGCGTAGACATCGCGCATGAAGTCGCCCAGCAGCCGGCTGTGACGGATCGCCGCGGAGAGCAAAATCTGTCGGCAAAGCTCGATGTCGCCTTCGGCCACGAGTCGAATGCCCTCTTCGTCCAAGGTCTGGAGGCGACGGCGTATCAAGCGCGCTTGACGCTTGGCAGTGGCCGGCTTCTTCTGCAACAAATTCTCGTCGTTCAGGGCCGCTTCCCATTGCTCGTCGCTGGGTCGCGAAAGCAAAAGGGTCGCGATCCGCCGGCTCTCCGGAATCATCAGCGACCCGGCGGAGATTTCGGCGTTATAAATTCCCACAGCCGACTTCCTCAACAAAAGCCTCGGATGACGTGGGGTGCTTTGACCCCGCTGTCGGCTTTGCACATGGCCGATCGCTCCCGTTTTGATCACGCTTTCCATCCATCTTCTGGCTATCTCAGAATTCGCCCCATGCTGCGTCTGTTGCGTGCAGCTGCAGGCTTGAAGCGGCAATTATCGCGTACTTTCCGCTCGTACCCGAACAAAACCGGGACGGATTGCAGAGCTTGGCCGAGGTATTCTCCACTGCCGCAGCATCGCCGGACGAGCTTCACCGTAAACGGTCTACCGGGACCGGGAGACGACCAGGCATGCCTGGAACAGTGCAAGCTCTCAGTCCCGAGTACGAGCGACGAGGGGTGCCACAGGTCAGCGCATTGCTCGCGTTCGAACGCAGCGCCGCTTGAAAGGGCCGGCTCTCCATCAAACCCTAATATTCAGACTACCCAGAGCAAGTCTCGCGACCGTCTCTGCCGCATTCAAAATCGACGGCATAAATACGACGGTTTACACACAACGAATTTGTTGTGTGTAGGTGATCTCATGCTATCAAACTCAATCATTAGCACTGACCGGCAGGCCAGAGAGGTGGCTGCTGCCATCGAGCAGGTCAGCCGCGCCCTCCCCTCTGAACAGCCCCTTCTAAAATCCATCGTCGACGGCTTACCGCGCGCAGTGACTGATGGTGTCCGCGGCCTCGCTTCGCTGAGCCACCGAAATATTCGCTCACGAGTCTATTGGCACTAAGGTGACTTCGACGGAGGCTGTTTCGTCGCAATTGAGACTGATCCAGAAGGTTGGCGGGCCTTCGGACGGTAGCTCTGCGCCCGAGAGGATCGGATAGGCCAACCTGGCTTGCCGGCAGCCAAAGCGGATCATGTAGGCGAGCACCTGACGCACATCCGACTCGTCCACTCCCCAATCTGGACGCGCGGGCCGCAACTCCTTCCACTTGGCGTCGACGATGGCCTGCGGCGATCCAGCGCGCCGGTCGGTCTTCTCGGACCAAAGCTGGACATCGGGCATCAACCGAAACGCTTGTATGGCGCTGCCTGATCCGGGAGGCGCACCGATGGTAGGGCCAATTGTCGCTAGGCGCCGTACCGCGCCTTTAAGCTGCACGGCGATACCCTCGGGTGCGTTGGCGCGTTCGTGTCGGGCGACCCAGTGCTCGAAGAGGGTCTCCATGTTGAAAAGGAGTGCCGGGGCTGGTGACGAACCGGCCGCAAGTGATGGCGAAAGTACGTCAAGCAGAAGTTGCGCCCAGCGCAGGGCTTCGTTGTAGCGAGTGGTCTCCCGGGCGCGTTTTAGCTTGGCCACGCTCCCGGCGTCCATCCGGACCAAGGTGACGTCGCTGAAGAAGGCACGCGCTTCAAGCCACAGGCGTTCAGTGGAGCGCTTGCGCAGGTGCGGACGGCACCGCTCAATGGCCGCGAGGAGCGCTTGATTGTAGGGGTTATCAAGCGAGAGGTCGTCTCGGAAGCAACGCCAGAGTCCAGGGCGCGACGCCGCCAGACGCTCCGACTCGAAAAGCAGCAATCGGCCGCGCAGCACCGACTGGTCGTCCACCGTCTCAACGTAGCGTGTGAGCAGCCCGCCCTTGGCCACACGCAGAGCTTCCCGAAGGAAGCTGCGGATAAACAGGTCCAGCAGTGGCGCCCGGTCCGATGCCTGTGGCGCGAGGTCAATCGGAGAAATGGGCAGGTTCTCACCACACTGGAGCAGACGTAACAATGCACGACGCGCACGCGCTAGGCGCTCCGGTCGCGACCCGGTGCCCGCGAGGCTAGCGGCGTTGGCGCGTGTCTCACCCAATCCACCCCATACCTTGGGAAGGATCTCAAGCGTGGTGACCTCGGCCCCCGGCTTCGGGCTCGCACCATCCCCCAACCGGCCACTAGGCAGGCGCACCAAACCGCAGTGCATAGAGAGCGCGATGCGCTCGCCCTCGCGTACGCAGAAACCCCGTTGTACGCTGTTGAGTTTCACGAGGGTCAATGCTTCCGCCTCGGTCACCAGCAAAGGCTGATCCTCGTCACGTGAGAACTCGCTCGCGAGCTGACGCTGGCGTGCAACCTGTTCATCGGTAGCGACCCGCAGGCTCTCGCGTTCGAATACGGCCAGCGAAAATCTCGACATCGTGCTCTCGATCAAGCTGTACGGGCTGATGCGTCCGCGCCCGCTGGATTTGCGTCAGCCGCAGCGGAACCTAGCTCTTCTGACCTTTCGTCTTCAATTCTTTTGAACTCTTCGGGGTCTTCGAACTCCTCCTCGCCTTCTTCCTCCTCATCAGAAGAGACAGGCACTGGCAGGTCGCCGATAGCGGCGGCGAGCAACTCACCTCGCAGGTAACCGCGCCAGCTAGACGGGAGTCGCGTGATGACGCAAATACCGAATAAGTTTTCCGATCTCTGTCTTCATCTCAGCGCTTTGCTAGATAGCAACCCTGCGGAGGCGGTAAGACGAGCCCGAAAAATCGTAAGCGATCCATTATCGCCGTCCCTCTGAGTAGTGGACAGGCGCGTTGATTCGTGGAGTGGATATGCTGCGAATCAGTTCTGGGGGGACGGCATCCGCCAAGGCACGAGCGCCTCGTAGTCGTCGGCGGTCTTTGCCAGAGGCAGGCGCTCGAACAGCCAGGTCAGGTAACGGTATGGATCGATACCATTGGCCTTGCAGGTTTCAACGAGACTAAAGAGATTTGCGCTGGCATGTGCGCCGGCAACCGTATCTGCGAACAGGAAGCCCTTGCGTGCGACGACAAACGGGCGAATGGAATTTTCACAGAAATTGTTCGATGCCGGCCAGTCGCCGTTCTCGAGGTAACGCACAAGCTTCGGCCACTGCTCACGCAGATAGGTCAGTGCCCTGCCAAGCAGGCTCTGGGGCAGCACCCCTGTAGACTGCTCGATCATGAGATCCTTGATGACCTGGAGTACGCGGGCGCTATAGCGTTGACGCAGGCGATGACGCCGGTCTGCATTCCACGTTTTACTGCGTGCCTCGGCGGCAAACAACTTGCCAAACAGCTTGATGAAGCGTGTTGCAAGCAGATCCGGCGTACGTGCCGCCTTGGGAACATTTTCCTCGGCCTTGACGAAGTAACGTCTCGCGTGAACGAGGCAACCAAGGTGCACGAGCTTGTAGCGCTCGGCGATACCGTTATAAGCCTCGTAGCCATCGGTCATCAGCGCAGCGCCTTCCTGCACGCCGGCGAACAGCCTGTCAGCCAGCTTCGCCCCACGACCCGGCGTGTAGGTATAGCAACAGATCGGGATTCCCGTGCCCGTCATCTGACACCACAGGTAGCTCTTCGTCTGTGGCTTGCGCCCTTTCTCCTTGAGCACCTGGAAGGTCGTCTCGTCAGCGAGGATCACCGCTGACTCAAGCAGCGCGTCGCGCATCAGGTTGATCACCGGCTGCGTTGCGAGGCCGACCTTGACCATGCTGGCCGCGATCGTGTTGGACGAGATATCACCACCGAAGCGGCGAAGCAGGCCAGCCTGACGATACAGCGGCATGCCAAACTGGAATTTACCCGCCGCGATCCAGGCAAGTGCGGATTCGGTCAGGAGTCCTCGTGGGATGATACGCGGTGGCGCCGGTGTGACCTTGATGCCCAGATCACAACACGGGCATGCATACTTGACCCGCTGATGCTGGATCACGCGTAGCTGCTCAGGAATCACGTCGAGTTGTTCGCTGATTTCCACGCCAAACTCGACCAGGGCATGGCCGTCGTTGCTGCAGAAACGCTCGGCCTCCGGAAGTTCGTGCCGACGGATCACGCGGGGCAGACCGGGATCGAGGGGCTTTCGGTGGCCGCGCTTTTTGCGTGTATGCGCACCGACCTTCGTTTCGGGCGTATCTTCCTGGGCGGGTGCCGCATTCGCGCCCAGCGCCTCAGCTTCGTTGAACAGCCCGAACTGTTCCGGATCCCGTGCTTCGCTCTTTGCGCCAAACAGCTCACGCCGGTAGGCACGCAGCCGTTCCTCGGCCAGGTCGCGCTCCGCGCTCACCAGACGCAGCATGCTGCAGGTTTCCTCGTGCTCGCGCTCAAGGGTGGCATACGCCTCGCGCATGGCGAGTAACGCATTGAGTTCGTCAGCGGAGATCGTGATCTGGGCGGGCATGCCGGATTAGACCATGCATGCTCGCCCATGTTCAGCTCACGCGCAAATATTCCTCCCGTGGATATCCGCGGATCGAAGTGATGTCATCGCCATCGAGCAGCGCGTGCAGTGCCGCCGACGTCAATGCCACGACTTCGGTCTTCCTGTCGGGCCAGATAAAACGGCTTGTTTCAAGGCGCTTCGTCATCAGCCAGAAACCACTACCATCCCAACCGATGATCTTGACCCTGTCACGACGGCGGTTTCCGAAGATATAAAGAGAGGAGTCCATCGGGTTCAGATGCATGGCCTGCTCGACGAGAATCGACAGGCTGTTCATGCCGTAGCGGAAATCGACGGGATCGCGGTGCAGGTACACCCTCAGGTTTTCGTCGAAGCGGAACACGGCATCCTCCCGAGCATCTGGACTACGGTGGTCAGTTCCTCGACGCTTGCGTCCCCGATGTCAAACTCGACACCATTGGACAGGCGCACATGTAACGTGAGGACCATCACCGGCACCGCAGGTGGAATTGGAAGCGCCGACGGCACCGCAACGACGGGCACGAATGGCGAAAGTGCTGGAGTCTGCACCGTCGGCTTGGTCAAATCCAGGCGTCCGTCTGGTACGCTGTCGATCACCTCGCTCGCGGGCGGTGACAGTTCGTGCTCCCTGGCAATGGTGTCCTGCGGTGTCTGCGCGGTGTTTTTTTCACGGTCCAGCAGGTATTTCGTGATCCACTTGCGCAGCAGGTTGGCGTTCACCCCATGCTCCTGAGCCAGACGGGCAACCGACATGCCTGAGCACAGCGCCGCCTCGATGAGTGCGCGCTTGCCTTTCTCGTCGTACTGCCGCCGTCCGTCGCGGCTCTGACGCACTACTTTCAACTCTGAGTTTTTTTCGGCCACAGGTGTCCACCTCCAAAGTAGGTGGACACCTATGCTCCTCGCTCCTGCGGCTTACTGCCAGACGTCAAAGATGGATCGCTTACGAAAAATCGACCTTGATGGACCCGATCGTTTCAGTCTAATGAGCTTGCGGGCGGCGATTCTGGTTGATGGTGGAGCGTTAGTTGGGGAGCAGGAAGCAATTGAAGAAGGCCTCGCGTTATTTCGTGAGCTTCATGGCCAATTTCCCAAGGATGCTGACATCACCTACAACCTGGCAAACGGGATTGTCGTTGCTATAGGCAATCCGCCCCGCGACCAGGATTGGCTGGATCATCAGGAACGTACTCAGGAACAACGGGCCGAAGCGCGACGTTGCTATTGGCGAGTAGCACAAGACCAGAATGCGGATCCATCGGTGCGAACTCAGGCCTGGACCAACCTCGCCAACCAGTTCGGCAACAGCTATCGGCTTAGTGAAGCCCATGATGCGCGCCTCGCTGCACTCAAGATCGATCCGGAGAACGGGGTTGCTGCGAGTTCTGCGGCCCGTGACCTGCTTTGGCTATTTAAACAGGGCAACTGCTCGGACATGACGCGCGACGAGGCCATCATGCTGGCCAAAGTCGCGCATCGTCATCAGGATCGAATCATTCAGTACGCAGGCGCTCAGGCGGCGAACCAAATTGCAGCGTTCGCCAACGAACTTGGCGACCCGCCACAGCGATCACCCCACACAGATCCATTCATCAGTTGGGTGGAACACGAGCGCCTGACGCTCGCACCGGTCGTTGAACTTGTCGACCCCTCCTTGAGCAAGTTGGACTGGCTCGTGCTCCCCGGTATCTTGGAGCGCGGGTCTGGAACGAGCGGAAGGCCTCCGCCCGTGTTTGCCATGTTCAATGTGCTAAAGAGCGATTTTATTCTGGCGCGTGATTTGGCATGGCGAGCTATCGACGTAAGCGCTTGGCCGACGACGGGGCGATTTGCGGACACCCTCGACTATGCCACCTACGGCCCGGATACCTCTGCGCTTATCCTGGCACACCGTACGGCTTTGGACCTGCTCGACAAGGTTGCTGTAACCGCAAACCACTACTTCCAGTTCGGACAAGCACCGGACAAGGTGTACTTCGGCAAGCTGTGGCGAGGAGCCCATGACAAGACGACTGGCCGACCTCCACTTGCCAAAGCAGTTGACGCGACCATACACACCGGCGTCAGCGCCCTCTATGGCCTTGTGGAGCTTGCTGACGACTATGACAGCAAGACCGGAATCCTCCGTCCACAAAAGGACCTCCGCAACGCCGGCACTCACCGATTTGTAGTGTTGCATGATTTCGGCGACCCGACACATAGCAGACAAGCGCCGGAAGTGGAGCATCATCGCCGTGAGCAGTTCAATCAGGAAGTATTGCACGCCCTGCGCGTTGCCAGGTCGGCCATTCAGATGCTTGCACTTGCGATTTCGCAGCACGAACGAGGTCTCGCTCTACGGACAGGCGGTATTGTAGGATCGCTGACTGTCCATGATCACGATTGGATTCGAGGACGTGAGGATTGAGTGCAAAAGTAACGTCGAGATCGCGTCCTCGGGGAATTCGAACGTGGCGGGGTTACCGCCCGTGATCGAAACATGCAAAAAAATAGAGAGCATGCGACAAACGGCAGGTGTGCCGGATGTCGCAGCTGCCTATGCCGTACGTGCCTACCAAGGACGCGATCTTTTGGTTGCAGATCGCCCTTCAAGTTGGCTACCGAGGAGGAAATGGAGCACAACTGCATGGGGGTGATAGCAGGCCCCGGTCTCAGGCCAGATGTATGTTCACTTCTGAAGGCTCGAGAGGGCCAGGTCTTGCGATCTTCTCAAGCCGGTAGCCGTAGCTATAGGAGGGAAGAAGGCAAAAACCATTCTGCGGGCGAAGGTCCCCATGCAGGTCGGTGTCGAGCATCTCAAGCAACGGTTCAGCAAACGTGAGGCCGTGGCGTGTCGCAAGCTCGAGGAGTGCGTCGTTCAGGTCAATGCAAAGCGCACGCCGCCACAGCGGGGTCCGGGGCGAGACGAGCGTGCGGGCAGCGAGTAGCAGCAGTTCCACGGCCTTATGCCGGATCGAATCCGGACCCTGATCAGGTTTGGCCCGATCTGTTCCCATCGTGGTGTTCCGTATGGCGATTCCCGGCGTGCGCGAGCGTAGTGTGACATGGTGCGCCGCCTAAGCCAGGTGGAATTGGGAGCGTTGACACTGCATCGCACTCCTGCGGAAGCGCAGGGGAAACAGGCCGGTGCGGACGGGCTCAGGCGACAGGCTGCTGAACGGGCCTGGAGCGTCGCACGGCCTCCGGCAGGTCGTTCAGGCAGTAGACGATGTAGAACAGCGAGAAAAAGAACGTCCACAGCGGATTGAGCCGGTAGCTCGTGATCTGCCATTGATTCACGACTACGCTTTCGAGCGTTGCCTTTGCCCGGAATGCGAAGACGATCCACATCACGCCCATCGCGAGTGAGGTCAGTACCGACAGGCCGACAATGTCATCGGAATCGACCCAGCCGCCGAAGAACTTAAGAAAGAGCGTGGCGCTCAGCAGTGCCACCTGTGTCACTGAAACCCAGTGCGGGATGAGCTCCGCGCCGAGTGCTTCGTTGATGCGCTTCTCGCGCATCGAGAGGTACATGACCGGCCAGATGCCGAGACCGAAGATGCCGACGGTGACAAAGAGCGGGAACACCGTGTGGGCGGCATTCCGGACGTTTTGGGCTTGTTCCTGCATGACTGCTCCTTAATTGAAGTGTCTACTCTACAAGTAGCGGTGAGAAAAAGCCTGCCGTTGCGGTTCGTCACATCGACAGGAAATAGGGAATACAATAGATTGTCGAGTATAGACGACAAATCTAGACGTGTTTACAACGTCGAGAATCAGTCGTCAAGCGGGCATGCTGCACGCCATGACTACTAGGCGCTCACCTCCTCCCGCCGCCCGTCCGGCCCCGATCTCCGTTGCTCTCGGCAAGCGGATCAAGCAGTGCCGGCATGACGCCGAGAAATCGCAGGAGACACTCGCCTTTGAGGCGCACGTTGACCGCACCTACATCTCGTCGATCGAACGGGGCATTGCCAATCCGTCGGTGGAGACACTGGCGAACATCTGCTATTCGCTGGGCGTCACGCTTGCCGAGCTGTTCACGCCGCTCGACGGTGTATCTCTTAAGCCGACCGGTGAGCGCCGCGCGAACGCGGCGACCCCGCCCGAGATCAAACGTAGCCGCCTGCGCTGACCGGGGTGCGGATCGAGACGACGCCTTCAAGGGTGACGGCCAGCCTGACGGCCTGCGACTGATAGCGCGCCCGCCCGTTACCGTGCAGATCGATGCGTGCATTGAATCCTGCCAGTCTTGGCTCACTGCCCGCCGGATCGAGCATCAGTAGTGCGTGAGGTTCGAAGGTTCGGCCTTGCAGACGACCTTCCATGCCGACAGCCAGCGCGGCACGCCACTTGACGGGGTGTCGCTGACGCCAACCGATGATGACGGGGCGGCCTGCCGCCAGTTCGCGCGAGGTAAATCGCAGGATGGCGGGCGCCGGTCCCGCCCGCACCACCGGCTGTACGCCAAGGTTCAGTTCCCACACGAAGCTCTCCAGTTCCGAAAGCGTCAGCCCGTGCAGGTAATGCGGCCACGCGTGATCCCAGACTACACGCTCGTTTCCGCTAACGTGATACGGCACATCGACCGGATCGGACAGCTTGCCGAGCAGCGCGAGCGCCATGGCGACGTAGTGCAGCGTACTGCCGCCGTCCCAGTGACCTTGCCGGCTGAAGAGCGTACCTCCATGAGCAAGCGTCAGTTGCTGGCCGAGCCGCGATCCCGGATGAAATTTCTGGAGCAACATCTCAGTAATCGCCCGGCAAGAGAAACGTGGTGGCGGAGCGGTCCCACTCGGTTATTACCCAGACGACCTGCTGGTTCGGTAGGAGGTAGCTGGACAGGATGCGCAGCCCAGCGTCAATCGACAGCTCGTTCTGCTGGCGGTCGGACTCGGACAGCTCGCCCCAGTCGCCGCGAACGTGACGGGTCAGCAGGTCGATGATCGATACCTGCGCCCTCGCGATGACTTCCAGCGCGTCCGGCGTGGCAAAGATCCGGCCGAGCTTGAAGCGCGGACTGGCGTGGTAAATCGAAGGCAGATTCATGAGGGACTTCTCCTGAAAACGGGCGAGCACGTGCCGCCAGAACTGGCCGGATGTGCGCGATGAAAGGAAAGGAAGCCGGCGCGAGGCGCCGGGTATGAGTCGGCTGGTCGGGTTACGAATCGTCGGTGTCGGATGTCGACGCGACTCCAACGCCTAATTGGGCGAGCACCATCTCCGAGTGGGTCCGAAGCGCGGGCAGGATGTCGCCAGCCCCGGGCATCGACGCGAGCTTGCGTACTAACTCGCGTTTTTTATATTGCTCGTAGCAGAGGGCCGCAGCGATGCTGATGGCCGTAACGCCAGCCACGATGCCTAGCCCTCTTACGAGCGGGCCAGGGCGTAGCGGGAGATGGATGAAACGGATTGCGGGCATGGAGCCTCCAGATAAGGGACGAGCGTGGACCTCCGGCAGAACCGGATGTCAGGTCGTTGAAACAAGGGAGTGGATTGAGACGGGGGACGCAGGGTACGTCCGGGAACTACCGCACTTCTGAGGCAAGCGCGTTCGGGTAGTGCTTCGCGAGAATCACATTCATCTTCTCGACCAGCTCGAGCCTCTTGAACGTCAGGTGGCCGTTGCCGTTCTTGAACCAGCGCAGATGCAGATAGTCGTTCCCGGCTTCGGTATGCCGTTCATGCTGCGCGATCGAAACGAGGGAATATGCGCCGTGCCGGTGATCGGGCTCCGGCTTGCCGTCCAGCACGCAGAACACCCGGATCAGGTCGTCCAGCTCATTGGTGACACGGTGATTCGTGCTGCCCTGCGAGAGCAGGTATTTGACGATGATCCGCTTGCCGAACTTGAACGGCTGATTGGTCCTGTAATCCCACGACAGCCTGCGAAAGCACGCGAGTACGCCGCGCTCGAACATGTCGCCGCGCGCGCCGTACAGTTGCGTGAAGGTGGCTTCGATGTTGGCGGCGGTCAGCTCGGGCACGTCGCCGTCGGCAAGCTGCCTGTCCCACTGCTCGCGGGCCTGTGCGTCCATGAAGGTGCGCAGGCCCGATTCTGACAGCAGGTAATTCCAGCCACGCACGTCGATGACGCTCACGATGGCGGCTTCGGCTTCGTCGCGCTTTGCATAGTCTCCAGTAACGGTGGGTCTGCCACGACAGGCGTAGGCGTCGTCGAGCACAAGCCTCGGAAAGCCAAGATGCGCTGCCCTTGCAATCTGTTCGGCTTCGCTGAGCAGATCGAGGGCGGAGCGGATGCGATCGACGACGGCGACGCGCTGGTTGGCGAGGTTGGTGATGCTGATACTTTTGACGAGATCGGTTGCGGTGTCCATGAACCTCCTGCCGCTTGGGCTGGAACGCGTTGAAAGGAAAATGCCGGGCACGAGTCCCGGCGCTTATGCCGGTACGTTGCGTTCGGCGAGTTGACGGCGCAGCGCCACCGCCCGCGCTTGCGAGCAATTGAGGTATCGCCTGATGTCGGCCACAGTTGGTCGCACAAATCCGGCAGCGACTTCCAGGGCGAGCCGCGCCACGTCGTCATCGGTCGAGTCGGCAACCGGTAACGGCGTGACGGGACCGTCAGGGGACGCGTGACTGACTTCCTCGGTTTTGTGACTTGCCGCCTCGCTCGCGTGATTCGCGATGACCGCTGTTACTTCGGGCTGAGACGCGACAGGACCGTCTGCGACCGGCATGACTTCTGACGCAGTCACGCCATTGGCGGTGGTGACCGATACCGACGGCGACTGCCGAAGCGCGACCGTCCACAACAGGCAGGCGACGCCCTCGAGCACAGCTGCGAACGCCAGTCCCGAGAGCAGGTCGACGCGCGCAGTTGTCGTGCCGAGTAATGCTGCCAGCCGCGACGTGACCGGATCAGCGAGCAACGCGTCGCGCTGCGTGGTGACCCGGTCGCGCTCGGCCTCGATGCGTCGCACATCGTCAGCCTCCGCGTTGAGCGCATCAAGCCTCGCCGTGAGCATCGTGCGACGGCCATCCAGCGTTCGGCAGTCACCCGAGCAACGCCTGGCGTCGATAGTCGTGAGTTGCGCGATCACGGTTGCCCGATCTGCCATGACGACCGTGAGGCCGCGGCCGGTCATGACAACAGGCGCAGTTGTCACAGTCGACGCCCGCAGTGCTCCCGCATGCCGCTGAGCGAGCAGAAAGAAGCCTGCATGCCCATCGCACACGGCCACGAAACATGCGAGCCACAGGACGCTGCCCACGCTGCGTGCGACCGCCGACGCTCCACGTGTGAGGGCCGGCAGCAGGTGGGCGCTCACGACGAGCACGATGCCGAGTGCGATCCAGACAGCCCGTTCGGGCAACGTACCGCCACGCTGCAACCCGGCCTGAACCGAGAGGCTGACTGCCGTGCCCGTGGCGCCGACCGCGAGTGTGACCGCCCATCGGGACATGGCCGTCATGCCGCCGCTCCACCGAGCAGCACGGCCTTGCGCTCCAGCTTGTCGCGCAGTGTCGTGGGTGTTGTGGCGGATGCATCGGTCAAAGCCCCCTCCTTCGCATCCTCACGATCGGAGGGGATGTTGGGATAGAACTCTTCTGCGACCGCTGCCCGCTCGTCCGGACCATCCTCGAACGCGCCATTTGCAAACCCCGCGCGAGCCGCCGCATCGAGCGCTGCCTGATCGAATCCGGCGGCCCGCCGTCGCGCATCGAGTTCTTGCGCCTGGCGCAGCGCGTCTTCCAACGTGCTGCCTGAACGCACGCCCAGATCGACGTAGTAGATCGGACTCCGGTAGCTCTGCGTCGTCGACTTGCCGCGCAGCTTCAGTTCAAGCGGCAGGCAGGCGAGCAGGTTGCCGGACACGGCGCGGAAATAATGGAGCCTGGCCGAGAGAGCCCGGATCGAGTTGAAGGACGTGGTGCGGAGAATGAAACTCCCCATCTCGTCTTCGTCGCCAATGATCACGTTTAGCCGCGCATACGGCTTGCAGCCGCCTTGCTGACCGAACGCACAACCATCGGGCGACGGGCAGGACAGACTCTCGATGCCGTTCCCGTCCTTGCCGACGCGCCGGCACGCCTCACCATTTCCGACACACACCGGTCGCCCGGTATCGCGATCGAACAGGCTGTAGTCCGCGCGCAGGTTGAGGTCCGGATCATTGAACAGCACGCGAACCGGAATCGACCTCAGCTTGCCCGTCGTTGCCTTTCTCAGCGCCTGATCCGCAGGATGTAGCATCCAGCCATCCCGGTTCTGAACCTGCGTCGTGAGCGTGAACTGATCGTCCTTCTCCGGCAGTCGCTTGCCGTTCTTCTCGCAAATTTTGCCGATCGAGATGCGCCCTACAACAGGCGGCGTAATCGCTAAACCTTTAAGCATGGTGGTCCTCCGAATTGAAAGTGAAAGGGCAATGCGAAATCAGGTGGAGATGAGGAAGCGCCGGGAACCGGGTTTCGAGGTGGCGTACTGCGCCTCGAACTTGGGGTGATCGACGAGCAGGCGTTTCAGGTCAATGGTGGATGAATCCTTGCTGCGCCTGAACGACACTTCGCCGGTCTCGAACACCGCGCGGGTCGCTTCGCCCATCGCCTGCTGGATTTGCTGTTTGAGCTGTGCTTCAATCGCCTGACGAGCTTCAATCTCGTCCCTCACGGCAACAAGGTCGGCGAATACCGACGACAGACGCCGATCGTCTGTGAAGTCGACCGTACCGCCGTGCCCGGGATACAGGTGACGTAGCGTTCGATCAGCCGATTCCGAGCCATC
Source organism: Paraburkholderia sp. CNPSo 3274 (assembly GCF_024206475.1). Classification (GTDB taxonomy): domain Bacteria; phylum Pseudomonadota; class Gammaproteobacteria; order Burkholderiales; family Burkholderiaceae; genus Paraburkholderia. The sequence goes on from NZ_JAMBPR010000008.1 coordinate 61,203, forward strand.
GGACGGCGGCGGAGTATCCGTCTCGACGTAGTGCCAGAACCTCGCTTCGAGTTCGATCAGCCGGGCGATGAGCGCGTCATCGCGCTCGATCCGAAAGACCTCTAGCGCCTGGCCGCACAACAAAACAGCGACATGCGCGGCCTGCTTGCCGGTGACGGCCAGCTGGTGCTGCACCTGGAGTTGCACATATTCCGGTACCCCTTCCCGCCAGAGTCGCGCGCCGAATTCGCCCGCCGTTTTACACTCCAGAATGGAAACGTCACGCGCGCCGACGATTTCCCGGTCGAGATTCGCGAGCATGAAAGGAATCGTTGGATGCCTGAGCACCGCGTTGACCTTGCGCACGCGGTTGCCCGTCGTTTGCGTGTATACCGCCGCAACGATCGGCTCCAGTAGCGTTCCCCAGTAGGTCGGCGAGGTTGTGTCCGCCGGATCGGGACGCGGCAGACCGTCGGCACGCCCGGTCTTGTCGAGCCAGAGCTCAAGTGCGCTCATGTAGGGATTCAGGCCAACCGCTGCGGCGGCATCCGAACCGCCGATGCCCGTTCGACGAACGGCGAGCCAGTCGTCCCGGCTCAACTCCTGTGTCTTGACGAGCTTCAGCGCAGGCTTTCGCGCGCGTGGCCCTTCAGGCTGGATAGCACTCACGAGACCTCCAGAAATGGAACGACCCGGCAGGCGAACCTGGCCGGGCCGGGATTGAAAGACGCATAGAAGTTGCGCGACTACACGACAAGCCGGAGCACTTCATCCCACGCGCGCTGTTTGAGGTTGGCGCCCGCGCCGAACCACGCGGCATCGAGCCTGTGGTCGTCGCTGCGGGCGCGACGGTGGTGGTCCACGTACTCCGTTACCGCATTCAGCAATCCCCACGCAGTGCCAGAGGCGGACGCCAGATCCGCGCCCTTGCCACGTCCCGCGTAAAGCTGGCCGACCGCCTTGATCGCGCGTTCGTTGACGGCAAGCGCCTCACGATCCGCGACGTTGGCCGTGGGATAGGTCAGCACGCGCCGCAGGAACGCTTCGGCCGCAGCGTCGGAGACCTTGCGCTCAGCGAGCGCCTTGGTGCGCGCCATAAACGCATCCCACGACGACACCGCAATCCCCAATTGCCGTTTTACCGCCTGCGCATCGAATTGGCTGCGGTGACTGATCTTCACGGCGCCAACGTTGTCGCCAAGCGCGATTTGCAGGGTGTTGTTGCAGACCACGCGTACGCTGCAGAACTGCGCCGTGGTGGCGAGCGTGCCGTCACACGCAGTGGCAAGCAGCAGATAGCCGCTAACCTCGTCGCGGCCTTTAAGCGTGGCGGACTGGCCAGTGCGCGCAAGTGCCCAGAGTTTGCGCCCCTCCTTCAGGACTCCTGCTGTTTCGAGCTCGAAGCCCGAGGACTCGGTGAGATCGCGATAGAAATCCAGCACCTCGCGCGGTTGAACCACCTGATAGCGAGCGGACACGACGGACAGGGGGGCTTTGGTGTCAGAGCGGTAGAGGACCTTCTGTTCGGGAAACGCGTGGATCGAGCCGAGGTTTTTGCTGCCGGCGACGAAGCGCACTTCGGCTTCCTCGATACTCCAGTCCATGCCGGCGGCTTTGGCCCACACTTCGAGTGGCTGCTTCGGGGCAAGCTTTTGGCCGAGGCCATGCCACGGTTGCTGGCCCGTGTAGGCCATGGTCTGAACGAGATGCATGTTGACTCCTGGGTAGAAAACAAAGGCATAGAGCCCGGCACAGGGCCGGGCAGGAAGAGTGAAGATGATGGGTATGAAAGAGGCGGAACAGCTCAGTCGGAATGGACGGTGAAAGTGCGTCCGCAGGCAAGACATCGCCAGTTGTCGAGGACCTTCTGGTCGAGGGCTTCGCCTAGAGCCGCGCCCGTAGCACAGCCCGCGGCTCCAGCGACGAGTCCGGCGAGGATGGCGCCTGCGATGCTGCCGCAGACTGCGCCGACGGGGCCACCGATCACACCAAAGACCGCGCCTGCCTCTGCGCCCGAGAGTGCAGCAGCGATCGTGCTGGTTGCGCCCGCCGCAGCACCGACGGCGCCGAAAATCCGTCTCGCGATGTGGCGTTGCACTGTCCGGGGCGACTCGCACTGCGGACAGGGAAAATCGCCATCGGCAGAGCTCGCGCGAAAGCGCGGCGGTTCGTTGGCATCCGACTGAGGTAGTCGCAGCGGACCGTACGGCCCCCCTTCCTCCTCGTCGTCGAACGGGATGAACGGGGGACGGTCATGCATGCGTACTCGCCTCCTTGCGAACCCTGTCGACGTACTTGTGGAAACAGGTCGAGCAGAGTGCTCCGCCTGCAAAGGCGAGCGCGAACGCGGTCAGGTAATCAAAGGGAGAGGGATACAGCATCGCGAACTCCTGGAAGAGAACGCCGATGCAGGGCTGCACCGGCGAGCCACCGTAATGGCCGGGCTCGCAGCGGTCATATATGGCTCAGATTCTTTTGAATCGTCGGAAGGGCTGGTGAGTGGGCGTCACGGACGCGCAGCGCGGGAGGCGTGAGAGCGCTGTCGCCATCTGACACGATCGGGATGCCCAGGCCTGCTCCTGACTGGTAGTATTCAGGCCGACAGCGCCCTCTCTCGGGTCAGGACCATCATGGATTACCGCGTCAGCTACGAACACAGCCTCAAGGACAAACCTGATGAGTTCATCGTCCACGTTCCGTCACAGCTTGTGGAGGGAATACCAGCCAACCTGCCCCGCGCGCTCCTGCCGGAGTACATCACCGGCCTGATTCTGAAGCGCTCGCCGCAGATCGGGAAAATCCGGCATCTCCGGATTCTTTAACGAACGAAAATAAGCAGTACTTGGGTCGCGACGAGGAAAAGCACAGAACAACGTATGATCGAAGCCCGGAATCTCAGGATCATGCCGATAGGTGATCTTGACATCTATTATCGTTGCCATACCCGCGACACCACGTCGCGCAGCATTCACATCGATGGCGCAACGATCTACACACTGGATGTGCGCGGCAGTATAAAGCCGGCATTCGGAACCAACACCGTGGGTGCATTTGAGAGCACAGACAAGAGATCGCTCGTTGCGTGGATCGACCCTGTATCAGGTGAGTTCATCACTTGCGACCCAACAGTCTACGACTCATTTCTTGCCATTCCCGTCCTGACCATGATGGCAGTGTTCGCGACGGCTGCGTTCCATCTTCCATTGTTGGTAGTTGTTCCCCTTGCAGGCATTGGCGTCATCTGGGCGACAAGACGCATCTTCGCGGGACGTGGGAACAACGCGAAGCTGGAGTCTATGCTTCGCGAAGAATTCAGTAAACGACGAGATAAGATGCACTAGGAGGCTCTGCACGCACAATTGAACTCCGCGCAACTCACCTCTCATCGACACAGATCAAGAAAATTCAATGAAAAACAAAGTCTTCGATTGGCGAGCCCGTCAAAGTTGGCTGGCAAGCATCCAGCACTACGCCGATGATCTTCTGAGACCATCTATCCAGAGCTGGATCGCGCACAACAGACCGAAATGTTGGTCCGACGACATGTCATGGTTGCCGGATTCCGAAGACGTCGTCCCCGAATTCGTTTCGCGGTTCGCGACCTATTACGGCTACTTCAAAGGCTTTCATGGTTGTCGCCCGCTGACCTTGTCCAGCTACTACGAGCAGGGCCTGGTGGGTCAAGACAGTGCGGAACTGTTTGCGACTTTCCGCGAGATTTTTTCCGATGTTCCCCGAGACAAGGTAGACCGCGTTATCGAGGAGTTTGCGGATCGCGGTCTCCGGGAGCGGGGTGCAATCTGGTTTGTCGGCGACGATGCTTCGTTGATCGAAGACTGCGGACACTATGCCATTCAGGGTAGTGAGTTCCTGATGGCGCTGGCCGCAGCACTATGCGGTCCAGACGCTGGCGAAGACTACCGATTCCGCCTGCGCCAACATGGAGTTCCGACGATCCTGGAAGTAGACATGCCTGCATCGTTCGTTCCCCCTGAACAGCGGAATGAGGTTGCGGCAATGGTGCTTTCCGCATGGGGACAATCGGTAGCCCGTCGTCCGTTGGGTCTCGAAGTGGAGCCATGTTACGTCGTCCGCCGGGATATCCCTCCCGATTGCATCAAGTCGCATTATCATCCTCAACGCATACGCGATCCTCATCAAGGCTTTCGAACCTACCAGAACCCTGCGGTGACCTGCGACGTATGTGGATAGCAGCAAGTCGAAGAGGATGACAGAATGTCGGTATTGAGCTTTCTGACGAGCACAGCCAGCAACGCGATACTCGCTCCGATCGAACAAGCGTCGATTGACGTCTCGATTGCCAGCCTGCAATCCCGGATGGCGCAGCACTTTGCCCCCGGAATGATCAAGCAGCACTTTCGTTTCGGATCGTCAACACGGGGCACCATCTTGCCGCGCGCGATGGACGAGCAATCGGACATCGACTACATGATCGTTTTCAATGACGGCAATGCCACACCGCAGACGTACCTCAGCCGCCTGAGAACCTTTGTCGAAAAACGTTACCGCTCGTCGGAAATCTATCAATCCAACCCAACCATCGTTCTCGAACTGAATCACATCAAGTTCGACCTGGTGCCCGCGACTACGGCCTGGCTCAGTGGACTGCGAATCCCGAGCGGTCCGGACCGCTGGATGAGCACAGACCCCAAGGACTTCAACGGCGTACTCGAAGCGAAGAACAAGGCAAACAAGTCGCTGATCAAGCCGACCATCCGTTTATTCAAGTACTGGAACGCGGCCAGCGGGTACCCGTTCGAGTCTTACGCAATGGAGAAATGGGTGTGTGGTCTGAATTTTTGGGTGCAATCCAACCAGAAGGATTACTTCTTCGCCGTTTTCGACAGCCTGAGCACCAGCTGGTCGCAGCCGCAACGAGTGAATGACGAGATCAGCCGTGCGAAGAAGATCGTCGCCAACGTCAGACAGTTCGAGAAAAGTGACATGCAGTTGAAGGCAGAGACTGAAATCAGGCGGCTATTCCGACTCTAATCTGCCACACAGTCAGGAGAGCGACGCATATGTTCGAAGCGTGACGGTGCTCCACTCTCATCACTACCACGTCGATTGTCACGATACGAGCGATCACCGGGCGCGACTCGCTCTCCTGATCGCGCTGTCAAAGCTTGAGCAGCGCCTTGATCGAGATCCACTCTTCCGAAATCGACGGGTTCAATTTATCGAACGTCCCTGACGAAAGCGTGATGCCAGCCGTTGATTTCGCCGCTTCATACGACGTCAACGAATCGAGAGCCATCGCGGCAAACGTCGAGGCAGCGGGACGAGATTGAAACAATCGGTACACGTCGCCGTATGTCTTCTCGAATCGCATCCTCAACCACTCGAGTCGCAACCAGCGGGATACCAGCTGCTCGCTGAAGACCACCTGCGACGCTGCCAGAATCACGCCGAGATCGGACTGGCGATTAATTACACAGACGAGCCAGAGCACTGCATATACGAGAAGCTTGATGCGCTCGAAGCGCGCCATCGACAGAGCGATGGTTTTGCTGAAGAGGCTATTTTCCAGCAACTGCGCGGCGAGCCTCCTGTTCGGATCACGGGCATCATTGTTGTAGTAGCCGTCGGTCACTTCGTGACTAAGACTGATATCGAACGCGCGCCCGAAAAAGTCCTGACGACGTTTATCCTCAGCCCGGGGCATCAGATACAACCGGGAAACCTGACCCAGAACAAACAGGACGATGGCATCAATCAGAAAGCCGACCTGAACCCAATCGTAGATTCTCGAGTACACGCTCTTGTCGAGCAGCAGCGACAGAACCGACAAGACCGCGCCGACGTAGAACAGCCAGTCCGTCGCGGTATCGGCAAGCTCGACGTAATCGAAGTAGCGTTTTCGTATCGGATCTGCGTTGGACATTTTTGTTTCAGAGAAAGTGATCAATAACACCGGCAAGTCATGTCGCGCCGCGCCCACCCGGAATGTCCTCAAGCGGCCGTTCGTCCAATGCCATACCGTCGACGGGGAGCCGATGGTGGATGCTCGCCGCCGCCCGTCCATTTTCCCGTCGCCAGCCATTCCTCGAAATACCCCAGCCACTCGACGGCCCACGGAATGTACGTCTCCGACAACTTCATGCCCGTAGACCATTCACGCGCCTTCGGCCACCACAGGCAGAGTTTTGTTCCCGGCCCGTCATGCAAGTAAGTATGCGGCGGGCGCTTGCCGCTTGCGAGAGCACTCAGGTCGGGCTCCAGTACCAACAAATCCGGCACCTTGCGTCCGGCCTTCAGCCGAAGAAGGCATCGGTATCTGCGCGCATACGGTCCGGGGGAGACAACGAACACGAAGCGCAGCTCCTTGCCGGAACACAAGGTAAATGAACTGTCCGCCAGTTGCAGCGACGCGAGATCCAGCGCCCGTGCGGCGAGACTCGGTGGTGGCGGGACGCGGCGCATTCAGTCACCGTAGAAGGTGTGCGGCTTCGATCTGGCGATGACGGAAGATGGGGCCGCGCTGCCGCCGATGATTGCCACGCGCCCTGCTTTCCGGCCCGCTTCCCGTCGCGCCCGATCATCCTTGAGAATCTGCGCTCCCGCGCGATCCCCGAAAACAGCGACCACGATGTGAACGACGGCATCCAGGCCAGCGCTTGCTTCAATCGCGTCAACGAGCTTGCGCAGGTCCCGACAGATCCGGGCGTGCCACTCGTCAAATGCCCCCTGGCGTTCACGTGTATTCATGCTGCTCGCGAGGTTGTCGTAAGGCGACGACGGGTTCTGGAGGTACCAGACTTCCCGGCCACCGAAATCGCGTTCCCGCGTGAAGTACCGCGGCATCGCCTCGACGATATCAAGCAGAAGATCGAGCGGCGTGGAATGGGGTTTCGGAGCCAGATCGACGTACGCCGCCGCTGCGAGCGTAGTGATGAACACGGACGAGGGAGCGAAATCCTCGTGACCGCTCGCCTTCCCGAACGCTACGTTCCGATGTAGTTTGAGCAGCTGGACGAGGCGGCTCAGCAATCGCTCGAAAACCTCATCGGCCTTCGGAAGTGGGGAAATCGACTTGCGGACGGAGTCGGCCGCGAATCTCAGATGCTCGACGGCAGTGAAGACCGGCGCAATCGCTGCTGCACGCGCAAAGCTGCGGGTCAACCCGCGCGGATTCGTAGGTTCGTACGTCCGCAGCTGGCGATCTGGGACACGGCCATGCGTGTCGCCGTACGGAGCCCAGGATAGCGGATCGTCGACGACCGGCGTGATATCCGCGAACATGCTGCTTGCATATTCGAGCGTGACGCACCGTTCCCAGCGCTTGATCTTCAGACTGTGTGCGCTCGCATATCGTGACAGGACCGCATGCAGGTGGTTGATCAGCAACCCAGGACCACCGTCTCCGCCGTATCTCGACATGGCACGCTGATCGAGTCGGGCGACGAGATCGATGTCGAAGCCCTCACGCGATTCATCCGATGGCCTGAGCAACGTCCCCAATGCCCTTGAGCCATGGCCATGAATGTTCGTCGTCAGACCGGCGAACTCGTCACTCTCGGCAAGATACTCCGCGGTGCTGATGTAGGAGGACTCAAGCGCCAAAAGTTGCGTCGCCGTGGGCTCGTGCGAGCGCGCGATCGTATCAGCAAGGTGAAAGAACTGCGTTGCGGCACGATGCGAAAACGTAGGCAGCCGCTGCGGCACCTGCGACTTCGCTCCGCGACCTTCTTCCCTGCCGCCGCCCAAGGGGCTAATAGTCAGTGCTGGTGTACTCATTTTGCCGTCCTCCCGCTCTCGAATTAGCGCTTATGTTTCGCGGGATCGACCAGGGTGTAGGTCTGATGACGCCCGGGCGTAGGCGGCAGCGGACGGCCTCTCACCCCCGTCACTTCGGTGCGAGTCACGTTATTGCGGTACCGACCGGAGGACGGTGCCGGCGTCCCCGGTTTCAGTGCTTTCGGCATGATGCTCCTTCTGCTCAAGAGCTTCGCGCCGAATCCGACCACCGGACACGCACGCGAAAAGGCGTTCGGTCTTCTTGCCTTTTCGGTTCGGAAGTCCGACAATGAAAATACTGGACTTCAGAATTCCTGAAGTCAAGCATTTTTTTTATCGAACTTCTGAACGTCATGCCCACTCTAGGCGAAAAGATCCGCACGCTGCGGAAACGGCAAGGGCTCACGCTCGACCAGCTGGCCCTCCAGGTCAGCGCATCCAAATCATCGATCTGGGAGCTGGAGAACAAAGAGAAGGCGCGCCCGTCTGCCGACAGGATCGACGCAATCGCCCAAGCGCTCGGCGTCACCTCCGCGTTTCTGCTGGACGACACCAAGTCCGAGCCGTCGGTGAGCGTTGCCGACGACGCTTTCTTCCGAAAGTATCAGCAGTTGGACGAGCCCGTGAAACGGCAGCTCCAGGACATCCTCGACGTACTTGACCGAAAACGTGACTGATCAGCCTCTGTCGCCGCAGCGCGAAGCAATGAAACTGGTGCAGCTCTGGCGGGCTGTACATGGCGCAGCGTTTCCGATTCGGGCCGGCGAACTGGCCATTGAATGGTCGCGGCAGGTATCGCCGGCTCGCCCTATCGGCGAAGTTCTAGCCCAGGATCTCGACGGCTTCGAGGGCGGGCTGTTCTGGCTGCCCAAAAGGAAAGAATGGGTGATCCTGCACGCCCCTAACGAAGACGCCCCCGGGCGGGCGAACTTCACGATCGGCCATGAGTTCGGCCATTACGTGCTGCATCGCACGCGCGAGGATGCGTTCCGGTGCTCCCAGAGCGCGACGCTCGGACTGGCGGCGAAAGCCATCGAACGCGAGGCCGATCTGTTCGCCTCGTATCTGCTCATGCCGATCGATGATTTTCGAGAACAGGTAAAGGGAAAGCACATCACCCTTGACGTTCTCGGCGAATGTGCTGCCCGATACGGCGTTTCTTTGACGGCGGCCATTCTGAAGTGGATCGACTTCACCGAGCACTCCGCGATCATCGTTTTCGCCCGCGAAGGGATGCTTCACTGGTGGAAAGGCAGCACGAGCGCGAAGCGGTTCGGCTTCAGTCATCTTCAAGAAGGCATCGAACTTCCAATGCAATCGCTGGTTATGCAGCCGCGCTCGGCAACTTTTGTCGTCGACTCGCGTGACGGAGTCGAGCATGAACGCGGAATCTGGTTTCCCGACACGGGAACACGCGAGATGGTGGTGGTTTCAGATCGTTATGACATGAGCATTTCGCTGCTGATGCTCGACGGCCCGGCGTGGGACGCCGGTGACGATGAACTGTTAGCTCCACTCACGGGAACGCCCGGCTTCTGAGCGATGGCATTCTTTGCCGCCGGCAATACAGTGGCCCCCATCTCCCGCGACCATCTCGTCGGCTCCGCATCTTAAGGCTCGCCGTCCACAGACCGTAGCCTCTCGCCTTGGCCGTTCGTACCAGGCGGACTGACTACCGCTCGGCGCCTCACGCCCTTGATTACCGCTGAACCGCCCAAATGTCCGCAGCTTCGGCAGGCAACGCAGTAGCGCCGAATACTTCACGCTGCAGAAGAAGAACTCAAAGAGGTGTATATGGATTCAGCGCAGGACAAGATCACCGGCGAAATTGTCGAAGCCGAACAACTCTGGCTCATCCCCGAGGTCGACAAGGACCGGTACGTGTGCCGCGGGTGTGGAATCAAGCTCACGCCCGCCGCTTATCGGCCGGAGAACGTGGTCCGGCCATACTTCGCTGCGCGAGACGGCGATCACAAGCCGGGGTGCGATGTGGACGGGGAGAAAAAGCTCGTCACCAAGGGCAAGAAGAAACGCCTGAGCACGCCGAAGGAAGGGTTTCCAGCACCGTATCCGTCGAAGCTGGTCCTGCGCGATCTCCGGGCAATCACGGGCGAACCTGGCGGCGGCGACAATGACGCGACGGGAGGCGGAGGCACCAGACGGACAGGCGACGGCAACGGCGGCACATCAACGTCGAGCCGTCGGCGCGTCGCGAACACGATTCGCCCGATCTGCCGAAGCTTCATCAATTTCCCGTACGATCGGGATCTCGAACTGGAAGTGCCAAGCATCGACGCGACGAAATATCTGTCCGTATTCAAGAAGCTGAAATGGGACGAACTGGCTCGCTATCCGGACACCCGAATCTTCTATGCCGCCATTCGGTGGAGCAAGCCCCTCGAGACTGACGAATTTCTCGAAGTCACCGTTGATGCCGGCGAGCGCGATCAGGAAAAGGGGCTTGCCCGTGGTCATCGTGTTCGCGTCGAGTGGGCCGCCTGGAGCAAGGCGAAGCGCACATACGTGCGCAATGAGATCGAAGCCGCCCGCAAAGAAGCGATTACGGCGAAAGACAAAGGCACCAAGGAGAAGGGGTACCTGTTCTTTGTTGGTGAGCAAGACACCGACGACGCAACGCTGTTTCGTGTTACCGATCACCGGTTGATCTGTTGCCTGGTCGACGAAATCACATACCCGACGATAAGCAAATAGACCAGTTCACGCTCGCCAATAGTCGCGGCGTGGCCCGCGACTCGCTCAACACGACTACCCGGAGTCGCGCCCGATATCCGCACGGCTACCGCATGTTGCATGCATCGCCGGCTTTCAATCGCATGCGACTGGGGCGCAACCGCCGAAGACCGGCGTAAGTCCCAGAACGGGCCACGCGAAGTGATCTTCGATTTTGCGAACGACTGCGCAACGGGAATCCCGTAGTAAATTCAGTCGCGCTTCAGTCGTGCCGAATCGGCCTGCGACTGGCGCAGTCACGGGGTCGGTCGTGCGACGGACGAATCGGTTTCACAATAAGACTACCGCGCTGGCGAACGCTTCGTCGAACAAAAGGACACACGACACCACGGCGGACAGCGACGGGTACTAACAACGCCGATTCTCTCGAACGAGTGTTGAAAACAGTCGCCACGGCTTCGAACGACGGCGTCGATACAAACGGATGGCAATTGCGCTAGCGTGCCCGGGGGCGAGGTCTATGCAATGGGGCTACCGCTTCCCAGTTTCTGCCTCTCCCATGGCTAGCGATGCGCGAACGGCTGCTCAGAGAAGCTTTCACATCGATGCGAACATGCCAGATATCAGCGCTGGGGCCGATATCATCGCCCCCCAGCGCGCACACCTGACGACGCGGGACGAGCAGCACGCAGACTGCGTGCTGCCCATAATGGACTACTGATGTGAATCAATCTTCAGACCGCTTCGGGGAATCAGCTGCCAATGATGGTTCAATCGGCACCTCGCCAAACATCGATGCGACGTCGATTGAATCTGGCTTACCAAGCTTTTCCGTGTGGGATATCTTCTTAAGCACAAGATCGCGCGCATCATAGACAACCTCCCGCACCCTCGCCATGACTGCCTCGATGTATGCATCAATGCGGCGCTCTTCTTCTGAAATATCGCCCTCTCTCACACCGAGCCCCTGATTCAGACAAAAGTCGAGAAGCCCCAGGACCTTACCCATCCATTCGTTCAATTGAGTCAGGCCGATCCGATCTGCAGCGTCCCCCTTAGCCGTTGCCGCAGGGACATCTGCCATCTTCAGCGAATCGTTATACCGGTCGAGGTACTGCAGGCCTTCGTCAGCAGCGTGGGCAAAATCTTCAATCCAGAGACGGAGCCCGTCAAGCTCCGGACAATCAGCAAAGACGGACGATGCGTTCTCGTAACAAAGGAGAATCATCGTCAGCCCATACGCGGCATCGATTGACTGTTCGCCGTATGCCTTTTCTAGGGAACCAAACTCACCGCTACTGAGACAGTAATTACTAGCCATCAAGCTCTCCTGAGATACTATCCAATTACTCGTAATGCTGGCATTTCGTCTATCGCTCGGCGAATCCAATGCCCGACTCAAAGCACGCGACCTGAATATAGCAGTAAAGCCCGATAGAGTCCCATATCGGGCCGCTAGTGGGCTCCGATTGTCGCGTCCATGAGTAGCCGCGACCGAATCATTCAAAAGCCTTACATCGCCTTCTATACATTAGTCATGGCATCGTCAAATCCTGAGATGCCGACCGCGGCTACGCTACGGGATTGCACCAGGGAATATCGCCGGAATCGATGACTGCGCCAATCGACTGAGCAACACCGCCCATTCCGTTCTCTTTCTCATCCGCATCCATTCTCGGAGATACAGAGCCCTCACCCGCGCTATTCGAGAAGCGTGCCAGACATTCCTCAAAGTCTGCTACGGGCTTCGGCTTCACAAGCGGCAATGCGACTCCTGTCTTGCTGCGCTTTCTCCCCCTTCTCTTTGCTTCGATCTTCGGTGGCTGACTCTTCCAGAATGAACGATGTCCGTCGGGCTTGACCATGTCGATGTAGAAGTCCGCCTTCGTCACGTACGGTACAACTTTCTTCTCGAGATTCCTGAGCTTCTCCTCGTCGTTGTATCTGATGGACCCAATCCCTTCCTTTAGATAGTAGGACCGAAAGCAGCTATAGCTGCCGCCCATGCCACGTGTGATCGTCTCGTTCCAGTAGTGGCAAATCATCTCGGCAATGACAGCATGCTGGCAGACGACATCGCCGTTGAGTATGACGAGAACGTGAAAATGAGAAGTCTTGTCGAGACCGAATTCGAGCTTGATAGCGAAGCCCATACCCTTGCAGGCACCAGCCGGAAGCATCCTGCTTAGATCACGCTTGAGGAACCGTCTCAGTGCCCGTCGATGGCTTCTCACGTCCTCGTAGGTAATGGCATGTCCACCTGACAGCTCGGGATCGCAATAGTGCTTCCCGTATCCGAGATCAAAGCGCAACACTGAGAGATGATGGTTGGCATTGAGACAGGCGAGAACCAGCGACCACAGCGTATCCCTGTTACTGGCCGGTTGCCTCTCCAGCTTCTCAATCCAGTCCCGGAAAGCCTGGCTATTGCCTTTCCTGCGGATCTCGTCAACGACGTCGTTCAGAGGCTGAACGTATTGGATTAGCCTATTCGTGGCGCTCACCTTCCAATCGCCGCTATTCAGCCACTCATCGTTGGCCACCACCACGAATGGCGCACTCCCGTTGGTGAGGTGTATCTCGCGCGTCACGGCCTTATAGAAGAGATCGAAGTATCGATTGAATTGACCTATGCTCGGATAGGCATCTAGTACACGATCGAAGTCCATCTGCAGACACTTCAGGAAGCACTCACCAAGCTTGGTCATCTCAAGCCTAGACGTAGGCGGCGGCCTCAATCGACGATCAATCTTCACATCTTCCAGACGAAAGAGATCGCGCTTCGACCGAATGATGCCTTTGACGCACTCCGTAATTTGATGCGCGTCGCTTGCGATACTCCCGTCACTAGGACCGTATGAAGACTCAACCTTGCCATCTTTAAGGTCAAAGTGAAGCGTCTTGTAAGGATCGATCCTGAATGTGTCTTCGACACTTGGGTTGATGTTGTTCAGTCGGTTATCCGTCTTCATTACTCATCTCGATAGTTCATTAGTCACAGTCTCGTCGATCACGGAATCGACTCGACCTCGATCAGAAGCATGCTCGGTGACAGCGAGAGCGCTACTCCTCGAATCATTCAGATGAGTGATAAGAAATTACGGTAACTTGAACGAAAGGATTATCTCTACGTGACTGACCTATCTATTGATCGACATCTAAGGGATGCCTTTCGAGGGAGAAAAGATGGTACTGAAGAAAAGGGATACCGTGCGGGTGCTCAGGAGGGGATGAGGATACGGGTACGCTAACTTGAACGTGGTAGAAAGAACAAACAAAACACAACAACGATAGATCCGGAATTGATCATCAATGGAGGCATCGAGATAAAGACGTATTTAGCACACGAACACATGAAAAATAGGACTTTATTCGCTGTTTCAGCTTTGACGAGTTAGGGTGCAGACGGGGCGGCGGTGTTGACCACAAGACAGCATCACAGAGTACGGACGTGAGCACGAGGGCTGGCCCCTAGCCGGGGAGACAACCGCTGGAGACCATCTGCTTTTGAGATGCCGTTCGTCCTGGAGCATCCGGCTACGGCGCTAAGCACCACATCGCGCCTACGCGGGATGGATTTTTTTCGCCCGGCCAGCACTACATCGACACTTTTTTTGCATCTAAAGAGCAAAAAAAGCATGTTTTCATCCGACGTTGCTTTCTTTTTTTCAAATTGAAGCTTGCACGAGCGGCAGGACGCCTCCGCGTGCTCACCCAGGATGGCTCTCAGCCGCCCATATCTTCCAGCGATGCCGGACTACCCGGCCTCGTCCTGAGTCTGACCTTTCCCCCGGCCTTCGAGGAAGTGCGACGAAGAAGCAGTATCCGGGGGAGCAATACCGGCCGCAATCACGTATTTGGCTCGTACAACCGGACCTCCCGGCGTGCTCCTTATCCGCCTTCCTTCAATCAATCACCGTTGATTCTAGTCACGCGTGGACGGTGTGGTTCGAGCTGATATGTCGGCGATGGCTTAGGTCCATCATCGACCCGGAATTTGAAGTGATACCCATTAACCACGCCACCAGCACTGCTTCGTGTGGTTGTCGTTATTTCATAATTAATGTGAACCATGTCGGTGGGCTTACTCGATGATCCAACCTCCTTCCGTTTAATTGAGATATTCCCCCTTTCCTCCAGCCAGCTCAACACTTCCCTGTAACGCGGAACATCTCCCTTCAGGCCATACTTCGTGCAAAACACTCGAAGCCGGTTGGCCGGGTACTCCAGATTTGATTCATTCATCGTAAGCGAATCAAGAGCATACGGACCGCTCTGTATTTCCAACCGTTCCTTCAGCTTCTGAAGTACATGGTTTGCCATTTCCTTCATGGCCACTTCTGGATTGAATACCCTTCGGAATTGATCCAAGTACCATTCTGCCACACGCATGGCAGAAGTAACTGTGGCTTCCGGGATCAGCAACTCGCTGGAATCGCTATCGTCTCTTCCGTCAGAGCGGGTGAGCTTTCCATGCTCAAAAAAATGAAATAACGCAGCCAGGCGTGCAACGTGCTCAGAGTATCTATTGACAAATTCGCGCTCATGGACCAATTGCCCTCTGTCTGCAGTCTCCGCTTCCATCTCATTAAAATCTTTCTCCCAAGCTTGTTGCGCCGCCGGCGCAAAGTACAGGACCTTTCTATTCCGCTCCCTCAAGGCGATATCAGAATGAGCATGAGATAGCAGCGCAAGGACGCGCTCATTTAAGATCGCGATCCAATCGCTCTGTCTCAACTCGGAAGTGTTGATCATCCGCTTGCCATACGGCGTATCCGGCCTTGACAGAAGAACTCGCGACATGAATCCAATCCCCTTCGCCAGCTCGCCCTTGCGCTCCAGAAATCGGTCAAATACGATAGGCTGAACCATCAGCGAAATGGACAGGCGGGGGTCTTCAACAAAGAAGCTTTCCCGCGTGGTACGACCAACGACGTCGATCGCCTTGCCTTCCCATAGCTTGTCGAGGCTTGACATATCGGATTCACCCCGGGCACTCAGAATGCCCGCTGCCTCATCGGAGAACAGGCCCGCTGACGGCCAATTTTCCGCGAGGTTCTGTTCCAGTTCGCGAATGGGTATCTTCGAATAGAAAACACGCCGCAATCGGGCCTCACGATACTCGACGTCTTGCCGGTTCATCTCGGCAAGTTCTCGCTCCACTTCTTCCTGCTTGGCTCTTGCAGTTGCGGCAAGCTGATCTGCATCTGCCTTACCACTGATGGCGAGAGTATGTGACTTTCGGAGCAGCGTGCCAGAAGCCTTCTCCAATTCGCGCCTCTTTCGTGACCTTTCTCTGAGCTCATAGTCGTCTGCTTCTTTCTGCCGGGCATATTCCGCCCTCATCTTCCTGTCGTACACCTCGATGGAAGAGGTCACCACGCTATCCGCCCTGGATTTTCGCGACCCAGTATCAGTTACAGTGAGCATATAGAGCGAACACACCGACTTGTCTCCGATACCGCGGTCCACCCAGATCAGGTCCTGGCAGGCAAGCGACACGGCGGACAATACGGCCTGCACAGCAATCGGCACTGCAAGTTTGTCGTTCTTGCAGATCTCGATAACGGCGCCTCTGATCGTTTCAGGCAGTGACTGCCACGGAAACGTCTCGTCCTCAGGTTCGAAATCCGGGAACCGGGGTCTACTCTTGTTCTCGGCCCAGCTACCCATCCGGGCCACGACATCAGCGGGCTCGCTATTGGCGTCATTCTGGTGAGATTCTCGGATGCATGCATTCTCCAGCGACATCACTGCAGGCAGAGATTCTTCCTGCTTTTGACGAGAGTCCGCATTGTTCAGCTCCGGGGATTTGGCGAAGTCGTTTTCGTTGGCCATGTGCTACCTGAATTCGTATGACATCAGTAACTGCTAAAATGCGTCACTATCTCGCAGCGCGACATTTCCTCTAACGGCAACCGCCACGATAACTTGACTATTGGAAAACAGCTATGTCTGGACAGAATACGAAGAAGGAAACCTATGCCGAGCTGAAGGCACAGGCTGAGGTACTGCTGAAGAGGGCCGAGGAGATCAGAAAGCAGGAGCTGACCGAGATCATTGGGGAAATGAACGCGAAGATTGCCGAGTACGAGATCACCCCGGAACAACTGACATTCGGCTCCGGTTCGCACAAAAAGAAGGGCGGCGCGGTGAGTAAGTCGGGAGCACCTAAGTATAGAGATCCCAAGAGCGAGAAGACCTGGACGGGCAAAGGCATGAAGCCCCAGTGGTATAAAGACGCAATTGCCTCAGGCGTGAAGGAAGAGGATCTCCTGATCGACAAGCGCTAATCAAGCCCTCGCGTCGCCTTTATCGGGCTGCATCTACGAAGTTGCTGCCGACAAGAAGACGCAGCTAATTCCATGCGTCAACTGTGTCCTGCTTGAGCGAGAATGCACTCAAAGGTGCCGCGCCCTGGCGAACCAAGTGCACCTGCTCTGGCTAGCGGGTACGCACGACTGCTGCCCGCCAGCAACTCGGAACGCAGAATAGCGCCGGCACTCGGTTTCCCGCCGCACCACGGTAATAATCGCATCGATCGCAAGATGGGCGAATCGAACTGGCCTGATCACTCGCCAGCAATGTCGCCATTGAGCAGTCGCTTTACCGCCTCGACGGGCCAAAGTAGTCGACGATTCGGAAGCTTTGTCGGCCGCACCCCGTGATAACTGCCCGTTTCCGAGTAGCGCTTTCTGACCGACTGAGGCTCGACCGCCAGCACCGCAGCGAGCTCTTCCGTTGACAGGTGTTCCCTGTTCTCCGGAACAGGCATGGGCGATCGAGCCAGCGACTTCCCGCTGCCTGTCTGGACTGCGGCTCCCGCATCCTGAGCAGCGAGTCTGGCGGCGAGCGCATCAATGACCCTCGCGGATTGCGCCGCATACTCGACTATCTCCGCGGGAATGAAATCGACCTGACCAGCATTCGTCTTGTGGCCGTACAAGGCGCGACAAAGCCGAATCCACTCGGTCTCAATGTCCATGTCGTCACACCAGATCAGGAATTTGTGCGGCTTTAGTTCGACCGGCGTGACTTCGCCGTTTTCCTGATCATCTTCGCAGCGCCACGTCCACTTACGCCAGATTTGACGGGCGTCGGAAAAGCGCTCATTGCCGCCCCCCGTGAAGATTCGACCATCAAGCCCTACGCCGCCATTCGGAATCTCGGCGCAATCGGGCGGTGGATGAATCCCTGACACGATCAACGTCCCATCAATGGGCGTCCAGGTCGGCCGGTCGAGGTACTCCTTCAATACGGCATAAAGCTGCCTAGCGGCAGCGATGCGTTCTGGTGGTGTTCGGTCTTCCGTCATATCCCCGGCTTCGTAAGTTGATTCGCGGCGGCGATGGCCGCGAGCCGTGAATTTTATCGCGCCGCGAGTCGGTGATGGAATGACGTCGCGTCGCCGCATCTTGAGAAGAGCCCTACCATCGCAACATCCACGTCAGTAAGCCGTCGCGCAGCTTAGGGCTATAGGCTCCCATCCGAGAATTTCGTTGACAGCCGGGGCTCGCTGATCCAGCTTTAAAGGCATCGGCCGGTTTTCTCGCATCGCCGAAACTCCGTGCCCTTACGCCAGGGGGTGCCCATGCCGCTTACCGATCTGGAAATTCGCCGTGTAGCGCCGCGAGCAAAGACGTATCGGATCTCGGACGGTCGCGGAATGTATCTCGAAATCGCACCCACCGGAGGAAAGTACTGGCGCCTCAAATACCGTTTCCTCGACCGGGAGAAGCGGCTGGCGCTTGGCGTCTACCCTGACGTGACGCTCGCCCATGCTCGCCGCAAGCGCGAAGAGGCGCGTGCAATGTTGGCGGACGGTGTTGACCCAGGAGAGGCTAAGAAAGAGAAGAAGCGCATGGCCCGACTCAACGCGGCGGCGACATTCGAAGCAGTTGCGCTGGAGTGGTTCGAGACACAGGCTCCAGGTTGGGCGACCAGCCATTCCGAGAAGATCATGGGACGCTTGAAGAAGGACTTGTTCCCTTGGCTCGGCTCGCGGCCGATTGCGGACATCACTTCGCCGGAAGTATTCGAAGTGCTACGTCGGGCCGAATCGAGAGGGGCTCACGATACCGCGCATCGGCTCCATCAGAATTGCGGGCAGGTGTTCCGCTACGCAGTTGCGACCGGGCGCGCCGCCCGCGATGTCAGTGCCGACCTACGCGGCGCGCTGCGACCGAATCGGCATACTCATTTCGCGTCGATCACGGACCCCTCAAAGGTCGGCGAGATGCTCCGCGCATTTGATGGCTTTTCGGGCACGCTTGTGGTACGCGCTGCCCTGCGGTTAGCGCCGTTGTTGTTCGTACGCCCCGGCGAGCTGAGGCGGGCCGAATGGGCAGAGATTGACCTCGAGCGGGGCCAATGGCGCTTTATCGTGTCCAAGACGAAGACCGAGCATCTGGTGCCGCTTGCTACGCAGGCAGTCCAAATGTTAAGAGAATTGCAGGTGGTCACCGGCCAGTGGCGCTACGTATTCCCGGGCCGCGATCGCAGAAAACCGATGAGCGGTGCGGCTATCAATGCCGCGCTTCAACGACTCGGTTACGACACGAAAACGGAGATCACCGGCCATGGTTTTCGCGCAATGGCGCGCACGATTCTGCATGAGGGTCTCCGCTTCCCAGCCGACGTCATCGAGCACCAACTTGCCCACCGCGTACCCGGTGCGCTTGGCAACGCCTACAACCGCACCCGCTTTATCGAGGATCGGATCGCGATGATGCAGGCTTGGGCAGATTACCTGGACCGGCTTAAACTGGGTGAGATAGAGGGCCGAAGCGGCCGAGAAGCGTTTGAAGCACGCGAATTTTTGCGTCACCATGTGACAGCAATTGGTGGAGACGATGCCATGAGCACGATAACGGTCACCGCGCGGGGCCGCGTGACGTTCTCGAACGAGGTATTGCAGCACCTAGGCATCGAGCCCGGTGGGAAGGTGGAGCTGCACCTGCTGCCGAATGGCCGCGCCGAGTTGAGGGCCGCACGCACGAAGAGCTCCTTCCAGGATCTGCGGGGCATCCTGAAGAGCAGGACAAACGGCGCTCGCTTGAGCATTCGGCAAATCAACGAAGCGACGGCCGAAGCCGGCCTTGCATCGCCGGACAACGACAACAAGCGTGACGACAGCGCGCCTGACCCGCGCGAACCGTAAGCGGTCCCAAAGCTTGACCCGGCAGGGCGATCTATATGGATTGGCGTGTACCAAATCCGGTTACATGGCGGTTACATGAACCGCAAAAACAGAAAAGGGTTACAGGCAAATCACCTGTAACCCTTTGATTTTCTTGGTGGAGCGGATGAGGATCGAACTCACGACCTTCGCATTGCGAACGCGACGCTCTCCCAGCTGAGCTACCGCCCCAACGAACTACCGATTCTACACACACAAAATCCGTTTTGCCAAGCGTCAAATTTGACCCCAAGCAAAACTACTTCGACGGCGCTCCAGCGAGCACCCAGCCCACGACGGAATGGATATCCGCAGCGCTCATCCCCGGGTGAGACGGCATAGGAATAGCGCCCCAAACCCCAGCCCCACCGTCCCGCACCTTCTTCTCCAGCTTGGCCTGGGCCGCAGCATCGCCCTTGTACTTCGCAGCCACATCCTTAAACGAAGGCCCAACAAGCTTGCGATCCACCGCATGGCATCCCATGCAAGCATTCACCTGAGCCACCTTCAACCCATCCGCCACAGCAGCAAAAGCCGGCGAAGCGAGACCCAAACCAGCCCCAGCAACCACCACCCCAGCAGCAACCCCACCAACAAAACGCAGCATCACAAAGCCCCCGTATTCCCCGGCTTCGTAGCCGACGAATTAGTCACGGGCGCGGGCGGTTGGTGATCGATAGGCTGCGAGGTCACGCCCGCATCCGGCACCGCCCCGACCGTCGGCGCATCGGCAGCAGGAGCCGCCGCCGGTGCGCTGGGCGCAGCCGCCGTCGCCACCGCCGCCTGTTGCGGGTCGATGTACTGGTAGCACTTCACCACCTGCGCCACGCCCATCACCCCGGCCGTCGCGTTGGCGGCGATACTGCCTTCATTCGGCGTAACGAGCCCCATCAGATAGATCGTGCCGCGCTCGCTCACCACCTTGAAGTTGTTCGCGGAGATGTCCTTATAGGCAATCAGCTCCGCCTTCACGCGTCCTTCGAGGTAAGAGTCGTTTGCGCGCGAGGAGAACGAGCTAGCCGGCTGCACCGCCAGCTCGTTGACGATCGATGCGACGTTCGTCACGGCTCGCACAATGCTCTCGGCCTTCTGCTTCGAGGCGTCGTCGGGCACTTCACCCGTGAGCAGCACGCGCTGGTTGAACACCGCCACGTTCACATGCGCCGTATCGGGCAGTTGCTTGCTGAGATCAGCCAGCGCCTTCACCTGGATCTCGCGGTCTTCGGTTTGCGATCCCACCGTGCGGCGGTCGGTTGCCACCAGCGCCGTGCCGCCTGCCGCGCCCGCCAGCGCCAGGAAGCAGCCCTGCAGGCTTGCGCAGAGCGAGGCTGCGAAGCCGATCGTCAGCGTGGTCCGTGCCAGCGCGCGCGTCATGCCGTATCTGCTCATCAACTTCCCCTCTCTTCGTCTTACGGTGTCAGTCTTCGCCCAGCAGCATCGCGTCGATGCCGTCGCACAGGCAGTGGATAGTTAACAGATGCACTTCCTGAATACGCGCCGTCCGGTTGCTCGGCACGCACAGCTGGATGTCGGTATCGGCGAGCACGCCGTTCACGTCGCCGCCGCCCTTGCCGGTCAGCGCGATCACGACCATTTCGCGTTCGTGCGCTTCCTGAATGGCAGCCAGCACGTTCACGGAGTTGCCCGAGGTCGTGATGGCGAGCAGCACGTCGCCGGGCTGGCCGAGCGCACGCACCTGCTTCGCGAACACCTGCTCGTACGCATAGTCGTTGGCAACGGCGGTGAGCACCGAGGCGTCGGTGGTCAGCGCGAGCGCGGGCAGGCCCGGGCGTTCGCGCTCGAACCGGCCGATCAGTTCGGCGGCGCATTGCTGGGCGTTGGCGGCAGATCCGCCATTGCCGCATGCGAGGATCTTGTTGCTGTTCGCGAGCGCGGCGAACATCGTATCGACCGCGGCGGCAATCGGGACCGCCAGGGTTTCCATGGCCGCGAGCGTAATGGCTGCGCTATCGCGGAAGTGCTGTTGAATGCGTTCGACGGACATCGACTCTCTAATCTGTACTGCGTGTATCGCAAATTTCCGCGTGGTGCGGCGTGCCGCAAGTTTAGCGCACTCGAGGGCGTTCATTTTCACCCTTCTTTTTATTGCCTCAGTTTTAGCTCTCGTGTGCGTCTGCATGAAACGCGTCGCGCAGCCACACGAGCCGGCCGCTCTCGAACGCGATCACGTCGAAGCGGCACGCGGGCGGCGTTCGCGCTTGCGTGTCCGCTTTGCCGTTCGCATCGGCGGCGCGCCACGTCGTGAGAAAGTAGCGCGCCGCACGCAACACGCGCTGCTGCTTGCGCCACCCCACGCTCGCCGCCGCGCCGCCGAATTCCGGCCGCGCACGTGCACGCACTTCCACGAAAACCAGCGTACCGTCGCGCTCGCGCATCACGAGGTCGAGTTCGCCGCCGCGGCAATTCACGTTGCGCGCAACTAGCTCCAGGCGCTCGCGCCGCAAAAACGCTAACGCGTGCGCTTCGAAACGTGCGCCTGTCGCGCGGCGTTGGGCATTCGACCGTGCTCGCGCACAAAAGTTGTCTACGCGTGCGCGTTCGCTCGCGCCGCTTCCCTCGGGTGCGCTTGCGCCCGCGTGGCACAATGTCGGCCTCTTAGCTTGCATTCGCGTGTTCCGTGTCATGAAGTCCCTCTCGTCCCCCTTCGAACTCGCACAGGCCCAGCAGTATCCGGCCGCCACGCTGTACGTCGTGGCCACGCCCATCGGCAATGTCGCCGACATCACCTTGCGCGCGCTGCACGTGCTCGGTCTCGTCGATCGCATCGCCGCCGAAGACACGCGCAACACCGGCCAGCTCCTCGCGCGCTACGGTATTTCGAAGCCGCTCGTCGCCGTGCACGAGCACAACGAACGCGAGGCGGCGCAGCGCGTGATCGAATTTCTGCGCGCGGGCGAGCGCGTCGCCTGCGTTTCCGACGCGGGCACGCCAGGCATTTCCGATCCGGGCGCCAAGCTCGTGGATGCCGTGCGCGCCGCCGGCCTGAACGTCGTGCCGCTGCCGGGCGCGAGCGCGCTCGCAACGGCGCTTTCCGCTGCCGGCGACTGGGTGTCCACCTTCACGTTCCTCGGTTTTCTGCCGTCCAAGCCCAAGCAACGCGCGGGTGCATTGCAGCCGCTCGCCGCGCATACGCACGCGATGGTGTTTTACGAAGCCCCGCATCGCATCGTCGAAGCCGTGCAGTCGCTCGCCGATGCGTTCGGTCCCGAGCGCCGCATCCTCATCGCCCGCGAATTGACGAAGCTACACGAGTCGCTCTGGAGCGGCACCCTGGCCGAAGCGCCAACGTGGCTCGCAGCGGATGCGAACCGTCAGCGCGGCGAGTTCGTGTTGGTGGTAGAAGGCGCGAGCGAGCAGGCAGAAGGCGAAGCCGATCACGACGCGCTCTTGCGCGTGCTGCTTCAGGAAGTGCCGGTGAAGGGCGCGGCGAAGATCGCGGCGGCGCTCACGGGCGCGTCGCGCAATGCGCTCTACGCGCGGGCGCTGGAATTGAAGGGTGAAGGCGAGGAAGACGAAAACGACTGAGCCGCCAGCCAAGGCCGTCAAAAGCACGAGCCAGAAAAACCGAAGGGCCGCCCAAAAAGGCGGCCCTTCGCATATGCATCCAACGCTACCAGGCGGTTCAGTCTCAGGCGCGTCGCGGCGCACTCAGCGCCACACCCAGCCGAAAGCGCTTAGTGATCGATGTTCGAGTTCGCGGCAACCATCTCCGCTTGCGCGACCTTCGCTTCCTGACGCGAGAGGCCTTCGATGTTCACCTTCGCCGTACCCGCGTGCTGCACGCCAAGGAGCTTGGCAGCGGCATACGAGAGGTCGAGCACGCGGCCACGCGCGTACGGGCCACGGTCGTTGATCTTCACCACCACCCACTTCGACGTGCCGGGCACGCTCACGCGCACATACGAGCCGAGCGGCAGCGTGCGGTGCGCAGCAGTGAGCGCCTTCATGTTGAAGCGCTCGCCGCTTGCGGTGCGGCGGCCGTGGAACGCGCGGCCGTACCACGAGGCGCGGCCGGTCTCGTGAAACGAGTGGACGTCCGGGCCGTTCTCGTCGATTGCATCGGCGTTCGCGAGCGAGTTGTCCTTCGCGGTGCCTGATGCGGGCAGCGCAGCGAGCGCGGAGCCGTAGCCCTGCGGCGCGGTGAATGCGGCGTCCTTCGTGCGAAGGGCGTCGCTGGACGCCTGGTCCTGCTGGCCAGGCGGCATGGCGCAACCGGCCAGAATGGACACGGCTGCGAGACTCCCGAGTCGTCGTCGAGTCAGTCTAAGGTTCATAACATTGCCATCACGTTTTCGAAGCCCGTCCCGCGCCATGTGTGCGCGTTGTCGGAAAGGCTTCGGCGGTCGCGGGCATGGCTTCGCCATCGCTCGCCTGAAATGAAAAAGGCGAACGCGTGCCAATGCCCGGATGCAGCCCTAATAAGCCGCTAACCGCTAGTTATCTTTCACGTCTGGCGCAACCTGTCCCCGGCAGCCTGACCAGACCCCACATGCCGCCATCGAACGATGAAACTCGTTCAGGCGCGCCGGAAACTCTCGGCGCACAGGAACGGCGGCGTAGGCCCCACCCAGCGTCACGGCATGTAGGCCGTTGCAGGCGCGTGGCACCTGGCTGGGCAAGACGTGCGGCGTCGAACGGATCGACACCTGATTTGCCATCTTGTAAGGCAGCCTCTTTCGGCCAGCCTTCAACAACAGCACTGCTTGACGGCGATGTATGCGACCTCTTTTTTTACGAAGGTCACATCGCCCTTTGAAAGCACGAATTCCGTGCGTGATGGGTCGCATTATACCCAAAAGTTATTCCTGTCACGCCTCTGCCCCACAAATGTCCATGATTTTTCACTATTGGCGTAACAAAGCCGTTCGTCTTGCGCCGTCGCAGCCCTTGTCAGACAAGGGATTCCGGCCGACGCGAGCAGCGTCGGCGGCGCTTCCTGCACCCCGGTACAATCGATCCTTTGGTCGGGGCCACCGGCGCGCACCGTCGCTGTCGAAGCGTTGCTGCGCCCGCCCCGCGAGACACAAACCCCACGATCCCCGCATGAAAGTCACGCTGATTCCCGTCACGCCGTTCCAGCAAAATTGCTCGCTGCTCGTCGACGAAACGACGAACCGCGCCGCCGTCGTCGATCCGGGTGGCGACCTCGAACGCATCGAAGCCGAGATCGAGCGTCAGGGCGTGCAGCTGGAAAAGGTGCTGCTCACCCATGGCCACCTCGACCACTGCGCCGGCGCGAAGGCGCTCGCCGCGAAGTTCGGCGTGCCGATCGAAGGCCCGCAGGAAGACGAGCGCTTCTGGATCGACCAGTTGCCGCAGCAGAGCGTGCGCTTCGGCTTCGGTCACGCCGAGGCGTTCGAGCCCACGCGCTGGCTTCACGACGGCGACACGGTGCGCTTCGGCAGCGAGGAACTCGAGGTCTACCACTGCCCCGGGCACACGCCGGGTCACGTGATCTTCTTCAGCCGCAAGCACCGGGTCGCCACGGTCGGCGACGTGCTGTTCGCGGGTTCGATCGGCCGCACGGACTTTCCGCGCGGCAATCATGCGGACCTGATCCGTTCGATCCGCGAAAAGCTCTGGCCGCTCGGCGACGACGTCACGTTCGTGCCGGGCCATGGCCCGGTTTCGACATTTGGCGAGGAGCGCAGCTCCAACCCGTACGTTGCAGATGGCGTACCTGGATGAGAGTGAAAAGTACGATGAATCAAGCCGCTATTGAGGAAATTTACGTCAGCACCGACGTCGAGGCCGATGGTCCTATTCCCGGCCCACATTCGATGCTGAGTTTCGCTTCGGCGGCGTACACCGCCGACAAGCGTTTGATCGCCACGTTCTCGGCCAATCTCGAGATGCTCGAAGGCGCGGCGCCGCATCCGGTGCAGGCCGCCTGGTGGGAAACGCAGCCCGAGGCCTGGGCCGCGTGCCGCAAGGATCTGCAAGACCCGGCGGCGGCGCTCGTCGCCTATGTCGAATGGGTGGAGGCGCTGCCCGGCAAGCCGGTGTTCGTGGCAATGCCGGCGGGCTTCGATTTCACCTTCATGTTCTGGTACATGATGCGCTTCGCCGGGCGTTGCCCGTTCTCGTGGTCGGCGCTCGACATCAAGACGCTCGCCTTCGCGATGACAGGCCTGCCGTACCGCAAGTGCATCAAGCCGCGCTTTCCGAAGCACTGGTTCGACGATCATCCGCACACGCATGTCGCGCTCGACGACGCGATCGAGCAAGGCGCCCTCTTCTGCAACATGCTGGCCGACCTGCGAGCGCAGCACGCCGCGCTCGCCGCTGATGGGGACGACTCAGGGCAAAACGCCGCGAGCACTCCGGCAAATTAGGTAATCTCCCTCATCATTTGCGCTTCGCATTGCGCTCTGTTCTCCTGGCCACTAACATTCAGGAATACAGCGACGCAATGGAGGCGCAGTTGACACTCGATACGTTCTCTCAGAAGATCCTGCGCCTGCTGCAGCTCGACGCGCGCCGTTCGGTGCAGGAAATCTCCGACCAGGTGGGGCTCTCCAGCACGCCATGCTGGCGCCGTATCAAGGACATGGAACAGTCGGGCGTGATCCAGCGCTACACGGCGCTGCTCGATCGCGAAAAGCTTGGCCTGCACGTCTGCGCACTCGCGCATATCCATCTCACGCGCCACACCGAAGGCGGTGTCGAAGCCTTCGAGCGTGAGATCGCCACCTGTCCCGAAGTCACCGAGTGTTACAGCACCACGGGCGAATCGGACTACATCCTCAAGATCGTAGCGCCCGACATCAAGGCGTACGACACCTTCCTGCACGAGCGCATCTTCCGCATTCCCGCCGTGGCGCAGGTGCGCACGAGCGTCGTGCTGCGGGAGATCAAGTTCGATACGCAATTGCCGCTGTGACGCCAGGACGGCGCGGCGGCTTCTCTGCCGCGCCGTGCGCATTCCAACCGCGTGGCGCGATTCAATGCGCCTCGCGCGGTTTGTCGTGCACAGCCAGCGCGCCATGCGCATCGAGCGACTGCATGACGTCGAGCTTGCTCGCGCCGAGGCGCGCGCGCAGCGCTTCCAGGTCCACCGAGGTCATGCGGCGCGCGTCGTCCGCAGCGGCCAGCACCACCTGAATCTCAAGCCCCGTGCTCAAGTAGTGCAGCGTGATGCCTTCTACATGCACGTCATGCTCCGCCAGCGCGTTTCGCAGGCGCGCCGCCACGTCGTTGCGCGCAGGCAGGTTGGCCACGGAGCGCACGTGCATGTCGTCTTCGGGATCGACGTGAATCAGCGCGTCGAGCACGCGTGAATCGGTGAGCAGGCGCGCGCGCGCCGTCTCCGCGATGTAGTGCCCTTCCGAAACCGAAATCAGCGGATCGACGAGGATGTGCGCATCCACGAGCGCGAGGTCGCCGGTCTTGCGTGTGCGCATCTCGTGCACGTCGAGCACGCCCGGCGTGCCCATCAGCAGCGTGCGCAGGTCCGCGGCGGCGGCTTCGTCGAGCGCGCGGTCGGAGAGGTCCTGCAGCGCGTCCCAGCCGAACACCCAGCCCATGCGCGCGACCATGAAGCCGACAATGGCCGCCGCGATCGGATCGAGCAGCCGCACGCCCGCGAGGCTGCCCACAATGCCGATCGCCACGACGAGCGACGAAGCCGCGTCCGAGCGCGCATGCCACGCATTGGCGATCAGCATGGCCGAGCGCACGCGCTGCGCCTCGCGCAGCATGTAGCGAAAGAGCCCTTCCTTGGAAACCAGCACGAGGAGCGCCACGACCAGCGCGCTCACGTGTAGCGCCGGAATATCGCCGAGATTCATGATGCGCGTGCCGGCGCGCACCAGCATGCCGACGCCCACCGCAATCAATAATGCACCGAGGAATAACGACGCGACCGTCTCATAACGGCTGTGGCCGTAGTTATGATCGGCGTCCGGCTTTGCGCCGCTATGCCGGTTGGCCAGCAGCACGACGAAGTCGGAAACGATATCGGCCAGTGAATGAACGCCGTCGGCAATCAACGCCTGCGAATGCGAAAACACGCCGATGACGATTTGCAGCACCACCAGAACACTATTGACGGCAACGCTGACCCACGTGGTCCGGCGCGCGACCTCGTGTTTATCTGATAGCGGTGGGGTGGCCGAAGAAGTCATGCGCGGCGAGAGAGCAAATTAGGGAATAACCGCAATTGTAGCTACCGTATGCGTCGATTTTATGGATACCCCTAAAAATCTCTTTTAAATCAGATGCCTACAATACCAAGAAGCATTCTCATTCACGCCACGGATACGGCCGGTTCATCCCGGCGAGGCACAGAAAATCAAAAAGCCGCGCGTCCCCGGTCTGCGCGGCTTCTTGTTTTCGAGAATCAGGCGATACCTCGCCTGACTCCGCTCCTTCTTCCACTCATGCGCAGCGCGTTCAAACGCGCCGCTGACAAGTTGATTTACTTCTGGATCAGAAAACGATCGCGGTCTTGACCGGCGATCCAGCGCGGCGGCTTGCCGCGGCCCGACCACGTGCTGCCGCTGTCGGGATCGCGGTATTTCGGCGCGACGCTCGCACGCGAACGGCTGGCTGCCTTCGCGGCTTTGGCGTTGGCGCGGCCGCCACCGAGTTCTGCCAGGGTAATGCCGTAGTCGGCCATTTTTTGCTTGATTTCGTCGAGGACCTCGGCATATTCGCGAGCCTTCGCCTCTTCAATCTGCTTTTCCAGCTTTTCTCGCTGAGCGAGGAGTTCCTTGTAGGAAGACATAGGTGCCCTTGTGGTTTGATCTTAATGGCTACTGATCTCGCGCCAGTATGCCGATTGATAGATGCGTGCCTCGGAAATCGGTGGCGAGATTAACACAGAATTGAATGCCGGGATGCGTGTAAGCAATAAAATAATTAAAACCAGATTTCCAATCCGCGGCCTTCCAGCAAGCATCTAACTCATTGTCATTTCGTGCAAATCGGTATTTTTACTAAATCCCGCTTTTACCAGATAAATCTACATCTCATAATTAGCAGCGGATGAAAATTAAATGCATTGAAATAGGTCAAACATCTCATCGCATGACAACTTTGAGCCAATCAATGGGGACAGAAACCGCTTGCTGCGAAGCAACATAAAGCGACACGCTATATAGACCGGCGGATAACGCCCGCATGGGCGGAAAATCCCGTCATAGCGCATGGCGCTCAATGCAGTCTGCTAGCACCGCATGCAAGGATTGCAAATCAAGCGGCGGCGCATCGAAAACGAAGCGCGTGCGGGCGCCGTCGATCACGAGATCGGCGCCGTAGCGATCCACGCCTGCGAGATCCAGTCCGGCGCGCCGCGCGGGATGCGTTTCGAAAAAGCGGATCAGCGTGGTTTCTTCGGCGGGAGCGAGCGGCTCCAGCGTGTCCAGGTCGGCGCCGTCCATCCAGCCCATCGCGCCAAAGCCGCCGATATAGCGCAGCCGCTCGACGTGCATGACCCAGAAGGTGAAATCGCCGAGTGCGAGATAACGCGCGGCGTCCGGGTGGTAGCGCACGTAGCGCCGCGCCAGCGCCTCATTCGCTTCGTGGGCGGCCGCCTCGACCGCTTCGAAGCGGCCGAGCAGCGTGGCGCGCGGTGCATTCAGCACGTCGACGTCGCTCGCGTGCGCGACGAGAAAGCCCGCGCGCGGGTCATCGAGCAGATTGCGCGTGTGCTCGGCCAGGCGGCTGACCAGTATCACCGGACGGTGCCGCGCGTCGGGCGCGAACGGCAGCAGCGTGGGATACGGGAAACCGCGCGGCTCGCGCGAGTGCGTCGCGAGCGTGCCGGTGGGCGCCTGGTGCAGCAGATGCAGCGGGGCGTGAGCGGGAATCTTCAAGGGCGCGTCCTCGAGCGATGGATCCTCCCGATATTAGAGCAGCTGGCTCGGCAAACGCGCTCCAACAGGCCAGTCGCACCTTCGTTAGAATCATCGTTTGCTTTCAGGCGCCTTCCTGGTCCCTTCTCTTCCCTCTGCCCGGAATTCCCGTGTCCGACCGACCGACCGTTCCCGCCCTCGCCGTTGCGAGCCCAGCCGCCCATCATCGCGCGCTCCCCCCCGCCACGCGCCATCGCGCGCGCATCGCGACCATGGCGCTCTTTTTCGTCGCCGGCATGATGTACGCGTCGTGGGGCGTGCACGTGCCCACCGTGCGCGACAAGTTCCATCTGAGCCCGGCGCTGCTCTCCTACGCGCTCTTCGCTGTAGCGGGCGGCTCGATCGCCGCAATGACGACCATCGGCGGCTGGATCGCGCGCGTGGGGTCGCGCCGC
The DNA here is from genome assembly GCF_024206475.1 of Paraburkholderia sp. CNPSo 3274. Taxonomy (GTDB): domain Bacteria; phylum Pseudomonadota; class Gammaproteobacteria; order Burkholderiales; family Burkholderiaceae; genus Paraburkholderia. The sequence goes on from NZ_JAMBPR010000008.1 coordinate 91,082, forward strand.
GCCTGCCTCGCCGGCGGCCTGACGATGTCCGTGTGCGGCGCGCTGATCCTGGTGGTCCCTTATTACTGGATGCTGATCGTCGTGCTTGCCTTTTTCGGCGTGGGCATGGCCACGCTCGACGTCGCCATGAACGCCGAGGCGAGCGCCGTGGAAGAAGCCGTCGGCAAACCGATCATGTCCGGGCTGCACGGCATGTTCAGCCTGGGCGGCATGGCGGGCGCGGCGATTGGCGGCGCGCTGCTCGCGCGCGGTATGGCGCCGGCGCTGCATCTCTTTCTCGCTTCGGCGCTTGCGGCGCTCGTGCTCTTCGTCTCGTGCCCGGCCGTCCTGCCGCACGTGCCGCACGCCACGCACGGCGAGCACGCGAAAACCGGCAACCGCTGGCGCACGCCCGCACTCTGGGCACTCGGCGCCATCGCGCTCATCGCCCTGATCGCCGAAGGCGCGATGTACGACTGGGCTACGGTCTACATGCGCGACGTGGTGCTCTCCACGCCTGCGCTCGCCAGCGCGGCGTACGCGGCGTTCTCGGGCGGCATGGCCGCGGCGCGCTTCGCAGGCGACGCCGTGCGTGCGCGCTTTGGCGCGCCGCAGCTCGTGATGGCGAGCGCCTCGCTCGCGTGCGCTGGCATGATCGGCGCACTGCTGCTGCCGTACTCGTTCACCGCGCTCACGGGCTTCACGCTGATGGGCCTCGGCCTCGCCAACATGATGCCGGTGCTGTTCGCAGCCGCCGCGCGCGTGAAAGGCATTCACGCGGCCGAAGGGCTCGCGCACGTCGCGGGCATCGCGTATTTCGGCTTGCTGTTCGGGCCGGTGGTAATCGGCGGCATCACGCAGGTGACCAATCTCACGGTCGGGCTCGCCGTCGTGGCGTTGTGCGCGGCGCTCGTGGCGTTTGCGGGGCCGAAGGTGTTGCGGCGGCTGGGAATCTAAACGCGCATCGACGACCGCGTCACGCGCGACCCCAAACAAAAAAAAGCCCGCAGGCCGAAACCTGCGGGCTTTTCCAATCGCGTGAGCGAAATCGCTAAGCGCGACTTACATCTTCACGACGTCGAGCAGCGACTTCTTGCCCGACTTGTAGTTGTACAGCGAAATCACGCCGTGCTTGAGGTCGCCCTTCGAATCGAAGGTCGTCTCGCCAATCACGCCCTTGTAGTCCGTCGTCGGCATTTCGGCGAGGATCTTTGCCGGATCCGTCGAGTTCGCACGCTTCATTGCGTCGACGACGATGTACACAGCGTCATACGTGAACGGTGCGTAGATCTGGATCGGCTGGCCGAAGCGCTTCTCGAACTTGGTTTCGAATTCCTTGCCGCCCGGCATCTTTTCGAGCGCCATGCCCGCTTCCGAACACACGATGTTGTCGGTCGCGTCGCCGGCGAGGTCGGCCAGCTTGTCGGTACAGACGCCGTCACCCGCGAGCACCTTCGCGCGCAGGCCAAGCTGCTTGGCTTGCTTTGCGAACGGGCCGCCAGTGGCGTCCATGCCGCCGTACATGATCGCATCGGGGTTTTCGCCCTTGATCTTCGTGAGAATGGCGCGGAAGTCCACGGCCTTGTCGTTCGTCGCGTCATGCGACAGCACGTTCATGCCGAGCGACTTGGCGGTCTTCTCGAATTCGTTCGCGAGACCCTGACCATAAGCCGTCGAGTCGTCGACCACGGCAACAGTCTTGACCTTCAGGTTCTTCGCCGCGTAGTTCGCGAGCGCCGGGCCCTGCTGGGCGTCGGTCGCCACGACACGGTAGGTCGTCTTGAAGCCTTGTTGCGTGTAGGCCGGGTTCGTGGCCGACGGCGAGATCTGCACGATGCCTGCATCGCTGTAGATCTTCGATGCCGGGATCGACGTGCCCGAGTTCAGGTGGCCGACAACGGCAACGACCTTGTCGTCGACGAGCTTCTGAGCGACCTGGGTCGCCGTGCGCGGGTCAGCTGCGTCGTCTTGTGCGTCGAGCACGAGCGTGACCTTCTGGCCGCCGATCACGAGGCCCTTCGCGTTGATCTCTTCGACTGCGAGACGCGCTCCGTTTTCGTTGTCTTTGCCGAGGTGCGCAATCCCACCCGTAAGCGGTGCGACGTGGCCAATCTTGACCGTAACGTCTGCGCTCGCTGCCGTTGCGAACGACGCGAACATAATGGCCGCAGCGCTAATCGGCAACAGCTTGTGAAGCTTGATAGTCATGTAAGTCTCCAGTTTCGAACCCAAAAGCTACGTAATCGCCCAGTGCTCCCGCGCCCCGAACGTGTCGCTCCCCGTGCGGACGACCACGCAGGATGCATCCTTGATGCACCTGGCCAGCATGGCGAATGGCCCGTTCATGGCAGGCCGCCCATCCATACTTGCGCGCAAGTGTAGGTGATCAAATTAATTTGGGGGATTTTTTTCAGATATTGGTGCGAGTACCAATATGCGTGCTGCAAGAACAGTTCGAAACCCTGACCAATCGATCGCAAGCCTTATGTAATAAGGCATCCCGACTTTGGATCCAATTCTCGGGATATTCCCTGAGGGGTCCCGAGCGAATCGTTTTTGAGTTTATTTGACGGGAGTTATTGGTGTGTTAGCGCACGCGTTCCGGGAATACACCAGGACGCGTTGCGACGATATGAAAATCCCTCGCATTCGCGATAACGTTTGCGAGCCGCGCGTCCGTCGAGCACGCGCTTTTTTGCGCGTGCCGGTTCAAGTAAGCATTCGATTAATTTCGGACGCCGATACGTTGCAGACTCGCCTCTCATGCGGCCCGATGCCTCACGAGTCGTGACTGAGTTTGCCGAGCACGGCGCGCCATTCGGCATCGTTGCGGCACCAGCGCCATCGTGCCGACGAGCGCGTGAGGCGCCTCGCCGATGAACGTGCCACGGTGTCCGCCCGCTTCGGCGCCTTGCGCGACGATGGCATTCGCACCCGCGTCGCGCCACGCGAGGGCTTCGGCCACGTGCTTCGCCGTACCCATCACGTAGCTGCCCGCCGCGTGCAGGCGCGCGACATCGGCCTTGGATCGGCCTTGGGCAAGAGGCCGAACGTGAAGCTCACCACCGGCACGCGCAGCTCGATCACCCTGTCGAGTTGCGCGCGAAAGTCGGGCGCGTAACGTGCGAGCGACTCACCTGGCGGCAGGCCGTGCTGCGCCGCAACCGGATCGATCGCTTCGAGCGCGCGGCGCACGGTGGCTTCGTCGGGCTGCGCGGGGTCGAGCACGAACAGATTGACGCCGAAGGGCTTGTCCGTGAGCGCGCGAATCGCGGCCACTTCGCTCGCGATCTTTTCGGGCGCGAGCGCCGCCCCGCTTGTATGGCTGAATGAACGATGACGATGCGAATCGCTACCGACTCTAGCCAAAGGCCTCCTGCCCGAAAAATGAATAATCGAGATCATTACGATCCGCTTGCGAGAACGAGTTTTACGCTGCGGGCGCTGCAGAGGTTCAAGGGCCTATGGCAAACTGGCTCCCCGATTTCGCGATGCGCCGCGGGCAGTGTGCGAGCCGCTTGCCAGGCCACTGCGGCGCATTGCATGACTCATTGATGAAGACGGAGAAACAACATGAGCGTTTCGACCAAATGGATCGACATTCCCGCCGGCGATGACAGCTTCGGCGCGTACCTCGCGCTGCCCAAGGGCGGCAAGGGTCCGGGCATCGTCATCCTGCAGGAGATCTTCGGCGTGAACGGGCACATCCGCGACGTCGTCGAGCAATACGCGCTCGACGGCTACGTGGCGATCGCCCCTGACGTGTTCTGGCGCGCGGCCCCGCGCGTCGAGCTCGAATACGTCGGCGCGGACCGCGATCGCGGCATCGCGCTGATGCAAAAGACGGATGTCAACCTCGTGGTCGACGACATCGCCGCGACGGCGGCCGCGCTGCGCGCGCTGCCCGAGTGCACAGGCAAGGTCGCGGCGATCGGCTATTGCTTCGGCGGCCGTCTTGCCTACCTTGCGGCCGCCAGCGGCTCGGTGGATGCAGCGGTGTCCTACTACGGCGGCGGCATCCAGAATCAGCTCGATCTCGCCGACAAGGTCGCGAGGCCGATCCTCTTCCACTACGCCGAACTCGATCACGGCATTCCGCTTTCGGCGGTGGGCCAGGTGAAGGAGCGCTTCGCGGGCCGCCCGAACGCCGAATTCCACCTGTACCCGAACGCCGATCACGGCTTCAACTGCTCGGTGCGCGCCTCGTACAACCAGCATGCTTCGGCGCTCGCGCACGGCCGCACGCTGAGCTTCCTCGCCGAGCATCTGTAATACCCTTGTCTCGCGGGCGGCGGCGGTGGTTGCGTTGATGCCTTGCCGCCGCCCGTCTGTCGGTGCGCGCGCACGCCTTGATGCATCGATGCGCGCGCAACGACAAACCCAGCGGGCACACCACGCCGTGCCCGCTTACACTCCTTGCGTACGCTGCCGTATCGCCCCAGCCCGGCCCCAACCCGACGAAGAGGAGTGCGCGCCTTGCAGTCCGACTATCTGGAATACGACGCCATCGGCCTCGCCGATCTCGTGCGCCGCCGCGCGGTGAGCGCGCGCGAGCTGCTCGACACCGCCATCGCCCGCGCGGAAGCCACCAATCCCGCGATCAACGCCATCGTCCTCAAGGACTATGAAGCGGCGCGCGAGCGAGCGCTGCGCATCGAGGCGTCCGGCAACGGCGTGAACGCGCTGAGCGAAGGGCCGCTCGCGGGCGTGCCGTTTCTCGTGAAGGACCTCGGCGCGGCGGTGGCCGGGCTGCGCATGACGCTCGGCAGCCGCCATTACCGCCACTACATTCCCACCGCCGACGCGCCCGTGGTCGCGCGTTTTCGCGCCGCGGGCCTGAACATCTTCGGCAAGACGAGCGCCTCGGAACTCGGGCAGATGCCCTACACCGAACCCGAGCTGTTCGGCCCCTGCCGCAACCCGTGGAACCTCGATCACACGCCCGGCGGCTCGAGCGGCGGCGCGGCCGCCTCGGTCGCGGCGGGCATCGTGCCGCTTGCGCATGCGTCCGACGGTGGCGGGTCGATCCGCATTCCGGCGTCGTGCTGCGGACTGTTCGGCTTCAAGCCGTCGCGCGCGTTCCAGCCAGCGTCCGACGTGCCGCCGCCGCCCGGCGCGCTCGGCGTCGATCTCGCGGTGTCGCGCAGCGTGCGTGACAGCGCGCTGATGCTCGACCTGATCGCCGGCGACCCCGCGCTGCCTGCCGGCGCGCCCGGCACCTTCCTCGCCGCCGCGCGCACGCCGCTCGACGGATCGAAGCCGCTCGCCGTCGCGCTGCTAAGCGAACCGATGTTCGCGGACACGCTCTCGCCCGAAGTGCGCGGCGCGCTCGACGATGCCGCCGAACTGCTCGCCTCGCTCGGCCATCGCGTGGAACCGTTCTCGTTGCCCGTCAATTACGCGCAGGCACGCGAAGCGTTCCTCATGCTGTGGTCGGTGGTGGCCGAACAGTACGTGCTGCACGCGGACGACATCACGGGCACGAAGCCCCGCCGCCGGGAGTTCGAGATCGCAACATGGGCCATGGCGCACATCGGCCAAAAGCTCGGCGAGCGCGAGCTGCCCGCGGCGCTCGACGTGCAGCAGCGCATCACGGCGCAGCTCGCCGACCTGATGAAGCGCTACGACGTGCTGCTGTGCCCGACGCTCGCGGCGCCGCCGGTGAAGATCGGCGAACTGAAGCCGAGCCAAAGCGAGCGCATACAAATGCGCGCGGTCACGGCCATGCCGGTGGAAGTGCTGATGAGAAAGCTGCTGACCGAAGCCTCGAACAAGGCGTTCGCGTGGGCGGGCTGCACGGAGCTTTTCAACCTGACGGGCCAGCCGTCGATGTCGGTGCCGCTCGCGTGGAATGCTCGCGGACTGCCGATAGGCGTTCAGTTCGCGGCACGCGAGGGCAACGACGCGTTGCTGCTGCGCCTCGCGGCGCAACTGGAGGCGGCGCGCCCCTGGTTCAACCGCCGGCCGCCTTTGCTGCAGGCGCGGCTCTAGCGCGCCTGCGCTTGTATGACCGGCGTGCGCGGGCAGCCAGGCGTGTGGGGTCTACGCACTGCACCGCCCCCGCCGTTCCATCACGCCTTCTTGTTATAGGCGCTGCACCAGCCCTTGCCTGCGACCTGCTTGCCGCCGAACATCGGGCATGGCGCGAACGCGTCGGTGGTCTTGCCCTGGTAGAACGTGCAGTTGCTGCAGTCCTGGCCGGCGGCGTACTTCGCGAACTTAGCCTTGTCGACCTTGGTCGCGTCGAGCTTGTAGCCGAGCGCCTGGGAGGTGGGATCGGATTCGGCAGCCTTGGGCGCGTCGGCGAAGGCCTGGCGCGAAAGCGCGAGCGTCGAAGCGACGCCGATGCTCGAGATCAGAAAGCTGCGGCGGGACGATTTCATATGACTCACTCCAGTATTGTGGCGATTCGTTCGCTGGGTTTTCGCGCGGCGCTTGTGTGTGGCTCGTGCCGCGCATGCCTCTGAGCCGCTCTGGTGGCGGCGTCGCGAAGAAGCTTAACAACGAAGCAAGCCCCGGTGACGCTGCAATGCTGGAGATAAGTGAGCGGCATGATGCCGCTTAAGCGCAAGAAGGGCGCAAGAAAGGCCCAAAACCGGATCAATCGAACGAAGCCATCTCGCACACGCGCTGCGCGATCGCAAGCGAAGCCGTGAGCCCCGGCGACTCGATGCCGAACAGGTTCACGAGGCCGCGCACGCCGTGCGAAGCCGCGCCCTGGATCATGAAGTCGGCGGCGTGTTCGCCCGGCCCGGAGAGCTTCGGACGAATGCCCGCGTAGGCCGGCTGCAGCGCGCCGTCGGGCAGTGCGGGCCAGTAGGTGCGGATCTGCGCATAGAACGACTCGGCGCGGCGGGGATCGACGTCGTAATCGACCGCATCGATCCATTCGACGTCGGGGCCGAAGCGCGCCTGGCCGCCCAGATCGAGCGTGAGATGCACGCCGAGGCCTGCGTCATTGGGCATCGGGTAGATGAGACGCGAGAACGGCACGCGCCCCGAAACGCTGAAGTAATTGCCGCGCGCAAGATAGAACGGCGGCACGTGGCGCGCGTCGAGCCCGCGAATGCGCCTGGCAAGCTTCGTCGCATAAAGGCCCGCGCTATTGACGACGCAGGCGGCGCGAATGTCGATCGGCGCGTCGCCGCCCGTTCGCACCGTGAAGCCGCTGCCCAGCGCATCGATCGACTCGACCGGCGACTTCAGCGCGATCACGGCGCCGTCGCGCTCGGCGTCGCCTTGCAGCGCGAGCATGAGCTGATGGCTGTCGACGATGCCGGTTTGCGGCGAGTACACGGCCGCGACGCATTCGAGCGCCGGTTCGAGCGCGAGCGCCTCGCTCCCGCTGATGCGCGTGAGGTCGAACACGCCGTTTTCCTTGCCGCGCGCGCGAATCGCCTCGAGTTGCGGAATCTGGTTCGCCGCCGTGGCGACGAGCAGCTTGCCGCAGCGCGCGTGCGTGACATTGCGCGACGCGCAGTACTCGTAGAGCATTTCGCGCCCGCGCACGCACAACGTGGCCTTGAGCGAGCCGCGCGGGTAGTAGAGCCCGGCGTGAATGACCTCGCTATTGCGCGAACTGGTGCTGGTGCCGATGGCCTCGGCGGCTTCGAGCACGATCACCTCGCGCCCACGCGCGGCAAGCGCACGCGCTACGGCGAGGCCGACCACGCCCGCGCCGATCACCACGCATTCGATCTGGTCCATGTCCCTGCGTCCCGCCTTCGCAGCGCCAGCTGGCAAGCCAGCCGCACCGCGATCCTCTCTGCCATGGGGTCGGCAGCGCACAAAGCGCGCCACCGCGTGACAAAAATTGTACGCCGCCCGGCGGGGAGGCTACGCCAGACTCTCGCAAGGAACGAGCGGAAGGGAACAAAGCAGGGCTATCGCCGCGCACCTTCAGCGGAGGCGTCAGTTGGCGGCACTGCGAGCGTGGAAGAAGCCCGCCGTGGCCTGCTCGCGAGGCGCGGTATAGCCGCCCATCGCGTATTGCTGCGGATAAGCCGGCGAATTCGGGTCCAGACTCAGTTCGCCGTGAGCACGGGCGCTCGCCAGCTCGGCCTTCACTTCGGCGCGCGTTTTCGGGGCGTTGTTCGTGGCGACCGCCGCAACCGGAAGCGATTGAACAGCCGACGTCGGCGTATCGCCGCCAGCGAATGCGGGCGCGGTAGCAAGGACGGCGGCGGCGCTGACCAGCAGGACAGCAAGCGAAACGGACTTCTTCATGGCGATGCTCCTTCGAGGCGATGCCCGGCAAGCTTTGCAACCCATGCTGGCCAGCCGGCGGAATCCGAACGACGTGTTGGACACGTCCAAGCCAGTGTAAACACGGGCTATCGAAAAACCATCCCGATAAGCAACAAGTCAGCGTTGCAGCCACGACAACAATTCGCGAAAAATTTACCCCGACAAGCTTGTGGTTGTTGCGCCTCAATAACCAATCAGTCGGCGCACGATGGTTGAAGCGCGCCCGCCGCGTCCCCATCTCTCATGAACCGCTGCGGTCCGGCGTTTGCGAACCCGGTATAGGATCGATGGTCAGAACGTACCCGCCTCGCCGTAGCGTTGCCGACACTGTCGCCTCGCGCGGCGCCGTGCACGGAGCACCCATATGAAGTTGTGGAAATATTGCCTTGCCCTGCTGCTATCGGCCGCCCTCGCGGGAACGAGCGTGTGCGTGCTGGCGCAAGGAACGGCGCAGCCGGCTGCATCCGCCGCGGCCGCTGCGGCGCCCGCAACGGCGCCTGTCACCCAGGGCGCTGTCCAGTGGGAACTGCAGGTGATGCGCGACGGCCAGCAAATCGACGCGTTCAATGGCACGACCTCAATCGGCCAGGCGCACACCGACACGCATCACAAGGTCGTCTCGCACAACGTGGGCTGCAAGGATCAGCCGGCAGGCAGCATCGATCTGTCGCGCACGATCACCGTTTCGCCGCTGCAGGTGCGCGCGAACCTGGTCGTCCTGTCGATCGACGCGCAGGAAACGCTCGAAAACGACGCCGCGCCGAGTACGCCCGAAGGCTGCCGGCTGCCGCCGCAGCCGCGCCAGGTGAACGCGAGCCATCCGGGCCTGATCGTGCCCGATGGGCAGTGGGTGACCTGGCAGATCGTCGACCAGAACCCCTCGCTTGCGTACCGGGTGCGCGCAACGCTCGCGCCGCCGTCTGCACAGTGACCGCACAGATGCAATGCATGACCCGGCGTGACTCAATTCGTTAGATAAAAACGCATGCGAAATCCCGAACAACCGCTCATCGACACCTCGCAGAGCAAAGACTTCGTCGCCGTGAGCTGGAATCTGCACAAGGGCCGCTCGCCGCTGGGCTTCGAGGCCTGGGAGGCCATGCGGCGCTGGGTGCAGTCCACCCACGCCGACGCCTGGTTTCTCCAGGAAGCGATGGCCCGCCGCTTGCCGCAACCGGTGCTCGCCTCGGCCTTCGGCGCGCAGCTGGGCGACCCGCTCGACGACATCTGGCACTGCCAGGCCACCGAAATCGCCACCGCGCTCGAATTGCAGATCGCCCTCGGGCCCAATGTGTTCAAGCCTTCATGGCGGCACGGCAACGCGATTCTCTCGCCGCATCCGCTCGATCTGGGCGGACGCTGGGACATCTCCGCGCACCGCTTCGAGCGGCGCGGGCTGCTCGTTGCGCGCGCAAACGTAGCCGGACAGTCCGTCACGCTGCTATGCGCGCACCTTGCGCTCACGCGCAGTGCGCGGCTGCGGCAGATGAACTGGATCGCGCACTGGATCGTGAAGGAAGCGCCGCAGGGGCCGCTCGTACTGGCGGGCGACTTCAACGACTGGCGCAACGACTCCGTGCCGCTCTTTGCGGAGCATGGACTGCAGGAAGTCGCGACGCTGCTCGGCGAGCCGGCGCGCACCTTTCCGGCCTTCTCGCCGGCGCTCGCGCTCGACAAGATGTTCGTGCGCGGCCTGAAGCCCGTCGAGCTGATCCAGCCCGCCCAGGAGACCGCCTGGCTCTCCGATCACCTGCCGTACATGGCGCGCCTGCGGCTCGAAGAATGACGCGCTGAGCAGCGGCGCGCGGCGCACCCGAAGCATCCGCGCGACACTCCCCCGATCGCGGCCACCGGCGCGCGCAGGCCCGCGCTAATATGTCGCGTCGCGCGCGCCGCGCGTTTCGTCAGGTGTCCTCAGATGCATTACCTCGCCACGTTGCTGCAGATCGTTGTCGTCTATCTGTTTGCGCTCATCAGCCCCGGCCCGAACTTCTTCATGGTCACGCAGCTTTCGCTTGCCGGCCGGCGCGGCCTGGGCGTCGCTTCCGCGGCGGGCGTGGGCGTCGGCTCGACACTCTGGGCGGCGCTCGCCATGCTCGGCTTCGCCGCCGTGCTGCAGCACATTGGCTGGCTCTACAACGGCGTGCGCGTGGCGGGCGCGCTCTATCTCGTCTGGTTCGGGCTCAAGCTGCTGCGCTCTGGCGTGCGCCGCGAGCTGGCCGCCGCGGCGCACGCCGTCGTCGCACCGCCGCCTGCCGCCGACCGGCGCGCGTGGGTGCGCACCTGGCGCTCGGGACTCATCACCTGCCTCACGAACCCCAAGTCGTGCGTGTTCTGGACCAGCGTGTTCGCGGCCGTCTTTCCGGCGCATCCGCCGCTCTGGTTTTATGGCGTCGCGCTCGCCACGGTTGCCACGATGTCGTTCGGCTGGCATTGCAGCCTGGCCTTCCTGTTCGCCGACGACCGCACCCAGCGCGGCTACCGCCGCCTGCGCCGCCCTATCGACGCGTTTTGCGGCGCCGCGCTGATCGGGCTCGGCGTGAAGCTCGCGGCCGACCGCTAAGGGCGCGGTCATGCGCTTCACGCGCCGCGGCGCACCGTCGCATCACCGTTGCAGCGTCGAAACTGGCGCCATTACGCGCGCATCGGCGCCTAAAACCCGCGCCGAAACTGCCCCGCCAACAGGGTCAATGCTGCGGGCTGTCAGACCTTCCGGTATCATTTAGCCGAAAATTCGCACACGCCGATCGCGTTTTCGCGATCTGGCGCGTGTTGCCAGCGGCAGGAGAACCCGCTCTCGCGGGTCCTGGCAAGGTCCGCTCCGGCCCGCGAGGCCGGGCGAGGTTTGACCCGCCGCCACCTTTTGCCGTCGCCAGCAGACCCCAGCCGTCGCGTGTTGTGCCCGCGCGCGGATGCCAGCACACCGCCGCAGCGAGCCCCCCTCCCTTGCAGCGCAGGGGGACCCAACCCGGTCCTGGCGGATCGACAAGCAGGATCGACCGGGTCCTTGCGGCACGAGCGCGGTAAAATGGCGGATTGCGCCTCGTTCGCAGCGGGGCAAACTGGCAAAACAACAGGGACTTGCCTGCCGTGGCGTAAAGCCAGGCCGCCGGGTCCCGAGCATATCGTCAAAGCTACGCTGTACTGGACAGCAGGCCGGCAGGATCGCCGCAGTCAGGCGGCGCTTGTTTCGCACTTCAGGAACCATGAGCAAATTCACCGAAGAAACCGTTCTGAGCGTCCATCACTGGACCGACACGCTTTTCAGCTTCACCTGCACGCGCGACCAGGCCCTGCGTTTCGACAACGGCCAGTTCACCATGGTCGGCCTCGAAGTGGACGGCAAGCCGCTGATGCGCGCGTACTCGCTCGCGAGCGCGAACTACGAAGAGCATCTGGAGTTTCTCAGCATCAAGGTCCCGGACGGCCCGCTCACGTCGCGCCTGCAGCACCTGAAGATCGGCGACATGGTTCTGATCGGCAAGAAGCCCGTCGGCACGCTGGTGGCCGACAACCTGCTGCCCGGCAAGGTGCTGTGGCTGCTCTCGACCGGCACGGGCCTCGCCCCGTTCATGTCGATCATCAAGGACCCGGACATCTACGACCGCTTCGACAGGATCGTGCTCACGCACACCTGCCGTTTCGTCGACGAACTCGCGTACAAGGACTTCATCACCGAAGAACTGCGCGTGCATGAATACCTCGGCGAGATCGTGCGCGAGAAGCTGGTGTACTACCCGACCGTCACGCGCGAAGTGTTCGACAACCGCGGCCGGATCACCGAGCTGATCGACACGAAGAAGCTGTTCGAAGACCTGGATCTGCCGCCGTTCTCGCCGGAGCGCGACCGTATCATGCTCTGCGGCAGCACGCACATGCTGCGCGACACCGTCGAGCTGCTCGAAAAGGCCGGCCTCACGGAAGGCAGCAACAACCAGCCCGGACACTACGTGGTGGAAAAGGCGTTCGTCGGTTAAACGCCCGCGGCAGATCGCTCGCGACTCGAAGAACCGGAGCCTGGTGCTCCGGTTTTTTTTCGCCTGCGTATTTTTATTTGGCCCTTTATCTTGTTGCCAACGCGGTTACAGTTGTCACACAAATGCGATACCTTTCCTGTCAGTATTTTTCCTACATGACAAAGGCATGCGACCTCATGTTATACCTGAAGTTTTGCCGCTAACCCTTGCCCCGCCTGAAGTTTTTCTTTTTTTAAGATATTATCGCGGCGCAACATTGGATACACTGAAACGTGTCCAGGGCAGAGCCAGGTTGTTACTGGTTGTAAATTTCGTTACGCTGCGCCGTGCTGTTCGCCGTCACGCCGGGAGGCCAAATCCCGACGGATATCTGACAGCACGAACCGGTTCCTGAACGGGGGAATGATGGATACGTCGAGATACGCCGCGCTGAACGCGCGCACGCCCGCCGGCGATGCGCCGCGCGCCGCTCATGGCGTCGACGGCCTCGCCTTCCTCGCATGGTCCGCTGCCGCCGACGAGGCGGCCACCGTGGCCGCGCTCGAAGACCTCGACCGCACGCATCGGCAAATTGCCGCGCCTGCGCGCGGCGAAGGCCGGCGCACGAGCCGGGCGCTACCCCACGGCAGCGCCGCCCAGTCCATTCACGCCGACGAAGCCGCACGCCACCGGCTCGCGCGCGATCTGCACGACAGCGTTGGCGCGGAACTCGCCGCCACGCATTTCGCGCTCGCCAACGTCCACACCTGGCTGCCCGCCAACGCCCCGCCGCAATGCGCCGAGGCGCTCGCGCTCGTTGCCCGCTCGCTCGAAGCCGCCACCGGCGCGATGCGCCACGTGCTCGACGGCCTGCACGCGCCGCACCTCGACGCGGGCCTCGCTCCCGCGCTTTCGAGCTGGGTGCGCGGCTTCGCGGCGCGCACGGGCCTCGCCGCCCGCGTGGCCGGCGCCAGCGACGACGCTCGCCTCGCCCGCCTGCCCGCCGAGGCCGCGCTCGCCGTCTTCCGCGTAGCCCAGGAAGCGCTCGCCAACGTGGCGCGCCACGCGCAGGCCACGTGCGCCGAGGTGCGGCTCGAAAGCACGGCGCGCCATCTCACGCTCACCATTGCCGACGACGGCATCGGCCTCGCGCACGTCACAGGCCGCACGCGCCGCAAGCCGACAAACGGTCATGGCGACGACAACGCAGACAAGCGCACCGGCCACTACGGCCTCGCCGGCATGCGCGAGCGCTGCGCCGCCTTCGGCGGCTCGCTGCGCGCCGTCAAGGGTGGCATCGCGCGCGCGCATCACGACGACGCACAGCAGGAAGCCGCCCAGCACGGCACGACCGTGCGCGCGCGCTTCGCGTGGGACGCGTTGCTCGCCGTCTCCCATTCCGCCTCGCCCCTCCTCATGAAAGAAGGCGCCCGCTCATGACCCATCGCATCCTGCTCGTCGACGACCATGCCGTCGTGCGCCAGGGCGTTCGCCAGTTGCTGCTCGACCGTGGTATCGCCGCCGAGGTGATCGAGGCGCAAACGGGCGCCGAGGCGCTCGCCGCGATTGCGAAGCATGTGTGCGACGTGGTCCTGCTCGACATCTCGCTGCCGGACATGAACGGCGTGGAGGTGCTCAAGCGCGCCAAGAAAAAGGCGCCGCGCGTGCCGGTGCTGATGTTCTCGATGTATCGCGAGGATCAATACGCGGTGCGCGCGCTAAAGGCGGGCGCGGCTGGCTATCTCTCGAAGACGGTGGACGCCGCGCAGATGATCGCCGCGATCCAGCTGGTCGCCACGGGCCGCAAGTACGTAAGCCCGGCGATGGCCGATGCGCTCGCCGACTACGTGCTGGTGGACGGCGAGCAACTGCCCCACGAGAAGCTCTCCGACCGCGAATACCAGACGCTGTGCATGCTCGCGTCGGGCCAACGTCTCACCGACATCGCGCACGCGCTCTCGCTTTCTGTGAAGACGGTGAGCGTCTACCGCACGCGCCTGCTCGAAAAGATGAAGCTCACCAACAACGCCGAACTGACCTTCTATGTGATGAGCAACCGGCTCGTCGACCTCTCGCCTACCGTTAGCGCCTGAAAGACCGGCGCCCCTGCGGCATCAAGGCGGCCTTCTCGCCACAACCCGTTGATCCGGAAATGAATTTCGCCGTTTGCGCAGGTGCCGGCAAGGATCGCGCTCGGGCGTCCCGGATTACGGCGGAATCGTCCGCGTCAATCGAGCGTTCCCGACCCTGCTCGACCGGTCTCGCGCACAACATCCGCTAAAATTTAGGGTTTCCCCCAAAGACATCCGGCACGCGAAGCCGGCGAAGGCGGGCGTGGGTCAACCATGGGTCAAACACCGCGCCAGTTCCTCGCCATCGCGCGTTTTACGTGGAGTTCCCCGCCAAATGTCCCTCTTTCGCAAGAAGAACGTCGAGCACATGCTGCAGGCCAGCGCCCAGGGCGCCGGCCTGAAAAAAGCACTCAGCGCGCTCGACCTCACCTTTCTCGGCATCGGCGCGATCATCGGCACCGGCATTTTCGTGCTGACCGGCACGGGCGCCGTGCAGGCCGGCCCGGCGCTCATGATCTCGTTCCTGATCGCAGCTGTGGCCTGCTGCTTCGCCGCCCTCGCCTACGCCGAGTTCGCCTCGACCATTCCTGTGGCCGGCTCGATCTACACCTATTCGTACGCCACGCTCGGCGAGCTGGCCGCGTGGGTAATCGGCTGGGACCTGATGCTCGAGTACGGGCTTGCCACTTCCGCGGTTTCGGTGGGCTGGTCGGGCTACCTGCAGTCGCTGCTTTCCGGCTTCGGCCTCACGTTGCCCGCCGCGCTCTCAGCAGCGCCCGGCGCCGTGCCCGGCGTGCATACGCTCTTCAATCTGCCCGCCTTCCTTGTGATGATGGCGATCACGGCGCTGCTTTCCGTGGGCGTGCGCGAATCCACGCGCATCAACAACATCATGGTGGCGATCAAGGTGACCGTGGTGCTGCTCGTGATCGGCGTGGGCGTGTTCCACGTCACCCCCGCGAACTGGCATCCGTTCATGCCCAACGGCTGGCGCGGTGTGTTCGGCGCCGCGGCCGTGATGTTCTTCGCGTTCATCGGCTTCGACTCGGTTTCTTCCGCCGCCGAGGAAGTGAAGAACCCCAAGCGCGATCTGCCCATCGGCATCATCGCCTCGCTCGCCGTGTGCGCGGTGCTCTACGTCGCCGTGGCGGCAGTCGTGACCGGCATCGTGCCCTCGCAGCGGTTCGCCCATGTCGGCCACCCGGTCTCGTTCGCGCTCCAGGCGGTGGGCGAAAACTGGGTCGCGGGCTTCATCGATCTGGGCGCCGTGCTCGGCATGCTCACCGTGATCCTCGTGATGAGCTACGGCCAGACCCGCATCATCTACGCGATGTCGCGCGACGGTCTGCTGCCCGCAAAACTCTCGAAGGTGCATCCGCGCTTCGCCACACCGTTCTTCACGACCTGGCTCGTCGGCATTTTCTTTGGTCTGATCGGGGCGCTCGTGCCGCTGAACGTGCTCGCCGAGCTCATCAACATCGGCACGCTCGCCGCCTTCTCGATGGTGTCGATCGCCGTGCTCGTGCTGCGCAAGACGCACCCGCACCTGCCGCGCGCATTCCGCTGCCCGGGCGTGCCCGTGCTGCCGATTCTCGCGGTGGGTTCGTGTCTGTTCCTCATGATCAACCTCCAGCCGCTCACGTGGGTCGCGTTCCTGGTCTGGACCGGGTTCGGCCTCATCGTCTACTTCGGCTATTCGCGCCGCCATTCGCGTCTCGCGCACGCACCGCACGAGCGCGTCCATCACGACTAATGCGCGCGTGATCGTTCGATCGCTGCACTGCAACGCAACGGCCCGCCCCGAGTCATCGAGGCGGGCCGTTTTTTTCGCACGCTGCAAGCCTTCTGGAGGGTAAAACCCCGCGCAGCGAAATTCGGCAAATTGTGCTTTACTGTCCGGGCGTCACCCCCCAGGCTTCACTGAACAGCAAGGCACCAGCCGGACCCAGATTCCGCTCCACCCGCATTTGTTCGATCCGCCCGAACCGCCCCCGCGTTTTTTGCGTGGCGCTGTGCGTTGCGCGCGCAATGAGGCGCAATGCGTTAGACGGGCGAGTTTTGCTGCGGGCGGCTATGGCGGTCGATTCAGTGTGAAAAAGCGGGCCCAGGCAGGTCTCTATCCCATCACCTTGTATGGGACCGGAGCCACACGCAGCACCGTGCTCCGGTCGACATTGGAGACACATCAATGGCGATCAGTATTAGCCTCACGGTCAACGGCGCGCCCGTGACCGCCGAGGTCGAAGCTCACACGCTCCTCGTCCAGTTCCTGCGCGAACAGCAGCGTCTCACCGGCACGCACGTCGGCTGCGACACCGCACAATGCGGGGCCTGCACCGTCCACCTGAACGGCCGCGCGATCAAGTCGTGCAACCAGCTCGCGGTGCAGTGCGACGGCATGGAGGTGACGACGATCGAAGGCCTCGCGAAAAATGGCGCGTTGCATCCGATGCAGGCCGCGTTCCGCGAATGCCACGGCCTGCAATGCGGCTTCTGCACGCCCGGCATGGTGATGTGCGCAACCGCGCTCGCCGCCGTCAAGCCCGACCTCACCGAAGCGGACGTGCGCGAAGGACTCGACGGCAACTTCTGCCGCTGTACGGGCTATCACAACATCGTGAAGGCCGTGGTCGCGGGCGCGCAGGAAATGCGCGCCGGCGCCCCCGCAGCCGCCACGACCGCGTGACTCGGGAGGCCACCATGAACGCACCCGAACCCAATCGCATGATCGGCGCGCCCGTAAAGCGCAAGGAAGACTTCCGCTTCCTCACCGGCGCCGGCCAGTACACCGACGACGTCGTTCTGCCCGCGCAGACCTACGCCGTGTTTGTGCGCTCGCCGTACGCCCATGCGCGCATCAAGAGCATCGACATCAACGCCGCGAAGGCTTCGCCCGGCGTCGTGGCTGTCTTCACCGGCGCGGACCTCGCGGCGGAAAACGTGGGCGGCCTGCCGTGCGGCTGGCTCATCCACAGCATCGACGGCACGCCCATGAACGAGCCGCCGCATCCGGTGATCGCGCACGAGAAAGCGCGGCACGTGGGCGACCAGGTCGCGCTCGTGATCGCCGATTCGGTCAAGGCCGCAAAGGATGCCGCCGAACGGGTCGAAGTCGATTACGAAGAGCTGCCCGCCGCCGTCGATACGGCGCACGCCGCCGACGCGGGCCAGCCGCTCGTGCACGACGGCGTGCCGAACAACACCTGCTACACGTGGGGCCACGGCGACAAGGCCGCGACCGACGCCGCCTTCGCGCAGGCTGCGCACGTGACGACACTCGACATCGTCAACAACCGGCTCATACCGAACGCCATCGAGCCGCGCGCCGTGAACGCGAGCTATTCGCAGCACGACGACAGCTACACCGTGTACGTGTCGAACCAGAACCCGCACGTCGAGCGCCTGCTCATGGCCGCGTTCGTGCTCGGGCTGCCGGAAACGAAGCTGCGCATCGTCGCACCCGACGTGGGCGGCGGCTTCGGCTCGAAGATCTTTCTGTATGCCGAAGATGTCGCGCTCACGTGGGCCGCGAAGAAAATCCGCCGCCCGGTGAAGTGGACCGCCGAACGATCGGAGTCCTTCATTTCCGATGCGCACGGCCGCGACCACGTGACCAAAGCCGAACTCGCGCTCGACAAGGACGGCAAGTTCCTCGCCATGCGCGTGCACACCACGGCGAACATGGGCGCGTATCTCTCGACGTTCGCCTCGAGCGTGCCGACCATCCTCTACGCCACGCTGCTCGCGGGTCAGTACACCACGCCCGCGATCTACGCCGAAGTGAAGGCCGTGTTCACGAACACGGTGCCTGTCGATGCGTACCGCGGCGCGGGGCGCCCGGAGGCGACCTACGTGGTCGAACGCCTGGTGGAAACGGCCGCGCGCGAGATGAACCTCGACCCTGCCGAAATCCGCCGCCGCAACTTCATCACGAGCTTCCCGTATGCAACGCCCGTTGGCCTCACCTACGACACCGGCGACTACGAAGCGTGCCTCGGGCGCGCACTGGAACTCGCCGACGTGAAGGGCTTCGCCACGCGCCGCGACGCGTCGAAGGCGCGAGGCTTGCTGCGCGGCCTCGGCTATTCGTGCTACATCGAGGCGTGCGGGCTTGCGCCGTCGAACATCGCGGGTGCGCTCGGCGCGCGCGCGGGCCTCTTCGAAGCCGGTGAGGTCCGCGTGAACCCGACCGGTTCCGTCACCGTGTTCACGGGCTCGCACAGCCACGGGCAGGGCCACGAGACGACCTTTGCGCAAGTCGTGGCCGATCGCCTGGGCGTGCCGATCGAACAGGTCGAGATCGTTCACGGCGACACGGGCCGCATTCCGTTCGGCATGGGCACCTATGGCTCGCGCTCGATCTCGGTGGGCGGCTCGGCCATCGTGAAGGCGCTCGACAAGATCGAGGCGAAGGCGAAGAAGATCGCCGCGCACATGCTCGAAGCGGGCGTGGAGGACATCGAGTTCGCCGACGGCGTGTTCCGCGTGGCGGGCACCGATCGCACGAAGACCTTCGCTGAAATCTCGCTCGCCGCGTATGTGCCGCACAACTATCCGCTGGAGACGCTGGAGCCAGGCCTCGACGAAAGCGCGTTCTACGATCCGACCAACTTCACCTATCCGTCGGGCGCGTATCTGTGCGAGGTCGAAGTCGATCCCGAAACGGGCGAGACGCGCATCGAACGCTTCACCGCGGTGGACGATTTCGGCAACGTCATCAACCCGATGATCGTCGAAGGCCAGGTGCATGGGGGTCTCGGCCAGGGTATCGGCCAGGCGATGCTCGAACAGTGCGTGTACGACAACGAGAGCGGCCAGTTGCTCTCGGGCTCGTACATGGACTACGCGATGCCGCACGCGTCGGATGTGCCTTCGTTCACGGTGGAAACCGCGAAAGGCACGCCGTGCACGCACAATCCGCTTGGCGTGAAGGGTTGCGGCGAAGCCGGTGCGATCGGCTCGCCGCCCGCCGTCATCAACGCGATTCTGGACGCACTTGGCTCCCTGGGCGTGAAGGACCTGCAGATGCCGGCCACGCCGCATCGTGTATGGCAAGCGATCCAGGCCGCGCAGGCCCCTTCACAACCTTGAGCGGAGGCGCTCCATGTACGCATTCGACTATCAGCGCGCAAGCGACGCGCAAGGTGCCGTGAAAGCGCTCGCGGCCGACGCCGACGCCAAATTCCTGGGCGGTGGCCAGAGCCTGCTCGCGGCGATGAAGCTGCGGCTCGCGCAGCCCACCACGCTCGTGGACGTCACGCGCATTCCCGAGCTGAAAGCCGTGCAGGTGGACGGCAACGTGGTGAAGGTGGGCGCGGCCGTGTGCCATGCCGACGTCGCCGAAAACGCGCAGATCCGCAGCACGCTGCCGGCCCTCGCGGACCTCGCGGGCATGATCGGCGACCGCCAGGTGCGCGCGCTCGGCACGCTGGGCGGCTCGCTCGCCAACGACGATCCGGCCGCCGACTATCCGGCAGCGGTGCTCGCGCTGAACGCGACGGTGGTGACGGACCGGCGGCGCATCGCAGCGGACGACTTCTTCCTCGGCATGTACGAAACGGCGCTGGCGCCCGACGAGCTGATCGTGTCCGTCGAATTCCAGGTGCCCGAACGCGCGGCCTACGAGAAGTTTCGCAATCCTGCGTCGCACTTCGCGCTCGCGGGCGTGTTCGTCGCGAAGTACGCCGGTGAGACGCGTGTGGCGGTCACGGGCGCCGGGCCTTCGGTATTTCGCGCGAGCGCGCTGGAAAGCGCACTGAAGACGAACTTCGCGCCCGAAGCCGCACGCGCGGTGAAGATCCCCGCCGACGACCTCAACACCGACCTGCACGCGAGCGCGGAATATCGCGCGCACCTCATACCGGTGCTTGCGGCGCGCGCGGTGGCGAAGGCCAACGGCTAGGCTTGTCCCGAGGGCGAGCGCTTCCATGTGGACGTGGGAGCGCTCGCCGCCTTTGATTTCCGTTGGCAAAAAGCCCGAATGCAATCCGCCTCGATCGACGACACCCTGGCGCAACTTGAAGCGCGCGGCTACTTCGCGAGCCGCGAACTCGCCACGGCGCTCTTTCTTGCGCTGCGCATGGAACGGCCGCTGTTTCTCGAAGGCGAGCCGGGCGTGGGCAAGACCGAACTCGCAAAGGCCGCAGCGGCGATGCTCGGCACGACGGTTTTGCGCCTGCAATGCTACGAAGGACTCGACACGGCGAGCGCGCTTTACGAGTGGGACTATCCGCGCCAGATCATGGCGCTGCGTCTCGCCGAAGCCGCCGGTGAGACGCCTCGCAACGACACGCTCTATCGCGACGAATTTCTGCTCAAGCGCCCGCTGCTCCAGGCCCTGCAACCCGACCCGCACAACCCAGCCGCGCGCCGCGTACTGCTGATCGACGAAATCGACCGCGCCGACGAACCGTTCGAAGCCTTCCTGCTCGAACTCCTTTCGGATTTCCAGGTATCGATTCCCGAATACGGCACGGTGCGTGCGAGTACGCCGCCGCTCGTCGTGATCACGTCGAACCGCACGCGCGAGGTGCACGACGCGCTCAAGCGGCGCTGTCTTTATCAATGGCTCGGCTATCCGGACCGCGCGCGCGAACTCGCGATCGTGGCCGCGCGCGCGCCTGAAACCGCCCCGGAATTGCAGCATCGCGCCGTGGCGTTCGTGCACCAGTTGCGCACGATGGATCTCTTCAAAGCGCCCGGCATTGCGGAAACGATCGACTGGTGCCGCGCGCTTTGCGCGCTCGCCGTGACGGAACTCGATCCGCAGTCGGTGCAGGACACGCTAGGCGTGCTGCTGAAGTACCAGGACGACCTCGCGCAGCTCGACGCGCAACGCATCGCGCAAACGCTCGCGCTCGCGGAGTGAGGACGATGCCCTCCGCCTCATCGTCCCTTTCGTCCCTGTCGCCCGGAACCCACGCCACGTCGCCCGCCGCCATGCCCACGCTCGCGCCCGTGTTCGCGCGCAACATCGTGCATTTCGTGCGCGTGCTGCGCGGCGCAGGCCTGCCGATGTCGCCTTCGCGCGCCGTCGACGCGATCGAAGCGCTGCGCCACATCGACCTCGGCCGCCGCGACGACGTGCATGCGGCGCTCGCCGCGCTCCTTACGAGCGCGCCCGACGAGCGCGAGATCTTCGATGCCGCGTTCGCCCTTTTCTGGCGCGATCCGGATTTCGAAGGCAAGCTGCGCGCGCTCTTGCTGCCGAAGGTGCAAGGCGGCGTGCCGCCGCCGCGCCGCAACAACCGCCTCGCCGACGCGCTCGCGGCGCGTCCTGCCAATCGCCCCGGCGCGAAGCCACCGCCCTCGCACGAAGAACACGAGTTGCGCGCGCACGCCACGTTCAGCGCCGAAGAACGCCTGCGCCAGCGCGACTTCGACACGCTTTCCGCCGACGAATGGCGCGCGCTGCGCCACCTGATCCGCGCGCGCCGCCTGCCGCTCGCAACCGTTCGCACGCGGCGCCTGAAAGCGGCATCGCATGGCACGCATGCCGATTTACGCGCGAGCGCGCGCCACGCGGTGCGCGCGGGCGGCGACTGGACCGTGTGGAAATATCGCGCGCCCGTGGAACGCAAGCTGCCGCTCGTGCTGCTGCTCGACATTTCCGGCTCGATGAGCAGCTACTCGCGCGCGGTGCTCTACTTCTGCCACGCGTTGCTGCAATCGCGCGAACGCCTGCAGGTGTTCCTGTTCGGCACGCGCTTGACACACGCCACGCGCGCGCTGCGCGAACGCGACCCCGACGTCGCGCTCGCACAGCTCGCCACCCAGGTCGCGGACTGGTCGGGCGGCACGCGCATCGGCGCCACGCTCGCGGAGTTCAACCGCCGCTGGGCGCGCCGCATGCTCGGCGGCCGCGCGACGGTGCTGATCGTTACCGATGGGCTCGATCACGATGAATGCAGCCTGCTCGGCGAGGAGATGGCACGCCTGCACCGCTTCGCCCATCGCGTGGTCTGGCTCAATCCGCTCCTGCGTTACCGCGATTTCGCGCCCAAGGCGCGCGGCGTGCAGGCGATGCTGCCCCACGTCGACGCACACTATCCTGTCCACAATCTCGACAGCCTCGAAGCGTTCGCGCGCAGCCTGTGCGAAGCCGCGCCGATCGGGCATGCGCCTCGAACGATACAATCGGCACGCGCATTGCACACGTTGCAGGAGCGCCCGGCACAAGGAGAAACACGATGGAGCTGACCGAAAGCCACACGCTGCCGGTGCCGCAACAGCGCGCATGGGAAGCGCTAAACGACACGGCGATCCTCAAGGCGTGCATACCGGGCTGCGAAACCATTGACGCCGACGGTGAGAACGCCTACGCCGTCGCGCTGACCGCCGCGGTGGGCCCGGTGAAGGCGCGCTTCAAGGGACGCATGCAACTCGCCGATATCGACGCACCGAACAGCTATACGATCGTCTTCGAGGGCCAGGGCGGCGCAGCGGGCTTCGGCAAGGGCGACGCGCACGTGAAGCTCGAGTCAGCCGGCGACGAGTCGACCACGCTCACTTACACCGCGAACGCCCAGGTGGGCGGCAAGCTCGCGCAGATCGGCTCGCGGCTCGTGGACGGCGCGGCGCGCAAGATCGCCGGCGAGTTTTTCAAGCGTTTCGGGGAACAGCTGGGCGGCGAGGCGCAGCAAAATACCGACGAGGCGGCGGCACTTGCCGCGAGCGACACAGAAGGCCAGCCGGAAGGCGAAGGCGCAGAGGAAACACCGAAGAGGAAACGATCATGGACAGCGTGGATCTCGAAGTCCTGAAATCCGGCGTGCACTGGCTCGACGCAGGGCACCGCGCGCTGCTGGTGACAGTGGTGAAAACGTGGGGCTCGTCACCGCGCCCCGAGGGCGCGATGCTCGTGGTGCGCGGCGACGGCCTCGTGGTCGGCTCCGTTTCGGGCGGCTGCATCGAGGACGATCTCATCGACCGCGTGCGCCGCGAAGGCGTGACGATCGCCAGGCCCGAGGCTGTGAAGTACGGCATCACGGCGGAAGAGGCGCATCGTTTCGGACTGCCATGCGGCGGCACGATCCAGCTCGTGCTCGAACCGCTCTCGGAGGCCTCGGGCATTCGCGAACTGCTCGAAACCGTCGAGCGCGGCGAACTCGTTGCGCGCACACTCGATATGGCGACCGGCCGCGCCACGCTCGGCCCCGCGAAAGCGACCGATGGCGTGGACTTCGACGACGCGCGCCTGCTCACGATACACGGGCCGCGCTACCGCATGCTGGTGATCGGTGCGGGGCAGCTCTCGCGTTATCTCTGCCAGATCGCCGTGGGGCTCGATTACCAGGTGACCGTGTGCGACCCGCGCGAGGAATACACGGACACCTGGGACGTGCCCGGCACGGCGCTCGTGCGCACCATGCCCGACGACACAGTGCTCGACATGAAGCTCGACGAACGCTGCGCCGTGATCGCACTCACGCACGACCCCAAGCTCGACGACCTCGCGCTGATGGAAGCGCTCAAGACGCACGCGTTCTACGTGGGAGCGCTGGGCTCGCGGCGCAACAATGCGGCGCGGCGCGAGCGGCTCAAGGAGTTCGACCTGAGCGAAGCGGAGCTCGCGCGGCTGCATGGGCCGGTGGGCATTTACATCGGCAGCCGCACGCCGCCGGAAATCGCGGTGTCGATACTCGCGGAGGTCACGGCAGCGAAGAACGGCGTCTCGCTGCCGACCATTCTCCAGGTGGAAGGCGCCAAGGCCGCGCGCGAACAGGCTGCGGGAGCGGGATCGACGGCGGCAATATAGCGGTCGATGAGCGGCTGACGCCGCGCCTCGGCCCTCGAACTGCCCACCGGCGTCCACACGTGCACCGTGAGCGCGCGCTCGTGCGGTGCGGGCGGCCCGTCGAACACGGTCTGCGCGAGCCTGGGCGCCCGGCCTTTGGCCGAGTTCGCCGCGCCCGCCGCGCTCGCCACGAGCGCCGCCGCGCCGCCCTGTGCCGCCGCCGGATTCACGGCGAGGCGGCGCGCGCGCAAGGCGAGCAGCAGCAGGTTCCACCCCGCGAACATCAGAATGAGCCCGAGGCAGTATGGCACCGTACCTTTGTAGTGCGTGGGATAGGGCTGGTAGAGAAAGATGGCAATGGCGATCTGCAGCGCGCCGGCCGCCACCGCGAGACGCCATGTGCGATAGCGCACGACTCAGGCCGAGGCGATCTGCAGCAGGCCATCGGCAAGAAAGAGCGTGGCAAACACCATCGAAATAATGAACGACGCGTGCCGGTACCCCGAAAGCACGAGCGCCGCCGTGATACAAAAGCCGAAGCCCTTCACGTAGCGCAGCGTGCGCTGGCCGCCCATGCCGGTCCATGCCACCGCGAGCGTGGCCAGACCCTCGTTCAACAGCAGCCACGCGAACGGCGCGATCGGGAAGAACAGCACGCCGTCCAGCGCGTCGACGAAGAGCGCCGCGCCCACGAGCGCGCTCGCCACGCCCGCTGCCATCACACCGCGCCAGCGCTCGCGCAGATACTCCACGCCCAGCAGGATCATCATGAGCCGCACCATCGCCCGTCTCCGGCAGCCGCGTATGAACACGCATCGTACTGCGGTGCGGCGAGGGATCGCCCGAACGTGCGCGGCCCATGCCGTTTCGAGCGCCTGGCTACGCGCCCCCAAAAAAAACTGCGGGCCGCGACTTTCGTCGGCGGCCCGCAGCACGGGTTGCTTCATTGGGCGGCTCGCGCCGCCTCGCTTCACTTGAGCGTCACGGCATCAGCCGAACAGCTTCATCGCCTGCGCGAGCGTGTTGGTCACGCCCCACACGAGCGGCACCAGCACGTAGAGCCAGAAGACCGCCATCAGCGCCTTGTTCGATGAATTCGGGGCAGCTTGAGTAGACATTGCGCGTTCCTCCTTATTTACCGGCGGCGAGTTGCGTCTCGCTCATGTGATGCTTTGCGTCCACGCGGCGCACGAGCAAATTGCAGATGAAGCCGATCACGAGCAGCGAAGCCATGATGTGCACGGTCATCGTGTACGCGTCGGCCTTCGCCACGCCGTGCGCGACCTGATACGCACGCACGTAGTTCACGAGCACCGGGCCCGCCACGCCTGCCGCGGCCCACGCGGTGAGCAGACGGCCGTGAATGCCGCCCACGAACGCCGTGCCGAACATGTCCGCGAGATATGCGGGCACCGTCGAGAAGCCGCCGCCGTACATCGAGAGAATCAGGCAGAGCGCCAGCACGAAGAACACGATGTTCCCGCTCTGCGCGAACTGCGGCACTGCGTAATAGAGCACCGCGCCGAACACGAAGAAGATGAAGTAAGTGCTCTTGCGGCCCACCCAGTCGGAAGCCGAAGCCCACACGAAGCGCCCGCCCATGTTGAAGAGCGAGAGCAGGCCGACGAAGCCTGCCGCCGCGCCGGCGCTCACGGTGTCCTTGAAGCTTTCCTGGATCATGACCGAGGCCTGGCCCAGAATGCCGATGCCCGCCGTCACGTTGAGGAACAGCACGAGCCAGATCAGGTAGAACTGCGGCGTCTTGAGCGCCTGGTCGATATGCACATGCTGGTTCGACACGAGCTTTTTGGCCACGACGGGCGGCGTCCAGCCTGCGGGCTTCCAGTGCGGCGCGGGCACGCGGATGGTGATGGCGCCAATCGACATCGAGATGAAGTACGCCACGCCGAGCACCACGAAGGTCTGGGCGACGCCCACGCTCGTGTCGCTCGCGAAATGCTTCATCAGGTTGACGGAGAGCGGTGCGGCGATCATCGCGCCGCCGCCGAAGCCCATGATCGCAAGGCCCGTTGCCATGCCGCGGCGGTCGGGGAACCAGCGGATCAGCGTCGAAACCGGAGACACGTAGCCGAGCCCGAGGCCGATACCGCCAATCACGCCGTAGCCGAGATAGAGCAGCACGATCTGATGCAGATACACGCCGAGTGCGGAAACGAGGAAACCGCCGCCAAAGCAGCACGCGGCGGTAAACATCGTGCGGCGCGGGCCCACACGTTCGAGCCACTTGCCGCCAAACGCGGCGGAAAGCCCGAGAAATACGATGGCCAGCGAGAAAATCCAGCCAAGCGTGGTGAGCGACCAGTCATCGGACGCGGACTGCGTTATGCCGATCACCTTCGTGAGCGGCGCGTTGAACACGGAAAACGCGTAGGCCTGGCCGATGCACAGATGCACGGCCAGCGCCGCGGGCGGCACCATCCAGCGCGAAAAGCCCGGCGGGGCGACGGTCGCCTCTTTGGAAAAGAAGGGTGCGCTTTGCGCACCGCGCGTCGAATCTGCAACGCTGCTCATGGGATCTCCCGAATCGACCAGAGGTTGAGAGAGGGGGTCAACGCTCGCTCTGGTCGCATCCAAAATGGCTGTTGGTAGGCGTGGTCTTTCGTGCTCTTTTTGTGCGCAAACGCACAGAACACTTCATTGCCGCTTGACGGCTGCACGAACCTTAGTCCCCAAGCGCCGCCTTGGCAATATGAGGTAAACAGACATATGCCATACAGAGGTCCGCGCGCCGCTGCACTTCATCGATTGTTGCGTGCGCAGCAAATCGGCGGCAGCGCCGTATGACGCCAGGGAAAAGGATGCAGACGGGCATTTCGTTGCGCGGCCCAGCATTTAGACTCAATGCTCGATACAGGGCCCCCTGCGGGCTGTGTGCGGGCCATCCGCTTGACAAGCGGGTTGCATGACTTTTAAGTGGCAGAAGTAACGCTCATCCGCGACCCGACACCTGCCGAGCCCCCCATGCGCCTCGCTCTCGCTCTTTGCCTAGCCCTGCTCGGCCCCGCCACGGGAACCTTCGCCGCCGACTTGCGCCCTGGCGTGGCGCAACTCACACCGGTGCCCCTCGAAGCGGGCGCGCTGAATCCGGCAGGCAGCGGCGCGCAGGCGCCCTACACCAACGAAGCGGAAACGCAGACCTTCACCGTCAATGCGGACGGCTCGTACACCAAGCTCGACTCGCTCACGCTGCGCGTGAACACGGAGCCCGGCATTGCGCGCGCGGGCCAGTATTACGTGTGGTTCAACCGCGAGATGGCCCACGTGGAGGTGCTCGAAGCGTGGACCGAGGACGCCCAGGGCGGGCGTCACGACGTGCGCCCCGAACAGATCCGCGACGTGCAGGAAGTGCGCTCGTTCGACGCCCCGATGTTCCAGGACGTGCAGGACAAGGTGATCGTGTTCCCGGCCGTGGAGCCGGGCGCACGCGTGCATCTCACGTGGCGCAAGATCCAGCACGTGCCGCTCGTGCCCGGCTGGTTCAGCGACTTCACGCCGCCCGACCTCGCGCCCACGCACAACTTCCGCGTGATCTACGACCTGCCCGCGAAAGTACCGCTCTACGCCGACGCGCGCGGCTTCACCGTGCTGCCGCCCGCCACGCTGAACGGCCGCACGCGCTACGAGTACCGCTACGACAAGTCGAATTTCGAGCGCCTCGAATATGGCTCGGTCGCCTACGTGAGCTACGGCGACCGGCTGATGGTGTCCACCTTCCCCGACTATGCGGCCTTCGCGAAGGTCTATCGCGAGGCCGCAGCGGATCCCACCGCGCGCGACCCGGCCATCGTGCACCTGGCGCAGACGCTCACGGCGCACGACGACACCCCGCGCGCAAACGCGCAAACGCTCTACGACTGGGTGCGCCGCAACATCCGCTACGTGGCGATGAATATCGGGCGCGGCGAGATCGTGCCGCACCGCGCAACCGACGTGCTCGCGAACCGCTACGGCGACTGCAAGGACCACGTCGCGCTCTACGGTGCGCTGCTCGACGCCGTGGGCATCCGCAGTACGCCGGCGCTCGTGAACAGCGGCACGGTCTACACGCTGCCGAGCGTGCCGGGCTTCGGCGTGATCAATCACGTCATCACCTGGCTGCCCGATCTGCAGATGTTCGCGGATTCCACGGCGAGCAACATCGAGTTCGGCTATTTGCCGTCGACGGACATGGACCGCGAGGCCGTGCTTGCCGGCGACGGCACGCAGGTCCGCACGCCCCCGACTGCGACGACCACGCGCGAGAGCGATCTCGACATCACGGTCGCGCCCGACGGCTCGGCGCGCTTCATCTACCGCTTGCAAGCAGAGGGCTGGTCCGCCGAACAGACGCGCAGCGTGCTGCGCCTGCAAACGCCCGCGCAGCGCGAGGAGTCGCTGCAATGGGAGCTGCGCAACGCCAATCTGCGCGGCAACGCCACGCTCGCGTCCAGCCCGCTCGAGGCGACGGCGGGTCCGCTCGTGCTCACGCTCACGGGCACCTTCGACGGCTTCGTCGACCCTGAAATGACCACGCCCGTGCCCACGCTCACGAGCTTCGTGGGCGGGCTCGACGCGAATCTGCGCTACTGGCTCGGCGAATCGCGGCGCACGCAGCCCTTCGTGTGCCGCAACGTGGTGATGACCGAGCGCGCGCGCATCGTGCTGCCGGCGGGCATGCGCGTGCTCGACGTGCCCATCGCGCAGCACGCCGACAACCGTTTCATCGATTTCACTTCGCACTACGCGCTCGACCCGCAGGCGAATGTGCTGCGCGTCACGCGCACCGGTCAAACGCATTTCGCGAGCGATGTATGCAGCGCCGACGATTTCGCGCAGATGCGCCCCGCGTTCGAGACGATGGCGCGCGACCTGCGCGCGCAATTGATCGTCAAGCCGTCGGCGCAAGGCACTGCGCCGGATAGTCCGGCGAGCGCGCAGTGAGCCGGCGCACGACGTTCACACGGGCCAGAGCGGTCCTTCCTGCATCGCGCCGATCTGCTCGCGCAGTTCGAGAATGCGCTCTTCCCAGTAGCGCTGCGTGTTGAACCACGGGAAGGCGGCGGGAAACGCGGGATCGTGCCAGCGGCGCGCGAGCCAGGCCGAGTAGTGGATGAGACGCAGCGTGCGCAGCGCTTCGACGAGATGCAGCTCGCGCGGCTCGAATTCGCAGAAGTCCTCATAACCGGCGAGCAAATCCGCCATCGCACGCGAAGCGCCTGCGCGATCGCCGGGCAGCAGCAGCCACAAATCCTGGATAGCGGGACCCATGCGGCTGTCGTCGAAGTCCACGAAATGCGGGCCGGCGTCGGTCCAGAGCACGTTGCTCGGATGGCAATCGCCGTGCAGGCGCAACGAACGCACTTCGCCCGCGCGCTCGAATGCCGCCTCCACGCCTTCGAGCGCGAGCGTCACCGCGGTCTGCCACGCCTCGCGCACGTCCTCGGGCACGAAGCCATGATCGAGCAGATACGCGCGCGGCTCGTAGCCGTAGGTCTGAATGTCGAGCGTGGGGCGTGCCTGGTACGGCTCGATCGCGCCCACGGCGTGAATGCGGCCGATGAAACGGCCCAGCCATTCGAGCGTGTCGCTGCGGTCGAGATCAGGCGCGCGGCCGCCGCGCCGCTCGAAAAGCGAGAAGCGAAACCCGTCGAACTCGTGCAGCGTGCGCCCTTCGAAGGCGAGCGCAGGCACGGCCGGAATCTCGCGCGCGGCGAGTTCGGCGACGAATGCGTGCTCTTCGAGTATCGCCTCGTCGCTCCAGCGCTCCGGGCGATAGAACTTGGCGATGAGCGGCGGCCCGTCTTCCACGCCCACCTGGTACACGCGATTCTCGTAACTGTTGAGCGCGAGCATGCGGCCATCCGTGCGGCGGTTGGCAGGGATCAGCACGCCATCGACTGCGTCGAGCATGCATTCGGGCGTGAGGCGCGCGTAGGGCGCGGCTTGCTGGTCGCCGGGGTGGCTGGACTCGCCGGGACCGGAAGGTCCGCCCGGGATTGAAGAAGGATCGTGATTCATACCCGCAATTGTGCCTCTTGCGGGCACTGCCGGCGAGCGCGACGTATTCACGACGTGCACGGCAGACACGATGAACACAAACGCGGCGCACAACCCTGCGACGAGACGCAAGCGCGCCTCGTCAACGTGTCACAGGGCCCAGGCTCAGTGGATCTGCGCGCCGGCGGGCATGACGTGCTCGCCCGTATCGATCAGATCTTCGAGAAAAAAGGGCTCGGTGTTGAGCTGCGCCGACGAGCCAGGCTCCCCGGCATACCACGTCACCATCGCCATGTCGCCGAGAATGCGCATCACGATGCCGCGCGCGCCCTGCGGCACGGCGATATGAACGGTACGGACGATAGAACCGATTTGCATGATGTTTCCCCGTTACCTCGCTACCTTCGCCAGCTCCCTCGAAGGAAGACCGGTCGGCATGCTGACAAAAAAACCGATGCACACCATCGGTTGCGCGCGCATCCAAACCCGCCTCGGGCGACCCGCTCTTTCCGCGCGCTTAAGCACGGCCGGACCCTCGGCAACCCCATTGTTGCTTGTTTGAGCGCGTGAGCAAAGCGAAAAAATAGGGGGGTGTATCAACGGCGGCTAACAGACGCCGCCCTGTGCCGCCACGACCTCGCCCTGCTTCGCTCACGCAACTTACGAAAACCTGACTGTAACAGATGGTAAACCCCATTCTTCGCGCGCTTGCTAGGGCGGTCCCTGAAAAAGTACGCTGATGCCTGGTGACTGACGCTATAGTCCGTCCCAACCGTGCACCATAAAGGCCCGACGCAGCACAGGCAAAGACCTCACGCGCGCCACCATAGCCGGCCACGATACCGATAACCTAAACGCTCGCCTTCGCGGCCAGACCAGCCGCGCGAGCCACACTCCGCCACCAGCGAAGGAACCCGCCGTTCCATGTGGATCGTTCGACTCGCGCTCAAGCGCCCGTACACGTTCGTCGTGCTCGCGTTGCTGCTTTTGATCGTCGGGCCGCTGACGATCCTGCGCACGCCCACGGACATCTTCCCGAACATCGACATTCCGGTGCTCTCGGTGATCTGGACCTACACGGGTCTGCCCGCCGACGAGATGGAAAAGCGCATCGTGCTCAACTACGAGCGCGGCCTTTCCGTGGCTGTGAACGATATCGAGCACACCGAATCGACGTCGCTCAACGGCATTGCGGTCGTGAAGATCTTTTTCCAGCCGCATGCCAATATCCAGGAAGCGCTCGCCGAAGTCACGGCGCTGTCACAGGCGCAGTTGCGCTCGCTGCCGCCCGGCATCCAGCCGCCGTTCATCCTGCGCTACAACGCCTCGACGGTGCCGATCCTGCGCCTGTCGCTTTCCTCGCCGCAGCTGACCGAGCAGGAGTTGTTCGACTACGGCAACAACTTCCTCAAGACGCAGCTCGCGACCGTGCCGGGCGCCTCCGCGCCGCTGCCCTATGGCGGCAAGCAGCGGCAGATCATGGTCGACATCGACCAGCGCGCGCTGCAGCAGCACAATCTGTCGCCCATGGACGTGGTGAACGCGATCAGCGCGCAGAACCTCATCCTGCCTTCGGGGACGGCCAAAATAGGCGCAACCGAATATTCGGTGACGATGAATGCAAGCCCCGACAGCTTAGCGGGCCTGAACGACATTCCCGTGAAAACCACGGGCAGCGGCACGATCTACATTCGCGACGTGGCGCACGTGCGCGACGGCTACGTGCCGCAAACCAATATCGTGCGCGTGGACGGGCAGCGCGCCTCGCTCCTCACCATCAACAAGAGCGGCAATACGTCCACGCTCGAGATCGTGGACCGCATCAAGGAGATGATGCCGACGCTGCGCAATCTCGTGCCGAGCTCGCTCAATATCGATCCGGTCGCCGACCAGTCGGTCTTCGTGCGCGCCTCCGTGCAGGGCGTGCTGCGCGAAGCGCTCATCGCAGCGGCGCTCACGGCGCTCATGATCCTGCTGTTCCTCGGCAACTGGCGCGCCACGCTCATCATCGCGGTATCGATTCCGCTTTCGATGATCACCTCGGTCATCGTGCTCGCGGGGCTCGGCGAGACCATCAACATCATGACGCTGGGTGGGCTCGCGCTCGCGGTCGGCATTCTCGTTGACGACGCAACGGTCGCGATCGAGAACATCAGCCAGCAGCTGGAGCAAGGCAAGACGCTGGAACAGGCGATTCTCGATGGCGCGCATCAAATCGCGATTCCCACGCTCGTCTCCACGCTCTCCATCTGCATCGTGTTCGTGCCGATGTTCCTCCTCACGGGCGTGGCGCATTACCTCTTCATCCCGCTCGCGGAAGCCGTGGTGTTCGCGATGCTGGCGTCGTACTTCTTCTCGCGGACACTCGTGCCCACGCTCGCGAAGTACCTGATGCGCCATCATCACAAGGCCGCCGACCTGCATCACATGCATGGCACGACGCGCAACCCGTTCATGCGCGTGCATCTCGCGTTCGAACGCGGCTTCGAGGGGCTGCGCGAGCGCTATCGCGTGTTTCTCACGGCGCGGGTGAAACAGCCCGTGTGGTTCGTCGTAGCGTTTCTCGCTTGCTGTGGCGCGTCGCTGCTGCTCATGCCGTTCCTCGGGCGCGACTTCTTTCCGCAGGTCGATGCGGGCACCATCGCGCTGCACGTGCGCGCGAAAACCGGTATGCGCGTCGAGGAAACCGCCGTGCTCGTCGACCGTATCGACAAGCGCGTGCGCACGCTGATTCCGCCGGGCGAACTGCATTCGATCATCGACAACATCGGCCTGCCGGTCTCGGGCATCAACCTCTCGTACAGCAACACGGGCACCATCGGCACCTCCGACGCAGACGTGCTGATCTCGCTGAACGAGGACCATCACGCCACCGCCGGTTACGTGCGCCTCTTGCGGCGCACGCTCAACGACGAGTTCCCGGGCGTGCAGTTCGCCTTCCTGCCCGCCGACATCGTGAGCCAGACGCTGAACTTCGGCATGCCTTCGCCCATCGACGTGCAGATCGTGGGCCGCGACGTGGCCGGCAACCGCGCGTTCGCGGCGAAGCTGCTCGCGCGGCTGCGCGGCGTGCCTGGTTTCGCCGACGCGCGGATCCAGCAGCCCGCGGACCTGCCGCGCATCTTCATCGACGTGGACCGCACGCGCGCGCAGCAGGCGGGCTTCACGCAGAAGGACGTGGCGAGCGACCTGCTCATCACGCTCTCGGGCAGCCAGCAGACCACGCCCACGTTCTGGCTCAATCCGGTCAACGGCGTGAGCTACAACGTCGTGACCGAAGCCCCGCAATACACGATCGATTCGCTGCAATCGCTCGCCAACATTCCGCTCACCGCGAACGGGCGCAGTAACATACTGGGCTCGCTCGCGAGCATGCAGCGCGTGTCGGGCGACGCGGTGGTCACGCACTACAACGCGCAGACCACCATCGACATTTACGGCACCGCCGACGGGCGCGACCTGGGCGCCGTTTCCGACGACATCGCGAAGATCATCGACCAGACGCGCGGCGAACTGCCAAAGACGTCGAGCATCAAGCTGCGCGGCCAGGTACAGACGATGAACGATTCGTTCTCCGGATTGTTCGGCGGGCTCATCTTCGCAATCGTGCTCGTGTATCTGCTGATCGTCGTGAACTTCCAGTCGTGGCTCGATCCGTTCATCATCGTCACGGCGCTGCCGGGCGCGCTCGCGGGCATTGTCTGGATGCTGTTCCTCACGCACACCACGCTTTCCATTCCCGCGCTCACGGGCGCGATCATGTGTATCGGCATCGCCACGGCGAACTCCATTCTCGTCATCAGCTTCGCGCGCGAGCAGTTGCGTCTGCACGGCGACGCGGCGCGCGCCGCGATCGAGGCGGGCTACACGCGCTTTCGCCCGGTGCTCATGACCGCGCTCGCCATGGTGATCGGCATGGTGCCGATGGCCATCGGCCTTGGCGAAGGCGGCGAGCAGAACGCGCCGCTCGGGCGCGCCGTGATCGGCGGCCTCGCGGTGGGCACGCTCGCCACGCTGATCTTCGTACCCGTGGTGTTCTCGCTCATTTACCGCAGGCTCGGCGAGCGCCGCCAGCGCGCCAGTGAAAACGTGGTGCCCAAATCATGAATAACCTGTCATGACGAATCATTCGCAAACGCCTTCGCCGCAAGCGCCGCATGGTCCTCATAAACCGCGGCGCTGGCCCATCGTGCTCGCCGCGCTCGTCGTGCTCGGCCTCGCGGCGCAGGGCATCTGGTCGCGCCATAGCGCGCACGCGGCGCTCGAACGCGAGGCAACAACCGCGAGCACGCTTTCCGTGCAGGTGGTCACGCCGCAGCGCTCGGCGCGCGCGCTCGACCTCGTGCTGCCCGGCACCGTGCAGGCCTTTCTCGACACGCCGATCTACGCGCGCACGAGCGGTTATCTGCGCAAGTGGTACTTCGACATCGGCGCGCACGTGAAGGCGGGCCAACTGCTCGCCGAAATCGACGCTCCCGAAGTGGACGACCAGTTGCGTGCCGCGCGCGCCGATCTCGCCAACGCCGAAGCGAACTACGCGCTTGCGAAGACCACCGCCGACCGCTGGACACAGATGCTGCAAACGCGCTCGGTGGCGAAGCAGGACACCGACGAAAAAGTCGGCGACATGCTCGCGAAAAAGGCCACGCTCGATTCCGCGCGCTTCAACGTCTCGCGGCTCTCGCAACTGCAGTCGTACGAACGCGTGACCGCGCCCTTCGACGGCATCGTCACGGCGCGCAACGTGGACGTGGGCGCGCTCATCGACGCGGGCAACGGCGGCACCTCGCAAAGGGAGCTGTTCCATCTTGCGCAGGCCGACCGTCTGCGCGTGTACGCGAACGTGCCTCAGGCTTACGCGCAGCAGATCCGCGTGCAGCGGCACGCGTACCTCACGCTCAACGAGGCGCAGGGCAAGCACTTTCCTGGCATCGTCGCGCGCACGGCGGGCGCGGTCGATGCACAGCAGCGCACCATGCTGGTCGAGGTCGATGTGGACAACCGCAGCGGCGAGCTGCTGCCCGGCGCTTATGCGCAGGTCCACTTCGCGCTCGACGGCTCGGCCACGCCCGTCACCTTGCCCGGTAACGCCTTCCTGTTCCGCCCCGACGGCGTGAAAGTGGCGACCGTCGATGCGCAAAACCGCGTGAAGCTCGTGAAGGTCACGCTCGGCACCGACTTCGGTACGCGCGTGGCGGTGGCGGCGGGGCTCACGGGCGACGAGCGCGTGATCGTCAATCCGCAGGACGCGATCGTCGACGGCACGCCGGTGCGCATCGTGCAGCCGCACGGCGAGCACGAGGCCGGTCCGGCGCATGGCGCGAGCGGTGCGGGCAGCAACGCGCAAGCGCAGGGCGAATGATGAAGCACGCGCGTATTCGACTGTTCGCGTTGGCCATGCTTGCTGCGCTCGGCGGCTGCACGGTAGGCCCCGACTACGTGCGCCCGACCATGCCCGTGGCCGCGACGTTCAAGGAACTCGAAGGCACGGGCTGGACGATTGCGCAGCCCGCGGACAACGCGTCGCGCGGCGCGTGGTGGACGATCTACAAGGACGCCACGCTCGACGCACTCGAAGCCCAGGTCGAAAGCGCGAACCAGAACGTGCAGGCCGCGCAGGCGCACTTTCGCGCGGCGCGCGCGAACGTCGCGCAGCAGCGCTCGAGCTATTTCCCGCTCGTGACGGCGAGCGGCGACTTTTCGCGCTACCGCACCTCGCAGAATGTGCTGTACACGTCGAAGGCCGGTCAAACGATCAACGACTACTCCGTGGGCATCGACGCCACCTGGGAGCCCGACATCTGGGGCCGCGTCGCGCGCAACGTCGAGGCCGCGAAAGCGAGCGCGCAGGCGAGCGCCGCCGACATGCAGGCCGTGCTGCTCTCCATGCAGGCCGAACTCGCGACCGACTACTTCGAGCTGCGCGGCATCGACCGCGAACGCCAGCTGCTCGACGACACGATCAAGGCCTACCGAGAATCGCTCGAACTCACGCAGAACCGCTACGCGGGCGGCATCGCCACCGACGCCGATGTGGGCCAGGCGCAAACGCAGCTGCAGACCACCGAGGCGCAAGCGATCGATCTCGGCGTGCAGCGCGCGCAACTCGAGCATGCGATTGCGATTCTCATCGGCCAGTCGCCTTCCACGTTCACGCTCGCTGCCGCGCCGAAGCAGGACTACGCGGTGCGCGCAGTCGCGAGCCCGCCGGGCGTGCCATCGACGCTGCTCGAACGGCGCCCCGACATCGCGGCTGCCGAGCGACGCGTAGCCGCCGCGAACGCGCAGGTGGGCGTGGCGACGGCGGCGTTCTTCCCGAGCCTCATGCTCGCGGTCACGGGCGGGCTGGAGGCGACCAACTTCAGCCAGTGGCTCGTCGCGCCCGCGCGCTTCTGGGCGCTCGGGCCGACGCTCGCGGGCACGCTGATCGACTTCGGCGGCCGCGAGGCAGTGCGCGACGAAGCGCGCGCCCAATATGACGAGAATGTCGCGCAGTATCGCCAAACGGTGCTCGACGCCTTCGGCGAGGTCGAGGACAACCTCGCGGCGCTGCGCGTGCTGGAGCAGGAGGCAACGGCCCAGGACCGCGCGGTGGATGCCGCGCAGCGCACGCTCGTCACCATTAACAATCGCTATCTCGGCGGCGCGATCACGTATCTCGACGTGGTGGTCGCGCAAACCACGGCGCTCACCAACGAACGCCAGGCCGTGGCGATCTCGCGCCGGCGCATGGCGGCGAGCGTCGCGCTCGTGAAGGCGCTGGGCGGCGGCTGGAGCGCGGCGGATTTGCCGGGCGATGCGGCGCTAGTGCACCCGGACGATGCGCAAAAAGCGCAGCCCGCCAGCGGGCCGCACGGCGCTTCGGCGAGCGCACCGAGCGCCGCTCGCGGCGCACAGCCTGGCGCATCGCGCTCTCCGGGCTAAGCGGCCACGCGGTTGCACCAGGCACCCGGCCTGCGGCGCTCGACAACGCCAGTTGCCCAACAGGCGTATCGTTGCGCCTTCGCAATATTGCTGGAGATCCTGTCGTGACTGCATCACCGGGCGCCCCGCGCACCTCCGCGCCCACCGCCGTTCCGTACATCGAACGCGGCACCCCCGAATTCTGGCGCGCAAGCCTCGCGCTGCTGTTCGCCGGCTACGCCACCTTTTCGCTTCTCTACTGCGTGCAGCCGCTCCTGCCCGCATTCTCCGAAACCTTCGGCGTGAGCCCCGCGCAGAGCAGCCTCTCGCTCTCGCTCACTACGGCCGCGCTCGCCATCGCGATTTTCGTCGCGGGCTTCGTCTCCGAAGGCTGGAGCCGGCGCGGCATGATGACCGCGTCGCTGTGCGCCTCGTCGCTGCTCACGCTCGCCACCGCCTTCGTGCCGCACTGGCACCCGTTGCTCGTGCTGCGCACACTCCAGGGCATCGCGCTGGGCGGCGTGCCCGCCGTGGCCATGGCCTGGCTCGCCGAGGAAATGCACCCGGACGGCCTCGGCCTTTCGATGGGCCTCTACGTGGGCGGCACGGCTGTCGGCGGCATGGCGGGGCGCGTGATCACGGGCATCGTCACCGACCTGTTCGGCTGGCGTGCGGCCGTGGCCGTGATCGGCGTGCTCGGGCTCGCCTCCATGTTCGCGTTCCGCTCGCTCCTGCCGCCCTCGCGTCACTTCGTGCCGAAGAGCGGCCTGGGCTTCGCGCATCACCGCGCCGCGCTGCTGCGCCATTTCGCGCGGCCGGGCCTGCCCATGCTGTTCGCCATGGGCTTCGTGCTGATGGGCAGCTTCGTCACGCTCTACAACTACATCGGCTACCGGTTGATCGCGCCGCCTTATCACATGAGCCAGGCGGCCATCGGCGCGATTTTCCTCGTCTACCTGACCGGCGTGGTTGCCTCGCCGTGGTCGGGCCGCATGGCCGACACTTTCGGGCGCGCTCGCGTGCTAATCGCCAGTCTCGCGCTGATGCTCACGGGCGTCGTGCTCACGCTGTTCGCGCCGCTCACGGCGATTGCGGCGGGCATCGCCTGCTTGACGATCGGCTTCTTCGCGGGGCATGCGGTAGCGAGCGGCTGGGTTGGCCGGCTCGCGCGCGAAGCGAAGGGTCAGGCCGCTGCGCTTTACCTGCTCGCCTATTACCTCGGGTCGAGCGTGATGGGTTCGATCGGCGGACACTTCTGGGCCGGGGCGGGCTGGGGCGGCGTGGCCGGCCTCGTGATCGCGCTGCTGGTCGTGGGGCTCGCACTGGCGCTCACGTTGCGCAAAGCGGCCTGAGCCTGCGAAGTCGCCTGCGCGGCACAATCGAAAGGCATCCGTAATATTCAGACGACTCGCGATTTGCGGGGCGCGCGCATCGCACCGCAGCGGAACTCCGCCTCTGGCGGCCTTTTGCGGCGCGGCGCACGCTTCACGGGCACCCTTACGGCGCACGCGCGCGCCGCTGTGCTCGCCGCCCTCACCTATACTCGATTTCAGGCCCGGGGCCGCAGCGTCACGCGATTGGCATGACGACGAGAACGACAACCATTGCGAGCCTTCGTCGCGCATACGATAAGGAGACGAGCATGCAAGGTTATTTCACGATCGGCGATTTCGTGATGATCATCCCGATGGCCCTCGCTGGCGCGCTCTTTCTTGGCGCGGTGCCGTGCGCGACGGAATTCAGACACAACACGCTGCGCGTGATCGGCGCGCTGATCGGCGTGCTCGCGGCCGTTGCGCTCGTCGAGACGCTGCCGGCGCTGATGTAGCGTACGTTTGCCGTACGCTTCGTACGCACGGCGGCTCGTGATGCGCCGGCGCGAAGTGACGATGCAGCATCCTCAGGGCTCAAAGCGCCGCGGCTTGCGCGCACGCGCGCCACTCGCTCGCACCATCTCAGCCGGGATCGACGCCCGGCTGCACTCCCTTGAACTGACGCAACGCAGCGGCGAGATAATCCGTTCGCGCCGCCGCGCCTGCGGCCTCTTCCGCGTGCGCGAGCGCGGGCAGCGCTGTCCACGGCAACGTCGGATGCAGATGATGCTGGCGATGCAGATGGTGATTCATCAGCAGCACGCCCAGTGCGCGCGGCACGCGAAAATCCCGCGCGCGGCCCGGTTCGTCGAGCGCGACGCCGTAGTGCGGCAGGTTGTCGGCTAGCGATAGCCACAGTCCGCGCAGGTAGATCGCCGCGAGCAGCACGGGCCAAGCGTTGCCATAGAGGGCGAACGAAGCGCCATAGAGCGCCAGCGACGCAAGCCAGTCGCGCCGCGCGCGGCGGCGCCTCACGGGATCGGCGGCGTGGTTCTCGAAGAGCCGCTGCACCTGCACGCCTTCGCGGCCATGCGCGCCCACGCCGCGCGCAATGATGGCGCGCGCGAGCCGCGCCGGGACAAACGCCAAAAGTGGCAGCAGCAATTCGGCGAGGTACAGGCCGCCCATCAGCCGCCCGTAGTACGCCACGCGACGACGCCAGCGCGGGCCGCTCGCGTCGTGCGTGTCGTGCACATCGGGCCGGTCGAACGGCTCGCGCGTGAAGCGGTGATGCATCAGGTGTCCGAAACGCACGGCGTCGAACGGCATTGCCAGACCGATCGAGAGCGCGCGGGCGAGCCACTCGTTCACACGCCGGTCGCCCGCCAGTTGCCCGTGTATGCCTTCGTGGATGAGCCCCCAGTGGATCGGCGTGGCGAGCACGACGGGAGCGAGCGTCGCCAGCAGGGCGAGCGTCGGCCCGCCCGCTGCGTCCAGCAAAAGCGGCAATCCGATGAGTTCGTAGCAGAGCACCGTGAACGCGAACACGATCAGCGCGGCATTCGTGCGAGCCGCCGATGCAGGTGGTGGTCGGTTCGTTGGCCGCCTGGCGGGTTCAGCGCGCGTGGCGGACGGGGAAAGCGCTTCAGATTCGGCGCTCAAGGACTCCATGGTGTTTCCTCGCGGCAAAGTCTGCCGCGACGTTAGCAGGGCCACATGACAAAGCGAAGAACCGCGCGCCGTGCGGCCATGGCCGATGTGCGCCCGATCGTTCGCGCATAAAAAAACCGCCTCGCGAGGAGACGGTTCTTTGCGCAGGGAAGCGGGCCGCTCAGACGTGCTGATCGGTCGAGGGCTTCTCCCAGAGATTCACGCCGCCTTCGGTCGCATAGCGGTCGATCTCCGCGAGTTCTTCCTTCGAGAACGCCAGGTTCTTCAGCGCCGCGACGTTCTCGCGCACCTGATCCGCGCGGCTCGCACCGATTAGCGCCGAGGTCACACGGCCGCCGCGCAGCGTCCAGGCGATCGCCATCTGCGCGAGACTCTGGCCGCGGCGCAGCGCGAGTTCGTTGAGCTTGCGTACGTGTTCGATGTTCTGCGCGCTCAGGTGTTCGCTCTTGAGCGATCCGCCGCCCGGGCGGTTCACACGCGCGTCTTCGGGCACGCCGTTGAGGTACTTGTTCGTGAGCACGCCCTGCGCGAGCGGCGTGAACGCAATGCTGCCCGTGCCCAGGTCCTCGAGCGTGTCGAGCAGTTCTTCCTCGACCCAGCGGTTGAGCATGTTGTACGACGGCTGGTGAATGAGCAGCGGCACCTTGTACTCGGCGAGCAGCTTCGCCATTTCGCGGGTCTTCGCGGGCGAATACGACGAGATGCCGACATAGAGCGCCTTGCCCTGCTGCACGGCCGTGGCCAGCGCGCCCGCCGTTTCCTCGAGCGGCGTTTCCACGTCGAAGCGGTGCGAATAGAAGATGTCGACGTAGTCGAGGCCCATGCGCTGCAGGCTCTGGTCGAGGCTCGCAAGCACGTACTTGCGCGAGCCGCCGCCCTGGCCGTACGGGCCCGGCCACATGTCCCAGCCCGCCTTCGACGAGATCAGCAACTCGTCGCGGTACGGACGGAAATCGTCCTTGAAAATGCGGCCGAAGTTCGTTTCGGCGCTGCCGTACGGCGGGCCGTAGTTGTTCGCGAGGTCGAAGTGCGTAATGCCGAGATCGAACGCGGTGCGCAGGATATCGCGCTGGGTCGAGATCGGCGTGGTGTCGCCGAAGTTGTGCCACAGACCGAGCGACAGTGCGGGCAGCTTGAGCCCCGACTTGCCGCAAAAGCGGTACTGCATGTCCGAATAGCGTTCTGAGGCTGCTTCGTAAGCCATGGTCTGAATCCTCGGCGAAAACGGGTGGTGAGCGAAAGGATGGGCGCGACGCGCCGTGGGGCGCGCCGCTCGCGTGAGGCAGCTATGTTAGCCAATCCGCCCAAGCCGTGCAGATGTCCACTCTGCGGGAAAGGCGATGGACAGCGCGGAGCAGCGCGCGTCAGGCCGCCAGAAAAACCGCACCCTGGACGCGCCGCGGCCACTCGCCTACACTGCGGCGTCCATCCTTTGCGAGAGGTTGTTTCATGGCCAAAGCGATTTCGATCGCGCTCATCGCCTGTGGCGTCGTCCTGTTGTACTTCGGCGGCCAGTCGCTCCATTCGTTCGCGAACGACATGTCGCGCCTCTTCACCGGCGCGCCCACCAACCGCACGATTCTCCTGATTGGGGGCGGCATCGCTGCGACGCTCGCGGGCATCACCGGGCTCACGATGTCGGGGCGCCGGCGCTAGGCGAAAGCGCGGCTGCATCGGCTCAGAACTTCACCTCGGGCTTCGACGCCGAGCGCGTGCCCGGTAGCGGCACGTTGCTCGCGCCGTGATACGTGTACACGAGCGAAAACTTCACCTGATCGCTCTGGTTCTGCCCCGCCGAATGCAGCGTGTTGCAGTGGAAGAAAACCACATCGCCGGCGGCGAGCGTCGGAGCGATGGCGCGGTCGATCCATACCTTGTTCTCGGGCAGGTCGGCGCGGAAGAATTTTGCGGCGTTGAACTTGTCCGAGGTGAACGGCGCGTCGTGCGAGCCCGGCACGAACCACAGTCCGCCGTTTTCCATTTTCTCCGGCCCGAGCGCAAGCCAGACCGAAACGAGGTCGTCGCGCTCGAACGACCAGTAGCGCACGTCGCGGTGCCAGCCCGTGAGGCTGCCGTAGTGCGGGTGCTTCGTCATCATGCAGTTGTGATGCGCGCACGACAGGACCGGCTCCTCGCCGAAATACAGCTCCATCCACCCCGCGATTTCCGGCGACGTGGCCCACTCGCGATACAGCGCGTGACGCGAGTAGGCGTCGAGCAGGCGCCGCACTGTATGGCCGCCAGGGGCATCCTTCGATTCGGGTGCGCCGGGGTAGCGCAAATCGGCTTCGAATTCGAGCGGCGCGCTAGCCGCCTGCAACTGCTCCTGCGCCACCCGCTTGATCGCCTCGCAGCGCTCGGGCGAGACGAGCCCCGGCACGACCACGAAGCCGCGCTCGCGCAGCGCCTGCACCTGTTCTTTCTTTGAATGGACTGACATGGGACTTCCGTTATGCGATCTCGATGCGAGCAAGGGCCGCAGCCTGCGTTCGTCGCTTCGTTCAACGACACGGCCGCGGCGTCGGCGCGCGCCGACTCATCGATTGTAAAGCGTGCCGGCGTGGCGGGAAGGACCACGCCCTCACACGAGGTGGCTCCATATGCGCGCGGATCGAGCCGCACGCGAATGGCGCGCGCGCACCGCGATGAGGACAAAGGGCGGCATCGCGTGCATCAAAGACGCGCAGGGCCGGGTATTAACCGACTTTCTGCCGTCATGATTCGCGTGTAGCCTCTGGCGCATGTTGTTTCAGTTCGCCCAATTCTCATCGCACGGACGGATCGCCGTGAACGCCTTGCCACACAAGGCGCTCCAACAGAAGAATCCGTCGCGTCGCGTCTTACGCCGCGCCCTGCGGCCCGTCTCCCGTCCACCCAGATCGTGACGCCCTGGAAGACAGGCACGTTTGCTGCTCGACGCGAAGCGTCGCGCAAGGCGCACCTCGAACCCGATTGCTCAACTGCCATGCATACCCTCTTCGATACTCAACGCATGACCCACGCCGCCCACACAGCCCTGAAGGCGGCACGCCCCGCGCGCCGTCACCTGGTGCGCGCACTGCGACACCATGCCGCCCGCACCCGCGCGCTCACGCAACAAGTCCGCGAAGCGAAGCCCGTCGACAGCATGCGCACCTGGTTCCACTCGTTCTTCTCCGTGCTGCGTCTGCGCTCGGGCTCGCGACACTTCTCGCTGCGCACGCTGCTCTATCGCCCGAACGCGCCGCTGCGCACGCTCGCCGCGCCCTCCACGGTTCATGTGGCGCGCAGCACGCGCAAGCCGCGCCGCATGGGTGCGAGCAG
Source organism: Paraburkholderia sp. CNPSo 3274 (assembly GCF_024206475.1). Classification (GTDB taxonomy): domain Bacteria; phylum Pseudomonadota; class Gammaproteobacteria; order Burkholderiales; family Burkholderiaceae; genus Paraburkholderia. The sequence goes on from NZ_JAMBPR010000008.1 coordinate 134,259, forward strand.
CACGGGCTGGTTCGGCTTCGCGATGCGCTGAGCCTTACGCGCAGCCCGCGGCGCGCAATCCGCAGAAAACAAAAACCCCGCACGGGCTTGCGCCCTGCGGGGTTTTTCTTCGCACCGGCCGGCGCGAGGCCGGCTTTTGCGAACGCTTACGCGACGGCTGCGTTCACCGGCTCCGTGCCAGCGGCTTCGGCGAGAGTCAGCGCCTTGTCGGTCGCTTCCCACGAGAATTCCGGCTCTTCGCGGCCGAAGTGGCCGTAAGCGGCGGTCTTTTCGTAGATCGGGCGCAGCAGGTCGAGCATCTGGATGATGCCCTTCGGACGCAGGTCGAAGTGCTCGCGCACGAGCTTCGTGATGGTCGCGTCCGAAACCTTGCCGGTGCCGAACGTGTTGACCATGACCGAGGTCGGCTCAGCCACGCCGATTGCGTACGACACCTGGATCAGGCAGCGCGACGCGAGGCCAGCGGCCACGATGTTCTTCGCGACATAACGGCCAGCGTAGGCTGCCGACCGGTCCACCTTCGACGGATCCTTGCCCGAGAACGCGCCGCCGCCGTGCGGGGCTGCGCCGCCGTACGTATCGACGATGATCTTGCGGCCCGTGAGACCGCAATCGCCCTGCGGACCGCCGATCACGAAGCGACCGGTCGGGTTGACGAGGAACTTGATGTCGCCTTTGATCAGCTCGGCCGGCAGCACCGGCTTGATGACTTCTTCGATCACGGCTTCGCGCAGCGTGCCGAGGTCGATGTCCGGCGAGTGCTGCGTGGAGAGCACGACGGTGTCGATCGCGTGCGGCTTGCCGTCGACGTAGCGGATCGTGACCTGCGACTTCGCGTCCGGGCGCAGCCAGGGCAGACGGCCGTCGCGGCGCAGGTTCGACTGGCGCTCGACCAGACGGTGCGAAAGGTGAATCGGCAGCGGCATCAGTTCGGGCGTTTCGTCGCACGCATAGCCGAACATCAGGCCCTGGTCGCCGGCGCCCTGGTCGAGGTTGTTGTCGTGCGCGCGGTCCACGCCCTGGGCGATGTCCGGCGACTGCTTGTCGTAAGCGACGAGCACCGCGCAGCCGCGGTAGTCGATGCCGTAGTCGGTATTGTCGTAGCCGATGCGCTTGATCGTGTCGCGCGCGACCTGGATGTAGTCGACGTTGGCCGTCGTGGTGATTTCACCGGCGAGCACGACGAGACCCGTGTTGCAGAGCGTTTCCGCTGCAACGCGCGAGTACTTGTCTTGCGTGAGGATGGCGTCGAGGATCGCGTCCGAGATCTGGTCGGCGACCTTGTCCGGATGGCCTTCGGAAACCGATTCGGAGGTGAAGAAATAGTCGTTTGCCACGTGTCAGGCTCCTTATAGCTGGTGACGGTTGAGTTCACGTAGCCAGCTTCGGGAGCTTTGAAGCGGCGACGCTTTAGCGGAATTGCTGCCCGGCTGCCATGATTCGCGATCGATCACGCGTAGTTCACAGCCCACCGGCTTCGCCCCGCAAGTTGTCTATTAACTCGGCGAAGCCCTTATTATAGCGACTTCCTTAAATTGTCGCAGAGTCTCCCACGCGTGCCGTCCATCGCCCTCTCCACAGTTCGCAAGCCCTGCAGCGGAGTTGCCGCATGCTAGGCAAACTCGGCTCCCGTTTCGCCATCGGCTTGCTCAAGCTGTTCGCGATCCTGCCCTATGGCTTTGTCGCGCGTCTGGGCGACGGCCTCGGCTGGCTGCTCTACAAGATTCCGAGCCGGCGCAAGCGCGTCGTTCATACGAATCTGCGCCTGTGCTTCCCCGAGTGGAGCGACGAAAAGCGCGAGGAAGTGGCGGGGCTGCACTTCCGTCACGCCATTCGCAGCTACATGGAGCGCAGCGTGCAATGGTTCGCCTCGGCGAAGAAGCTCGAAAAAATCGTCGAGCTCGACAGCGAGATCGATCTCAGCGATCCGAACCTGCCGCCTACGCTCTTCCTCGGCCTGCATTTCGTGGGCATCGAGGCGGGCTCCATGTTCCTCAACTACTCGCTGCACCGGCCGTGCGGTTCGCTCTACCAGCCGTTCTCGAACCCTGAATTCGAAGCCGCGGCCAAGGCGGGACGCAGCCGTTTCGGCGCGGAAATGGTGAGCCGCGCGGACAGCGCGCGCGCCGTGCTGCGGTGGCTGCGCGACAAAAAGCCCGTGATGCTCGGCGCCGACATGGACTACGGCATGCGCAATTCCACGTTCGTGCCCTTCTTCGGCGTGCCGGCGTGCACGCTCACGGCGGTGGGGCGTTTGGCGAAGGTGGGTCATGCGCAGGTCGTACCGTTCATCGGCGAGGTGTTGCCCAATTACAAGGGTTATCGGCTGAAAGTGTTCAAACCTTGGGAAAATTACCCAACCGGCGACGACGATCTCGACGCGCGCCGCATGAACGCCTTCCTCGAAGAACAGATTCCGCGCATTCCCGAGCAGTACTACTGGGTCCACAAGCGCTTCAAGACACGCCCGCCGGGCGAGCCGAGCGTCTACCGCTGAACGTTGCGCACACGATCGAGGCCCGGGTTTTCGCCCGGGCCTCGCTTACAATAACGGCATGAAACTCAAATTCACCAAGATGCATGGCGCGGGCAACGACTTCGTCGTGCTCGACGGCTACAGCCAGGATCTCGCGCTCACGCCCGAGCGTGTGCGCGCGCTCGCCGACCGCCACTTCGGCATCGGCGCGGACCAGTTGCTGCTGGTCGAGAAGCCGACTGTGGAAGGCGTGGACTTCCGCTATCGCATCTTCAATTGCGACGGCGGCGAGGTCGAGCACTGCGGCAACGGCGCGCGCTGCTTCGTGAAATTCGTGCGCGACCGCAAGCTCACCGATTCGAACCGCGTGCGCGTGCAGGTACAGAAGGGCACGATCACGCTCGTCGTGCAGGAAAACGGTGAAGTCGTCGTCGACATGGACCGCCCCGAGTTCGAACCGGCGCTCGTGCCGTTCAACGCGAACGGCCTTGAAGGCCGCCGCGAAGGCAACGACACGCTCTGGCCGCTCGACGTGAGCGGCGCCCGGCGTTGGGTGTCGGTCGTCTCGATGGGCAACCCGCACGCGGTGCAGGTTGTGGAAGACGTCGAGGCGTACCCGGTGAAGGCCGAAGGCGCGGTCATCGAAACGCATGCGCGCTTCCCGAACAAAGTGAACGCCGGTTTCATGCAGATCGTTTCGCGCAACGAAGTGAAGCTGCGCGTATTCGAGCGCGGCGCAGGCGAAACGCTCGCGTGCGGCACGGGCGCGTGCGCGGCCGTGGCGGCGGGCATTCGCCGCGGGCTGCTCGACACGCCCGTGAAGGTGCATACCCACGGCGGCCTGCTGACCATCGCCTGGGACGGCGCGCGCAACGAATCCGCCGCGCTCACCATGGCGGGCCCGGCCGCCACGGTGTTCGAAGGCGAGATCGAGCTGGCCGACTAGCGCGCACCATCGGCCTGATGCGGCGCGCGCAACGAGAGAACGTCGCGCCGCACGAATACTCAAAAGCAATCAACCGCATGACAGACTGCGCGCCGCCGCGCGCGCCTCACAACTACAACGCGTCCACAACATGAACGATCGCGAAGTTGCCGACTATCTGCTCGCCCACCCCGATTTTTTCGTTGAGCATGCCGAACTGCTCGCGACGATCAAGCTAGGCAATCCGCACGGCAAGGCTGCCGTCTCGCTGCAGGAGCGCCAGATGGAAATGCTGCGCGAGAAGAACAAGCATCTCGAGCGGCGTCTTTCGGAGCTGCTGCGCTACGGCCACGAGAACGATTCGATCGCCGCGAAGTTCAACCGCTGGACCACGCGCATGATCGCCGAACGCGATCCGTATGCACTGCCGCGCTCGATCACGCAGAACCTGCGCGACGTGTTCGACATGCCGCAGGCCGCGCTGCGCGTGTGGGACGTGGCCGAGGCCTACAACCAGGCCGATTTCGCGCGCCATACCGGCGAGGAAGTGCGCATCTTCGCGAATAGTCTCGACACGCCGTACTGCGGCGCGAACACCGGCTTCGAGGCCGCGCAATGGCTCGACTCGAGCGACGGCGCCGCCGAATCGGTCGCGATCATCGCGCTGCGCGCCCCTGCTGTCGCCTCGAACGACGCGCCTAAGGGCGAAGCCTTCGGCCTGCTGGTAATGGGCTCGGCCGACCCGCGCCGCTTCCACGACGGCATGGCCACCGACTTTCTCACGCAGATCGGCGCACTCGCGAGCGCGGCGCTCTCGCGCCTGCTGCCGCACTGACACCCACCCAAGCCGCCCACCGTGAACCCAACCGACCCGATCGCCGACTACCTCGCGATGCTCGAACACGAGCGGCGGCTCTCGGAGCACACGCTGCGCGGCTACACGCATGAACTCGACGAGCTGAAGAAGCTCGCCAACGGCAAGCCGCTCGAAACGCTCACCCCCGCACAAGTGCGCGGCGCGGTGGCGCGCGCGCATGCGGGCGGCCTCTCGGCGCGCTCGATCGCGCACCGGCTATCGGCGTGGCGCGCCTTCTATCGCTGGCTCGCGGGACGCATCGAAATGGACGCGAATCCCGTGGCCGCCGTGCGTGCGCCCAAGCGCGCCAAAACACTGCCGAAGGCGCTCTCCGTCGACGACGCCGCGCATCTCATGGAAGCGCCTGCCATCGCCGGCGCGCAAGAAGGCGGCCCCGAGGCGTTGCGCGACCGCGCGATGCTCGAGTTGTTCTACTCGTCGGGGCTGCGTCTCGCCGAGCTCGTGGGACTCGACGTGCGTTACGTGAAGCGCGACGGCTACGAATCGGCGGGTTGGCTCAAGCGCGACGCCGCCGAAGTCGAGGTGCTGGGCAAGGGCAACCGTCACCGCATGGTGCCGGTCGGGCGCAAGGCGCTCGCCGCGCTCGACGCCTGGCTCGTCGCGCGCGGCGCCTTCGTGAAGCACGACGACGCCCCGCTCTTTCTCTCCGTGCGCGGCAACCGCATGGCGCCGGGCGTGGTGCGCGAGCGCGTGAAGCGCGCCGCCATTGCGGCGGGCATTCCCGCGAACGTGCATCCGCACGTGCTGCGTCACTCGTTCGCCACTCATCTGCTGCAGTCGAGCGGCGACCTGCGCGCCGTGCAGGAACTGCTCGGCCACGCGAGCATCTCGGCCACTCAGGTCTACACGTCACTCGACTTTCAGCATCTCGCGAAGGTCTACGACACCGCGCATCCGCGCGCCAAGAAGCGCGATTGATACGCCACGGCACTCGCGCGACGCTGCGCGATATAAGTGCCGTTACCCGGCATCGAACCCATCATGAATATCGTCACCCTCAAGCCGTCTAAAGAAAAATCCCTGCTGCGCCGCCATCCGTGGGTCTACGCGAACGCGATCGACCGCGTGGAAGGCAAGCCCACGCCAGGCGCTACCGTCATCGTGCGCTCCGCCGACGGCCGTTTTCTCGGGCGCGCCGCCTACAGCCCGCATTCGCAGATCCGCGCGCGCGTGTGGAGCTTCGACGAAAACGAGCCGATCGACCACGCGTTCTTCAAGCGACGCGTGCAGCGCGCCGTGGCCGACCGCCGGGCGATGGTGAGCGGCACGGGCGCGGTGCGCCTCATCTTCGGCGAGGCCGACGGCCTGCCTGGCCTGATCGTCGATCACTACATCGAGGATGGCGGAGACGGCCGCGGCCAGCTCGTCTGCCAGTTCATGGCGGCGGGCGTCGAGGCGTGGAAGGAGGCGATCGTCGCCGCGCTCACGTCGGCAACGGGCTGCCCGAACGTGTACGAGCGCTCAGACGTGTCGATCCGCGAGAAGGAAGGGCTCGAACAAATCACCGGCCTGCTTGCCGGCGACGAACCGCCCGCAACAATCATCACGAGCGAGAACGGCGTGCGCTATCACGTGGACGTGCGCAACGGGCACAAGACCGGCTTCTACGTGGATCAGCGCGACAACCGCGCGCTCGTGCAGACTTACGCGCGCGAGCGCGAGGTGCTCAACTGCTTCTGCTACACCGGCGGCTTCTCGCTCGCGGCCATGAAGGGCGGCGCGAAACGCGTGGTGTCGATCGATTCCTCGGGCGAAGCGCTCGCCACGGCGCAAAAAAACGTCGAGGCGAACGGCTTCGACTCCGCGCTCGCCACCTGGCTCGACGCCGACGCCTTCAAGACGCTGCGTCGCCTCTACGACGATGGCGAGCGCTTCGATCTCGTAGTGCTCGATCCGCCCAAGTTCGCGGCCTCGCGCGAGCACGTGGACCGCGCCGCACGCGCCTACAAGGACATCAATCTCACGGGTTTCAAGCTGCTGCGTCCGGGCGGTCTGCTGTTCACGTACTCGTGCTCGGGTGCGATCGATTCGGCGCTGTTCCAGAAGATCGTCGCGGGCGCCGCCGCCGACGCCAGAGTGGACGCGCGTATCCTCAAGCGCCTTGGCGCCGGTGTGGATCATCCGCTGCTCACGGCGTTCCCGGAGGGCGAATATCTGAAGGGCCTGCTGTTGCAAATCGCCTGAGACGGCCTTATTTAGGACGTTTCGGCGGCGCGCCGGAGCGCCTTTCGGACCAGTCGTTCGCGCCCCGGTTTCGGCTCGCGCCCCGGCCGCCGCATGCGGGCGCGGCGCAGATATGTTCCAATAGGAAGCTATGTTGTAACACTCGAAGGCAGCGACAGCACGAAGCGGCGCGCCTGAACGTACCCCTCGAACACCTACCAGGCAGACAGCATGGCAACCAGCATGATTCCCGTCACCATCCTGACCGGCTTTCTCGGCAGCGGCAAAACCACGCTGCTCAAGCGCATCCTGAACGAGAAGCACGGCATGAAGATCGCCGTGATCGAGAACGAGTTCGGCGAAGAGAACATCGACAACGAAATCCTCGTGCAGGACAGCTCCGAGCAGATCATCCAGATGAGCAACGGCTGCATCTGCTGCACGATTCGCGGCGACCTCGCGCGCGTGCTCGGCGACCTCGCGCAGCAAAAGCGCGACGGCAAACTGGACTTCGACCGTGTGGTGATCGAAACCACCGGCCTCGCGAATCCGGGCCCGGTCGCGCAGACGTTCTTCATGGATAACGAGATCGCCGACGAATTCCTGCTCGACGCGATCATCACGCTCGTGGACGCCAAGCACGGCAACCATCAGCTCGACGAGCACGAAGTGGTGCAGCGCCAGGTGGGTTTCGCCGACCGCCTCTTCATCACGAAGGCCGACCTCGTCGACGAGAAGGAACTCGCCGACCTGCGTCATCGCGTGCTGCACATGAACCCGAAGGCGCAGATCCGCCAGGTGAATTTCGGCGACGCCGACATCAAGGAAGTGTTCGACCTGCGCGGCTTCAACCTGAACGCCAAGCTCGAAATCGATCCTGACTTCCTCGCCGAAGACGATCACAATCATGCTCATCACGAGCATGACCACGATCACGCGCATGACCATGATCACGCCGATTGCGACCACGATCACGGCCAGTGCAGCCACGAAGGCCACGATCACGGCCACCACCATCACGCGCACCACGACGACAAGATCAAATCGTTCGTCTACCGCAGCGACCGTCCGTTCGATCCGAACCGCCTGGAAGACTTCCTTGGCGGCATCCTGCAGATCTACGGCGAGCGCCTCTTGCGCTACAAGGGCGTGCTCTACATGAAGGGCGTGGACCGCAAGGTGGTGTTCCAGGGCGTACACCAGATGATGGGCAGCGACCTGGCCTCCAAGTGGCTGCCGATCGAGAAGAAGGGCAGCAAGATGGTGTTCATCGGCATCGAGCTGCCGCAGGACCTCATCACCGACGGGCTTGACGCCTGCCTCGCCTGACCGATTGCCCCCGCTTTTCTAGATACGCCCGGCCCGCTGCCGGGCGTTTTCGTCTGGACTTTGTGCGCCGCGCCGAGTTTGCAGCCTGCGCAAAGACTTCCTTGCGGATTCGTGCGTCAAATAACGTACCCGACCATCGCTTTTTCACGATTGGCGCGTTATATTTTCTGGATATCGAGCGGTTCGCAAGCGGCCTGGCGACAGGCGGGCCACCGCAGGGAAGTCCCGCTTGCGGCACGAGTTTGCGGTTCGGTTACAATACGGCCCCACTGGAAGAGAGGTGCCCCGGAATCCAGCCGAGGGACGCCCCGCCGGCAGCGCATCGCGTCGCAGCGCGCAGTCGGTACGATATATGCCTCAGGAGCATCTGATGACCGGTTTCCAGAGGAGTTCGGCCCCGCAGCGGCGCTTCGGGCGTCACGACAGTTCATCGTCCGTGCCCGCCAGCGCGCATATAACGGCGCGGTAACTGCGCCTGGCAAAGTGGTAAAGGTTGGTAAAGGCCACCGCGGCCACTGCGGGCAACACAAAAGTGCAGGCAAGATGTGCCAGTTTTGCCTCACTCATTGAAGAAGCAAGCCAGATGACGACGAAACGACTCTTGACCGAAGCCGAAATCCTGAAGATGAGCGACAAGGATTACATGAACGAGGATCAGCTCGCCTTCTTCAAGAACCGGCTCGAACAGCTGCAGGCGGAAATCCTCCGCAATGCGGGCCAGACCACTGAGAATCTGCGCGAAACCGTGATCGTTCCCGATCCGGCCGACCGCGCGACGATCGAAGAAGAGCATGCGCTCGAGTTGCGCACGCGCGACCGCGAACGCAAGCTGCTCAAGAAGGTGCAGCAATCGCTCGCTCGCATCGATTCCGGCGACTACGGCTGGTGCGAAGAAACGGGCGAGCCGATCGGCGTCCCGCGTCTGCTCGCGCGTCCGACCGCCACGCTCTCGCTCGAAGCGCAAGAGCGCCGCGAACTGCGCCAGAAGCTGTTCGGCGATTGAGCTTTTTTCTGGCCGCGAAGTCCTGCTTGCGCGGCTAGCGACTTGCCTTCCCTGTCGAAGCGCACGGAGCACCGTGCGCTTTTTTCTTTTGCGCGCGCGCCGTTGCACGCCTCGCCGCTGTGCCGTTTTCTGCGCCTGCGGCCCTTGATATGCCCACCGCCGCCCTAAACTCCCTTTGATATGCGCTCGCGGCGCGCCCCAGGCGCGCGCTACGCACCCCGATTCAGGGCGGCGCCCAAAGCGCGCACAACGCGCGAGCACCGCGGCGCCCATCCGAAAGCGGCAGGCACACGACCTTCGCACCCAACCCGGCATCAACGGTAAAAAGGAACGCACATGGAGCAATTTCACGGCACGACGATCGTATCCGTGCGGCGCGGCGACAAGGTCGCGCTCGGCGGCGACGGTCAGGTCACCCTCGGCAACATCGTCATGAAGGGTGGCGCGAAGAAGGTCCGGCGCATTTATGGCGGCAAGGTCATGGTCGGCTTCGCCGGCGGCACCGCCGACGCGTTCTCGCTGCTCGACCGCTTCGAAGCCAAGCTCGAAAAGCATCAGGGCAACCTCACGCGCGCCGCCGTCGAACTCGCCAAGGACTGGCGCACCGACCGCATGCTGCGCCGCCTCGAAGCCATGCTGATCGCCGCCGACGCGACCACTACGCTCGTGATCACCGGCAACGGCGACGTGCTCGACCCCGAAGAAGGCATCTGCGCGATCGGTTCGGGCGGCGCGTATGCGCAGGCTGCGGCCCGCGCGCTCGTGGAGAACACCGAACTCTCGCCGCTCGAGATCGTCGAAAAGTCGCTCGCGATCGCGGGCGACATGTGCATCTACACGAATCACAACCGCGTGATCGAAACCATCGAATAACTCGCCAACCGACCGTACAGACGAGAAGGAATCAGGATGAGCACCATGACCCCCGCCGAGATCGTCTCGGAACTCGACAAGCACATCATCGGCCAGGCGAACGCGAAGAAGGCCGTGGCCGTCGCGCTGCGCAACCGCTGGCGCCGCCAGCAGGTCGCCGAGCCGCTGCGCCAGGAAATCACGCCGAAGAACATTCTCATGATCGGGCCGACGGGCGTCGGCAAGACCGAAATCGCGCGCCGTCTCGCGAAGCTCGCGGACGCGCCGTTCATCAAGATCGAAGCGACCAAGTTCACCGAAGTGGGCTACGTGGGCCGCGACGTGGACAGCATCGTGCGCGACCTCATGGAGATTTCGGTGAAGCAGACGCGCGAAACCGAAATGCGCAAGGTGCGCAGCAAGGCCACCGACCAGGCCGAAGACCGCATCCTCGACATCCTGCTGCCGAGCGCGCGTCCCGTGGGTTTCGGTTCGTCGGACGCCACGAGCCATGCCGAAGGCGGCGACAACGCCACGCGTCAGACCTTCCGCAAGCGCCTGCGCGAAGGCCAGCTCGACGACAAGGAAATCGAACTGGACGTCGAGCAGCCTCAAGTGGGCATGGACATCATGGGGCCCCCGGGCATGGAAGACATGACCGAGCAGATCCGCTCGATGTTCGCCAATCTGGGCGGCGGCAAGAAAACGCGCCGCAAGCTCAAGGTGAAGGAAGCGCTCAAGGTCCTCACCGACGAAGAAGCGGCGAAGATGCTCAACGACGAAGAGGTCAAGGCCAAGGCTGTACAGAACGTCGAGCAGAACGGCATCGTGTTCCTCGACGAAATCGACAAGATCGCCTCTCGCAACAACGAAGGCAGCGGCGGTGAAGTTTCGCGTCAGGGCGTGCAGCGCGATCTGCTGCCGCTCGTGGAAGGCACGACCATCAACACGAAATACGGGATGGTGAAGACCGATCACGTCCTGTTCATCGCGAGTGGCGCGTTCCATCTGTCGAAGCCGAGCGATCTGATTCCCGAACTCCAGGGCCGTTTCCCGATTCGCGTGGAACTCGACTCGCTCTCCGTGAAGGACTTCGAAGCGATTCTGGTCGCGACCGACGCGAGCCTCGTGAAGCAGTATCAGGCGCTGCTCGCAACCGAGGACGTGCAGCTCGATTTCGCCGAAGACGGTATTCGCCGCCTCGCGGAAATCGCCTTCTCCGTGAACGAGAAGACCGAGAACATCGGCGCGCGCCGTCTCTACACGGTGATCGAAAAGCTGCTGGAAGATGTGTCGTTCGCGGCCGGCAATCACGCGGGCCAGAGCGTGAGCATCGACGCAGCCTATGTCGACAAGGCGCTCGGTGAAGTGGCGCAGGACGAAGACCTGTCGCGTTACGTGCTCTAAGCGCAACGCATGGCGCATGAAAAAGGGACCCGCGGGGTCCCTTTTCTTTTGCCGCGCCCCGGCTGTATTTACTGGCGCACCGGGCGCTTCGCGAGCTTGCGCTGCAGCGTGCGCCGGTGCATGTTGAGCGCGCGCGCCGTGGCCGAGATGTTGCCGTTGTGCTCGGCCAGCACGCGCTGGATGTGCTCCCATTCGAGGCGCGCGACCGAGAGCGGCGCCGGGTGCTCGATGGCCTCTTCGGCCTGCATCGCGCTCGCATCGCTTTGGAGTGCCGAGAGAATCATCTCGACGTTGGCGGGCTTGGCCAGATAGTTGTCCGCGCCGTCCTTCACGGCTTGCACCGCCGTCGCGATGCTCGCGTAGCCCGTGAGCACGAGCATGCGTGCGTCCGGCTGCAGTTCGCGCAGCGGCGCGATGAGCGACAGGCCTGAGTCGTTGCCGAGATGCAGGTCCACGGTGATCTGCGAGAACTTCTGCTGGTTGGCGAAGCGAATCGCCTCTTCCGCATTGTGTGCCTGCTTCACCTCGAAGCCGCGCCGCGTGAGGCCGCGCGCGAGGATGTCGGAGAACACTTCGTCGTCGTCGATGACCAGAAAACTCATATCGCTCATGCCTAATTCTCCGTATTGTTACGCGGCGTCGGGCCGGATCGGCCCCTCGCCTGATTCAATCTCCGAACCCGCAGGCGCTGCGCCCTCCCGCGCCGGCGCCGCGCGGTTCGCCTGACCCGCCTTGACCTGCTTCGCCGGCAAGCGCAGCACCGCACGGGTGCCGCGCGCGCGGCGTGTACGCATGCCGCTGCCGGTTGCGGCGCCAGCCGACGTCTCGTCGCCCGCGCCGCTCACTTCGCCCGACGCGCTGCCGGGCGGCGTGACGTCGTTGAGCTCGATCGAGCCGCCAAGCCGCGCCGCCGACGAAAACGCCAGATACAGCCCGACGCCGTGACCGCCCTGGGTGCTGTCCACGGGCGCGGCGCCCAGCGAAGCGCGCAGCGATGACGGAATGCCGGACCCCGCATCGCAAACTTCGAAATCGACGTACCCGGCTCGCGCGGCCGCATAGGCGCGCAGCGTCACGAAATCGCGGCTGGCACGCGCGGCGTTATCGAGCAGGATGGTGAGGATCTGGCCAACGGCGACGGTGTCGTCGAGGGCGAAATCGCTCGTTCCATTGTCGAGGAGTTCGAACTTCACATGCGGATGGCGCAAGCGCCATTGCTCGACGAACGGCCCGAGCCATTCGCTCACGGCCTCGCGGGCGCCAGTGGACGATGCGCGGCTCCTCAGCCGTGCGAGCGCCGAGGTGCAAAGCGAGATCTGCTTGTCGAGCAGTTCGAGGTCCGCGAAATACGGTGCGAGGCCCTTGTCCGTGCGCGCGACGTCGCGAAGTTCCTCGGTGAGCATGGCAATGGTCGAGAGCGGCGTGCCGATCTCGTGCGCCACCGTGGCGGCCTGTACGCCCAGCGCCACGGCCCGCTCGTCGCGCAACAGGCGCTGCTGCGCGTCGCCGAGCGCGGTGTCGCGCTGACGCAGCGCGCGCGACATCCGCGCGACGAACCACACGATCAGGCACACGCTCACCATGAAGTTCACCCACATGCCCGCGCGATAGTAGTCGAACAGGTTGGCGGGATTGTCGAGATTGAGCGGAACGTTGTCGAAGCCGAGCAGCACGTAACAGGCCACCGCGAAGGCCGCGAGCCAGGCGGTGAGATACCACGGCAGCACGGCGGCCGCGATGGCGAGCGAGGGCAGGTAGAGCGAAACGAACGGATTGGTCGTGCCGCCGGAAAGAAAGAGCAGCGCAGAAAGCGCGCCGAGATCGACCCAGAGCTGGCCGAACAATTCGAGATTCGACTCGGGACGATCCTGCGTGACGCGCAGCCAGGTCACGCCGTTAAACGCCACTTCCATGGCGATCACGAACAGCATGGCGGGCAGCGGCAACTGCACGCCGATGAAGAGCTGCACGAACGCGATCGTGCAGAGCTGGCCGATGATGGCGAGACTGCGCAGCCAGAACAGATGGCTGAGATTGACGCGAGCACTGACGGTTATGCGATGCATGCTGTCAGTTTACCGGTTAAGACTTGTCTGATTCATCATCTTGAAAGGGTTTGCTTCAATCTATGTCATCCGCCGACCACATTTGCTTCGGCGCTTTCTGACAAGCAAGACGGAATAATGCAGACCTCGCACCCTGACGTACTCCAACCCGTGCGCAATCTCTTTCTCGATTTCATCGACGCGGTGGCCGCCGGTGGAACCGCCAGGGCGACCGATGCGTCCGCACACGAATTGCTGGCCGCCACGCACGCCGCGCTACGCGGCTTCGACGACGACACGCTCATGCTCATCGCCACTCGCGCACAGGATAGCGCCCTGGCGGAAGAAGCCGTGCGCCTGAGCGCCGCGATCGCCCGGCTCGCACCGGAGCGGGCCGCCGCGTGGTTCGCAGCCGGCCTCGCGCTGCAGTTTGCAAACCGTCACGCCGAAGCGGTAGAACCTTACCGTCACGCGCTGGCAATCGCGCGTACGTTTCCAAATCTGCGCAACAATCTTGCTACAGCATTGATGCAGATCAATTTTGGAGACCGCGAGATTCTGCCGCTGCTCGAAGAAACGGTCGCCGAAGAGCCCGACAACGTCAACGCCTGGATCAACCTTGCCCGCGTGTTCCCAACCGATGCCGACGCGGCGCGTCCACTCCGCGCAAGCCGCCGCGCGCTCGAACTCGCGCCGCAAAGCCCGCTCGTCCTGAACAACTATGCGATGGTCTGCAAGGAAACGCAGCAGTGGAACGAAGTTGAACGCGCCGCGCGCGCCGGCTGCCAGTATGCGCCCAACGACGCATCGCTACGCTTGAACCTGTCGATGACCCAGCTTCTGCGGGGTAACTTTGCCGAAGGCTGGCCCGGACACGAGATGCGCTGGAAGGGGTCGAGCGAGCTGGCTGCGGGCCGCCCGGTGTTCCCGAAGCCCGAGTGGCGAGGCGAGCCGCTCGCGGGTCGCACATTGCTGGTATGGGGCGAACAGGGCATGGGCGACCTGCTGCAATTCTGCCGCTACGTGCCCATGCTCGCCGAGCGCGTGCATCGCGAAGGCGGCCGGCTCGTCTGGAATTCGTTTCCGCAGATCGGCGCGCTGCTCGCGCGCAGCCTGGGCAGCCATTGCGACCTGTACTGCGCGGGTGGCCCCGTCGAAAACTTGCCGCCCTACGATTGCGAAGTCTCGCTGTTGAGCTTGCCACTCATATTCGGCACTGAGGAAGCGACGATCCCGGGCCCCACGGGTTATCTCAAGGCCGATCCCGCGGCGGCGGCGCACTGGCGCGCGCGCCTCGCGGGCGAAAAGCGCCTGAAGGTCGGGCTCGCGTGGACGGGCAGCCTCACGCACAAACGCAATCCGTTTCGTCGCGTCGGGCTCGAGCGGTATGCCCGGCATCTCGTCGGCATCGAGGGCGTGGCGTTTTACTCGCTGCAGCCCGGCGCGGAGCAGGACATCGCCGCGGCGCGCGAAACGGGCTTCGAGGTGACCGACTTCAGCGCGCAGTGGAAGACCTTCGACGACACGGCCGCGTTCGTCGACTCGCTCGACCTGGTGATTTCCGTGTGCACATCGAGCGCACACCTTGCGGGCGCGCTCGGCAAGCGCGCCTGGGTGCTGCTGGACGTGAATCCGCATTGGGTCTGGCTGCTGGATCGGCGAGACAGTCCGTGGTATCCGAATACCCGCCTGTACCGTCAAAAGACGTTCAGACAGTGGCAGCCCGTGCTCGACGAAGTGAGCGCCGATCTCGCGGCGCTCACGCACGATGCGCAACGCAGCGCGCAAGTCACGGCATAGCGCTCCCGCCCTTCGGCGCGGCTGCCGGAGCCGCCGCCGCCGCGAGGCATCCGGGGCAGAGGCAGCGCCCGCGCGGGTCCAGCTCGCTCGCGGGCAAGGCGGGCAGCGACTTGCACCAGCAATCGAAGGGTTCGGTGTTCCTGCCGCAGTCGAAGCTGTTGCCGCAGCGCGGGCAGCGGGCGCTTTTCATGCCGGTGGCGGACACGGCGGAGGCGGTCATGGCGCGCACTCCTCTCGAAGCCATGGGTTGGCGACAAGGAGATGATGCCACAGCCCGCGCGTGCGCCCTTCGGCAGGCTTTTCACGCCCGCCTTTCCCTGCCGATTTCGCCCCGTTTTACGGTGCTGCGGTGCGCTCGCGCCCGTGTTGCGCATGTGCCTCGCCGAGCGTCCGATGGGCGTCGTTTTCCCCGCCGTTTTCCCTGCTGCACCGCGCCAGTCCTGTACAATCCGGCCTGTTTCGACCGTTTTACGGCCGCGTTTTTCGTCCGCGGATCTTCGTCCGCGAGTTTCGTCCGTTTTTCGTCCAGTCTCCGCCGCCATGTCCGAGCCTATCGACCTTTCGCAGATCGCCCCCACCCTGAAAGCCGAAATTCTTGCCGAAGCGCTGCCTTACATTCGCCAGTACCACGGCAAGACCGTCGTCATCAAGTACGGCGGCAATGCCATGACCGAAGAGCGGCTCAAGCAGGGCTTCGCGCGCGACGTCATCCTGCTCAAGCTCGTGGGCATCAATCCGGTCATCGTGCACGGCGGCGGCCCGCAGATCGATACGGCGCTCAAGAAGATCGGCAAGCAAGGCACGTTCATCCAGGGCATGCGCGTGACCGATGAAGAAACCATGGAAGTCGTCGAGTGGGTGCTCGGCGGCGAGGTGCAGCAGGACATCGTCACGCTCATCAATCACTTCGGCGGCCACGCGGTCGGCCTGACCGGCAAGGACGGCGGCCTGATCCACGCCCGCAAGCTGATGATGCCGGACCGCGACAACCCCGGTCAGTACGTCGACATCGGCCAGGTGGGCGAAGTTGAGGCGATCAACCCGGCGGTCGTGAAGGCGCTCCAGGAGGACGCGTTCATTCCGGTGATCTCGCCGATCGGCTTCGGCGAAGACGGCCTCTCGTACAACATCAACGCCGACCTCGTGGCGGGCAAGCTCGCCGTGGTGCTCAACGCCGAAAAGCTCGTGATGATGACGAACATCCCCGGCGTGATGGACAAGGCGGGCAATCTGCTCACCGACCTCTCGGCGCGCGAGATCGACGCGCTCTTCGAAGACGGCACGATCTCGGGCGGCATGCTGCCGAAGATCTCGTCGGCACTCGACGCGGCCAAGAGCGGCGTGCGCTCGGTGCACATCATCGACGGCCGCATCGAGCACTCCGTGCTACTGGAAATTCTGACCGAACAGCCGTTCGGCACGATGATCCGCTCGCACTAAGCCCCTTCCTCGCGGCGGCGGCGCCGTGCCGCCGCCGCGTCTCACGTCCGCGATGACCGACTCCAGCCTTCATGCCAGGCGTGCCCGGCGCCGGCCGTGCCGCGTCGCCCGCACCTTGCGCGGCCCGAGCTATGGCGCCCCCGTCTGGCTCTTCGATCTCGACAACACGCTGCACAACGCGTCGCGCGCGATCTTCCCGGCCATCAATGCCGGAATGACGCAGTACATCATCGACGCGCTCGGCGTGAGCCGCGACGAAGCCAATCACCTGCGCACGAGCTACACGCACCGCTACGGCGCGACGCTGCTCGGCCTCACGCGCCATCATCCGATCGACCCGCACGACTTCCTCAAGGTCGTGCACACCTTCGACGACCTGCATGGCATGCTGCACGCCGAGCGCGGCCTCGCCCGCACGCTCGCGGCCCTCCCCGGACGCAAGATCGTTCTCACCAACGGCCCCGAGGACTATGCGCACGCGGTGCTCGCGGCGCTCGGCATCGAGCGGCTCTTCGAACGCGTGATCGCCATCGAAGGCATGCGCTCGCGCAGCCACTGGCGCGCCAAGCCCGACTGCGCGATGCTGCGCGGCACGCTGCGCCGGGCGGGCGTGGCGCTCGCCGATGCGATCCTGATCGAAGACACGCGCAGCCATCTCAAGCGCTACCGGCGCCTCGGCATCCGCACCGTATGGATCACCGGGCATTTGCCAGCGCACCTGCCGGCCACTGGCAGGCCTCACTATGTCGATCGTCGCATTCGTTCGCTAAAATCCCTGAAACCAGGCCTGCAGTCGGGACGCTCGAAGTAAAACGGGGGAGCGGACACCCAGAGGCCAACGCCAGGGACGATATCCATGCAGCCGACAGAAACGCGTGAAGCAGTCGAAGCAGCAGATTCGCCGGGCGCGGCCCGCCGCGCCCCCCGCCCGAAACCGGGCGAACGCCGTATCCACATTCTCCAGACGCTCGCCACCATGCTGGAGGCGCCGCGCGGCGAAAAAATCACCACCGCGGCGCTGGCCGCGCGCCTGGGGGTTTCCGAGGCCGCGCTGTATCGCCATTTCGCGAGCAAGGCCCAGATGTACGAGGGCCTGATCGATTTCATCGAGCAGACGCTCTTCGGGCTCATCAACCAGATCGTCGAAAAAGAGCCGAGCGGCGTCCTGCAAGCGCGTGCGATCGCCCTGATGCTCGTCAACTTCTCCACACGCAACGCAGGCATGACCCGCGTACTGACCTGCGAAGCCCTTGTGGGCGAGCATGAGCGCCTCGCCGAGCGCGTGAACCAGATGCTCGATCGCGTCGAGGCGTCGCTGCGCCAGTGCCTGCGCGTCGACCTCGCGCAGGAGGCCGAGCGCAAAGCGATTTCGGGGTCTGACCATGTCGGCGCGAAGCCTGCCTCCAAGGGATACGATCCAACGGTCCGTGCGAATCTGGTCGTGCGCTATGTGATCGGTTGCTGGCATCGCTATGCGCAAAGCGGTTTCACTCGTTCGCCGAGCGAGCACGCCGACGAGCAAATCCGCATCATTCTTCAATAGCGCGGCCGCGCGGCGTTTTTCCGTGGCGGCTGCTCGCATCGCTACAAGGAGAACCGCCGCATGAACCGTCCCGTTCCTCCTCTCGGCCTGCCGCCCATCCTGATGGGCCTCTCCGCCCATTGGGGCTGGCTCGTCGCGCGAGGCATCGCCGCGATCATCTTCGGCGTGCTCGCCTTCTCGCTGCCCGGCCTCACCGTGCTCACGCTCGCCATCGTCTGGGGCGCGTACGCCATCGTCGACGGCGCGTTCGCGCTCTTCTACGGTGCGCGCGGCGGCGGCACGCGGCGCTGGACCTACGTCATCATCGGTCTGATCGGCGTGATCGCCGGCCTCGTGGCGTTCTTCTGGCCCGGCGAGACCGCCATCGTCCTCGTGATGATCATCGGTGTGTGGGCGTTCTTCACGGGCATCTTCGAGATCGTCTACGCGATCCAGTACCGGCACGCCATCGCGCATCCGTGGGCGGTCGGCATTTCGGGGCTCCTCTCGGCCACGGTGGGCTTTTTCTTCGCGATGTTCCCCGGCGCGGGCGCGCTCTCGCTGGTCTGGGTGATCGCCGCCTATGCGGTCCTCTACGGCCTCTTGATGATCATCGCGGCCTTGCAGCTGCGGCGCTGGCGCAACGCTCATCCGTCCGCGCCGAGGAAGTGATAAGGCTTCGCAGCCTCGCGCGGTGCGCGGGCACGTGAAGCGACGGTGCAAATGCGCCGGGCGGCACCGGGCCGCCTTTCCCGTGCGCCGCGTCGCTTTGCACTTTTTCCGATATACTCTGCGTTCCTTTTGCAATACCCACGCGCCGATTTGCTGACTCGATTGCGGGCGCGTGAACTCCCAAGGCCCGGGCCCTGGAGTTCGATATAAATGCGGCTAAAGAGGTCGTCAGCTGCGCCAATCCTTTCGCACTCCGCGCCCGCCGACACCGTTTAGCCGCCCGAAAAACCAAGGCGGAACGAATGGAATCGATCGGCATCGTCGCTCCTCAAACACTGCATTTCGACGAGCCCCTGCAACTGCAGAACGGCACGGCGCTGGCCGGGTACGACCTCGTGGTCGAAACCTACGGCACACTCAACGCCGCGCGCAGCAATGCGGTGCTCGTCTGTCACGCGCTCAATGCATCGCACCACGTGGCGGGCGTCTACGAGGGCGACCCCAAAAATGTGGGCTGGTGGGACAACATGGTCGGCCCGGGCAAGCCACTCGACACCAACCGCTTCTTCGTGATCGGCGTGAACAATCTCGGCTCGTGCTTCGGCTCGACCGGCCCGATGAGCATCGACCCGGCCACAGGCCAGCCCTATGGCGCGAAGTTTCCGGTCGTGACCGTCGAGGACTGGGTGGACGCCCAGGCACGCGTGGCCGATCGCTTCGGCATCGAGAAGTTCGCCGCGGTGATGGGCGGCAGCCTTGGCGGCATGCAAGCGCTTGCATGGAGCCTGCGCTATCCGGATCGCCTCGGCCACTGCATCGTGGTCGCCTCCACGCCCAAGCTCTCGGCGCAGAACATCGCGTTCAACGAGGTAGCGCGCTCGGCCATCCTCTCGGATCCCGACTTCCATGGCGGCGACTACTACGCCCACAACGTGAAGCCGCGCCGCGGCCTGCGCGTGGCGCGGATGATCGGCCATATCACCTATCTCTCCGACGACGACATGGCCGAAAAATTCGGCCGGGCGCTGCGCCGTGCGGAAGGCGCCGAGAACGAATACAACTTCAACTTCGACGTGGAATTCGAAGTGGAGTCGTACTTGCGCTATCAAGGCGACAAGTTCGCCGACTACTTCGACGCCAACACCTACCTGCTGATCACGCGCGCGCTCGATTACTTCGATCCCGCCAAGGCGTATGACGGCGACCTCACTCGCGCACTCGCGCACACGAAGGCGAAATATCTCGTGGCGAGCTTCGCGACCGACTGGCGTTTCGCGCCCGCGCGCTCGCGCGAACTCGTGAAGGCGCTGCTCGATCACAAGCGCCAGGTGACCTACGCGGAAATCGACGCGCCGCATGGCCACGACGCCTTCCTGCTCGACGACGCGCGCTATCACAATGTGGTGCGCGCTTACTACGAACGTATTGCTGCTGAGGTGGGCGCATGAACCAGAGCGCTTTCGACAGTCTTTCCGCCCGTCCCGACTTTCGCACCATCGCGCGCTGGATCGAACCGCGCGCGAAGGTGCTCGACCTCGGCTGCGGCGACGGCTCGCTGCTCTCGCTCCTCACCGAAGAACTGGAGTGCACGGGCTACGGCATCGAGATCAACGACGCGGGCGTGCTGGCCTCGGTGAAGAACGGCATCAACGTGATCCAGCAGAATCTGGAAGACGGCCTGCGCCTGTTCGAGGACGCGAGCTTCGACTTCGCGATCCTCTCGCAAACGCTGCAGACCATTCACCAGACGGCCGCGATCCTGCGCGAGACGGCGCGCGTGGGCAAGGAGTGCATCGTCTCGTTTCCGAACTTCGGCTACTGGCCGCACCGGCTTTCGGTGCTGCGCGGGCGCATGCCGGTTTCGAAGTCGCTGCCCTACCAGTGGCATAACACGCCGAACGTGCGTGTTCTCACTGTGAAGGACTTCGAGGCGCTCGCGCCCGAGGTGGGCATCGAAATTCTCGACCGCGCCGTGCTCCATGGGGGTCAGACCGTTCGATGGGGTGTGAACTGGCGTGGTAGTCTTGCGGTCTATCGCGTGAGAAAAAAATGACGCCGTGCGCGGCGTCGCGTGTTTTTCTGCCCGACCGGTTCATCTGGAACCGCACCAAACACCGCCGCCGCTAACGACGACATGCAGAATCCGCCCCACGAGGCACCCGCTCTTACCGCTCACGAATCCCACCCCGGCTGGCGTGCGTATCTGAATACGCACATGCTGATCTGCGTGTTCCTCGGCTTTACCTCCGGGCTTCCGCTCTTCACGCTCGTCTATCTGGTGCAGGCGTGGCTGCGCTCGGAGGGCGTCAATCTCAAGGAGATCGGCCTCTTCGCGCTGATCCAGTTCCCGTACACCTGGAAGTTCGTCTGGGCGCCGCTCATGGACCGCTACGTGCCGCGCCTGCCCGGCTGGCGCCCGGGGCGTCGGCGTGGCTGGATGCTCGTCACGCAAATTCTCGTGGCGCTCGCCATCGGCACGCTCGGCTACGTATCGCCGAAAGATTCGATCTGGACCGTGGCCGCGCTCACCGCGCTGGTGGCGTTCTTCGGCGCGAGCCAGGACATCTCCATCGACGCCTACCGGCGCGAACTGCTCACCGACACGCAGCAGGGCCTCGGCAACGCCGTGCACGTGAACGCATACAAGATCGCGGCGCTCGTGCCGGGATCGCTCGCCTTGATCCTCTCCGACCACCTGCCGTGGAGCACCGTGTTCGTCGTGACGGCGGTATTCATGATCCCCGGCATGATCATGACGCTCGTCGTGAAAGAGCCCGAAGTGCATGGCGCGCCGCCCAGGAACCTGCGCGAAGCGATCGTGCAGCCGTTCGCCGAATTCGTGCGCCGCGACGGTCTCGCCGCGGCGCTGTTTGTGCTCGCCTTCATCTTCCTCTACAAGCTCGGCGACACGATGGCGACTACCCTGTCCACATCGTTCTTCCTCGACATCGGCTACTCGCGCACCGAGATCGGCGTGATCGCCAAGATGACGGCCTTCGGCGCGAGTCTCGCCGGCGGCATCGTCGGCGGCGTGGCGCTCGTGAAGATCGGCATTGGGCGCGGGCTGTGGATCTTCGGTTTCCTGCAGATGATTTCGACGCTCGGCTTCGCGTGGCTCGCACAGCTCGGCGCGGGCTCGACATCGCTCGCCGCCATCTACGATGCGGCGCTCGCCGTGAGCCACGCGGTTTCGTGGGCAGCAGGTCTCTTCGGCGCCAACGTGCAATTCACGCTCGACCCGCGCGCCGTTGCGCTCGCGCTCGTGTACGGCTTCGAAACCTTCGCAACGGGACTCACGCTCGCCGCGTTCACTGCCTATATTGCAAGCACGACGGACCCGCGCTACACCGCCACGCAGTTCGCACTCTTCACGAGCCTCGCCTCCGTGCCGCGCACACTGGCCTCCGCCGCGAGCGGCTACGTGGTCGCGAAGATCGGCTGGTTCGACTATTTCATCGTCTGCACGGTGCTCGCGGTACCGGGTATGCTCCTGCTCATTCGTATTGCCCCGTGGAGAGTCCGGTCGTGAGCACGCATGAGACCGTCGCGCAAAGCCCGCGTGCGCCGCAGCGCAGCGGCGAGCGCGCTCGTGCGCTCGTGCTGGCTCTTGCCGCGGCGTTGCCGGGTCTTTCCGCATGGAATGCCTGGGGTGCCGAGAATCCGGCCGCCACGAACGCGCCAGCGGCCGTGCCGGGCAACCCTGTCACGCCGCCAGCAGCCAGCGCCGCGAGCGGAAGCAATGCCGCAATAAACCCAACGAATAACGCGAACGGCACAGCAAACAGTGGCGCGAACGCGAGCGCCTCGCCGGGCAACCTCGCCCCCGGTGCGCCGAACACGGGCCGCGTGGTGCGCTTCGGCAATGCCGCCGTGTACCGCAATCTGATTCCTTCGCCGATGCTCGAAGCGCAGGCCACTGCCGAGTTCAATGAGATCGTGCGCGGCGCGGCCCATTCGAACCGCCTCTATGCCGAAAGCGATCCGCACGTGCAGCGCGTGCGGGCTTTCGTCGACCGGCTCGCGCCTTACTCGTTGAAGTGGAGCGATCGCGTCAAGAACTGGAAGTGGGAAGTGGCGGTGATCCGCTCGAACGACATCCGCATGTACGCCCTGCCGGGCGGCAAGATCGTCGTGTATGGCGGCTTGCTCGACCGCGTGAAGCTCAACGACAACGAGTTCGGCATGCTGCTCGGCCACGAGATCGCGCATGCGGTACGCGAGCACGTGCGCGAGCGCCTTGGCGAACAACAGGCCGCGCAGATCGAATCGGGCACCGTGCCGCAGCTATTCGGGCTCGCGGATCTCGGCGTGTTTCCGCTGGGCATCGGCTCACAGCTCGTGGAGATGCATTACGGCCGCGCCGACGAAACCGAAGCCGACGTGATCGGCAGCGATATCGCCTCGCGCGCGGGCTTCGATCCGCGCGCGGCGCTCACGCTCTGGGACAAACTCGCCGTGGCGACGCGCGCCGACCGCGACCAGGGCTTCATCTACGTGCATCCGTACACGCCGGCGCGGCGCGCCGATATCGCCAAACGCCTCGCCGACATGATGCCGCTCTACGCAAAGGCGATCGGCAAGCCGCTCGACGAGTTGCCCGACTACCAGGGCATCCCGGCCGTGCAGAAGCGCAAGGTGGTGTCGGCGCCCTGAAAGCGGCTTCGCAGCGCGCCAGGGTGAGCGTCAGCTCTTGACCTTGTAGTCGTAGTCGATGGTCAGTGGCGCGTGGTCGCTGAACTTGATGTCCTTAAAGATCGACGTCTTTTTCGCCTTGTGCGCAATGCCGGGCGTCGCGATCTGATAGTCGATACGCCACCCCACGTTCTTCGCATACGCCTGACCGCGATTGCTCCACCACGTGTATTGCTCGGGGCGCGGGTCGAGCGTGCGGAACACGTCCACGTAGCCCACGTCGTCGAAGAGGTTCGTGAGCCATGCGCGCTCTTCGGGCAGGCAGCCGGAGTTCTTCTGGTTGCCCTTCCAGTTCTTGATGTCGATTTCCTTGTGGACGATGTTCACGTCGCCGCACACGATCACTTCGCGCTCACGCTTGAGTTCCGCGAGATGCGGCATGAATTCGTCCATGAAGCGGTACTTCGCGGCCTGACGCTCGTCGCCGCTCGAACCCGAGGGCACGTACACCGAAATCACCGAGAGATTGCCGTAGCGCGTTTCCACATAGCGCCCTTCCGGGTCGAACTCCTCGCTGCCAAAGCCGATGATGACTTGGTCGGGCTCGTGGCGCGAATAGACGCCCGCGCCGCTATAGCCCTTCTTCACCGCATGCTGAAAGTAGCCCGTGAAGTCATGCGGCGCGAGGAATTCGGGCGTCATGTCGTCCTGCGAGCACTTGATTTCCTGCACGCAGAGCACGTCGGCCTTCTGTTCGCCGAACCATTCGAAAAAGCCCTTCTTCGCCGCCGAGCGGATGCCGTTCAGATTCGCGGTGATCACACGCAACATGTCTTCTTTCCTCTTGATTGTGCGTTGCCTCGCACGGCGCGCCGAAACGGAACTGCGCTGCGCCGCGCGAGGGAATACGGTCGGTCTCAGTCGATCTTGAGACCCTTGAGTTCGGCCTTGGCCGGCGGATATTCGAGCTTCAGACTTTCCATCAGGCGCAGCAGCAGCTCGCCCACCATGACGTTACGGTGCGACTTCGAATTCGCGGGAATCACGAACCACGGCGCGTATTCCGTAGAAGTGGCCGCGAGCGCGTCATGGTACGCGGCCTGATAGGCGTCCCAATGCTTGCGCGCTTCGAGATCCGATACGTCGAATTTCCAGTGCTTGGTGGGGTCGTCGATGCGCGCCTGGATGCGGCTTCGCTGCTCGTCCTTCGAGATATGCAGCATGCACTTGATAATCGACGTGCCGCTCTGCTCGAGCAGCGCCT
The DNA here is from genome assembly GCF_024206475.1 of Paraburkholderia sp. CNPSo 3274. GTDB lineage: Bacteria > Pseudomonadota > Gammaproteobacteria > Burkholderiales > Burkholderiaceae > Paraburkholderia. The sequence continues at coordinate 158,666 of NZ_JAMBPR010000008.1, forward strand.
CGAAATCGCGGATCTGGCGATAGCGTCGCTCGCATTCGGCCGAGTCGATCTGGCCAATCACGCGCGGCACGAGCACGTCCTCGTAGTGGCTGCGGTTGAAGATCGCAAGCTCCCCCGCCGCGGGCACCTGCAGGTGCACGCGCCAGAGAAAGTCGCGCGCAGCCTCGATGGACGTGGGCGCGCGAAACGGCACAATGCGCAGGCCGAGCGGATCGACCTCGTGAAACACACCACGGATCGTGCCGTCCTTGCCGCTCGTGTCCATGCCCTGCAGCACGAGCAGCACGCGATGGTCGCGCTGCGCGTGCAGACGCTCCTGCAACACGTCGAGCTTGTTGCCGATTTCGGCGAGGCGGTCGCGGTCGCCGTCCTTGCTGCCGCTCGAAAACGGCTTCGCGGCGGGGTCGAGCGCGCTGAGCGAGAACGTCTCCGTCTTCTTGTCGCTGAAGTACGGTACGCGGTAGTCGTCGAGACTCGGGACCTTGGACATGCGTTGTTCTCCTCTCTTTCGTGAATACAGATGGCTTCACGCCGTTGGACCCGTCTGAAGCGGCAAGGCGGCGCCGCACTGCTACGCACGACGCCGCCTCGCAAGCATGCCCGAATCAGGCCGGCACTTCACCCAAACTCGCCCAAACTCAGCCCAGCTTCTTCTTCAGCAGTTCGTTGACCTGCTGCGGGTTCGCCTTGCCCTTCGTGGCCTTCATGGCCTGGCCGATCAGCGCGTTGAACGCCTTTTCCTTGCCAGCGCGGAATTCTTCCACCGACTTCGGGTTCGCGGCGAGCACCTCGTCGATGATCGCTTCGAGCGCGCCGGTGTCCGAGATCTGCTTGAGGCCCTTCGCTTCGATGATGCGGTCGGCAGCGTCGTCGCCCGCGGCCTTCTCGTCCCACATCGCCTGGAACACTTCCTTGGCGATCTTGTTCGAGATCGTGCCGTCGGCGATGCGCGCGAGCAGCACGGCGAACTGCGCGGCCGAGACCGGCGAGGCGGCGATGTCGAGGCCTTCGCGGTTGAGCTGCGACGAGACCTCGCCCATCAGCCAGTTGGCGGCGGCCTTGGCTTGCGCCGCGCCCGCCTTCGCCACGACAGCTTCGAAGTAAGCCGCCATCGCCTTCGAAGACGTGAGCACGTTCGCGCCATACGGCGTCACGCCGTACTGCTCGACAAAGCGCGTTTGCATCGTCGCGGGCAGCTCGGGCAGCTCGCCCTTCACGCGCTCGACCCATGCGGCATCGATCACGAGCGGCATGAGGTCGGGGTCGGGGAAATAACGGTAATCGTGCGCGTCTTCCTTGCTGCGCATCGAACGCGTCTCGCGCTTGTCCGGGTCGTAGAGACGCGTTTCCTGCACCACCGTGCCGCCGTCTTCGATCAGCTCGATCTGGCGGCGCACTTCATACTGGATAGCCTCTTCGAGGAAGCGGAACGAGTTCAGGTTCTTGATCTCGGCGCGCGTGCCGAATTCCTTCTGGCCGACCGGACGCACAGAGACGTTCGCGTCGCAGCGGAACGAGCCTTCCTGCATGTTGCCGTCGCAAATGCCGAGCCACACGACGAGCGTGTGCAGCGACTTCGCGTACGCAACCGCTTCGGCGGCGCTGCGCATTTCGGGTTCCGTGACGATTTCGAGCAGCGGCGTGCCGGCGCGGTTCAGGTCGATGCCCGTCATGCCCGCGAAGTCTTCGTGCAGCGACTTGCCTGCATCTTCTTCGAGGTGCGCGCGCGTGAGGTTGACGGTCTTCTCGTACGCTTCCTTGCCGGCCTTTTCGTTGGCCGGAACCTGGATCGTGATACTCCCACCCTGCACGACCGGAATTTCGTACTGGCTGATCTGATAGCCCTTCGGCAGATCCGGGTAGAAGTAGTTCTTGCGCGCGAAGATGCTGCGCGGCGCGATCGTCGAGCCGATCGCGAGACCGAACTGGATCGCGCGCTCAACGGCGCCGCGATTCATCACCGGCAGCACGCCCGGCAGCGCGAGATCGACGGGGCACGCCTGCGAGTTGGGCGCGGCGCCGAACTGCGTCGATGCGCCGGAGAAGATCTTCGACGCCGTCGACAATTGCGCGTGCGTTTCGAGACCGATAACGACTTCCCATTGTGTTGCCATGTTCATGCCTCCCGCCGAGCCGCCTCAAGGGAGGCATGCGCCCCCCCGGGGGGCAACGAACGAAGTGAGTGTGGGGCCCCATTAGAGACCTCCGCCGGCGCCTTGCGATGCCAGTCGGTCGCGCGCTGGAAAGCGTCGGCGACCTGCAGCATGCGGGCCTCGTTGAAATAGTTGCCGACGATCTGCAGACCGACGGGTCGCTGCGCGTTCGCCCCCGCGCCGAAGCCGCACGGCACGCTCATGCCGGGCAGGCCCGCGAGACTCGTGGAAAGCGTGTAGATGTCCGCGAGGTACATCTGCAGCGGATCGTCGCCCTTGGCGCCGAGGTCCCATGCCACGCTCGGGGCGACCGGCCCCATGATCACGTCGCACTGCTTGAACGCTTCCTGGAAATCTTGCGCAATGATGCGGCGAATTTTCTGCGCCTGCAGGTAGTACGCGTCGTAGTAGCCATGCGAAAGCACGTAGGTGCCCACCAGAATGCGGCGTTTCACCTCAGGGCCGAAGCCCTCGGCGCGCGACTTCTTGTACATGTCGAGCAGATCGCGGTATTCGGCTGCACGGTGGCCGAAGCGCACGCCGTCGAAGCGCGAGAGGTTCGACGAGGCTTCCGCCGGGGCGATCACGTAATACACGGGAATCGACAGCTCGGTTTTCGGCAGCGTGACTTCCACGAGCGTGGCGCCCAGCGACTCGTACGTCTTCAGCGCGGCGTCGATGGCGGCGCGCACGTCGTCGGCAAGGCCCGCGCCGAAATATTCCTTCGGCAGGCCGATGCGCAGGCCCGCGAGCGGCTTGTCGGCGCTGGCGTCCTGGCTCCACGTCTGGCCGATAAAGCGCGTGTAGTCCTCGTGCGCGTGCGTGAGGCTGGTCGAGTCGCGCTCGTCGAAGCCGCCCATGGCATTCAGGAGCAGCGCGCAATCGGTGGCGCTGTGCGCGAACGGGCCGCCCTGGTCGAGCGACGAGGCGAACGCGATCATGCCGTAGCGCGACACGCGGCCGTAGGTCGGCTTGATGCCCGTGACACCCGTGAACGACGCCGGCTGGCGAATCGAGCCACCCGTGTCGGTGCCGGTGGCGGCGGGCGCGAGGCGCGCGGCGACAGCCGCGGCGGAGCCGCCCGACGAGCCGCCCGGTACGGCCTTCGTGTCCCACGGGTTCTTCACGGCGCCGAAATGCGAGTTCTCGTTGGACGAGCCCATCGCGAATTCGTCCATGTTGGTCTTGCCGAGGCAGACCATGCCCGCGCGCTCGAGCCGCTCGACCACGGTCGCGTCGAACGGGCTCACATAGTTTGCAAGCATTTTCGAGCCGGCGGTCGAACGCCAGCCGCGCGTGACGAACACGTCCTTGTGCGCGAGCGGAATGCCCGCGAGCGGGCCCGCGTGGCCCGAGTGCAGGAGCGCGTCGGCGGCCTTCGCCTGGGCGAGCGTCAATTCGGGATTGACGTCGACGAAAGCGTTCAGGTCTTGATGCGCATCAATCCGGCCCAAAAAGTGCTGGGCCAGCTCGACTGCGGAGCACTCCTTCGCAGCCAGCGCGGCGCGCAGTTCGGTCAAGCTTTTGTCATGCATTGCGTGATTCCTGGAAGAACGTCACGGCGTGGTCGAAATCAGATCGTTGCGCCGTCCGAAAGCGGCTCGATCGACGTTGGCAAACGTGTAGGCCACTTCTCGGAAAACCCCGGAAAACTCGGGAGTCCGTGCCTTTTCGAACTGTTCCGACGACTCGAAAGGTTTCGAAAATGGCGAAAAAATGCTGCGCGCTTACTCAATCACGCGCGGTACGAGGTAAAGTCCGTCCTGCACCGCGGGCGCGGGACGTTGCAGCGCTTCACGGTCGACGATTTCGGTCACGGCATCCTCGCGCAGACGCAGCGCGACGTCCTCGATCTGCTCGATCGGGTGGGCGAGCGGGGCAATGCCGGTCGTGTCCACGGCCTGCATCTGCTCGACGAGGCCGAAGAAGTCGTTCAGGCGTTCGAGCGTATTGCCGGCTTCGGCGTCGGCCAGTTCGAGGCGCGCAAGATGCGCGATGCGCTTCACATCGTTCAGGGTCAGGGCCATGCGGTCACCGGAAAAAGAGGCTGCGGCAGCGCGGAAATTCGGTGCTGCAACAGCGGTTTATCGCGCCGGATCCGGCTCTGGAGGAAAGCTTCGACGAGGTCAAAAACTGCCTTCCGGATCCTGCAAAACAGGCAAAATTATAAGGTATCATTACGCGTTCGACCCAAACCCGGACCGCCTTGCATCCGCCTTTCAGTTCTGTACGCAGCACAATGCGGCCAGACAAGATCAAACGGGCGGTGCAGCGAGGCTGCCTCCGGTAACCATCCCCGCAGTCTCAGGCCCCCTCGTGGCGCCCCTTGCGACGCCCTCCGCCGTATTTTGGAGTGCTCTCGCGGCGGAGCATGTCGCCCTGAGGCTGTTAATTTTTCCGCTGCCGCCCTCGCCCACGAAGCTGGAAGGACGGCCACAAGCGAGACAGGATTTTTGAATGTTCGGTTTTCTGCGTAGCTACTTCTCCAACGACCTGGCGATCGACCTCGGCACCGCCAACACCTTGATTTACATGCGCGGCAAGGGCATCGTCCTCGACGAACCCTCGGTCGTCTCCATTCGCCAGGAAGGCGGCCCGAACGGCAAGAAGACGATTCAGGCAGTCGGCAAGGAAGCCAAGCAGATGCTGGGCAAGGTCCCGGGCAACATCGAAGCCATCCGCCCGATGAAGGACGGCGTGATCGCCGACTTCACCGTCACCGAGCAGATGATCAAGCAGTTCATCAAGACGGCGCACGAGTCGCGCATGTTCTCGCCGTCGCCGCGCATCATCATCTGCGTGCCGTGCGGTTCGACCCAGGTCGAGCGCCGCGCGATCAAGGAAGCCGCGCACGGCGCGGGCGCCTCGCAGGTCTACCTCATCGAAGAACCGATGGCCGCCGCGATCGGCGCGGGCCTGCCGGTTTCGGAAGCTACCGGCTCGATGGTCGTCGACATCGGCGGCGGCACGACCGAAGTGGGCGTGATCTCGCTCGGCGGCATCGTCTACAAGGGCTCGGTGCGCGTGGGCGGCGACAAGTTCGACGAAGCGATCGTCAACTACATCCGCCGCAACTACGGCATGCTGATCGGCGAACAAACCGCCGAAGCCATCAAGAAGGAAATCGGCTCGGCCTTCCCGGGTTCCGAAGTCAAGGAAATGGAAGTGAAGGGCCGCAACCTGTCGGAAGGCATTCCGCGCAGCTTCACCATTTCGAGCAACGAAATTCTCGAAGCGCTCACCGACCCGCTTAACCAGATCGTCTCGTCGGTGAAGATCGCGCTCGAACAAACGCCGCCGGAACTGGGCGCCGACATCGCCGAGCGCGGCATGATGCTCACGGGCGGCGGCGCGCTGCTGCGCGACCTGGACCGCCTGCTCGCCGAAGAAACCGGTCTGCCGGTGCTCGTGGCCGAAGACCCGCTCACCTGCGTGGTGCGCGGCTCGGGCATGGCGCTCGAGCGCATGGACAAGCTTGGCAGCATCTTCTCGTACGAGTAAGCGCGCCGCGCACCGCTGCGCTCGCCCGCGGCGCGGTTTCGGCCTCGCCGCGCCACTGATGGCGTGGCGGCACGCGCGCCGCCACGGCGCCCGCAACGGGGCGTCCTTCGGGGCGCCGAAGTTTCACACTTCGTTGTGCCCTCCGTTACACCCTCTGTTTCACCGAACCGCACACGCCCCCGGCGCCGACCATGGAATACAGTCCGCCGCCCCTCTTTAGACAGGGCCCATCGGCACTCGCACGGCTGATCTTCTTCGTCGTGCTGTCGCTCGCGCTCCTCGTCTCCGATGCGCGTTTCAAGACGCTCGAAGTCGTGCGCGGCGTGCTCGGCGCAGGCCTCTACCCGCTGCAACGCGCGGCCCTCGTGCCGCGTGACTTCTTTATGGGCGCCGCCGATCTGGCCGTGACGAGTTCCACGCTGCGCACCGAAAACACCCAGCTGCACGCGCGCAATCTCCAGCTTTCGCAGCAGGCCAACGCGGCCGCTTCGCTCGCAGCCGAAAACGCGCACCTGCGCGCGCTTCTGCAGCTCTCACAGCGCATCGGCGCGCAAACCACGCCGGCGGACATCCAGTACGACACGCGCGACCCGTTCACGCAGAAGGTCGTGATCGGCGGCGGCTCGCAGCAGGGTATCCAGAACGGCTCGCCGGTATTGAGCGAGGACGGCGTGATCGGCCAGGTCACGCGCGTGTTCCCCATGCAGTCCGAAGTCACGCTCGTCACTGACAAAGACCAGGCCGTGCCGGTCGAAGTCGTGCGCACGGGTCTTCGCAGCGTGATCTACGGTACGGCGAAGGGCGACCTGCTCGATTTGCGCTTCGTGCCGATCAGCGCCGATCTGCAAGTCGGCGACGAACTCGTGACGAGCGGACTCGACGGCATCTATCCACAAGGACTGCCGGTCGCGAAGGTGTTGCGTGTGGACAAGCAGGCCGACACCGCGTTCGCACGCGTGGTCTGCCTGCCGCTCGCCGCCGTGCGCGGGGCGCGCCAGGTGCTCGTGCTGCACTATGTCCCGCAGGTGCCGCCCAACCCGATCGCCGCCGAAGAAGCCGCCGCAGCCGCCGAGGCGAAGGACGCGAAGAAGAAGCCCGCCAAGGCCGCGGACAAGAAGGGCGACAAAAAAGCCGACGACGCGAAGGCGAAACCCGCCGCCGCTGCATCGGCCGCGACGCCTGCCCCGGCGCAGCAGGCGAAGCCGGCAGCGAACGCAGCCGCAGCGGACACCAAGCCGGCGCAGAAAAAGCAGCCCGAGAGAAGGCCCAAGGAGAGCCTGCGGGAAGAGGCAGCGAAGGCCGTTGAGCAAGGGGGCCACTGATGCCGCGTCCGCAATACATTCTCCAGCCGGTCAATCCGTACTTCATCGTTTTCAGCCTTGCGGCGGCGTTCCTGCTGAACCTGCTGCCCTGGGGCAAGCAGCCCGGCGTGCCCGACTTCGTCGCGCTCGTGCTGCTGTTCTGGAACATTCACCAGCCGCGCAAGGTCGGCATGGGCGTCGCGTTCTTCCTCGGGCTCCTCATGGACGTCCACAACGCGAACCTGCTCGGCGAGCACGCGCTCGCGTACACGCTGCTTTCGTATGGCGCGATCACCATTCACCGCCGCGTGCTGTGGATGTCGATCGGCTTGCAGATGTTCGCCGTCACGCCCATGCTGGTCGGCGCGCAGGTCGTGCCGTTCGTGATCCGCCTGCTGATGGGCGCTTCGTTTCCTGGCTGGGGTTACCTCATCAGCGGCTTCGTCGAGGCCATTCTCTGGCCGATCGCGAGCGTGCTGCTGCTCCTGCCGCAGCGCCGCCCCGTCGATCCCGACGACACCCGGCCCATTTGAGCGGCGCGCCGCGCGCCGCTGGAAGACTCGCTTGACTACCTCTTACGCACCCCGGCCCGCCGTTCCTCGCGATTGGAACAGCGGGGCCTGGGTCTGACAGCATGACCGAATTCAAGGACACCCAGCAGCAGCTCACGAAGTTCCGCCTGCGCGTCGCGGCGGCGGGGCTGTTCGTGTTCGTCTGCTTCGGGCTGATCGCGTTCCGCTTCCTCTATCTGCAGGTCTGGAACCACAGCAAGTACTCGCTGCAGGCGGACGAAAACCGCATTTCCGTCGCGCCGATCGTGCCGAACCGCGGCATCATCACCGACCGCAACGGCGTCGTGCTCGCGAAGAACTACTCGGCGTACACGCTCGAAATCACGCCCTCGAAGCTCACCGACACGCTCGACGACACGATCGACCAGCTCTCGACCGTGATTCCGATCGATGCGCGCGACCGCCGCCGCTTCAAGAAGCTGCTCGAAGACTCGAAGAACTTCGAGAGCCTGCCGATCCGCACGCGCCTCACCGACGACGAAGTCGCGCGCTTCACCGCCCAGCGCTTCCGTTTCCCCGGCGTGGAAGTGCGCGCGCGGCTATTCCGCCAGTATCCGCTCGGGCCCACGGCCGCGCACGTGATCGGCTATATCGGCCGGATTTCACAGCGCGACCAGGAGCGCATCGACGACCTCTCCGACAAGAACGACAGCGATCCCGAGCACTACGACCCGCGTCTGGACGCGAACAACTACAACGGCACCGACTACATCGGCAAGATCGGCGTCGAGCAAAGTTACGAAACCGAGCTGCACGGCCTGACCGGCTTCGAGGAAGTGGAAGTGACGGCGGGCGGCCGCCCCGTGCGCACGCTCTCGCGCACCCAGGCCACGCCCGGCAACAACCTCGTGCTCTCGATCGACATCGGCCTGCAGCAGGTGGCCGAGCAGGCATTCGCGGGCAAGCGCGGCGCGCTCGTCGCGATCGAGCCTTCCACGGGCGACGTTCTTGCGTTCGTCTCGGCGCCGAGCTTCGACCCGAATTCGTTCGTGGATGGCATCGACCAGCAGACCTGGGACGAGCTCAACAACTCGCCCGATCACCCGCTGCTGAACCGACCGCTGCACGGCACCTACCCACCGGGCTCGACCTACAAGCCGTTCATGGCGCTCGCCGCGCTCACGCTGCACAAGCGCACGCCGCAGTGGGGCTTCTCTGACCCCGGCTACTACATGTTCGGCGGCCATCGCTTCAACAACGACGTGCGCTCGGGCCAGGGCTGGATCGACATGAACCGCGCGATCATGGTGTCGAACGACACCTACTTCTTCATGCTCGCGCACGACCTGGGTGTGGACAACATCGCGAACTTCATGAAGCCGCTCGGCTTCGGCCAGCTCACCGGCATCGACATCGCGGGCGAGGCGCGCGGCATCCTGCCCTCCACCGAATGGAAGCGCAAGGCGTACCGCAAGCCCGAGCAGCAGCGTTGGTACGAGGGCGAGACGGTCAGCCTGGGTATTGGCCAGGGCTACAACTCGTTCACGATCCTGCAGCTCGCGCACGCCACGGCCACGCTCGCCGACAACGGCATCCTGATGAAGCCCCACCTCGTGAAGGAGATCGAGAACCCGATCACGAAGCAGGAGCGCCTCACGGTGCCGAGCGAAAGCGGGCGCCTGAACGTGAGTCAGGCCGATATCGACGTGGTGAAGCGCGGCATGGAAAACGTGACGATGAATCCCTCGGGCACGGCCTACCAGGTGTTCCGCAACGCGCCGTACACCTCGGCGGGCAAGACCGGCACGGCGCAGGTCTTCTCGCTGCAGGGCGGCAAGTACAAGGCGCATGCGCTCGCCGAAAATCTGCGCGACCACGCGCTCTTCATCGCGTTCGCGCCAGCCGAGAAGCCGCAGATCGCCGTCGCGCTGATCGTCGAAAACGGCGGCTGGGGCGCGCAGGCCGCGGGCCCGATCGCTCGGCGCGTGCTTGATTACTACCTCGTCGATCGCCTGAAGCCGGGCGTCGCGCAGGCGGCCGTGAGCGCGGCAGCTTCGGCCACGGAGGACGCGTCCGCGCCCGTGATCGGCGCGCCGCCCGAGGCGGCGTCGGGCGCGGCCTCGGGCACGCCCGCCACGCCCGCCACACCCGTCATACCCGCCGCGCAGCCTGTGAGGGTCGCCGCCGGCTTCACGGCGCTGCCGATTCCCGGCGCGGCATCTGCGGCCGAGGCGGATTCGGCTGCGGCGGCGGCTTCGCAAGCCTCGGGCGCAGA
>NZ_JAMBPR010000071.1 GCF_024206475.1 Paraburkholderia sp. CNPSo 3274
TGCTACACCCGCCAGCACACCTGCCGCTGCTTCGAGCGCCGCTGCCGAGGCTGTAGCGGCTGCATCGTCGGCTGCCGCCACAACGGCTGGCGCGAGTTCGGCCAGCGCTGCCGCGACGACTGCGGCAACTGCCTCGGCAGCCGCAGCGAGCGGCCCCGAAGCGGCCGCGCAAGGCGCTTCTGGCGCCGCTGCGCTGGGCGCTAGCGCTGCAACGCCGGCGTCAGCGGCCAGCGACTCGCACGTGTGGAGTGGTTCGATCCAGGCCGCCCCGGCCAGCGGCGCCGCAGGCGCGTCGGCCCAAGGCGCGAAGGGCGCGCCCGTGACGGTCTCCAGCCTGCAGCAGCTCCTCGCATTGAAGAACCGCGTGCTGATGGCGTTGCAGCAGCACGGTATCGGCAAGCCGGCGCAGACGGCGCGCAGCGCGTCCGCGGGTGCGCCTGCTGCGCAAGGCGGTGCGCCTGTGCAGAACGGCGCGGCGAACGCCGGCCCGGCTGGCGGTCAACCGGAAGTCTCGCCGATCGCCATGGGGGCCGTGGCGGCGATCGTCGTGGCGCTGCTGGCGCTGTTCGTGCGTCTGCTCATGCGCAAGCGCAAGAAACCCGCTGAGCAGGCGGCTGAGGTCTCGCCCGAAGCGCACGAGCCGACGCCGTCTGCATCGGCTGCCGCCGTTGCCGCCGCGCCTGTGACCGAGGAGCCGCCGGTACTGCACGAGCCGATTTCACGCGCCGGGGATGAACCGGGCGTGAACGAAGCCGCGCCTGTGGAGGAAGCCGAATTTGTGCCGCCGGTTGCGCCGGCTGAACCCGAAGCGGACGAAGTCGCGATCACGCCAGTGCCCACGCCAGCCGTCTCTTCCGCGCCGCTCGAACACGAAGAAGCGCTGCCGCCTACGCTAACCGAGACGCTGCACCCGGCCACCCCTCAAGCGCCTTCGGTTGCGCAGGAAGCTCACGCAACACACGAATTGCCGCACGGCGTCGAACCGGGTGAACCGCAGACGCTTGCCGACGCGGCCGAAGCCGCCGGCCTCGCCGCCGCGGCGGAGCTGGGCGCGGATGCGCTGCCGCCCGAAAATCTCGGCGCGCCGCGCGCAGCCGAAGACGCCGAAGCGCTGGCGCGCACGCTGGAAGAACCGGCGGACGCCCAAAAGCCTGCTACGCCTGATATCGCGCTCGATTTCGGCGGCGGCGCACCGCAAGCCGCGCAAGCGCCGCAGGCCGAAGCGCCCATCGTGCAAACGCCGCCCATCACCGAAGCCTTCGAGCGCCCGCCGGCGCCGCTTTCCGCACCTGTAATTCCGTCAGTACCGGTAGTCACCGCAGAAGACATGAGCTACGCCGAAGTACCGATCGCGTTCCCGCATGATGCAGTTGAAGCGCTGGGCGGCCTCGACCTGCCCCTGCCGCCGCGCATCGGGGAGCCGGTCATGCCCACGGAGCCGCTCTCGACTGAGCCGGCTGCCACGCCCGAGGCGTCGGCGCGTCTTGCGTCGCCGTTCTTCGAGCCGCCTGCGCCGCTGGCGGGCGAGGCCATCGAGGCCGGTACGGCAGGCGCAGGCGCGCTCGCGGGCCTCGGCGCGCCGCGCTTTGGCGCGCTCACGCTCGACTTCGACCTGAACCTCCCAGCCGATTCGGCCGAGCCGCTGCCGGTCTTCACGCCCGAGCAGCTCGCGCGCATCGCGCGCAACAAGCTCGACCTCGCGCACGAATACATCGCGCTTGGCGACGTGTCTGGCGCCCGCTCGCTCATCAACGAAGTGATCGAGTCGAACGACCCCGCCACGCGCAGCGACGCGCAGGCGCTGTTGTCGACGCTCGCTCCGCTTTCGTGACGCTGCTGCAAGCCGTATGCGTATCGCGCTAGGAATCCAGTACGACGGCGCCGCGTTCTGCGGCTGGCAGTCGCAGCCGCATGGCAAGACAGTGCAGGACGCGCTCGAACGCGCGCTGCGCGAGTTCGCCACCGTGCCGCTGTCCACCATCGTCGCGGGCCGCACCGACACGGGCGTGCACGGACTCGGCCAGGTGGTGCACTTCGACACTGACCTCGACCGCACGCCGTTCTCGTGGGTGCGCGGCACCAACGCGTTCCTGCCCTCCACGGTGGCCGTGCGGTGGGCCAAGCCGATGCCCGAGGCGTTCCACGCGCGCTTCGCGGCGTTCGAGCGCACCTACTACTACGTGCTCTACGTGAACCCCGTGCGCTCGCCGATGCTGGCGGCCCGCGCGGGCTGGATCCACACGCCGCTCGACGTCGATGCCATGCGCGAGGCGGCGGCGCACCTCATCGGCGAGCACGATTTTTCGTCGTTTCGCTCGTCGGAGTGCCAGGCGAAGACGCCGGTGAAGCATCTGTACCAGATCGACATCCGGCCGCAGGGCGACTTCATCCACTTCCGCTTTCGCGCCAACGCGTTCCTGCATCATATGGTGCGCAACCTCATGGGTTGCCTCGTGGCCGTGGGGCGAGGGCGCTATCCGGCAGCGTGGATGGCCGAGGTGCTGGCAGGCCGCGACCGTACTGTGGCCGCGCCGACCTTCATGCCCGACGGCCTCTATCTCGCCCAGGTAGGCTATCCTGATGTGTTCGCGGTACCCGCGCCGGATACCGCCAGCGTGCCGTGGAGCTCGATCTGGAGCGACGCGCCCGAAGGCCATGCCTGAGGCAGCCCGGCGTATTGCACCGCGAATCGCACCACGAATCACGTCGCGATTGAAGCATCGGGATTGAATCATCGAGACCAACAACGCATCGAGAACCATGACGTCAGCCGAGCAACCCGCCCCCGCGCACCGCACCCGCATCAAGCTGTGCGGACTTTCGACGCCCGAGGCGGTTGCGCACGCCATCGACCTCGGCGCCGACGCCGTCGGTATCGTGTTCTATCCGCCCAGCCCGCGTTCGGTGAGCGTGGCGCAGGCGGTCGAGCTCACGCATGACCTGCCGCCGTTCGTTTCAGTCGTGGGCCTCTTCGCGAACGCCACGCCGCAGTGGATGAGCGAAGTGGCGAGCAATGTCTCGCTCACGATGCTGCAGTTCCACGGCGACGAAACGCCCGAGCAGTGCGAGTCGCTTGCCTCCGTTGCCGGTTTGCCCTGGTTGCGCGCGCTGCGGGTGGCGGCCGATACTCAGCAGGCCGATTTGATAGAATCGGCTAATCGTTATTCATCAGCCAGCGGCCTGTTGTTCGACACCCATGTCGAAGGTTACGGCGGCGGCGGAAAGGTCTTCGATTGGTCACTTATTCCCGCAGGGCTCGCGCGTCGGGCCGTTTTGAGTGGTGGCTTGAACGCGCAAAACGTCGGTGATGCGATTCGCCAGGTGCGTCCGTTCGCTGTCGATGTCTCCAGTGGCATCGAGGTCCCGGGCGCAAAGGGCGTGAAGGATCACGCCCGCATGGCGGCGTTCGTGCGCGCAGTGCGCGAAGCGGACGCGGGATAAATCCGGGGTGGATGCCCCTTTGGCCGGCACGGCCCGCGCAACGCGGTCCTCCCAAGCCCGGCCGAGTGAGTGACTTATGTACAATTTGCCAGATGAACGCGGCCATTTTGGCCCTTATGGCGGCGTATTCGCTGCCGAAACCCTCATGCAGGCGATCGACGAACTGCGCGACGCCTACGCGAAATTCAAGGACGATCCCGACTTCCGCGCCGAATATGAGCGCGAGTTGAAGCATTTTGTCGGCCGTCCGTCGCCGATTTATCACGCACAACGGTGGAGCGAGCTGCTGGGCGGCGCGCAGATCTATCTCAAGCGCGAAGACCTGAATCACACCGGCGCGCACAAGGTGAACAACGTGATCGGCCAGGCGCTGCTCGCCAAGCGCATGGGCAAGCCGCGCGTGATCGCCGAAACCGGTGCAGGTCAGCACGGCGTGGCTACCGCGACGATCGCGGCGCGTTTCGGCATGGAATGCGTGGTTTACATGGGCGCTGAGGACGTGCGCCGCCAGGCCGCCAACGTCTACCGCATGAAGCTGCTGGGCGCGACCGTGGTTCCGGTCGAGTCGGGCTCGCGTACGCTCAAGGACGCGCTCAACGAAGCCATGCGCGACTGGGTCACCAACGTCGAAAACACCTTCTACATCATCGGCACCGTGGCGGGCCCGCACCCGTACCCGATGATGGTGCGCGACTTCCAGCGCGTGATCGGCGACGAATGCCGCGTGCAGATGCCCGAAATGACCGGCCGCCAGCCTGACTCCGTGATCGCCTGCGTGGGCGGCGGGTCGAACGCGATGGGCATCTTTTATCCGTATATCGAAGACACTTCCGTGCAGTTGATCGGCGTCGAGCCTGCCGGCGACGGCATGGACACGGGCCGTCACGCCGCCTCGCTCGCGGCGGGCACCGTGGGCGTGCTGCACGGCAACCGCACGTACCTGCTGCAGGACGAGAACGGGCAGATCATCGAGACGCATTCGGTTTCGGCGGGCCTCGACTATCCGGGCGTCGGTCCCGAGCACGCTTGGCTCAAGGACATCGGCCGCGCGCAGTACGTCACAATCGACGACGAGGAAGCGCTCAAGGGCTTCCACGACTGCTGCCGCATCGAAGGCATCATTCCCGCACTCGAATCGAGCCACGCGCTCGCGTATGCGGCGAAGCTCGCGCCCACGTTGCCGAAGGAGAAAATCCTGCTGGTGAACTTGTCGGGCCGCGGCGACAAGGACATGCACACGGTCGCTGAGCGATCGGGCATCCAGTTCTGAGCGCCCGGAGCGACGTAAGCGATGCGTGACGAGTTCGACGAGCCGGAGATACCGGCGCCCGTGGGCGAGGTGAACGCCGAAGCGGCTGCTCTGGAAGCCGCCGAGGCGGTAGCCAACGCAGCCGCCGAGTTACCCACACTCGCCACGGTGCCGGAAACCATCCGGCTCCTGAACCGCGATTTTCTGACCGATGCAGCCAACCTGCCCGACGCCTCGATCGACCTGATCGTCGCCGACCCGCCCTACGGGCTCGGCAAGGACTACGGCAACGACTCCGACATGCGCTCGGGCGAGGATTTCCTCACCTGGACGTATGAATGGCTCGACCTGGCGATTCCGAAGCTCAAGCCCACGGGCTCGCTCTACGTGTTCTGCACGTGGCAGTACGCGCCCGAGATCTTCGTCTATCTCAAGTCGAAACTCACGATGATCAACGAGATCGTCTGGGATCGTCGCGTACCCAGCATGGGTGGCACGACGCGCCGCTTTACCTCGGTGCACGACAACATCGGTTTCTTCGCGGTTTCGAAGGATTATTACTTCGATCTCGATCCCGTCCGCATCCCGTACGATGCCGTCACGAAGAAGGCGCGTTCGCGCAAGTTGTTCGAAGGCAGCAAGTGGCTGGAGCTCGGCTACAACCCCAAGGACGTCTGGTCCGTCTCGCGGCTGCATCGCCAGCACGCGGAGCGCGTGGATCATCCCACCCAGAAGCCCCTGGAAATCGTCGAGCGTATGGTGCTCGCGAGCTGCCCGCCGGGCGGCCGCGTGCTGGACCCGTTCATGGGCAGCGGCACCACGGCAGTGGCTTGCGCACGGCAGCAGCGCGAATTCGTCGGCTATGAAATCAACGAAAGTTACTGCGCGATCGCGCGCGAACGCGTAAGCGCGGCCGCCGCAAGCGCCGTTGCGGCCGGCGCCTGATGCGCCGCCGCCGGACCTGCGCGCAGTAACCCCTAAAAGCTGAGGACCCTGAAATGTCCCGTATCAAGACTACGTTCGAGGCGCTTGCCGCCCGAGGCCGCAAAGGCCTGATCCCGTTCATGACGGCAGGCGACCCCGATCCCGCGCGCACCGTCGAGTTCATGCACGCGTTGGCCGCAGGCGGCGCCGATGTCATCGAACTGGGCGTGCCGTTTTCCGACCCGATGGCCGACGGCCCCGTGATCCAGCAGTCGTCCGAGCGCGCGCTCGAAAAGGGCGTGACGCTCAAGAGCGTGCTCGCCGACGTGAAGCGTTTTCGCGAAACCGACGACAAGACGCCCGTCGTGCTGATGGGCTACGCGAACCCCATCGAGCGCATGGGCGCCGACGCGTTCGCGCAGGCCGCGCAGCAAGCGGGCGTGGACGGTGTGCTCGTGGTGGACTATCCGCCCGAGGAGTCGGTCGAGTTCGCGGCGACGATGAAGGCCGCGAGCATCGATCCGATCTTCCTGCTCGCGCCGACTTCAACCGATGAGCGCATCGCCGAAGTGGGGCGCGCCGCGAGCGGCTATGTCTATTACGTCTCGCTCAAGGGCGTGACGGGCGCCGCGAATCTGGACGTTTCGAGCATCGCGGATAAAATCCCGGCGATCAAGAAGCATGTCTCGCTGCCCGTGGGTGTGGGCTTCGGCATTCGCGACGCGCAAACGGCCGCTGCCGTCGCGCAGGTTTCGGACGCCGTGGTGATTGGCAGCCGCATCGTTCAGTTGCTCGAACAGGCAGCGCCGGAGACGGCCGCCGACACGCTCACGCAGTTCATCATGGGCATCCGGTCGGCGCTGGACGAAGTCTCCGCCGGGTAGTGCCGCGGGCGAACGCAGTTGGCTAGATTCGAGACTGCTGTAAAATCCACTTTTCGCCATGCGCGGTCGGGGTCGGAACCCGGTCGGTTTTACCGATCGGGCGACTGGATCGATCCGCCGCGCCCGCGCATCACGAAGGTCAAGGAAGGAACATCAATGAGCTGGCTCGATAAACTGCTGCCGCCCAAGATCAAGCAAACCGATCCGAAAAGCCGCAAGAGCATTCCGGAAGGGTTGTGGATCAAGTGCCCGTCGTGCGAAGCGGTTCTGTATCGCAACGACGTCGAGGCGAATCTCCACGTTTGCCCGAAGTGCGATCACCACATGCGCATCAATGCGCGCGAGCGTCTTGACGGCCTGCTCGATCCGGAAGGCCGCTACGAGATCGGCCAGGAGATCGTTCCGGTCGACGCGCTCAAGTTCAAGGACAGCCGCAAGTACCCGGACCGCCTGAAAGAGGCGATGGACGAAACCGGCGAAACCGACGCGATGGTGGTGATGGGCGGCGCGATCCGCACGCTGCCCGTGGTGGTGGCCTGCTTCGAGTTCTCGTTCATGGGCGGCTCGATGGGTTCGGTGGTGGGCGAGCGCTTCGCGCGCGGCGCGCAAAACGCGCTCGAGCAGCAAGTGCCGTTCATCTGCTTCACGGCTTCGGGCGGCGCGCGCATGCAGGAAAGCCTGCTTTCGCTCATGCAGATGGCCAAGACCACGGCCATGCTGACCAAGCTGGCCGAAGCCAAACTGCCGTTCATCTCCGTGCTGACCGATCCGACGATGGGCGGCGTTTCGGCGAGCTTCGCGTTCCTCGGCGACGTGGTGATCGCCGAGCCGAAGGCGCTGATCGGCTTTGCCGGCCCGCGCGTGATCGAGCAGACCGTGCGCGAAAAGCTGCCGGAAGGCTTCCAGCGCGCCGAATTCCTGCTGCAGAAGGGCGCGATCGACATGATCCTGGACCGCCGCAAGCTGCGCGACGAAATCGCGCAAATGCTGGCGCTGCTGCAGCGCCAGCCCGCCGACGCGGTGGTTTGACCCCTGCTTTGAGCGATCTGCGGCGCTGCACGTGCCGCAAGCCGCAATGCTTTGCCCAACGCGCCGCGAGCGAAAGCAAGCGGCGCGTTGTCATTTCCGCGATAATGCCGTTCTTTCGAAGCGGATCATTCGTGTGAACCCTCCGCCGTTGGCGGCGTCTCACGCGCAGCACCTGGCAATTTCTATCCCGATGAGTACCTTTCCCACCCTCGACGCGTGGCTCACGCATCTCGAAACTGCGCATCCGGTCGGCATCGACATGGGGCTGGACCGCATCCGTCAGGTGAAGGACGCGCTGGACCTCAAGTTCGAATGCCCGATCATCACGGTTGGCGGCACGAACGGGAAGGGCTCGACCTGCGCGATTCTCGAAACGATCCTGCTCAAGGCGGGCTATCACGTGGGGTGCCACACCTCGCCGCATCTGCTCGAGTTCAACGAGCGCGCGCGCGTTGACGGCCAGCAGGCCAGCGACGCCGAGCTGCTGCCGCACTTCGAGGCCGTGGAAGCCGCGCGCAATTCGCTCGCCAAGCCAGTGACGCTCACGTACTTCGAGTTCACGACGCTCGCGATCATGCATCTGTTCGCCTCGCGTGGGCTCGACGCCGTGATCTTCGAGGTGGGTCTGGGCGGGCGCCTCGATGCCGTCAACGTGCTCGACACCGACTGCGCGATCATCACGAGCATCGACCTCGATCACACGGAATACCTCGGCGACACGCGCGAGAAGATCGCGTTCGAGAAGGCCGGCATCTTCCGTGCGGGCAAGCCTGCGATTTGCGCCGACCCGATGGCGCCGCAGTCGCTCATCGACCATGCTGAGGCGATCGGCGCCGAACTGTGGCTCTTCGGCCGCGATTTTCGTTACGAAGGGCAGCCTGGCAACGACCGCCAGCAATGGAGCTACGTGGGCCCGACGATGCGGCGCTCGGCGCTCGCCTATCCGGCGCTGCGCGGTGCGAACCAGCTGATCAACACCTCGGCTGCGCTCGCGGGCCTCGAGTCGCTGCGCGACCGCGTGCCGGTTTCCGCGCAGGACATTCGCCTCGGCCTCGCCAACGTCGAACTGCCCGGGCGCTTTCAGGTGCTGCCGGGCAAGCCTTCGATCATTCTCGACGTCGGCCACAACCCGCACGCGGCAGCCGTGCTCGCGCAAAACCTCGGCAGCATGGGCTATTTTCCGTACACCTACGCGGTGTTCGGCGCGATGCGCGACAAGGACATCGCGGGCGTGATCGAGCATCTGAAGGGCGAGATCGACCACTGGTGCGTGACCGATCTGCCGCTGCCGCGCGCGGCCACGGCCGAACAGCTCGAAGAAGTGCTGCGCGATGCGGGCGTAACGGACGGCGCCGATAGCAGTGTGACACGCTATGAAAATCCCGCTGCCGCCTTCCAAGATGCGCTAAAACGTGCAACCGAAAATGATAGAATTATTGTTTTCGGAAGTTTTCTGACGGTTGCCGGGGTCATGGCCTGGCGAAAGTCACAGCAACATTGACCGCCCGGCACCCGCACGCCGCCCACGTAAGACAGGCCAGGTAGGCCAACAGCAAGCCATACATGGGAATTTTCTCGTTCGGCAAGAAAGATGACGCTGACGCGCCCCGCCGGCGCGGCACTGAGTCCGGCTCCAGCCGGCGCAGCAATCAGAGCACGCGCGTGGAGCGGCGCAGCCGCCGGCCGGACCGGTCGGGCGACGCCGAGGCAATGCTGCTCGACCCCACGCTCCCTGAAAAGCAACGCGCGCGCCGCCGTCTCGTCGGCGCGATCGCGCTGGTGCTCGCGGCCATCGTGATCCTGCCGATGGTGCTCGATTCGCACCCGAAGCCCGTCACCGACGACATCGCCATCGACATTCCTAGCCGCCCGGCCGACAAGGCCGCCGCGCGCCAACACGACGCCGAAGACACGCAAGCCGGCGTCGCCCCCGACAATCCCGCAGCCGCTGAAGCGACGCCTGGCGCGTCGGGTCTTGCGGCCGCTTCGGGCGCCGCGGCCACGCAGAGCGCCCAAAGCACGGACACAACGCCGGCAACGCCTGCCAAAAAGCCCGCACAGGCGGCAGCCGCTGCGCCCCAATCGACACAAACCGCCCAGACACAAAAGCCTGCCGCCAAGCCTGCGGCGTCGGCGAGCACGAGCGTCGCCGCGAACAGCAAGCAGACGACTGCAGCAACCGACAACGCCGATACCAGAGATGGAAACGGCGCGAAAGCCGAATCCGGCACGCTGGCGGCGCCTCCGGGCGCGCGTTTCGCGGTGCAGCTCGGCGCGTTCTCGAACGGCACGACAGCGAACAATTGGGTGACGAAGTTGAAAGCGGCGGGTGTGCCCGCATATACGGAACAGCGTAAGGAAGCGGACGGCACGACGCGCACGCTGCTGCGTGCGGGCCCGTTCCCGGACCGTGCCTCGGCCACGGCGGCGATCGCCAAGGTGCGCGGCGCAGGCCTGATGGCGGGCTCGAACGCCAACGCGGAATAAGCCGTCGATGTTGACCGCATTCGACTACGCTGTAATGGCGGTGATAGGCCTGTCGGCGCTGCGCGGCGCGTGGCGGGGCTTGATCGGCGAGATTTTTGGATTGATCGGCTGGATCGCGGCGTTGCTCGTGGCCTGCCGCTACGTGGACCACGTAGTGCCCTGGATTCCGGCGAACTGGCCGGGCGGGGCGCTCACCCAGTGGCTGATCGCCTTCGCGCTGATCGTCATTGCCGTGGTGCTCGTCGCCGGCGTGGGCAACGCACTGATTGGCCGTCTGGTGCAGGTGAGCGGATTGTCCGGCGTTGACCGTTCGCTCGGGATGATGTTCGGCCTCGTGCGAGGCGTCGTGCTGGTGTTGATCCTCGTCGTCCTCGGCGGGCTGACCGAGCTGCCCCAGCAGGACTTCTGGCGCCACGCGCTGCTGCGGCCGTATGCCGTGCAGGGCGTGCTCGAACTGAAACCGCTGTTGCCCGAGGCGCTCGCGGCCTACGTACGCGTCTGATCAGAAGTTGATCGGGCGCGATGCGAGGCGAAGCTTCCCGGCAACACTGCCCATTTGCGGCGCTCGACCGGTGTTGATGAACCCGGGCGACCCGCTACCGATTTCGCTTTTTTGAAGGACCTGCCATGTGCGGCATCGTAGGCGTAGTTTCCCGCTCTCCCGTCAACCAGCTCCTCTATGACGCGCTGCTGCTCCTCCAGCACCGCGGTCAGGACGCGGCCGGCATTGCCACCGCGGACGGCAGCACGTTCCATATGCACAAGGCCAACGGCATGGTGCGCGACGTGTTCCGCACGCGCAACATGCGCAGCCTCCCCGGCACCAGCGGCATCGGCCAGGTGCGCTACCCGACGGCCGGCTCGGCGTCGAGCGAAGAAGAAGCCCAGCCGTTCTACGTGAACGCGCCGTTCGGCATCGTGCTCGCTCACAACGGCAATCTCACGAACTGGCAACAGCTCAAGGAAGAGATGTTCCGCGTGGACCGCCGCCACGTGAACACCAATTCCGACACCGAAGTGCTGCTCAACGTGCTCGCGCACGAAGTGCAGCTCGCCACTTCGGGTCTCGAACTCGATCCGGCGACGCTCTTCAAGGCGGTTTCGGGCGTGCACCGCCGCCTGCGCGGCTCGTACGCGATCGTCTCGCTGATCGCTGGCCACGGCCTGCTCGCGTTCCGCGACCCGTTCGGCATCCGCCCGCTGTGCATCGGCAAGATGGAAACGCCGGAAGGCACCGAGTGGATGCTCGCATCGGAATCGGTGGCGATCGAAGGCATCGGTTTCGAATTCGTGCGCGACGTGAACCCGGGCGAGGCGGTGTTCATCGACTTCGAGGGCAACTTCCACTCGCAGCAATGCGCCACGGCGCCGACGCTCAACCCCTGCATCTTCGAACTCGTGTATCTCGCGCGTCCGGACTCGGTGCTCGACGGCGTGCCCGTGTACAACGCTCGTCTGCGCATGGGCGACTATCTCGCCGAGAAGATCAAGCGCGAGCTGCCCGACGTGAAAATCGACGTGGTCATGCCGATTCCCGATTCGTCGCGCCCCGCGGCCATGCAGGTTGCGAACAAGCTCGGCGTGGAGTATCGCGAAGGCTTCTTCAAGAACCGCTACGTGGGCCGCACCTTCATCATGCCGGGCCAGGCCATGCGCAAGAAGTCGGTGCGCCAGAAGCTCAACGCCATGGGCATCGAGTTCAAGGGCAAGAACGTGCTGATCATCGACGACTCGATCGTGCGCGGCACCACCTCGCAGGAAATCGTGCAGATGGCGCGGGACGCCGGCGCGACCAAGGTGATCTTCGCTTCGGCTGCGCCCCCCGTGAAGTACCCGAACGTCTACGGCATCGACATGCCCACGCGCGGCGAGCTCGTCGCGCACGGCCGCACCGATGACGAGGTGGCGCGCATCATCGGCGCAGATTACCTCGTGTATCAGGACGTGGAATCGCTCAAGCAGGCAGTGCGCGACATCAATCCGGAGTTGAAGGGCTTCGAGGCTTCGTGCTTCGACGGCGACTACGTCACCGGCGACATCACGAGCACGTACCTCGACAACATCGAGACGGCGCGTCTCGCGCCCCTGGCGCAGTCGGACCGCGACGCCGCAAGCGACGCGATGGACGGCGGCTCCCGCTCGCAGTTGCACCTGCAACTCTCGGTGGAGTGATCCCTTCGGCAAACGCGAGCGTGAGGCTCGCGTTCTCGCCGAATCCGAAAGCCCGCTTTCTGCTAACGCAAAAGCGGGCTTTTTTGCGCCTGTACGTGAAGGATTGAAGCATGATTGTTCAGAACACGGAGAGCACGGAGAACACGAACATGGACGACACCTTCAACTTCGACACGCTGGCCGTTCGCTCGGGCACGCTGCGCAGCGCGTTCAACGAACATTCGGAAGCGCTCTACCTCACGTCGAGCTTCTGTTTCGGCAGCGCCGCCGAAGCCGCCGAGCGCTTCAAGAACGCCGAAACCGCCTATACGTACGCGCGTTTCTCGAATCCGACCGTCACCATGTTCCAGGAGCGCCTGGCCACGCTCGAAGGCGGCGAGGCGTGCATGGCTACGGCTTCGGGCATGGCCGCGATCATGTCGGTGGTGATGGCTGCGCTCCAGGCGGGCGACCACATCGTCAGTTCGCAGAGCATTTTCGGCTCGACACTCGCCATGTTCTCGCAGATCTTCAGCAAGTTCGGCATTGCGACCACCTTCGTCGATCCGACCGATCTCGACGCGTGGAAGCACGCCGTGCGCTCCGAAACGAAGATGTTTTTCCTCGAAACGCCGTCGAACCCGCTCACCGAAGTTGCCGACATCGAAGCCGTGGGCAAGATCGCCCGGGCGGCGGGCGCGCTCTTCGTGGTCGACAACTGCTTCTGCAGCCCAGCGCTCCAGCAACCGCTCAAGTTCGGCGCGGACGTGGTGATGCATTCGGCCACCAAGTTCCTCGACGGCCAGGGCCGTGTGCTGGGCGGTGCGCTCGTGGGCTCGAAGGCGTTCATCATGGAGAAGGTGTTTCCGTTCGTGCGCACTGCGGGCCCGACGCTTTCCGCGTTCAACGCGTGGGTGCTGCTCAAGGGCATGGAAACGCTCTCGCTGCGTGTGGAGAAGCAGTCCGGCAATGCGCTCGAAATCGCACGCTGGCTGGAGACGCATCCGGCTATCAAGCGCGTTTTCTATCCGGGCCTCGAGTCGCATCCGCAGCATGCGCTCGCCATGCGGCAGCAGAAGCTGGGCGGCGCGATCGTCTCGTTCGAAGTGAAGGGCGACACGCCGGAGCAGCAGCGCGCGAATGCCTGGCGCGTGATCGACGGCACGAAGATCTGTTCGATCACCGGCAATCTCGGCGATACGCGCACGACCATCACGCACCCGGCCACGACGACGCACGGCCGTATCGCACCTGAAGCGCGCGCGGCGGCCGGCATCACCGAAGGGCTGATCCGCCTGGCCGTTGGCCTCGAAAACGTGCAGGACGTGCGTAACGATCTCGCGCGCGGGCTCGATGCGGCGCAGTAAGCTGTTTTAGCAGCGGTTGTATGATCATGGGTCGAGCGCTGCTCGGCCCAATTCCTTATGACTATCCCGTGAGTTCGCCATGCCCATTGTTCGTGCGTTGTTCGTCTATCCCGTGAAGTCATGCGGCGCGATCGCGCTTGACGATGCTCAGCTCGGCCTGAAGGGGATCGAGTGGGACCGCCACTGGATGGTCGCCGACGAGAACGGCCGGCTCGTCACGCAGCGCCAATACGCCGCCATGGCGCTCATCGTGCCCACATTCGTCGAAGATGGCGTGCGCCTCACTATGGAAGGGATGAGCGACGCGCTCCATCTGCCGTTCGCGCCGCGCGGCGGCGAGGCGCGCGTGCCGGCCTCGGTCTGGGACGACGATTTCGAAGCGCTCGACGAAGGCGATCACGCGGCGCAGTGGTTCACGCAGGCAATTGGCGTGCCGGTGCGCCTGCTGCGCTTCGCGCACGACGTGACGCGTCTCGCGAGCAAGAAGTGGACAAGCGGCGAAGATGCGCCCACGCAATTCGCCGACGGCTTTCCGATTCTCGTGACCAGCGAGGCGTCGCTCGCGGAACTCAACGAGCGCCTCGCGGCGAAGGGCGCGCCGCCCGTGCCGATGGCGCGTTTTCGTCCGAACATCGTCGTCGGCGACGTCGGCGATGCATTCGAGGAAGACTTCATCGACACGCTCGCCATCGAATCCGCAACGGGCGGCGAAGAGATCGTGCTGCGCTTCGTGAAGCCCTGCGCGCGCTGCCCGATCACGACGATCGATCAGCAGACGGGCGAGCGCGACGCGCAATGGCCCACCGAACCGCTCGACACGCTTGCCGTGTTTCGCGCCGATCCGCGCGTAGACGGCGGCCTCACGTTCGGCCAGAACGCGATGGTCGTGACGGGCGCGGGCAAGCGCGTGGCGGTGGGCGCACGCGCCGCGTGGGAATACCGCTTCGACGAATGAGCCGCGCCTGCGCGCTCAGTGCGACGGCAGCGCGCGCCACTGGCCGGGCGCGAGCCCAAAGCGGCGCGTGAACGCGTGCGTGAACGCGCTCTGGTCGCCGAAGCCCACTTCGAGGGCGATGTCGGTGAGCGACTCGCGCGGGTCGGCGAGCAGCGTGAGCGCAGTGTCGAGCCGCAGCCGCTGTAAATAGCGATGCGGCGTCTCGCCGAACGCTTCGATAAAAAGCTGATGAAAGCGCCGCATGCCGAAGCCGCAATGCGCGGCGAGATCGGCAATACGCAGCGGCTGAGCGAGATGCGCGCGCAGCCACCGGTCGATGCGGGCGAAGTCCAACCCGGCAGCCGCACCGAATTGGGCGCTTGCCGCCACGCCGGTTTGTGCGATGAATGCCGCGCACAGGCGCGCCGAGGCGTCCCAGTGAAAGCGGCGCGCGCGCAGGTCGGCGCTGTCGCGAGGCGGCGCGGCCGCGGCGGCGCGCTGCGCGATCTGGCTCACGAGCTGCGTGAGCGCGGGGTCGAGGCGCACGGCGCGCGCGGTGTCGAAAAGCCGTTCGGGCACCGCGAGCGTTGCCGCGGGCAGGTCGAGCACGAGCTGGCGGTTATCGCCAATACCCATGTAGTCGTGCCGCGCGCCCGCTGGAATGAGCCATGCGGAACAACTGTCGATGCGCTCGCCCTGGCCGTTCACGGTCATCTCCATCTCGCCGTCGAGACCGAGCACGATCTGGTGAAAATTGTGCAGATCGGTTTCCTCGATCGCGCCGTAGCGGCGCAGTTCGACGCCGGGCGCGGTGACGGGAGCGTGGTGATGCGGATTCATGATGACCGGTTGCGGTTGCAAATAAGGCGAGCGCCGTGAAGCGTCAAGCGAACATCAGACGTCGAGCAGCTCGACTTCGAACACGAGCGTCGCGTTCGGCGGAATCACGCCGCCCGCGCCACGCACGCCGTAGCCCAGTTGCGGCGGAATCGTCAGCTTGCGCACGCCGCCCACCTTCATGCCCTGCACGCCTTCGTCCCAGCCCTTGATGACCATGCCGCCGCCCAGCACGAAGGCGAACGGGTCGTTGCGGTCCTTGCTCGAATCGAACTTCTGGCCGTCCGTCAGCCAGCCGGTGTAGTGCACGCTGACGGTCTGGCCGGCCTTGGCTTCGGCGCCGGTGCCTTCGGTCAGGTCCTCGTACTTGAGGCCGGATTCGGTGGTCACGATAGACATGGAAAAACTCCTGATTCGGATAGGTTGAGCCCGTTATTGTAGGCGCTTTGCAGGGCCGGGCGGCCTGCGGCTTGTCGGGCACGCGGGATGCTCGCTACCCGCTGCCTATAATGGGGACCGCTCGCCCGGCTTGTGGCGAAATACGAGGAATCAGATGGTGTCGACTTCGCAAAACCGTACCGAGCGCACGGCGCGCCTGTGCGCCGAGGCAGCGCTTTTCATGCGCGACCACGTTCTCTCGCGCGTCTCGCATGATCTGCGCAGCCCGCTCAACGCAATCCATAGCTGGGCTTACGTGCTCGAACGCAAGATCGACAACGCCGACGCCGCCGCGCAACGGGCGCTGGGCGGCATTCGCACGGGCGTGGAGCAGCAGGTTCGGCTGCTCGAAACGCTCGTCGATACCACGCGCGCCGAAACGCGCAAGCTGCGTATCGAGCGCGCGCCGTTCGCCGTCGCGGCGCTGATCGGCGAGGCCGTGGATGACGCCCGCGCCGCGCTCGGCAATGCGCGCGGCGTGACGTTCGCGGTGCAGGACACGACAGGCGCGGCGACGCTCGACGGCGACCGCGAACGCATTGCGCAGGCGCTGTGGCTGATGCTGGTGTTCGCGGCGGAAACGAGTGCTCAGGGAGCAAGCGTGACGCTCGCGGCGAGCGCGAGCGCCACTGCCGCCCAACTGGAAGTGCAATGGCACGCCACGCGTGCGGCGCTCACCGACGACGCACTGGCGCATGTGCTGGAACCGTTCGCGCGCGCCCAGGCGAGCGAGCAGCAGGAAGCGGGGCGCTACGCCTGGGTGCTGGCGCTGTGCCATCGTGTGGCCGAGGCGCATGGCGGGCGCTTCGAGGCGCCGGCTCTCGTGGGCGAGGGCGAGGAGATGGCGCTTGTGTTGAATGTGCCGCTGCATGGCGCGTGAGCGGCGATCGAGCCGGGCCGCACGCGAACGACCGCCGCGTGAGCCGCGGGCGGTATTGAGCCCGCTCGTACCTTTCATTCGCCTTGCACCCTTATACTGAGCGCTTCGTCCTTCGGAGCCATGTGTCTTGATCCAGCTTCTCGCCCTCATCGGGGCGTTCCTGCTCGTTGCCCTCAACGGTTTCTTCGTCGCGGCCGAGTTCGGCCTCGTCAAGCTGCGCGCCACGCGCGTGCAGAGCCTCACGCAGCAGCACGGCCTGCGCGGCCGCCTGCTCGCCAAGGTTCATGGCCAGCTCGATGCCTATCTTTCCGCGTGCCAGCTCGGCATCACGCTCGCTTCGCTCGGCCTCGGCTGGATCGGTGAGCCGGCTTTCGCGCAATTGCTCGCGCCGGTATTCGAACTGCTCGGCGTGCAATCAGCGCAACTCGTGCACGCCATCTCGCTGGTGTTCGCGTTCACGGTCATTTCGTTCCTGCACATCGTGGTGGGCGAGCTTGCGCCGAAGTCGCTCGCCATCCGCCAGGCCGAGAAGATCTCGCTGTGGACGGCCATGCCGCTCTACGGCTTCTACTGGACCATGTATCCCGCGATCTGGGTGCTCAATTCGAGCGCGAACGCGGTGCTGCGTCTCGCGGGCCTTGCGTCGGAGCATGGCCACGACACGCACTATTCGACCGACGAACTCAAGCTGATCCTGCGCAGCCGCCGCGCCGCCGCCCAGGCCGAGGCGCATGACGCGATGCACGAGCCGCGTGGCGCAAAAGGCGCAAACAGCGCGGTGCCGCTGCTCCCCGCGCCGGCCGCGAACGCCTATAACGCCGACGAATGGAACACGCTCGCCCATTCGCTCGACTTCTCGCGCCTCACCATTTCCGACCTCATGCGGCCTACCCACGAAATGGTGGGCCTGCGCCGCGACCTGTCGCTGCGCGAGAACATGCAGATCGTGGCGCGCCATCGTTTCAGCCGCTACCCGCTGTTCGAAGACGCCGCGGGCGAACGCGTGGCGGGCCTTATCCACCTGAAGGACCTGCTGCTCGCGCGCGAGGCGGGCAACGCACTCAGCGATCTCGGCAAGTTCGTTCGCCCCGTGCAATACGTGCGGCCCGACACGCCCGCACTCGCGCTGTTTCGCCGCTTTCGCAAGGGCGCGCCGCATTTCGCGCTGGTGGGGCACAAGGGCGCCCGCCCGGTCGGCTTTCTCACGCTCGACAATCTGCTCGGCGCGCTCGTGGGCCAGATTCACGACGAGTTTCACCAGGCCGACACCGACTGGACCCGCATGGACGACGGCACGCTGATGGGCCGCGGCAGCCTGCCTGTGGTGTCGTTGGAGCAGGCGCTCGGCATCGACATCGACGAAGGGCGCGCGGAGTCGGTGGGCGGCCTCGTGATCCATGCGCTCAACGACCTGCCCACCGAAGGACAGCGCGTGGAGTTCGACCGCTTCGACATCGTCGTGAAGAAGATGAAGGGACCGCGCATCGTGCTCGTGCGCGTGTATCCGAAAGATCTCGAGGACGAGGGCGGCTGAGCGCGCCTCGCGTGCAGCCTAGCTGCGCGCGAGTGTGGCGAGCACGGCAACGGGCATTGCGCTCAGGATGTCGCGCAGTGCGAGCGTACCGCCTTCGCGCACCGTGTGCGTTGCGTCGCTGAGCCAGTCGTGCAGCGTGGCTTGCGCACATCCCTTAGGCAATTCGACCGTCGTATCTTCCCAGCGTTCGGGCGCGACGAGGGGCGTGTCGCCTGCCAGCAACCCCGCCGCGAGGCGTGTGCCGATCACAACGGCCCACGCATTGCCGTGATGGCGCGCGAACGCGATCACATGCGAGGCCTGCGCGCCGCTGACTGTGAGCGGTAGATAGTCGCCTTCGCGCAGCAGCTCGGGCGCGCTCGCTCGCAGCGCAAGCAGGCGGCGCACGGTGGCCAGTTTCACCTGTGCGTTGCGCCAGTCCTTCAGCTTCGAGGCGGGCGCTTGCTCGTCGAGCGCGGCCGCGCGGGCGGCATAATCGACAGGCCGCCGGTTATCCGGATCGACGAGGCTGAAATCCCACAGTTCGGTGCCCTGATAGAGATCGGGCACGCCCGGCGACGTGAGCCGCAGCACCGTTTGCAGCAGCGTATTGAGCGCCCCCACGGGCGCCACACGAGCGACGAATTCGGCAAGCGCCTGCAGGAAGCCGTCGCGCCGTTGCGGTGCGAGGATATCGAAGAGAAATGCCTGGCACTCCGATTCATAGGTTTCGTCGGGCGAGAGCCAGTTCGTGCGCAGCTTTGCTTCGCGCAACGCTTTGAGCAGCCACTTCGAGACGCGTTCCGCTAGCGCGTGCACGCCCGCTTCGTCGCCTGGGTCCAGTTCGGGCGGCCAGCAGCCCACCAGCGTTTGATACAGCATCGCCTCGGCGGACGGTCCCGGCGACCAGGCCGCGCCGGCCGCCCCGTCGTTGCGGCGATGCGTCTGGTTCAGCGTCGACCAGGCGCGCAGCGTGGCGCTCCAGTCGCCTGCGATCTCGCTCAGTACGGCGAGCCGCGCGCGCACGTCCTCGCCGCGCTTGTGGTCGTGCGTGGCCGTGGCGAGCAGCCCATAAGGACGCCGCTGGCGCAACCGGTTCGCCGCATGAAAGTCGTGTGGCGTGCGCGCGAAATCGTCGGGGTCCGCGCCCACTTCGTTACGCGAGAGCAAGCGGCCGTAGCGATAGAGCGCGGTGTCCTCCGTGGCCTTCGCCGCGAGCGGCGCGGTGAGCTGCGAGAACAGCGCGAGCGCCGTGCGTTGCGCGATGAGCGCGTGGCTGAGCGGCGTATTCGCCTGATTGTTGCCCGCACTCGCGTTCGCGCCGGCCGGCGCGGCGCGTGGCGTCCTGGCACCGCCGCCGCCACTGTTGCCGCTGCCGCTGCTGATGTTGTTCGCGGCCGGTTCGGGCGCGCGTCCGCCGAGCCAACCATCGACCAGGTCGAGCGCCGCGAGGCTCGCGCGCGGCAGCGCGCGTCTCGCGGCTTCGAGCGCAACGTCGAAGTAACGACTGTCGAGCGCGCTGCGCAAGCCGTTCAGCGGATAGATCCGGTAGATCGGGAAGTACACGGCCAGATGCGCGGCCACGCGATGCACCGACGCATAGGTGGTGTCGCGCGTGCCCGGAAGTTCGCGCGCGATGCGGTGCAGCGCGCGCGTCACATGGTCGAGTTCCGCGGGGAGATAGGCGGCCAGCATCTCGCGGCGCGCGTCCAGCGCGTAGGCCGCGAACGGACGGTCGTCGCCGGAAATGGCGGCCCACGCTTCGGCGAGCGGCGCTGCGCCCGCGGGATCGTGCAGCAAGGCGCCCACGTCGTTCATGAAGTCGTAGCCTGTCGTGCCTTGCACGGGCCAGTCGTCGCGCAGCGCTTCGCCTTGCGCGAGGATCTTCTCGACCACGATGAAAGGCGGCGTGGCGCGCAGCGAAGCGAGCCGTTGCCGCAGGCGTTCGCAGTACTCGCGCGGGTCCGCGAGCCCGTCGATATGGTCGATGCGCAGGCCGTCGATCACGCCGTCGGCGTAGAGGCGAAACATGAGCTTGTGCACGGCCTCGAACACGTCGTGACGTTCCACACGCACGCCGGCGAGCGCGGTGATGTCGAAGAAGCGCCGCCAGTTGATCTCGTCGGTGGCGGTGCGCCACCACGCGAGCCGGAAGTGCTGGCGCTCCAGCAGACGGTGCAGCCGCTCGCGCGGCACCGGGTCGCCACTTGAATAGGATTCCAGAACGAAGTCGATGGGGTCCGTGCCGGCACGCTCGACGAACGCGCGCAGCGCGTCGCGCCCGGCGGCGGCGCGCGCCTGATCGTCGGGCTGGGTCGTGATGCCCTGGAAGGGCCCGGCGAGCGTATTGAGATCGGCGCGGTTCGCGGACTGCAGGAGCGCCGCGTAGTCGGCAGGGCAGATCGGGCACACGTGCGGCCCGTACTGCACGTAAAAGCGCGCTGCGGCGGGGTCGAACTTCAGCTCGATGCGGCCTGCGGCGAGTTCTTCGCCGTACTGTGCGCCGAGAAAGGGCATCAGCACCTTGCCGCGCAGGGCTGGGTCGGGCGAGTGCCAGTCCACGTCGAAGTGGCGCGCGTACGCGCTGTGACGTCCCCATTCGAGGATGTCCAGCCACCAGGCGTTGTGGCCGCCGCCCACGCCCATGTGATTCGGCACGAAGTCGGCGATGATGCCCATGCCGCGCTCGTGCACTTTCGCGGCGAAGCGGCGCAGTGCCCCTTCGCCGCCCAGTTCGGCGCTCACCGTTCCGTAGTCGACGGTGTCGTAGCCGTGCATCGATCCGGGCTGCGCGGTCGTGACGGGAGAAAGATAGAGATGGCTCACGCCGAGCGCGGCGAAGTAGTCGAGCTGCGCGAGCGCGTCGACGAACGTGAAGCCGTGATGGAGCTGCAGGCGCAGCGTCGCGCGAGGGTGTGTCATGGCGTCGGCTTCTTTTCGGGCGCGCTTGGCGCCGCGCTGGCGGTTGAGTTGGCGTCGATCGCGCCTGCACCGGCGCTCGGGTCGGCCTGCGAGCGCGCGACGGCCTCGCGTGCGCGTATGACGGCTTCGAGGCGCGCGGCGACGGCCGGATCGGCGAACAGCGACTCGACGGGCAGCGGCAGGCGGCGGCGCCAGTTCGGATGCTCGTCGATCGAGCCGGGCAGATTCGGCTGGTCGGACAACGCTAGCAGGTCTTCGAGCGGGCAGGTGACGAGCGGGCTCCTCGTTGCCGCGACATAGGCGAGCGCGGCATTCACGGGCGGTTCGTCGGCCGGCGGCGGATCGGTGTCGCGCGGCGCGAGCCCGCTGTGCTGCAGCGCATGCCAGAGCGCGACGCGATCTGTCGCGCGCCGCGCGTGGTCGAGCGCGACGGGGTCGAGTCCGTCGGCACGCGGGAGCGTCTGGCCGATGCGGTTGCGCCAGTCGATGTCCGCGCCGCTCCACCAGCCCGCGACGGTCGGCAGATCATGGGTGGTGGTCGTCGCGACGCCGTGCGGGTCCCAGCGCGCGGGCGCGAGAAAGCCCTTGCCGTCGTGCTCGAACCACAGCACGCGAATGCCATAGAGGCCGTGCGCGGCGAGCCGCTCGCGCAGCCCTGGCGGCACGGTGCCGAGGTCTTCGCCAATCACGATCGCGCGATGCCGCCACGATTCGAGCGCGATGAGCCGCACGAGGTCGTCGAACGGGTAGCGCAGATACGCGCCGTGGCGCGCGCTTTCGCCTTCGGGCACGAGCCAGAGCCTGCGCAGCCCGAGGATATGGTCTATGCGCACGCCGCCGGCATGGGCGAAGGCCGCGCGCAGCATGTCGATGAACGCGCGAAAGCCGTTGTTGTGCATGGCGCGCGGCGAGAACGTCGTGAGGCCCCAGCTTTGCCCGGCTTGGTTGAAGATGTCGGGCGGTGCGCCGACCGAAACGCGTTGCAGCATGTCCTGCGGCAGCGACCACGCGTGCGAGCCGGCGCCGTCGCAGCCCACGGCGAGGTCGGCGACGAGGCCGATCGCCATGCCGGCCTCGCGCGCGCTGCGCTGCGCGCCCGAGAGCCCTTGCGCCGCGAGCCATTGCAGGAAGCAGTGAAAGTCGACTTCGCGACGGTGCTCTTGCGCAAACGTCGCCACGTCGGCGCTGCGCGGGTCGCGCAGCGGCTCGGGCCAGTCGCGCCAGTGGCGCTCGCCGCCGGGGCCGCGCAGCATGGCTTCCTGCAGCGCCTCGAAACGCGCGTGATCTTCGAGCGCCTCGCCGCCCTGCGCGCGGAAGGCGTCGAAGGCGGCGGCACGCGGCGAGCCGCTCGCGCGCTCTTCCGTGTCGAAGCGCTCGAACAGCGCGCGCAGCACCTTGAGCTTGAGTGGCAACGCACGTTGCCAGTCCACGAGCGGCGCGGCTTCGAGTTCGCGCCAGGCGTCGCCCGCGTTCGCGGCCACGCTCGCGTCGTGCGCGGCCTTGGCGCCGAATGCCGCATTCGGGTCGATATGCGCGACGTTGACCCACAGGCGCGACGAAGGCGAATAAGGGCTGAAGTGTCCCGGCTCGGCGCTGAACATCGCATGGGTCGGGCTCACCGCGAGCGCCTGCGCGCCGCGCCGCGCGCTTTCGCTCGCCAGCAAGGCAAGCGCGGTGTAGTCGCCGATCCCGCCGTCGCCATTGCGTCGTAGTCCATACAATTGTGCGGCGAGCCCCCACAGCGGCGGCACCGTGCCGCTTTCGCCGTGACGTGCGTGCCAGGCGTCGGCGACGGTATGGCAGTGCGGCGGCGCGACCGCGATCGTCAAGCGATGGTCGTTGACTGTCAGCGTGTGGTAGCCCGGCTCGGCAAGCGGCGCGAGCAGCGCGCTCTCGCCGCGCGGCGAGGTGAAGCGGCCCTCGATATGCTCGCCGCTTTCGAGGTCGATACGATAGTGGCTGCCCGCGCGTACGGCCGAATGCGGCAACTCGATCGCGCTGTCGTATTCGGCGGTGATGAGCGGCGGCAGTCGCCGTGCCGACTGTTCCGCGTTGAGCGTGGAGGTGCTCTGGCGGATTTGCGTGGCGTTGGCGCAAGGCAGGCCCGCGCATTCCAGCAGAGCGGCGAGCGTGCTGTTGGGCACGCGCTGCACGGCGCCGTGCGCGTCGGTCCATTCGACCTCGAAGCCCGCGCGTGCGGCGAGGGTCGCGAGCGTTTCGCTGCGGCGCGCCGTGCTCATGCGTAGGGCTCCTCGCGGTGCATGACGCGCGCGTCGTGTTCGCTCGAATACTCGGGCACGTCGCCGGTGAGCCACGCAATGCAGGCGCTCTCGGGCAGCACGCCATTGTCGGCATGGTCGCGCGCGCGCGGCGGCGTTTCGAAGATCACCATACCCTCGGGCCGTGGACTGAGCGTCGCGCCGTCGCGGCCCAGGTTCAGCGCGACCGTGAGCGTTTCGCCGTCGTCGAGGCGCCAGCGCGCGACGAGCGCGGCGAGGCCGTTCGCGGCGTCGTCGGCGAGCACGGTCGCGCCGAGCGCCCGTGCGTGGCGCAGGCGCGGCATGAGCAAATGCGCGCGCACGCACAGCGCCGATTGATAGAAGTGCATCCATTCGCGCCGTTCGCCGTCGAGCGGCGCGTCAGCCGGCGGCGACGAATTCACGAAGGTCTGCAGATCGTTCGGATCGGGGATGCGCGCACGGCTTGCTTCGTCGTCGAACGCGCTGAATGCCTTGAATTCGCGGCGGCGGCCTTCGCGTACCGCATCGGCGAGCTGGCCGGTGAATGCTGTGAAGAACTGGAACGGCTGCGTCGAGCCGTATTCCTCTTCCATGAAGAGCAGCGGAATTTGCGGCGAAAGCAGCAGCATTGCCGTGGCCGCGCGCAGGGCGTCATCGTCGGCCAGCGTGCGCAGCCGGTCGCCGAGCGCGCGGTTGCCGATCTGGTCGTGGTTCTGCAAAAACATGACGAACGCGGTGGGCGGCAGGTGCGCGCTCGGTTCGCCGCGCGGCTTGCCCGCGTGTACGGGCGACGGGTCGCCCTGGTACACGAAGCCTTCGCCGAGCACGCGCGCGAGTTTGCCGATGGGGGAATCCTTGAAGGCGCGATAGTAGCCTTCCGATTCGCCGGTCAGCAGCACGTGAAAGCAGTGATGCGCGTCGTCGTTCCATTGCGCGCTGAAGTGCGATTCGAGCAGATTGGCTTCGTTGTGCTCGTTTTCGAGCACAAGGTGCACATGCCGGCCGGGCTCGACGCGCGCCTTCACGTGGTCGGCCAGCTCGCGCAGCCAGTCGGTGTTGCCGATCGCGTGCGCAGCGTCGATGCGCAGACCGTCGAAGCGATATTCCGTGAGCCAGTAGAGCGCGTTGTCGCAGTAGAAGTCGCGCACTTCGAAGCGGTCGAAGTCGAGCGCTTCGCCCCACGGCGTCTTCACATCCTCGCGGAAAAACGGCTTGGCGTAGTGGCCAAGCCAGTTCCCGTCGGGGCCAAAGTGGTTGTACACGACGTCGATGAACATCTGCAGCCCCAGCCCATGCGCGGCATCGACAAGCGCTTTCAGTTCGTCAGGACTGCCATAGGCCGCGTGCGGCGCGTAAGGCAGCACGACGTCGTAGCCCCACCCGCGCTCGCCCGGATAGTCGTTGAGCGGCATGAGCTCGACGGCCGTCACGCCAAGCGCTGCGAGCGCAGGCAGACGTTTCATGACTCCCTGATATCCGCCCAGCGCGCCCACGTGCAGTTCGTAGATCACGGTTTCTTCCCAGGGGCGTCCTTGCCAGTGTGCATGCTGCCAGGCGTACGCGCGCGGGTCGAGCACTTCGCTCGGCCCGTGCACGCCCTGCGGCTGGAACCGCGATGCGGGGTCGGGTACGCGTTGCTGGCCGTCGATGCAGTAGCGATACAGCGTGCCCGGTCCGCACGGCGCCTGCGCTTCGAACCAGCCGTTGCCGCTCGGCGTCATGTCGAGCGGCGGCGTGTCCCTCACGTTCTCGAACACGACCTGCACCGTTTGACACGACGGCGCCCAAAAGCGAAAGCGCGTATGCGGCTGCGCGTGCGCCGCGCCGATCAACTGCGCGCCGAACGGCAGGCAATGCATGTACTGGCGGGTGTGCGGATCGTGCGAAAGCGGGGACATGGTGGATTCCTGGTTTGCTTCCTCATTGCTTCCTTGACTCATCCAGCGGCGGCTTCGTTCGGGCCCGCAGGTGCGCCCGATTCGGGCGCACCCGGCGTGCGGCGCGGGTCCGGCGTTGGCGCGTCGCCGCGCGTGCCCCGTGGCCGGTGCGTGTCGGCGCGCGCCGGACGGGCGCGGAGCACGGCGAGCGCGCGCGCAGCCAGTTCGTACGTCGTGTCGGGCAGCGCGTAGGGCGCCGCGTCGGGCCGCGCGGTATCGAGCAGCACCTCCCATGCCATGCGCGGCGCGGGCGCGACGAAGGTCACCGCGCCCTGCGAGGCGTTCAGCATCATCAACAATACTTCCATTTGGCCGTGGAGTCCCGCTCCCGCGCGCCGCATGGTGAACGCGCTCGCTTCCGGGTCGTGCCAGGCCTCGGGCGAGAGCGGCTCGCCGCGTTCGTCGAACCAGTCGATGTCGTGCACGCCGGGCATCAGTTCGCGCTCGCCGAACAGAAAGCGCGTTTCGTGCAGCAGCGGATGTTCGCGGCGCAGCGCGATCACACGCGCGGCGAAACGGGTCATGGCCTTGCCCTGCGGCGTATCGGCGAGCGCCCAGTCGAACCACGAGATATCGTTGTCCTGGCAGTACGCGTTGTTGTTGCCGCGTTGCGTGCGGCAGGCCTCGTCGCCCGCGAGCAGCATGGGTGTGCCGAGCGCGATGAAGAGCGTGGCCATCATGGAGCGGGCCACGCGCGCGCGCGTGGCGAGGATGGCGGGGTCGTCGGTCGTGCCTTCCACGCCCCAGTTCGCGCTCCAGTTTTCATTGTGGCCGTCGCGGTTTTCTTCGCCGTTGGCTTCGTTATGCTTGCGCTCGTACGAAACGAGGTCGGCGAGCGTGAAGCCGTCGTGCGAGGTGACGAAATTGATCGACGCCCAGGGCCGGCGCTTGCGTTTGTCGAACAGGTCCGCACTGCCGGTCAGGCGTGCCGCGAGGTCGGCGCGCTGGCCCGGCGCGCCGCGCCAGTAGCGCCGCACGCTGTCGCGAAAGCGATCGTTCCATTCGGAAAAGCCGGGCGGGTGGTTGCCAAGCTGATAGCCGCCGGGGCCCACGTCCCACGGCTCGGAAATCAGCTTGCATTGGGAAAGCACGGGGTCCTGGCGCAGCACGTCGAAGAAGCCGCCGTTCGGGTCGAAGCCCGCGGGCTCGCGCCCGAGCGTGACGCCAAGGTCGAAGCGAAAGCCGTCGATGCCATATGACGTGGCCCAGTGGCGCAGCGAGTCGGCGACCATCTGCAGCACGCGCGGATGCGAAAGGTCGAGCGTGTTGCCGCAGCCCGTGTCGTTGATGAAGTGGCGCTCGTCGCCAGGCACGCAGCGGTAATAGCTGGCGTTGTCGAGGCCGCGCCACGAGACGGTGGGGCCCATTTCGCCGCCTTCGCAGGTATGGTTGTAGACCACGTCGAGAAAGACTTCGAGACCCGCCGCATGAAGCTGCCGCACGGCAATGCGCATTTCGTCGGTGTCGTAGCCCACGAGGTAGCCTGGCTCGGGTGCGAAGAACGCGGCCGCGTTGTAGCCCCAGTAGTTGCGCAGTCCACGATCGACCAGAAAGCGCTCGGAGAGAAACGCGTGCACCGGCAAGATCTCGATGGCCGTCACGCCGAGCTTGTGCAGGTGCTCGATGAAACGTGGCGCCGCCAGCCCGGCGAAGGTGCCCCGCATGTGCGTGCGCAAATCGTGACGCTGCATCGAAAGACCGCGCAGATGCGCCTCGTAGATGACGGTGTCGCCCCACGGCGTATTGGGCCGCCGATCGCGCGACCAGTCGAATTTGTCGTTGACGACCATGCACTTGGGCATGGCCGGCGCGGAATCGCGCCGGTCGATCGAGAGGTCCACGCGGTTCGAATGCGCGCGGTAGCCATAGAGCGTGTCCGACCAGCGAAACTGGCCGATGAGCTGCTTCGCGTAAGGGTCCACCAGCAGCTTGTGCGGATTGAAGCGGTGCCCCAGATGCGGCTGATAGGGCCCATGCGCGCGCAGGCCGTAGACGGTGCCGGGATGCGCGCCCGGCAGATAGCCGTGCCACACCTCATCCGTGCATTCGGGCAAGGTGTAGCGAATACGTTCCTTGCGGCCGGTGGGGTCGAAGAGGCACAGCTCGATGCGCCATGCATGGGCCGAGAACACGGCAAAGTTGGTGCCGAGGCCGTCCCACGTCGCCCCGAGCGGCCAGGGGGAGCCGGGCAGCAGGCGCTCAGGCGGACCGTTTGCCATGACGATGCTCCATGTGTTGTTTTTCGTTTTGCATCGGCTTCCTGATCAAATCCCGCCGCGGCGCCGGCTTATCGGCGCAGGCGCAGGATCAGCGTGCCGAGTGGCGGCAGGACGAATGCGGCCGACTGCGGCTTGCCGTGGCTCACCACGCTCTCCGTGGCAACGAGGCCTCCGTTGCCTGTGTTCGAGCCGCCGTACACCTCGGCGTCGGTGTTGAGCGCTTCTTCCCACTGTCCCGGCTGCGGCATGCCGATACGGTAGCCGTGGCGCGGCACCGGCGTGAAGTTGCAGATCACCACGATCTCGCGGCCCGAGCCGTCCACGCGGCGCCATGCGAGCACGCTGTTTTCGTTGTCGTCCGAAACAAGCCATTCGAAGCCGCCGGGTTCCGAGTCGAGCGTGTAGAGCGCGGGCTCGCTCGCGTAGAGGCGGTTGAGGTCGCGCACGAGCGTTTGCACGCCGCGGTGCAGCGGGTCGTCGAGCAGGTTCCAGTGCGGCGTACCGTCGTGATCGAATTCGGCCATCTGCCCGAACTCGCCGCCCATGAACAGCAGCTTCTTGCCGGGGTGCGCCCACATGAAGCCGAAATACGCGCGCAGGTTCGCGAACTTTTGCCAGCGGTCGCCTGGCATTTTGCCTAGCAGCGACCCTTTGCCGTGCACTACTTCGTCGTGCGACAGCGGCAGCACGAAGCGTTCGGACCAGGCGTAGACCATCGCAAACGTCATCAGGTGATGGTGATAGCGGCGATAAACGGAGTCTTCGTGCATGTAGTGCAGCGTGTCGTGCATCCAGCCCATGTTCCACTTGAACTGGAAGCCGAGGCCGCCATCCTCGGGGCGCGCCGTGACGCCTGGCCAAGCTGTGGATTCCTCGGCAATGGTGATGACGCCGGGGCGTTGCGGAACGTATTGCGTTTCGTGATTGAGACGCTTGAGAAACGCAATCGATTCGAGATTCTCGCGGCCGCCATAGATGTTGGGCACCCACTCGCCTTGCGCGCGCGAATAGTCGCGGTAGAGCATCGAGGCGACCGCGTCCACGCGTAGCCCGTCCACGTGATAGCGCATGAGCCACGCAAGGCCCGACGCGACCAGGAACGCGCTCACCTCGCGGCGTCCCAGGTTGTAGATCATCGTGTTCCAGTCGGGGTGATAGCCCTCGCGCGGGTCGGCATGTTCGTAGAGCGCCGTGCCGTCGAAATCGATGAGACCGTGCGCGTCGTTCGGGAAGTGCGCGGGCACCCAGTCGAGAATCACGCCAAGTCCCGCTTCGTGCGCGCGGTCGACGAACGCCGCGAAGTCCACCGGCGCGCCAAGACGCGCGGTGGGGGCGAACTGCGATAGCGGCTGATAGCCCCACGAGCCGCCAAACGGATGTTCCGCCACGGGCAGCAATTCGATGTGCGTGAAGCCCATGCCCTGCGCGTAGGGGATCAGGCGTTCGGCGAGTGCACCCCAGTCGGGCGCCGGGGCGTCGGCGCCTTGCGTGGGCAGCCACGAAGGCGCATGCACCTCGTAGACCGACATCGCCGCGCGCGCGTTCTGCCGTTCGGCGCGCGTTTGCAGCCACTCCTGATCGCGCCACGCGTAGTGGTCGATCGCTTCGACGGGTGCGACGATCGAAGCCGTGCCCGGCGGGCGTTCCGTCTGGAGCGCGCAGGGATCGGCCTTGAGCGGCAGGACCACGCCGCGCGCGCCGAGTATCTCGTACTTGTAGCGCGCGCCGGACGCTACACGCGGAATGAAAAGCTCCCATACGCCTGCTTCGTGGCGCAGCCGCATGGGGTGACGCCGCCCGTCCCACGCGTTGAAGTCGCCCACTACGGAGACGCGCTTCGCATTTGGCGCCCAGACAGCAAAGCGCACGCCGGGCACGCCATCGCAGGTCAAGGGCCGCGCGCCGAGGCATTCGAGCACCGCGTAGGGGTCGCCGTCTGCGAGACGCACGAGCGCTTCATGCGAAAGCTGCGGGCCGAATGAATAGGTATCCTCGATTTCCTGGCTCACGCCATGCCAGTCGACCGCGAGCCGGTAGGGCACCGCTTCCGCGAGTGGTCCTGCGTAGAGTCCTGCGGGATGCACGAGCGAGAGTTCGCCGAGCGTGTGGGCGCGGTCGCGCGCCACCACGCTCGCGCCCGAAGCGTTCGGCAGCCATGCGCGCACGTAGGGGGCGCCGTCCACCCAGTGCAGCCCGAGCACAGAGAAAGGATCGGAGTGGTACGCGCCGGCGAGTGCGTCGGCGTCGTGGGGATTCAGGCCGGCTTGGGGCGCGCGTTCAACCATGGCCACCTCCGCCGGAACGCGATTGAGTTGACTGCGTGAGCCCGAGCACGCGCGCCGCTAGCGCCGCGAGACCGCGTACCGGCAGCGCGAGCCAGGTGGGGCGGTTGGCCGCCTCGTAGCGGATCTCGTAGGCCGCCTTCTCGATCAGGAACAGGTCGAGCAGCGCCTGCTCCTGCGAAGCGCTTACGAGCGTGAGCGGTCCTTCGGCCACGGCTGCGCGATACTGGCTCAGGAACGCTTCGCCAGCATAGCCGCGGAAGCGTTCGAAGAGCGCACGCTTGCGATCGACGAGTTGCTGCGGCGCGTTTTCCAGCGTCGATTGCGCGGCGGCTCCCGCATACGAGAGCGAGCGCAACAGGCCCGCCACGTCGCGCAGCGGCGACGTCTTTGCGCGCCGGTATTCGAGCGCTCGCGCGGGCTCGCCTTCGAAGTCGATCAAATACGCGTCGCCCTGGGAAAGCAGGACCTGGCCCAGGTGGAAATCGCCGTGTATGCGGATGCGCGCGGCCTTCGTGTCGTCCTGCACGAGTTCGTCGATCTTCGCGACGAGCGCCTTGCGGCGATCGATCAAGCTGCGTGCGAGATCGCGTGCGTCTTCGTCGAGCGTTTGGTCGTCTTCACCCGTATGCCGCGCGACGATGTCGAGCGCTTCATTGACCATGGTCTTCGTGTCGTCGACCCAGGCGCGCACGTCGTCGGGTGTGGCGGCGACGGGCGCGAATGCGTCGTCGTCGCTGGGTCTGGATAGCATCGCGTGCAACTCGCCCAGGCGCTTGCCGATGGCGCCGATCACCGCGCAGTATCCCTGCACGGCTTCTTCCTCGTGCGCCTGGTCGACGCTCGTGTCGTCGTCCATGGCGAGCGCGAGTTCGTCGATCGTGCGGCGCAGATAATCTAGCGCCCAGTCCCACGCATTGCCCTGGTTGTCGATGAAACCCTGCACGATGATGAGCGTGTGCGGCACGCCCGCGGGATCCACGCGCACCACTTCGCCATAGAGCGGCGCAGTGTTCGCGTAGCCGAGCTTCGTGAGGTAGCGGCTCATTTCCGCTTCGGGGTGCACGCCAGCCATGAGCCGGCGCACGATCTTGAGCACGAGGGTTTCCGCGATCACGAGCGAACTGTTGCTCTGCTCCGCGGCGAGCCAGCGCACCTCCGGCGTGTCGCCAAGGTCGAGTTCGTCGAGGCGCTCCGTCGGCTCGAAGCGGATCGTGCTCTGCTGGACGGTGGGCACCGTGGCGTGCTCGCGCAGCTTGCGCAGCACGCCATAGGCGAACCATGGCAGCGAGAACGCGTCGGTGAGATAGCCCACCGTGCGGCCGCGCCGCACGCGCGAGAGCGCGAGCTGGATATGCAGCGGCGTGGTGATTTCGGTGCCCCACGTAATGGCGATTGGGAGTACGTAGCGCTCGCTCGTGCCATCCGCAAGCTCGGCCTCGATCTCCGTGAACGCGAAGCCCGCGCCGTAAATCGTCGTCAGCGCCGCGAGGCGCACGGCGCGCAGCGGCTTGTCCTTGGAGGCGAACCAGCGGCGACGCGAGAGCCACGAAGGCAGCACTTCCGATTCGAGCAGCCGCACGTTTTCGGGCGTCGCGCCCGCCTGACCTTCGCGGAGCACTACAGTCACGAACTCGGGCAATTGCTCCGAGGTCGGCTGGCTCCAGGAAGGCCGCTGATCGCCGGGGCTCAGCAGGAACCACAGGAAGCCGTAGGGCGGGAAAGTCAGCAGATAAGGCAACTGCCCGACGGCTGGAAACACAGAGTCGGCCGTCATTTCGACAGGGGCCGTGCCCGCGAATTCGGAAAGATCGAGTTCCACCGCCTGCGGCGCGCGCGACAGATTCGCCACACACAGGATCGGCGCTTCGCCCGGCATTTCGCGCAGATACGCGAGGATCTTGCGGTTCGCGGGACGCAGGAAGCGGATCGTGCCGCGCCCGAACGCCTGCTTTGCCCGGCGCGTGGCGAGCATGCGGCGCGTCCAGTTGAGCAGCGAATGCGGGTCGCGGCTTTGCGCTTCGACGTTGATGGCATCGTAGCCGTAGAGCGAGCCCATGAGCGGCGGCAACACGAGCTGTTCGGGGTCGGCGCGCGAGAAGCCGCCGTTGCGGTCCGACGACCACTGCATCGGCGTGCGCACGCCGTCGCGGTCGCCCAGGTGAATGTTGTCGCCCATGCCGAGTTCATCGCCGTAATAGATCACGGGCGTGCCGGGCATGGAGAGCAGCAGCGAATTGATGAGTTCGATCCGGCGGCGGTCGCGCTCCATGAGCGGCGCTAGACGCCGGCGAATGCCGAGGTTCAGGCGTGCGCGTCGGTCGCTCGCATAGGTGTTCCAGAGGTAATCGCGTTCGGAGTCGGTCACCATTTCGAGCGTGAGTTCGTCGTGATTGCGCAGGAAGATCGCCCACTGGCAGCTCGGCAGCAAGTCAGGCGTCTGCTTCATGATGTCGAGAATCGGGAAGCGGTCCTCGCTCGCAATCGCCATGTAGAGGCGCGGCATGAGAGGGAAGTGGAACGCCAT
This sequence comes from Paraburkholderia sp. CNPSo 3274, assembly GCF_024206475.1. Taxonomy (GTDB): domain Bacteria; phylum Pseudomonadota; class Gammaproteobacteria; order Burkholderiales; family Burkholderiaceae; genus Paraburkholderia. The sequence continues at coordinate 32,262 of NZ_JAMBPR010000071.1, forward strand.
GTGGCATTCGTCTTCGTTGCCGAAGTACTCCTGCACATCTTCCGGCCACTGGTTCGCTTCGGCCAGCAGCATGCGGTTCGGATAGTGCTCGTCGATGGCCGCACGTATCCGTTTGAGAATGCCGTGCGTTTCGGGCAGGTTCTCGTTGTTCGTGCCTTCACGCTCCACGAGGTAAGGCACGGCGTCCAGACGCAACCCGTCGATGCCCATGTCGAGCCAGAAGCGCATGACCTGCAGCACTTCGCGCAGCACGGCGGGATTGTCGAAGTTCAGGTCGGGCTGGTGCGAATAGAAGCGGTGCCAGTAGTACGCGCCCGCCACGGGGTCGTGCGTCCAGTTGGACGGCTCCGTGTCGATGAAGATGATGCGCGTACCCTGGTACTTCTGGTCGGTGTCGGACCACACGTAGTAGTTGCGATGATTCGAGCCGGGCTTGGCACGGCGCGCGCGCTGGAACCACGGGTGCTGGTCCGAGGTATGGTTGATGACCAGTTCGGTGATCACGCGTATGCCGCGCGCGTGCGCTTCCTGAATGAAGCGACGCACGTCGGCAAGTTGGCCGTAGTCGGGGTGCACATTGCGATAGTCGGCAATGTCGTAGCCGTCGTCGCGGCGTGGCGAGGGGTAGAACGGCAGCAGCCAGACCGCCGTGACCCCAAGGCTGGCAATGTAGTCGAGCTTCGCGAGCAGGCCAGGGAAATCGCCCACGCCATCGTTGTTCGAATCGAAGAACGATTTCAAGTGCACCTGGTAAATGATCGCGTCCTTGTACCAGAGCGGGTCGTCGGAAAGCATCGACGGCTTGCCGCGCCGTTGCGTGGCGCGTTCCTCCTGGTGTGGATCGTGTGCGGTCGAGTCTCGCGTGACGGTCTGCACGTTCGTCGCCACAGGCTCGTGCGTAGCGGGGTCGCGTTTCATGTCGCTCCTACGGGCGGGAAGTCCGCGTCGAGTTCGGGATGGCCCTCGATGTGCTCATCGTGCTCATCGGCGTGTTCAGGCAGCGGTTCTTCGCGCGGCAGGCCCGTCGCGGGCTCGATGCGCCAGATCGCAAATGGGCGCGCATGCGGGTCGAGTCGCACGTGCTGCCAGCGCCCATGCCACTCGAAGCGCTCGCCCGTCATTTCGTCGATCACATTGAGGGGGGCGTGGTCGTCGAGGTGCCAGCGCTGGAACGTCGCCCAAGGAAGTTCGAAGTCGGCGCCCTGCTCGTTGAAGGCATCGAGATTGATGGCCACGACGAGCACGTTGTCGCGCGCAGGCGTGGCCTTCTCGAAGCACAGCAGCGAGTCGTTGTGCGCGTCGAGGAACGTGATGCCGAGATGCGTGTGCAGCGCCGGGTTGGCGCGCCGAATGCGGTTGAGCGTGCTGATCTCCGTGACGATGTTGCCGGGACGATGCCAGTCCCATGCGCGCAGCTGATATTTTTCGGAATCCAGATATTCTTCCGAATTGGGCATGGCGCGTCCTTCGCAAAGTTCGAAGCCGCAATACACGCCCCACAGCCCGGAAAGCGTCGCGGCCAGCGCTGCGCGGATCAGGAAGCTCGAGCGCGCGCCGGTCTGCAAATGGCGCGGATTGATGTCGGGCGTGTTGACGAAGAAGTTCGGCCGATAGAAGTCGCGCACCTCGGTCTGCGTGAGTTCCGTGAGGTAGTCGGTGAAATCGCGCTTCGATTCGCGCCACGTGAAGTACGTGTACGACTGCGAGAAGCCGAGCTTGGCGAGCCGATACATGAGGCGCGGCCGCGTGAAGGCTTCGGAGAGGAAGATCACGTCGGGGTGGCGCGCGCGCACGTCGGCGATCATCCATTCCCAGAACGGCAGCGGCTTCGTATGCGGGTTGTCCACGCGGAAAATGCGCACGCCCGTGTCCACCCAGAACAGGATCGCGTCTCGCAGTGCGAGCCACAAATCCGGCTTCGAGTCGTGCGCGTAGAACTCGGGGTTCACGATGTCCTGGTATTTCTTCGGCGGGTTTTCGGCGTAGCGCAGCGTGCCGTCGGGCCGCCACGCGAACCAGGTGGGATGCGCTTTCAACCACGGGTGGTCAGGCGAGCATTGAATCGCAAAATCGAGCGCGATTTCGAGGCCTTGTTCGCGCGCCGCGGCAAGCATGCGGCAGAAGTCCTCGAGCGTGCCCAGTTGCGGATGCACCGCGGTGTGGCCGCCTTCGGCTCCGCCGATTGCGTAGGGGCTGCCCACGTCGCCGGGCTGCGCATTGAGCGTGTTGTTGCGCCCCTTGCGGTTCGCGAGGCCAATGGGGTGGATCGGCGGGAAGTACAGCACGTCGAAGCCCATTTCGCGAATGCGCGGCATCTTCGCGATCACGTCGTCGAAGGTGCCGTGGCGCGATTCGTCGTCGCTCATCGAGCGCGGGAAGATCTCGTACCAGCTCGCGAAGCGCGCCGCGCTGCGCTCCGCATCCACGCGATTGACGATCGTGTCGCGCGAAAGGAACGGACGGTGGCTCGCGGCGCGCACGGCCGCAGCCGTCGAAGGCGCGGCGATGATCGCGCAGCGTGTTTCGGTGTCGGCACCGATGAAGCGTTTGACGATGGCGTCGAGCGTTTCGTTGGTGCGCTTCTGGTCGTCGTCGCCCGTGCCTGATGTTTCTGCGGTGGCGAGCACGAGCGCGAACAGACGGCTCGCTTCCTCCAGCTCCAGATCGACGGGCTGGTTCGCCGCGCGCTTCTTGTGCAGATGTTCCGCGAGCGAGGCGAAATCGTCGCGCCACGCAATCACGACGTACTCGTAGCGTCCGACGCGATCGAGCGGAATGTGGGCCGCCCACAGGTCGGTGCCAGCGGGCGGCACGGGCGCCATCGGCGATTCGTGCCAGGCGGTTTCGTCGGCGGCGCGCCAGAGCACGGCGGCGTCGATGCGGTCGTGGCCCTCGGCGAAGATGGCCGCGCGCACTTCGCAGCGTTCGCCCACGGTGCGCTTCGCGGCGAAACGACCGTGATCGACCGAGGGTTGCGCGCTCTCGATGGCAATGCGGGGAGCGGCGATCGCCTCAAGCACGCTCTTGTGTCCACTCGTGTCCGTCTTGCCGCGATCTTCGGGCGGCGCGAGCACCACGAGCGGGCTCGCGAGCGCGCGGAACATCCAGCATGCGCCCGCGGGCAGCGTGAACGTGTCGGGGATCGCGCTCGCGTCGCGCGGCGCGGGCAAGCGCGCGCCGCGCAGCGTTTCGGCGTCGAGCGGTGCGAAGCGCGTGAAACCGCCAGGCGCACCGTCGAGCAGGCGCGAGAGATCCACGCGCACAGGCGCGGCGAGCGCGGGATTGATGAGTGTAAGAATGGCGTCGCCCGCGTCGCGCAGATCCGCGTGGTCGCCGCGCAAGAGCGCTGCGACGCTCGCACCAGGACCATTGAGCGCGCGCAGTTCACCGTTGGTCTGCAGCGTCCACGTTTCGCGTTGCAGCGCGTTGGCGTGCGCGACATCGGCGCTCAGATCGAATGGCGCGCGCGCCTTCGCGGCTTCCCACGCCTGCACGCTGTTGCCGCTGTGCGAGGTCGCTTCGTCCACGCCATATTCGAAACCCATCGGCATGAGCCAGCCGGTGCCCAGCGCGGCTGCCGCGCGCAGCATGCGGCGATAGGCGCGCTCGAGCGCGCGCGCATCGGCGGCGCCTTCCTGGTCGTGCGCGTAGCGCGCGCCATAGGGCGCTTCTGGAAACGTTATCGGTGAGCCCACACGGCGCAATGCGGCGTGTTCCTCGACCATCCAGCTCGACGAGAAGTCCCACCAGCGCAGCGAGGAGAAGGCCGCGTCGAAGCCTGCACCTTCGAGGTGCGCGATCGCCTCGCGCGGCAGGCCGGGCGTAGCGGCGAGCCAGCGCGTTTGTGGAAAGCGCGCGCGTACGGCGTCGAAGATCGCGCGCAGCACATGGGGCGGCGTGCGGTGCGGCGAGTCCACGCGAAAGCCGCCGATGCCCGCTTCGACGAGCGCGATGGCGCGCCCCGTCCACCATGCGATGAGCGGGGCGCTCGCGCGCTCGAAATCGGCGTAGGCGACGTTGGCTTCGCGATGACCGTGGCGTGGGTCGAGGCGCGCGTCTTCGGGCTCGAAGGGGTGGAACCATTCGGGATGCGCGGCGTAGAGCGCGCCGTCGGCGGCGCTGCGATCTAGCACGAGATCGGCGAGCAGCGTGACGCCGCGCGATTGCGCCGCGAGCGCGAGTTCGCGCATGGCGTCGTCGGCGGAAAGCTTGCTGCCGAAGGCCGCGTTCAGGCGCGCGTGGTCGGCGACGATGCGGTCGTCGCCCGACGCGCCCGAGGCGAACAGCGCGCCGATCAGGACGTGATCGAAGCCAAGCGACGCCGCGCGGGCGATGTGCGCCGGCCACGCGTCGAGTGGTCCTGCAAGGACGGAATGGACGAAGTAGATCCGCGGCGCATAGGCGTGGGGAGGTTCCATCGGTCGTATTCCAGGTACGTCAGGCGAAGGGGATGCAAGACGGGGTTAGCCGAAATGCGATCGCGCCGCCCGGGGGCTGCCGGAGCGTGCCGCGCTGCGCGTGGTGGACAGGCACTTGTTCAGAGTAGTGCAAGAGCAGCCCGGAACCAAACCACTTGCGCCGCGTGGCGACTTGCGGGGGAGGGGAGCAAGGCACATGCCCATGTGCGATGCAGGCGCGCGGCGCGCGCACAGGCGCATGTTCGCAAAGGCTGGGCTCAAAGGCGGGCGAATCGAGAGGCGAAACCGGCGGCGATTGCCGGTATCCGTTGCAGCGGTGAAAAAGGGAAACGTGCTCAGCTACCGACCATGCTCGCGGCGATATTCACGCACAGCCCTAGCACAGAAACGTTGAAATAGAACGACAAAATCGATTGCGCGAGCACGCCGCGCCGCGCGCTGCGCCCGCGCAGGCCGATATCGGCGGTTTGCGATGCGCAGGCGATGGTGAACGAGAAGTACAGAAAGTCCCAGTAATTCGGCGTGAGCTTTTTGTCGGGAAACGCGAGGGCGGGCTCGTTGGGATCGGAGCCGTAGTAGATGCGTGCGTAGTGCAATGTGAAGATGGTGGGAATGAGAAACCACGCCCCGATAAGCGTGAGCCCCGTGAGCAGAGAATGCAGCACTTTCGAGGCTGTGTCGAGATCCTTCGTCGTGCCGAGTTCGATGACGATGGCGACGATGCTCGCCACCGTTGCGATGCAGATGAGAAACAGCACGGTGCCCGCATTTTCGTCTTCACGGCGGGCGTTCGCGCGCACGCTTTCTTCGTTTGCTAACACCATGTGCAGCCAGATCAGCACGAGGTAGGTCCATACCGTGGCGTCCCAGCCGAGCAGGACGCGCGCGGAAGCATGGATCGAGGCGGGCGCGAGCAAGCCGAGCACGACGCCCACGGCGATGGCGATCATTAAGTGCGGTCGGTTGCGCAGTACCAGCGGAATGAGGTTCATGAAGTGGCGCGGGTGGCGCGGGTGGCGCGGGTTAGCAATCAATTGCGGCGATTCTACCGTGCGTGGTCCGCCGGGGTGACGCGCTGTTCGCTGTTATGCCGGGCATGCAAGCTTTCGGTTTGTCTTATCGGGCCATAAGGGGCTATATTGCTTGCGCAACTCGGCAACGCGCTTTCGAAGTCAGCGCAACGAAGGTGCATATGCAGAGATCCGCGTGGGCCGACGATAGCAAACGTCCTTGTATCAGTCCTGGTTTCAAGCGCCGCCCGCGCCGGCGGCAAGCGTGTTTCGCCCCATGCCAGGGGAACCTGGCGGGATCGACCTCATCTGGAGTGCTCATGACAGATGTGACACAACACGGGATGTCTCAGGCGCCGCACGATCTTCCCGCCGCATTCGACCGCTTCGGCCGCCCTGGCCGCAGGCGTTTCGTTTCGGGAGCGTGCGCAGCGGCGCTGCTCGCTTTTGCGGCTGCCGGGCGCTCTCGCGCGCCGTTCGGCATGGGCCGCGCTTTTGCGGCTACACCGGCGAGCGCATCCGGTAGCGGCTATGAAGCCTTCATCGAGCTATCGCAGCGCCTCACTGGCCGCACGAGCTTTGACGCCGCGCTCGGCAAGCGCGTTTATGCCGCGCTCGACCACGCGAGCAGCCAGTTCGACGCGTACGTCGCGACGCTCAACACCTGGATTCAAGGTCATGGCGGCGTGCCCTCCGATACCGTGACCGCTGCGCTCAAGACCGATCAGCCGGAACTCGCCTCGATGGTGGGCGACGTCATGCGCGCGTGGTATCTCGGTCTCGTGGGCGAGATGCCGAAGGTGCAGGTGGTGGCCTTCGAAAAGGCGTTGATGTTCGACCCCGTCAACGACGTGCTCACGATTCCCTCGTATTGCCGCGACGTGCCGTTCTACTGGAAGCAGAAACCCGCGGGCGAATAGCGGAACAACAAGCACCCACATCACGGGCAGCGCCAGGCCCCACAACGAAAGCCAAAGGATGAGGTCGACAATGGCGACAGGACATTCCGCCGACGTGGTCGTCGTCGGTTCCGGCGTGGCGGGCGGTCTGGTGGCGCACCAGCTCGCCCAGGCCGGCGCTTCCGTGGTGCTGCTCGAAGCGGGGCCGCGCCTCGCGCGCTGGCAGATCGTGGAGAACTTCCGCAACTCGCCCGCCAAGGCCGATTTCGCCACGCCGTATCCGTCCGTGACTTACGCGCCGCATCCCGAATACGCCCCGCCCAATGAGTATCTCGTGCAGAAGGGCGATTATCCGTACAACTCACAATATTTGCGTCTCGTGGGCGGAACCACGTGGCACTGGGCCGCCGCCGCGTGGCGTTTGCTGCCTGCGGACTTTCGTTTGAAAACGCAGTACGGCGTGGGACGCGACTGGCCCTTTCCCTACGAGACGCTGGAGCCGTGGTATCAGCTCGCGGAATTGGAGCTGGGCGTGTCTGGACCGGACGCTACGTTCGATCTCGGCTCGCCGCGCTCCAAGCCGTATCCAATGAGCATGCTGCCGCTTTCCTGGATGGATCAGCGCTTCTCACAAGTGCTGAATGCGAATGGCTTTCACGTGGTGCCCGAGCCGGTCGCGCGCAATAGCCGCCCGTTCGATGCGCGTCCCACCTGCTGCGGCAACAACAACTGCATGCCGATCTGCCCGATCGGTGCGATGTACAACGGCGTGGTTCACGCGGACAAGGCCGAGCGCGCGGGCGCGAAGCTCGTGCCCCAGGCCGTGGTCTATCGCATCGAGGCCGACAACAAGGGACTCATTACCGCGGTCCACTACAAGGACCCGAGCGGCAGAAGCACGCGCGTGACCGGCAAGCTCTTCGTGCTCGCCGCGAACGGCATCGAGACGCCCAAGCTCATGCTGATGTCGAAGAGCGATGCGTTTGCCCACGGCATTGGCAACAGCTCCGACCAGGTGGGTCGCAACCTCATGGATCATCCGGGCACGGGCGTCACGTTCATGGCCAACGAACCGCTATGGCCGGGGCGCGGGCCCATGGAAATGACCTCGGTCGTAAACTTCCGCGACGGCGCGTTCCGCTCCGGGTATGCGTCGAAGAAACTGCATCTCTCGAACGCGGTGCCCACCATGGCCGTCGCGGCAGCACTCATCAAGAACGGCTTGACCGGCGCGGAGCTGGACCGGGAGATCCGCGAGCGCACGTCGCGTACGCTCAACATCAACAGCTTTCACGAGCACTTGCCCGAGCCGCAGAACCGCGTGCTGCCCTCGGGCGAGCACAAGGACGGACTCGGCATTCCCCAGCCCGAGATCTATTACTCGATCAACGACTACGTGAAGAAGAGCGCGGCGAACACGCATGAACTCTATGCGCAGATCGCGCAGCTTTTTGGCGGCACGGACATCGAGTTCGACGACACCTTCGCGCCGAACAATCACATCATGGGCACGACGATCATGGGCGCGAACGCCGCCGATTCGGTCGTCGATGCCGATTGCCGCACGCACGATCATGCAAATTTGTTCGTCGCCAGCAGCGCGGTGATGCCCTCGGCCGCCTCGGTGAACTGTACGCTGACGATCGCCGCGCTGTCGCTGAAGCTGGCCGACAAGCTGCGCCACGAGCTTTGATAAGAGCCAGACGATGAAAACAGCGAAGTCCTCCCCCGCGGCCACCGCAAATCACGAGCGAGAGAGACGCGCGCGCGCCGCCATCGCGGCCGCGCTTTTCTGCGCCTTCGCGCTCGGTATCGCGTGGCACGCCTCGCACGAATCGCAAACGCGTCCCGTCGACGAACTGCCGATGTCTACGGCGCGCGGCGACGACACGTCGACGCCCAATGCGGATGCGGACAAGCCGGACCTCATCAAGCGCGGTGCCTATCTCACGCGCGTAGGCGACTGCGCCGCGTGCCATACCGCCGACCCAGGCAGACCATTTGCGGGCGGCCTGCCCATCAGCACACCGTTTGGAAAAATCTACACGCCGAACATCACGCCGGACCCCGATACCGGCATCGGCCAATGGACCGATACCGACTTCGTGCGCGCGCTGCACGAAGGCATCGGCCGAGGCGGCGAGCGGCTGTATCCCGCATTTCCTTACGTCGAATTCACGCGCATGACCGAGCAGGACATGCTCGCGATCCGCGCGTATCTGAATACGGTTGCGCCGGTGCATTACACGCCGCCCGCGAACGCGTTGCACTTTCCGTTCAACCAGCGCTGGCTGATGATCTTGTGGAATCTCTTCAACTTCAACGAAGGCCGCTTCGTGCCGGACCCGAAGCAAAGCGCCGAACACAACCGCGGCGCCTATCTCGTCGAAGGCCTCGCGCATTGCGAGGAATGCCACACGCCGCGCAACTTCATGCAGGGCCTCAAGACGACCGGGCGCTTCTCAGGCGCGACGCAAGCGGGCTGGCAGGCCTACAACATCACGCCCGACCGCACGAGCGGCATTGGCAACTGGAGCGACGACGCGCTGATCGCCTACCTTTCCACCGGCATTGCCGCGGGCCACGCCAGCGCAGCAGGCCCGATGGCCGACGTGGTCCAGCACTCGACGCAATACCTGACGCATGAGGACCTGCGCTCGATCGTCGCGTACCTGCGTGCGCTGCCGCCGGTTTCGGGCGGCGTGACGCGGCCGCGCGATGCCTGGGGCAAGCCCGCTGTGGACGACATCACCGCGCTGCGCGGCACGACGATCTCGACCGTGAACGGCCTGCAGCTTTTCGTGGCGAACTGCGCGAGCTGTCACCACTGGACCGGTGAGGGCGTGGGGGCAAGCGCGCCGGGCGCGTATCCGTCGCTCATTCATAACAGCGTCGCGGGCGCGCCGAGCCCGAACAACCTCGCGATGGTGATCCTGCACGGTGTGAGGCGTCAAACGAAGGACAGTGACGTGCTGATGCCGGCATTCGGCGATGAATTGAGCAACGAACAGGTGGCGGCCATTTCCAACTACTTGACGACGCAGTTCGGCGATCCGCAGGCCACCCTCACGGCCGGCGAGGTGGCGGCGCTGCGTGCCCAGCCCCAGTAACGCCGGGACTTTGCGCCGCGCTCACGGCGGCGCTGGCAACCGCAAACGCGTATGCTGTGGGCGCAGGCACGCCGCTTGCATGTAGCCTGCTTGGTGACGCGCCTGTCGCAATCGCATTCGGTACGATATTTGGCGCTCATATGGCCCACTCACACAGCGCTATGATGAAGTGATGACGCATACACCCGACGCTCTCGTGCAGCACCATGCCGCCAATCTTGCAGGTCGCGACTTCGTAGTAGGCGATTTGCATGGTTGTGTGGAGGCGTTGCGCTATCTTTTGCGCGAAGTCGAGTTCGACACCGCGCGTGACCGGCTGTTTTCGGTGGGCGATCTCGTTGACCGGGGCGAACGCGAGCAGTGCGAACAAGCGCTCGCGCTGCTCGACAAACCATGGTTCTACGCCGTGCTCGGCAATCACGAAGACGCGCTGTGCGCCGTGGCCGAAGGGCGGATGCCGCGCAATCGCTGGTATGGCATCGGCGGCGGCTGGGCGCAGAGCGTGCCCGACGCCGAACTCGTGCAATACGCGCAACGGCTGCGCCAATTGCCGCTGGCGCGCGTGGTGGGCGAGGGCGAAAAGCGCTTCAACATCATCCACGCGGAATTTTTCGGCGACGACGCCGCACTCGACAGCGGCCAGTTCAATTCCGACGTGCGCGAACGCATGCTTTGGGGCCGCGATCTCGTGCTCGGCACGGGCGACCCGGCGCGCCGTGCACTCTCGCTCACGTTCTGCGGGCACACGCCGGTGCGTGAAGTGCGGCAGATTGGCTCGCAGGTGTTCATCGACACCGGAGCGTTCATCACCGAAGGACGCCTCACCATGGTCGAGGCGCTCACGTCGCGCATCTGGTCGGTCTCGCAGGTCGAAGCGCTCGCGCATGGCGCGGCCGCGATCGTGCTGCCCTGAGGCCTGGCGCCTGCCGGTCTCTCGCTGGCCGCTCGGGCTATACGATGCGGTTCAACTCGAACACCATGTCGACGGTGTGCCCATTCCAGTTGTATTCCAGATACGCCGCGTGATGGCACGCGCGCAGTAGCGTCGTGCTGAGGGCGGCGAGACATTCGCCGTCCTCGTCGCGCACCGACGGATACGCAATGCCTGGCGCACGCGCTTCGCGGGCGGCGCGGCCTAGCGCCTGGCCGGGCGTGTAGTCGTCGGGCGAGAGCACGCCCGGGTCGAGCGCGGGGTCGTCGCGCAGATCGATCACCTCGCCATGCGCGATCACCGTATAGAGCCGCATTTGCTGGCGGATGGGCGGCTCGTTCGTGGCGGCGAGAAAAAGCCCCGAGTGATAGCGCGTTTCCGCCACGGCGGTGGCGCGCGAGCGCGCGCAGTAGAACACGCCGTAGGTGCCGTCGGAAAAACGGCTGCCCTGCGGATTCAGGTGCGTGAAGGCCGCCATGATCGGCCCGTAGCCGGGGCCGAAGCGGCGCTCCTCGCGCGGCACGAGGTCGAGGTCGCCGGTTTCGGTGCGCAGGCGGTCGTTGGTGAGCGCTTCGAGCGCGTAGAGCGCCTCGAAGTCGTCCGCGGAAGCCACGCGGTCGAACAGGTTCACGGCGGGAAACCGGGTGGGAATCACCCTGAACGCGGGTGACCAGGTGAGCTGCGCGCTGCGCCAGCGGTCTTGCCAGTTCGTTTGCGTCACGCCCAGCCGCCTCGCATGGCGTCGAGATACTGGCGCACCGCCACGAGGTCGCTGACGTTGCCGGCCAGCATGCGGTCGAGCGCGCGCCGTCCGCCAAAGGGCGGCGCGCTGTTGGGGCGCTTGATCCAGGTGTCGGCGGAGGTGGGTTGGGGCAGGAGAATCTGCAGCGCCTTGTAGATGCCGAGCAGCAGCGAAAGGCGTTCAAGTGTGTCGCGGCCGAGCCGGGCGGTTTGCGGGGACTGCTTCCACTTGAAGAACGTGGATCGGCCCGGCGAGCCGAGCAGAATAATCTGCTCTTCGGCGCTCAGGTCCCAGTCGCGCGCAATGTTGAAGAACGCCCTGAGCCCCGCCGCCGACATTTCAGTGAGCGATGGCTCGGCGCGGGGACGTCGCGACGGAGTGACGGCAGCAGTGGCAGATGGCATGGTGGTCGAGTCCTGAATTGAACTTTTAGTAGATATTAGTCCATATATGGATTATTGCAAGTTTTGACTCGGTATAATCCTCGCCGGACATTTGACGGCATTTGGGGGAGACGGGGTGCGGGCACGCGTATTGATGGTCACGGCAATGATTTTTACCGCGCCGGTGTGGGCATTCGGCCAGGGGAAGACGGGGCAGGGAGCGGCTGCCGCGCAACAATCGCACGGCGGGCAGGCGTCCAACGCGCGTGGCGGGTACGGCGGTACGGCGTCGCACACGACCGCACGCCATACGCACGCGACGGGTTCCACTCATGCGAGCGCCCCGCGCCATGTTGCGAAGGCCGGCAAGCCGTCGCACGCAAAGGGCCACGCCGCGGCGCGACGGCACACGCCCGGCGAGGTCCACGCGGCGGCACGCGCACATCATTCGGCTCCCGTGCCCAAAGCCGTCACGCAAAAGCGTCCCGCGCCGAAGCCCGCCGCAGTGCGGCCCGCGCCACGCCACAAGCTCGTGGTGGACGCGCCGCCGCCGCACATCGAGCGCGCGATTCCCGCGCCTCACGCGCTGCCGCCTATCCTGAGTTGAGCGCCATCTAGCCTGTGCCGAGCCCCGACGCGAGCAATTGCAGTGTTGCCGCGGTTCGAGGCTCGCGTACCCGCGAGTGAAGCAGGACCTGCGAAACCGGCAGCGCGGGCAAACCGAGCCGCGCGCCGACGTCGATAAGTTCGCGCGGCGCGACCCGGCGCGCCAGCGGCGAGACCGCGAGACCTGCGGCTAGCGCCGCACCCACCGCGGCGACACCGCCGCCCACGAACACTTCGGTCCACGCCACGCCTGCGGCGTCGAGCGCGCGAACCGCCGCTGCCCGCACCGCGCATGGCGCGGCGAGCAGCGCGAGCGGCAGCGCCGTGCCGGGCTGCCACTGCCATTGCGGCGCGGCGAGCCAGACGAGCGGCTCCGCGAAGAGCCGGCGAGCATCGCCGCGTGGCGCCTCCTCTGCCTCCTGACGCACGATGACGGCATCGAGCCGCCGCTCGTCGAACTGCGCGAGCAGATGCGCCGAGAGCCCCAGATGCAGCTCGATCACGAGCCCCGGATCGTGAACGCGAAGCTGGGCGAGCTGACGGGCCAGGTTTGCGTCCGCAACATGCTCGCTCAGGCCGAGCGCGAGCCGCCGCTCGTCGCCTGAAAGCGCCCCGAGCGCGCGTTCATGTGCGCCGAGGAGGTCGCGCGCTGCGGCGAGGAACGTGAGGCCGTCCGCCGAAAGCCGCACGACGCGCGGCGTGCGTTCGAGCAATTGCTTGCCCAGATGCGCTTCGAGGCGCTTGAGCTTGAGGCTCACGGCCGATTGCGTGGTGTCGAGGGCGTCGGCGGCGCGCGTGAAGCTGCGCAGTTCGGCGACGAGCACGAAGGCGCGCACGGCGTCGAGATCCAGTGGTTTCATTTCAGATGAAAATGGATGAAATATTTATCTATGCCTGTTAGTTATGATATATCGCGCCTAAGCTGATGTCATGTCAAACCCCACCGAAGAAGGAGATCGACATGCCATTCACTCGTATCGCTGTTCGCGCAGGCAAGCCCGCCACGTATCGCAAGGCGCTCACGCAGGGCATTCATCAAGCGCTGATGGACGTGTTCAAGGCGCCGGAAGACGACATCTTCATGCTCATCACCGAGTACGATGCCGATAACTTCGTGTTCGGCCGGCATTACCTCGGGATCGAGCGCAGCGACGATCTGGTCATGATTCAGATCGCCGTGAGCAACACGCGCGGGCAGGATCAGAAGAAGGCGCTGTTCGCGCAGATTGCCGAAAACCTCGCGCGAGATCCGGGGGTGAGGCGCGAGGATGTGTTTGTGAATCTCGTGGACGTCGCGCGGGAGAACTGGTCGTTTGGGAATGGGGTGGCGCAGTACGCGACTTGAGCGCGGAGCTTGACGCCGCCTCCGATGCAGAGCGACGCTCATCAGGCGTTGGCCGAGTTGCGGCGTACGCTGGCCAGCCTGAACGCCCTGGCCGATTATCTCGAACGCCACCCTGAGGCATTGATCTGGGGGAAGTGCGCAGATCCATGAATCAGCAAGGTCGCCTACAGCGCCCGGCTCACCAGTAATGGATCGACCACTCCAATCGCCTCACCATCCCGGCTCGCATAATCCAGAGGATTTTTAGCGGAGCGGAAGCGGCGCAATGAATTGACTAGGGACACGGCGAACAAGCCGTTTCCGCTCCGCTAAAAATTCGTTGAGCTAAGCCGCTCCGCTGTCGGTGGCTATGGGGATTGAATCGGTGCGGCGCCGGTTGTGCGTGTCGAGTGCGGGAAGCGAAGCGAGGGCAAGAAACAATCGGGATACGCGATTGGGCAGGCACGTCCAGGCATGATGGTCTGCGGGCGGCTTGG
>NZ_JAMBPR010000072.1 GCF_024206475.1 Paraburkholderia sp. CNPSo 3274
TGAGGAAGCGCCCCGACCAGCGCGAGATGAAGCGCGAGTCACAGCAAAGTATGCGCATGATGCTGTCGCGCGATTCGCCGTCCTCGAGCATCAGGATCAACTTTGCGCGTCGCACGTCCGCTGCGCGTACCGTCCGGCTGCGCGCAGCAGACAGAAGTTGTTCGCGTTCGGTATCCGTCAGATTCATTTTTCCCATGACCGATATCTGAGCACAGATGGGGTGCCAATTCAATGACGCAATGGACTAGTACGCACGGCGCTTAGCGTCGGCATCTGCACGCAGTTCTCCTTCTCCATATCGGCGTGCCACGAACCGATCCAGCGAAGCGCGTCGGCGCGCCTCCCCAGTTGTGCGAGCACGTCCTGCGGCAGGCGGTCGAGCGTGCAGAGCTCCTTCGCGCGCATTCCGACACGGCGGTCTCCTTCGAAAAAGTGAACCGCATAGACGTAGAACCGCTGCAGAAACGTGCCGATTGCGCTGACATAACCGGCATCGCCTTGGCTCACGAGCAGTTCCCCCATAGCCTTACCGTTGTATGTACCGTCGTTACGAATCACGGCGCGTGAAATCACTCGCTCGCCAACGGCGAACCGCGGTGGAAAAGCGAGTTCGACTGCATCGTCGCTCTCAACGTCCCTCACGCCCAGCTCATTTAAATACAGGGATGCACGCTTCATGACACCTCCCGCGGCAATGAGTTAAGTCCGCGCCCGATCGCACTCGCGTCGATGCGAGAGACGCTCGACTTGCCTGCGCCATCGCGCGCGGCGACGCCAAATGCTTGATTGCCGTTGTTGAATGCAAGACCACACCTGTCTTGTGTTTCGACGAAGTCGACGGTAAAGCCGTCGAGCAACAGCCGACTTTCTGCCGACAAGAAAATCCGCAGTCCATTGATCTCCGTAGTCTCATCACCGGGCTGCGCATCGTCGGCGGCGCTAAGTTCGGCTTCGTATCCGGAGCAACCGCCGGTACTCACACAAATACGGACGCCCGCACCGGATGGCAGCCCGGAAAAGCGCACGATACGGTGCAGGAACTTTTCGGCGGCAGGTGTCACTGCAAAATTTGGCAACATGATTTAGAAATCGTCGAATTGAATAATCGTCGGGAACACTGCGCAAAGCAGCGGAACCGCAGCGCTAGGCCGGCACGATGCACCCGTCCACAGGGCACGCTGCCACGCATTGCGGACTTTCGAATTGCCCTTCGCACACGGTACATTTCCGCGGATCGATTGCGAAGACGCCGCCTTTCTCGATGATGGCGACGTTTGGGCATTGCGGCTCGCACGCCGAGCAGCCAGTGCAGGCGGAGGCAATGATCTTTAGGGCCATACCAGGCACTCCTTGTGATGATTTCCTGTGTAACCGAGCACGTCGTGACGACTACGCTACCTGCCGCTCAAACAGGGGCATCTTCGCCCACCCTAGTCAATCCGATCTGTGGTATTGCCGTGTCGCCGCGGCCCGTGTGGTCAATTTCGCCAGTCGCGAGACGGCCACAATAGTCGGTGAGCCATGCAAGCGCGGCTTTTTCGATTGGTTCGTGGGCGTACATATCCACGGGTTCGATTCCCGCTTCTAATAGCGACTTCCGTGGACACAAGCCAATCTTTGCAACCAGCACAGCATGGCAATCGTTGATCGCGTGTATGATCGGCACCAAGTCATCCTCAGCGCCATCGCCGCCGCGGCAATAAGCGCCCACGCGGCGGTGCGCGACAAACAGGGCTCCAGCGGCGCTGACTTGGAAAATCTGGAACTCGGAAACATGGCCGAAATGTGCGTTGACGAGCCCGCCTCCCTTCGTCGCAACGGCAATCCGCACCTCGACATCGCCTAGCACCCGGGTCGCTCCTGACAAGCCTCGTGTCTTATGTTTCATCTTGCACTCTCCATCGCATTCGGCGTCGACGCGGTGTCGACGTGTACGGCCAAGCTCAAGCGTGTCCACGGCGTCCAGGTGTTCGATGCTTGCGAGCGAAAACTCGTGATGGCGGTCTTCGCCCAGAAGGCCTACGGCATCTGCACGACATTGCCGGCAATGGCGCATTAGGGCCGCGCCGCCCATGCAGGCGTCCTGCACGGCCTTCAACTCGCCAGCGGTAGGCTCGCGCTGGCCACGGCCACCGAAATACGTGCCGTGCATAGGATCCGAGATCAGCGGCATGATGTTGTGCAAAAATGCCCCCCGCCTCTTTACTTCATGATTCACTTCGACCAGGTGCTCGTCGTTGATGCCAGGGATGAGTACCGAGTTGATCTTCGTAAGTACGCCACGCGCGCTCAACATGTCGAGCCCTAGCATCTGACGCTCGTGCAGAATTCGCGCGGCCTCTTCACCCGTGACTCTTCTGTGATCCCAAAAGATCCACGGATAGATCTTTTCGCCGATGACAGGGTCGACCATGTTGATAGTGATCGTCACGTGATCAATGCCGTAATCGCAAATTTCGTTGACATAGTCAGGCAGCGAAAGCCCGTTCGTCGAAAGACATAGCTTAATGTCCGGCGTGAGTTCGCGAAGCATACGAAAGGTGTCGAACGTTTTGTTCGGATTGGCCAGTGCATCCCCCGGGCCCGCGATCCCGACGACAGTCAATTGCGGAATCCTCGAGGCGACGGTCATCACCTTTTTCACGGCCTGATCCGGCGTGAGCTTCTCTGATACCACACCAGGCCGCGACTCGTTCGAACAATCATACTTTCGGTTGCAGTAGTTGCATTGGATATTGCAGGCGGGCGCCACTGCGACATGCATGCGCGCATAATGGCGATGCGCTTCTTCCGAATAACACGGGTGATCTCTAACCTTTTCCCACACCTCCACACTGATGTTTTTTGGTGCGTCGGTCGAACAGCAACTTGACCCGCCTGGTGCGCCATTTGAATCAGAGCGGCCGTATCGGGCAATTGGATCCGCGGCCGACACCGATGGCATGATGTGTGTGACTCTGGCGCCGTCGGCCAAGATCAGAGCGCCGGCATTTGCGCAATCGTGCATGGATATCTCTCCGCAATGAACAGTGTGCGTGCCATCGCTCACAGCGAAATCCATGCCAACGCGAAAACGCACGATGTGCGAGCGGACGATACTTGAAGCCGAGAGCATCGCCGTGCTCCGTCGCCATGACACATGGGTAGTCCAGCTGCGCTGGCGCTGTGTCTCAGTTCTTATTCATTTGAATTACTCGCGATAAAAGCAACCGCTTCTGCGTGCGCCGATAACCCGATCGGCCAGGTTCAAGCGCGACACTGTTGGGAATGGGACATTCCCGACGCGACTTATCACACCACGTACTCAGATTCCCGACATGACGCATTTCAGGGTCAAACAGAACCGCACTCCGGCCGTAGCATCCCATTGGCACGATGTTTGCAGCGCTATCGACATCTCTCGGGAGACTTGACATGCATGTTCCAATTATTAATGATACGACGCTCCGCGATGGTGAGCAGACTGCAGGTGTTGCATTTCGCGTCGAGGAAAAATGCGCGATCGCGAGCGCCCTGTCTCAGGCCGGCGTGCCGGAACTCGAAGTCGGGGTTCCCGCAATGGGCGACGAGGAAATGGCGTGCATAGCGGAAATTGCCGGGTTAAATCTCGACTCCCGTATAATCGTTTGGGGACGCCTCACCGAAGGCGACCTCGCGGCGGCATTGCGTTGCAATGCCGACATCGTTCACCTCTCCATCCCTGTTTCGGATATTCATCTGCGCCACAAGCTGCAGCAGTCGCGTACGTGGGTTCTGAGTCAAATTGCGCGAGTTGTCAACATAGCAATCGGAAGTCGCGCAACGATTTCTCTCGGCATGGAAGACGCCTCGCGCGCGGATCCTTCATTTGTCATCGAAGTGGCTCAATGCGCACAGCAGCACGGGGTTCAGCGCTTGCGTTTCGCAGACACGGTTGGCGTGCTGGATCCGTTTGAGACATACCACGCGATTGCGGCGCTGCGCGTTGCCGTGGACCTCGAGATCGAAATCCATGCGCACGACGATCTCGGGCTGGCCACAGCCAACACGTTAGCGGCCCTTGCGGCAGGCGCAACACATGCCAGCACCACAGTCAACGGTCTTGGCGAGCGAGCCGGCAACGCGGCGCTAGAGGAAGTCGTGATGGGAGCACGTCATCTTCTGCGACGAGATACGGGGGTCGACACTCAAGCGCTGCCCGCTATTTCGTCGCTGGTCGAACATGCGTCGGGCCGAGCCGTCTCCTTTGGAAAAAGCATCGTCGGTAGAGGCGTTTTTACTCACGAAGCGGGAATTCACACGGACGGCCTTTCCAAACACGTCGCAACCTACGCAGGATTCGATCCCGCAGAGGTGGGCCGGCAACGGTCTACGGTGCTCGGCGAACATTCTGGGTCTCAAGGCGTGCGTGACGCATATGACGCTTTGGGCCTGAAGGTATCGGAGCGGCTTGTGCCGCTACTGCTACCGCGCATCCGCGCCTTCGCCACGCAACATAAGCAGCCGCCTAGCGCAATCGATCTCCGCCGCTTTTTAAGTGAGTCACGGAGCACGCTAGTCAGAGCGTCCTGAAGGCCGCTCATAGCGAAAAACGGACTTAGGAGGAGCAAACCCATGGAAGAGCTTATTCGAAACTTCGTCCACTTTCATCTATGGAGGATTTCCGAGTCTTTTGCATTGCCCTCGACGAAAGAATAGTGAAGTTGAACCGCCTGCACATCATGAAACGCTTCCTTCGGTACATCAAATATCAGAACGACACGCCGCCCCCGCGACGGCTTACCTATCACGGCTTGCTGCGGAAGGCCTGCGACGACTTCGTTGTATCCAGGCCCCCTGAACAACGAGTGTTTAAAGTCGTTAGAAGGCCGCAGACCGGCATGTCGTCTTCCTCAAAAGCCTGTGCGCGTTGCTGTCGGCACGCAGCGGCCTCTGATCAGGAGAGCCTCAATGCATATTGTCGTTTGCATCAAACAAGTACCGGATTCTGCTCAGATTCGGGTTCACCCTGTGACCAACACCATCATGCGGCAAGGCGTGCCGGCAATCGTCAACCCTTACGATCTCTTCTCGCTAGAAGAAGCGTTGCGGCTAAAAGACCGCTTCGGCGCATGGGTCACGATACTTTCTATGGGACCACCACAGGCCGAGGACGCACTGCGTAGATGCATCAGCTACGGTGCAGACGACGCCGTGCTCATCACCGACCGGTCGTTCGCCGGCGCCGACACGCTCGCCACTTCTTATGCGTTGGCCGCCGCGACACGCCAGATCGCGAGTGAACGCTCAGTGGATATGATCTTTACGGGCAAACAAACGATCGACGGTGATACAGCCCAGGTCGGCCCGGGCATCGCGACGCGCATGGGCATCCAACTGCTTACCTACGTGTCGAGAATCCTCGAGATCGACCTCGTCAGACGCACGATCATGGTCGAACGCCGTGCTGAAGGGGGCGTTCAGGTACTCGAGACTGCGTTGCCGTGCCTTGTTACGATGCTTGAAAACACGAACGATCTGCGTTTCGCAACACTGCCCAGAGTAATCCATGCCGCTCGCTTCCCCGTACGCAAGTGGAACCGCGAGCAGGCCGGGATCAATGACGTCAGCAAGATCGGGCTGAAGGGTTCACATACCGTCGTACGTAAGGTGTTCGGCGCAACGCCGCGTGAAGAAGATGCCGAGATGATCGAATTCGACGAGTCGAGTCTCCACGACGCGGCGGCTCAACTCGTGCATAAGATCTTCACTCGCCATCCGACGCTGGAGGCGGACCTGCGGCTCACGGAGAGGAATGCATGAATTCGCTTGTTGCTTGGAAAAAAAAACCGGGTGCGCCGATCGCACAGGCTAACGGCTGCAACGTGGAACTTCCCGACCGTATGAAAGACTATCGGGGCGTGTGGGTCTTCATCGAGCACGACCGTGGCCGAGCGCACAGCGTATCGTGGGAACTGATCGGTGAGGCTCGCAAGCTCGCCGACAAACTAGGCAGCAACGTCGCTGTAGCGGTACTCGGCGGTACTGAAGAGCCACTCGAGCAGTTTGCCGCTGAGGCGTTCACCCTGGGCGCGGACAAAGCGTATGTCATCCACGATCCGGTGTTGCGCGGTTATCGCAATGAACCGTTCACGAAAGGCCTGTCAGATCTGGTTAGCAAGTATTGCCCCGAGATACTGTTGCTCGGTGCGACTTCAATGGGCCGAGATCTCGCGGGCTCTGTCGCAACACGGCTTCTGACTGGCCTTACAGCCGACTGCACCGAGTTGAATATCGATCCCGCCTCGCGTGCACTAGCTGCGACGCGGCCGACCTTCGGCGGCTCTCTGCTATGTACGATCATGACGCTCGAATCTCGCCCTCAGATGGCGACTGTGCGCCCACGAGTCATGTCCATGCCGCCGGCGCAGCAAGGCCGCAGTGGCGAGATCGTGCAGGAAACGCTCGGGATGATCGAGGCCAATATAGTAACTAAATTGCTTGACTTCATCCCCGACGAAACGAGCGATCAAATCAACCTCGCCTACGCGGACGTGATCGTGAGCGGCGGCAAGGGACTCAAGAATCGCGAGAACTTCAAGCTGCTATTCGAGCTGGCGCAGGTGCTCGGTGGCGAAGTCGGCGCCAGCCGCCCATGCGTTCAGGCGGGTTGGGTCCGAGCCGAACGCCAGATCGGACAAACCGGCAAAACTGTCAGGCCCAAGCTTTATCTCGCCGCGGGAATCTCTGGTGCGATCCAGCATCGGGTCGGAATGGAAAGCTCTGACGTCATCGTCGCAATCAACACCGACCCAAACGCCCCGATTTTTGACTACGCACACTACGGGGTTGTGGGGGACGCAATGCGCGTACTACCAGAACTAACACAGGCCTTTAAGCAGCACCTGACACCGCAGCGGCTAGACTCGTAAGGAAAACAAACATGATAACCTCCCCAAAATTCGATGCCATTGTGGTCGGAGCTGGACCATCAGGCAACGCCGCAGCCTACGTTATGGCGAAAGGCGGGCTGAAAGTGCTTCAGATTGAACGCGGCGAGTATCCCGGAAGCAAAAACGTTCAGGGCGCGATTCTTTACGCCAATGCACTGGAAGAGATCATTCCAGACTTCCGCGACGATGCCCCTCTCGAGCGCCACATCATCGAGCAGCGCCTGTGGATGCTCGATGATACCTCGTTTGTCGGCACGCACGCGCGCAGCGAAGACTACAACAATCCCCCATATAACCGCTACACGATCATACGGGCACAGTTCGACAAGTGGTTTTCATCGAAAGTACGTGAAGCAGGCGCTTTGCTGATCTGCGAGACCACGGTAAATCGCCTGATTGTGGACGGAGACCAGGTTGTCGGTGTGCAATGCGACCGCGAACACGGCGAAGTCTATGCGGACATCGTGGTCCTCGCGGACGGCGTCAATTCGACATTGGCGCGTAAGGCAGGCTTTCACGGCGAAATCAAGGCGGGCAATGTCGCGCTGGCTGTGAAGGAGATTCTCTTTATGCCTGAGGAAATAATTTGCCAGCGTTTTAACGTTGCCGATAACGAGGGCGTTGTCATTGAGATGGTCGGCCGAATCACCGACGGCATGGCTGGAACCGGCTTCTTGTACACTAACAAGGAGTCGCTGACAATCGGCGTCGGCTGTATGCTGAGCGACTTCAAAAACAACTCGAACCGTACAAGCCCGTATGTGTTGCTCGAAAAAATGAAGCGTCATCCGTCCATCGCCCCGCTCATCGCCGGCGGTGAAATGAAGGAGTACTGTGCGCATCTGATCCCCGAAGGGGGCTTCAATGCAATCCCGGAAGTGTACGGCAATGGCTGGATGATCGTCGGCGATTCCGGTGGCTTCGTCAATTCCGCACATCGCGAAGGTTCTAATCTTGCCATGACGACAGGACGTCTCGCCGCGGAGACCGCGATAGCCGCAAAAGCCAGCGGAGGCCACAGCTATCGGGCTTGCGCCCTCTCCGGGTACAAGGCCGCGCTCGACAAGAGTTTCGTGATGAAGGACCTGTTCAAGTACCGAGACATGCCGAAGATCTTGCATCGCAATCCGCATTTTTTCACCACATATCCTGATCTCGTCGCCAAAGCGGCTCGGACAATGATTACGGTCGACGGCGTGGACAAGCAGACCAAGAAGGGTGAGGTCATGGCGAGTTTCCGCAAAAGTCGCTCACTAACAGGCTTGGTGGGCGACGCGTACAAACTCTGGAGGGCCTTCCGATGACCAGACTTACTGTGAACATCGACGAGAAGCTATTCCAAAACCGTTACCGCGTTGACGTCGGCCGACCACACGTCCAAATAAAAAATCCCGAGACCTGCATTAATGAATGTAGCGAAAAAAGCTGTACGTTCGTCTGCCCCGCTTCTTGTTATCGGAACGAGAACAACGGCGCCGTGACACTAATTACCGACGGCTGCCTTGAGTGCGGCAGTTGTCGCATTCTATGCAGGGAACACCACAACCTTTCTTGGGAGTACCCGAGGGGTGGCCACGGAATCCAGTTCAAGTTTGGATAGACGAATACGACCTCGGCATTTCGGCTTCCGCCTATCACAGGAAGGGTCAGAAGCCTTATCGTTTCGGAGCAAGTCAATGAATCTCCTTACTGGCATTGAGTCGACAGATCTGTTTGGCGGCGCCGTGCCTCCTTCCGTACTGCACCTAATCGAGGACACACGTGGCGGCCGCTGTGACGATGTTACCGCTGCATTGTGGACCGCCGTTATTTGTCACCCGCGCTGCCTGCCACCCTACTATCTGCTATACAAGTTTCACGCGAACCGGGGCGAGCTTGGCGAGGCGAAGGAAGTTGCAACCAAGGCTTTGACAGCTGCAGCGCGGGAAGCGTCAATTGACATTGACTGGTGTGCGGTACAGCCAGGCGACACAGATTTCACGATTCCTGGACCGGCACGCTTTTGGCTCTTCACGCTGAAGGCGCTGGCCTTTATCAGCGTTCGCCGCCGCGAACGCGCGGTTGCCCTAAAGCTCCTTGCCAAGCTGCGCCGGCTGGACCCGGCCGACTGCGTCGGCTTCAACGTGGTGGAAGCCCTTCTCGCGCAGTCCGGGCGCCGATAAGCCCTACCGGCAGGCCAGCCGCCTACCTCGCGTGAAGTCCCTCCAATACATCAGGCCGGCAATCTGGCGACGAATCCTCGACCCCTGCTCAATCCGGCCGGGCAA
This sequence comes from Paraburkholderia sp. CNPSo 3274, assembly GCF_024206475.1. GTDB lineage: Bacteria > Pseudomonadota > Gammaproteobacteria > Burkholderiales > Burkholderiaceae > Paraburkholderia. The sequence goes on from NZ_JAMBPR010000072.1 coordinate 9,179, forward strand.
GCTACATTGACTTGCGCCCGAATTGCATGCGCTGAAGCTTCGCGATCCACAGCTTCAGGTGCTCGATTTCAAGCGCCCGGTCCGAGAGCGACTTCTGGAGCGTCGTCACAGTATCGCGCAGATCCGCAGATCACCTTCGCGCTCACGTAACGCCGCCTCACGTGCAAGCACGAGAGCCTTCACGGCCTCGATGTCGTCCGGAAGCGTAGCGTCGCTGGATGCCATGCAGGCAGTTTACGCGCGTGCGTTGTCACATACGTTCACGAAGCGCTGCAGGGTCTGGCCGCATCGACCGGCTGTCGCCAGTCCGCCTCGGGTCACCCAGATCCAGTGTTTCAAATTCCTCGTCCACCCACGCTCCCGGCTCATTACGAATCTGCATTCGAAAAGTCGAGAGTAAATTGCGAAACGCGAAAATCCGCCCGTTAACACCCATCACGCAGGTGCATCGCTCAATGCGCTTTCGGACAAACGGCTGCTACTGCGCCACTTCTGTATAACCTTTTCATGATTTAATTCGGCATCGCCCCCAAGCATGAAAGCTCCGCAAGGCACAGAATCCTCAGTGGCGCACAGCACACCAAAGACCGCAATCTCAATGGTGGCCCGACCCCGTGTATAACCAGGCCTACCCGAACTGGCTCGCACCCCCAACAGTTGCGCGGCTTGTCGCCGCAGCACAAACGGTAAAGAGACCCGGACTGACTGAGTCCGAGGCGTTTTCCAGTTCATCGATGCCCTGTGCGTCACTTTCATTCTAGCCCCAGGAGAGTGACATGGAAGGACTGTCTCCACTCTACCGACGCGTTGCCGGCATCGATGTCCATAAGATGCTGCACGTTGTCACCGCCGTCATTGAGCACCCTGACGGCACCATCGCACTGGCACGGCGCCGCTGCGACGTCCTGTTCGCTATGCTGCGAGACGGCACCTTTTACGAACCCAAGTCAGCCCCAACCGCTTGACGAACCACATAGGGGCACCCCCCGCCGGGCCACCAGTAAACGGTAAAACTCTCTAAAGGGCTCTCCGCGTTTAGCCACGCGCATTCCTTTTCCGAGGCAGCAGAAGCCAGCGCCGCCGCCGCCGCCAGCGCAGCGACCATCAGAGCACCACAGAGCACCCTCTTTAACTTCTTCATAACTGTTCCCCGCCGACTAACGTTAATATTCCTAATCGTTTTGGATTCATATCACTCGCCGTACTGTGCACCACATCACATACATTACGTGACTCATCCTGCAACCGTCAGAAGAAGGCATCAAATATATCTATACTAATCCGAGTCGCCACTGATCCGCAAAATCATTCCGGCCCGAAGCAACTAGAATATTCCGCACACTCCCCACAGCTTGAGGCCCGGCACACGTTCAACGCCTCGCTCCTGCAAAGCTCCTTGTAGATAAACTTCTTCCACTTCATGCCGTGAACGTTCTTTTCAGCAAGCGACGGAAACCAGTACTCGATAAGCGCCGACAATTCGCCGCGCGAAGAAAGGCGCAGCTCCTGCCACAAATGTTTTTTGCCTGCGCAAGCGCAGGCCAGTGCGTGAGAAATGCAATGGATCTCGGTTGTTGTGCCTGCCACCGGATTGGCGTATGTCTTTAACAACGTTACAAGATCGATGTCGTCATAAGACGGTCCTGGTTGTGAATCTGCAGCCGGCGCGCCAAAGTAAAGGCCCAGTGAACTCTCAGCATCGGGGAACCAGCGAGCAAGCAGCCAGTGTGTCTCCTCGGCATCCAGTCCGGGGATAGGCAATCTTTCCGTACCGCCTTCGTCGACCGCGGCTGCGAGCACACCGGCGACCGCAAGCACCGTCAAGTCGTCCGGGTTTCTCGCATAGCGCATTAACGCCGCGTAGTAATCCATAGGAATCCTCGCTTGCTCACACTTGAGCCGCAGCATGTGTGTAGCATCCTTTCGGGCATATCTTCGCACATGCCGTGCAGCCAACGCAGAGACCTCGATACGCAATTGTCATGACTTTCTTTTCATGCTCGTCCTCGTCTTCATCGTCATCCAGTGGAACATGATCCCCCGCTTCATCGATGCCTAACAGTTGAAGTACGCCGCGAGAACACACCCGGAAACATCGCCCGCAACCGATGCATTTTTGTTCATCGAGTGAATCTACAAAGCGAGGTATCCAGACCTCTCCGCTTGGGAGTATCACGCTAAAAAGATGGCTCATTTGGAGATCCGGAGTTTAATCGGAAGCCGAAACTGCGGTCTGACGTGCCTGCATCAGCGCGTCATGCGCGTCGTGACAGCGTTGCGCGACTACCATTATCTGCTCCCAACCCGTTGGAAGTTCTTCTGACAGATCGTGCAGATCCATCTTCGCCTGCGTGGCCAACGAGTTGAGTCTTTTCAGGCGCGTCTTAAGTTCCCGCGAATCGTTACTCATCATGCCCTCCTTATCGGACGACGCACTACAGGCGTCACTGGCAACATGAACCGCCATACTCGAAGATCGGTTTTGGCCAGTTGGCAACTCATCGTCCCCTGCAAAATCGTACGATCTGCCACGTTCCCTGGTGAGCTTCTTGCGCAACCACGGAGGCGGCGTGCCTTTCAGAACCCTGCTCAGCTTGATTAGAATTTCTTCGATCGGCAACGGCTGCGGCACTTTCACTGGATGGACATTAAGTGCTACTACGCGCGCAGCCGCAGTACCGCCTATGGCCGCGACATACAAGATCGCGCAGTCGCGGATCACTTCGAGCTTCGGCGCAAGTTTCTCATCATCGCCGTCCTGCACCAGCTTGTCGCCGAAATCAAAAATCTGTAAAAGTGTATGCTCTTCCGTCGTCACGTCGTAGACCGCAATGCTTTTCGCCCAGCCAAAATGAGCGTCGACGTGCACTTTGTCCTGTGTCGCAAATGCGATCTTCATGCGCTGGTCTCCTCATAAAGTTCAAGTTACGGCATGTAACACCCTTCTCTTAAACCTAACCCGGAACCGAAACATCAAGACCGCCCAATGATTGCGGCAGTTTCCAGTCGCCCGGATGAGATTGCGAGATCCTCTCGACCATGAGATTGGCAATCTCGAAAATAAGATTCATTGTGCCGCGATAACCTATCTGGCAACGATGGGCGTTGCCGACGCGGTCAAACACCGGCAAGCCCGCGCGCATCAGCGGCTTTCCGAGGCGACCGGCCATCTGCCTGCCGTGCGAATGCGTGATCAGCAGGTCGCAATTATTCGCGCCTCGTTCCATGTCCTCCAGGTCCCCCAATATGACTTGGCTTGCCGGCAACAGCGCATGCGATGCCGAAGCAGTGGTACTGATGCAAACAGATAGTTCCGCACCCATTTCACGGAGCAGCGAACCGATCGAAAGCAGCAGGTCCGGCTCCGCACCGATCGCCACTTTGAGACCGCCAGTATAAAAATGGCTGTCGAGCATCGCATCCAGTAGCTGGCTGCGCTGCCGGCGATACCGGGTCGGGACTGCACGCCCCGAAAGTTGTGCAAGGCGATGCAAGAACCGGTCGTTCGGCTCCAGCCCCGTAAGCCGCTCGAGGATCTCGAACGGCACGCCGGCAATTGCTTCGAGCGTCTTGGCGGCGTCGCGCGTTTGCTCACCCACGCCAATTGTGAACGACGAAGCCCCCGCGGCACGGATCTGATCAATCGTCGTTCCGCCCAGCGTCGTGCCACGCCACGCAGAATCAAGGTGGCCGTCGAGGGAGCCGGAAACATCTGGAAGCACAATCGGCTCCAGTCCGAATGCGCAAATAATCTCGCGAAGCTCGTCGATGTCGCCAGGCGATAGATGACTTCCCGGCACCAGATTGATCTGCTGAGGCACCGTCGGCAACGGCTTCACCAGTGTCTCGACGATCGCGGTCACAGCGCGCCTGTAGCCGTCCTCAAAGGCACCAATATAGTCCGGTGTCGATACGAGGATGAGTTCAGTATCGTCCAGTTCGCGCTTGCGTTTTCGCACCATCGCAAGGTGCCCCTCCACATCTTCGCCGTTCGTCTCAGTCAGGCCCGTCGTGCAGAGCAAAATGATCTTAGGCGCCGCGCGCTTGCGAATGTTCAGCAGCGCTGTCTCTACGTTCTCGTATCCGCCGAGAATCGTGGTGACCTCGCTCATCGCCGTTGTTTGCAGCGGAATGGCTTCTTTGAAATGGCGCACCAGTAGTACGAGCGCGAAGGACGTACAGCCCTGCGAGCCGTGCATTACCGGCATGCATGCATCAAGACCCATGGCTGCATACGTCGCGCCGAGCGGTTGACTCATTCTTAGGGGATTAACGGTACAGGCTTTTCCAGACTCGACGACTATCGCCATGATATGTGCCCCACTCTGAAACTCAACTCGATACCGCCGCGCGGAAGTTCCAATCGTAGGCCTCACCGTCTGCGCCCCGCGGAATCGGATTGATGTGCGCGGAAGACTTACGAATCCCCTCGCGATGCACTAGCCCTTCGTCGTCCCACGGCGCAGGAATACGCACCTGCTGCCAGACTGGGTTCTGGATTGCACGGTCGATCTCCTGCACCAATTTAACAATGCCCTCGTAGCCAGCGTATGGATGGTGTCGCTCCTGATTCACGTCGAGCCACGGCACGCGCGCCTTAAGTGCGACAAACTGCGAGCGCCCGCCAGACAGCATGATGTCGGCCTTCGCATCCCGGAGCATGTTGTACATCTCGAGCGCCGTCAAATTGTCGACCATGCGCGTCTCATCGCCCATGATCTCCTTGATTCTTTCCTTATCCCCCTCCGTGCTTTTCTTCACACTCGTGCCGACGATCTCGAGCCCGGCCTCCTGCAGCGCCGCGACCACCGACCATGACTTCACGCCCCCCGTGATGAGCAGCACACGTTTGCCATCGAGCCGCTGCCTGTACGGAGCAATGCGCCCCCATACGCGCGCCTCTTCTGCCTTGACAAGGTGCTCGGTGCGCACGATAAGATCGTCCGGCGCACCCCGCTCCACCAGTAGCCTCGCGACCCCGCGCAGCGCGTCGCTCATGTCGCCAATTCCATAGAATGAACCCTCGATGTATGGAATACCGTAGCGCTTCTGCATTTTTGTCGCAACGTTGAGCATGGACTTGGAGCACACCACCATGTTGACCTTCGCGCAGTGTGCGCTCGCGATCTCGCTGTAGCGGCCGTCTCCCGAGATGCAGGACAGAATCCGGATGCCGAGCGCCTCGAACAACGGCTTTATCTGCCACAACTCGCCCGAGAGGTTATATTCACCGATAAGATTGATATCGAATGGTGTCTTGTACGCCGGCTCGCACGTGCCGATGACGTAATCGAGGATCGTCTCCCCTGCGAGCTTGTTGCCGAAGTTTTTGGATCCTGCGAAACCGGGCGCATTCACCGGTATGATGGGTTTACCGAACTTTTCCGACGCGTGCTTGCATACGGCGTCTATGTCATCGCCGATCAATGCGGTCACGCACGTCTGATAGACGAACACGGCGGGCGGATCGTACTTTTCGAAAATTTCACGCAGACTCCTGAAGAGCCGCCTCTCGCCACCGTAAATTACATCGAGTTCGTTAATATCGGTTGTGAACGCGGTGCGGTAGAGAGTCGGCCCAGACGATGCCGAATGGCGGTTGTCCCAAGAGTTTCCTTCACATGCAATAGGCCCGTGCACCAAGTGTGCAACGTCGACCACGGGCTGCAATGCGATCCGCGCGCCGTCGAATGCGCATCCGCCGGCGGCCGCCCCCGGCGAAACCTGCTTCGAACAGCCTTGCTTGCGCTCCTTTTCGCTCTTCGCCAGGTTCTTTGCGCAACCCGGTTCGTTGAAGATCTCGACAGCGCTCGTCTTTAGCCACATCGTAGAGTCCTGACGATAGAAGTCCACGACTGCAGGCAAATTGCGTACCACCATCGCAGCCCAAGTTAGCGGTCATAGCGGCGCTATGCCGAAGCCAGATTTGTCGTTCTTGTTACCTGCGTTGAAGAAGTTCAACCAATCACTACAGTGATCCGACAGGCAAGAGCCTGCCTGCCGGTAGTCTTCTCGCCCAGTCTCTCCAAGTGCATGCGCGCAACCGCCGCGGCCGTCAGAAGCGGCGCAGCTTGATCCCGTGTTTACGCAGTGCGTAGCCGATCTGCCGCGGCGTGATATGTAGGAGTCGTGCGGCCTTCGCTTGTACCCATCCACAGCGCTCCATTGCCCACACAAGCTGTTCCCGCTCGCTCCCCGGCATGTCGCTACCGCTTCGCGTCTCGAAGCTACCCTCATTCCAATCACCGGCACTTACGCTCGACAGGGCATTCGGCACTTCACTGTTTGTAGCGTCCAATGTGCGGGCAGGACGCACAGCGTCTTCTCGTTCGATGTAATGCAGTTCTTTGGTGAGGCAACGGCCTCTCTCGCACAGAAAGGAAAATCGATCTATCGTGTCGTGATCCGCCATGGTCGCGGTACGCTCAACGCAATTTTCCAGCTCGCGCACATTGCCAGGCCAGTAGCAGCTGGACAGAACCCGAAACGCTTGTTCATTGAAATGCAAAGATCGACGATTGTCGCGGTTAAAGCGGTCCAGAAAGTGCTGCGCCATTGCCGGAATTTCCTCACGGCGTTCGCGCAGCGGCGGCAAAAGGATACTCACGACGTTGATGCGGTAGTAGAGATCCGCACGAAATTCCCCCGCCTTCACCATTTGTTCGAGGTTGCGGTTCGTGGCGACGATCAGCCTAACGTCGACTCTTACCAGGGTGGTGCCACCCACCCGTTCGAACTCTCGCTCCTGCAAAACCCGCAACAATTTGGCTTGGAACGAAGGCGAAATGTCGCCGATCTCGTCGAGGAAAAGTGTCCCGCCGTGTGCCACTTCAAAACGCCCTTTGCGTTGATATTGCGCACCGGTAAACGCTCCCTTCTCATGGCCGAACAATTCGCTTTCTAGCAGTGTTTCAGTGAGCGCCGCACAGTTCACTGAGATGAACGGCTGGTCCTTGCGGGGCGATAACCCATAAATCGCGCGCGCGATCAGCTCCTTTCCAGTTCCGCTCTCGCCGCGCAAAAGCACCGTCGTCCGCGTAGGCGCTACTTGATGAACCTGCGAAAAGACGCGTTGCATAGGGGCAGATTCTCCGAGCACATTGTCGATACGATACGAAGTCTGGTCAGCATAGACCGCTCGTCTCATCTCCTGTCGCGCGGTTTGGTGCATCTGCCCCGACGCACCATCAAGCAGAAGTGCCTGGCCCATCGACGCCGCGACGACCTTCATGAGTTGGAGGTCGCTAGCAAAGACGCGCTGTCCGTCCGTATTCTCGCAGAACGCAACAAGTACGCCGAGCGGACGCCCTTCATACCTGATCGACGCCCCGAGCAGTGCCACATGCTCACCTTCCAATCCGTCAAACATCTCGATGCTGTCCACGAAGAGTGGTTCATCACGCAGTCTCGCCACCACCACAGCCGAGTCGTTGGTGTGTATTCGCCCCAATACCCCCTCATTGGGCAGGAAACGCAGACGTTCACGCCAGCCCGCTGACAACCCCGTGCCACACAGGCCGCCCAGATGGCCGTCTGGCTCAGCGACCGCAATAAACGCGGAGCGCCATCCGCACGCATATGAGAGGTAACGCAAAGATGTCTCCAACGTCCTTTCGGTATCTCGTGACGAGGTCAACGTCTTTACTACTTCGTAGACCACATCAAAATTGAGATGACTCTCATTGACATCGAGATGCGACATAAATCTGAACTCCGGAAATTGCACGTTAGCGCCGCGGGACCCGGGTCCCAACACAATGAATGGCGGCGCTACATTTGCGCAAGCCACGGTGAATTCTTGCCGCAACGGGCACGAAATCCGACAAAAGCAGACAGAGACGACACAATCGCAGTCGCGGCGTCAGAAATGTGACAAAGAACACGAGGTATCTTTGTGCGCAGATGGGATACTACCGAAAAAAAACGTAGGTTTTGCGACAAAATTAGATCTGTGCGGCAGTCTATGTTTAAATGTATGAGTCGCGCACTTGATTTGTGAGGAAATAGCAGGACTGCGCGTGAATTAGAGAATACGCGTCACTTTGCGTTAATGCTGGATTCAAAAAACAGGACGTTATCGTCTGCACCTCCATTTGGCGCGCCGAAGTTCGGCCCTTCGACGCGTTTGTCTCAGAGGCTCATCAGTTTGAAGCACGCGGTGGCAAGCCTGCTGACGCTCCGTCGTGTGCACTGTCTCCAAGAGTACTCAGTTGCAGCGAACGGAAAAGAAAACGCTGAAGTGCGTTGGCCGCAGACGAGCGGTCTTCTAAGCGCCCAGGACTAAAGAGACCGAATTCCGCCACCGGCGGCAGCGGCAACCCCACTGCACGGTGATCGATCGCACGCATCGTATCGCGGCGCACCTGCCAGTCCAGAAGCAGCGCAACGCCGAGCCCAGCCTCAACGGCCGACTGAACCGCAGAGAGGCTCGTGCTTTTGCAGGCCACGCGCCAAGCGATACCTGCTTCAAGCAACGTGGCAAAATAGCTCTCCTGCCACCGGCATGCACCGCCGAATGCAACAATCGGCAGCGGACCGTCTCCGAGATTATCGTTGCGCGTGCGCGCAACCGCCCAGCGAAGGGGATGTCGCCAGGTGACGAGCGGTTCCGCGGGGATCAGAGCTGGATCACCAATCGCGAAATCGAGTGTGTTGCTCATGAGCCGCTGCGATAAGGCCGGACTCGCATCAACGACGATCTCCAGGGCTACATCAGGAAACAATGTCGAAAATTGCCGCAGTGCATGGCGGAGGTGACTCATTGCGATGTCCTCGGGAATTCCGATTTTCACGGTGCCCGCAACTTCACCCGAAGTAAGGGCGGAACGGGCCGCAAGGCCAATTTCGAGCAGCTTGTGTGCATACGGCAACAGAACGTTGCCCGCAGAGGTCGGCTTCACGCCGCGCGGGGAACGTTCAAGGAGGCGCTGGCCGACTGCGTCTTCGAGCCGCCGAAGGGCCATGCTGACGGCAGCCTGTGTACGATGTAGCTCCATGGCAGCATTGCTCACACTGCCGGCTTCCACTACCGTCACGAACGTACGCAGTAGCGTGCTGTCTAGATCGCGAATCATCAATTTCCCTCATTCAAACATAAACATTATCAGCTTATACCACGCATACCGCTGCAGTTAGTATCCTTCCGTCGCCCACGTAGAGAGCATGGGTGAGCAAAAAACGAATGAGAATGATGCCTAGATACGTGTTGCAAAAAGTATTCGCTGTGTTTAAGGAGACGATTGGGCCAGTTGTCGGTTGACAGAAATCATTTCGATGCGATGGCGTTTGCCAAAGCAGACCGCTCTGCAAAGAGCGACCCAATTTGGGGCCGCCCGAGAGCGGTCGGCCTTCAACGCCTTCTCGTCGCACAACGACCGGTGCGCAGCTTCGAGGCCAGGCGTGGCGACTTTCGCAATCCGAGGGAGTCACCATTGCTTCGTGCGACGAGAATTCGTGTCTCCGGTTCATGCGCCGCCGACCCGCAACCCAGCGCGCCGCGTTCGCTCCTTCTCATCTTATCTGGAGATCACATGAATACACCCAACGATCGGGTTCGCTTCGAGGCGCTTGCCAAGCACGCCATGGACCAGATACTCGCGATTTCGCCGGAAACCGTTGCGTTCCACCGCGGCGACTGGATCGACAGTGAGTACTATCGCCGCCATCTCGTCGAAACCGTGTTACGCATCCGGCTCAACAACGAAGTAGGCGCGTTCGCGCTTTACAAAATCGGCCGCGAGGATAACTCGCTCGCGCAGATGCTCGCGCAGCACCTCGCACAAGAATATGGGCAAGAATGCCATCTTCTGCATGACCTCGAGCGGTTCGGCCTGACCGCAGCAAGCGTGGACAGCATTAGACCATTCAATAGTACAGACAAGCTAATCGGATATCTCTACTTCAGCATCGTCCGCGATGGCCCCCTCCCTACGATGCTCTGGAGCTGGTTGCAGGCATGGTATTCGGGCCGCTACAACAAGGTCATCGCGGAATCAGCCGCGCGCGCATTCGGGCACGACTACGTAAAAGGTACGCTCAGCCACATTGAGTACGCCGAATCGCGCAGCTTGGAAGACTCCACATGGATCGCTCTGAAGCTCGCGATCGGCGGCTGGGGCGGAATGGGGAAAGCAGAGATCTATTTGAACAACTTTGTCGGAATGATTCACGAGTATTTCGAAGAGTTGCGTGTCGCGACCCTACCCCGGCCGGAACCCGGCACAGAACAGGCAGCATTCAAATGACCGCCATCATCGTGATTGAGCCGCGTTCGTCCGGGACCGCGCTTGTCGCCTCAGCTGTGCGCCTTGGCGTGGCCACCCACGTGTTTTCGGCCAACTGCGATGAGCCCCCCCTGTCACGCAAACTGCAGGCCGCTACGGTGCCGTACACGATGGTAGACACTGCCTCGCCGAACGCCGTGGCGGTCGCCGCATGCGCCATCGGCGTCGATGCGATCGTACCCGGTTGCGAATACGCAACAGGCGTAGCAGCTGAATCAGCGGCGCTCCACGGTCTTCCACATTTGCAGCCGGAAGCGGCAGCACTCACGCGCGATAAACACTCAGCCGCATGCATCTCGCCGCCGCCGCACTGGCGGTTCCTGTGTTCGCCCTCATCGCACATCACCGCGACGTCATGACAGCCGCTTTACACGTAGGTTTTCCAGCCGTCCTCAAGCCTGTCCGCGGCGGAGGCATGCATGTGACGTACGTCGATTCTCTTTCCCAGTTGCAACTTGCGGTCGATTGCGCAATGCATCACGGCGTTGTCGATATCGACCATAAGACCGGCAACGTGTTGCTCCTTGAACAGTATCTGGAAGGCCCAGAGTACTGCGTCGAAGGCTACGTCGGCAGCCAGCACGGACCCCGCGTCGTCGCAGTAACCGAAAATCTCTTGGGCGCAGAGCAGAATTTCACAAAATTGGGCCACTTTGTCGAAGCCTCTTTGACCGCGGACCAAGGAGCCGCGCTCGTCAATTACGTCGAGCACGCCGCGGCGCAGATTGGACTGACCGTCGGTGTTTTCCACGCCAAAGTGCGCATAACACGTGACGGTCCGGTGCTGATCAAGATCGCGGCCTGCCTCGGAGGTGATCGCATCTATCGGCTGATCGAACTCAGCAGGTCAATCTCTCTGCCGGAAATAGCGATACGCAGCCACCTCGGCGATCCCGAGCCAGCCCCCGACGCCGATGCAAAACCTGCCGTGTGTGTTAGCGGCGTACGGTTCTTCACACCTGTAGGCGACGCGGCCGCCGTCGAACGCGTTCGCGCCATACCAGGTTTCCAGGAGGTGGAGGTCCATTCTCATATCGGCGGCACAGTGCCACTGCGAGTGGCGATGAGCGGCCGTGTCGGCCATGTGCTGTTCATCGCGCCAGATCGCCCGACCCTTGATTTGCGCCTTGCCGAAGCGCTGAGAACGCTCGGATCCCGCCGGGCCTGTAAAGATATCTGAACGGTTTGCCCTTCATGACAACCAACAACCCCGCCCCGCGTAGCCGCATAGTCGTGCTTAACCGCTGGTCTGACGGCTTTGCAGCTTACCATCGCTACATCGATCATGCGGCGAATAACGTCGCTTATATCTGCACGCCGAACGGCGCGGCTGCGCTCGACACCTCTCAAACCGCGCACGTCGAAGAGCTATCCGACATCCTCGATGAAGACGCGCTGCATAAGGCGATGACCTCCTGTCAAGCGGCGCTCGGCGGCATCGACAGGCTGATCGCATTGTCCGAATTCGACCTTCTGAAGGCCGCGCGACTGCGCAATTCGTTCAATATACCTGGCGACCTTCACGATACCGTCGTCCGCTTTCGTGACAAGGCCGTTATGAAGCATACCGTTGCTGCCGCGGGCCTGCGTGTGCCACGCGTTGCAGCGTTGGAAGATGTGGCCTTTGCGAAAGCAAATTCGTCCCCTGTAATGCGCTTTCCGATCATTGTAAAGCCACGTACCGCAGCCGCAAGCCTAGACGTACGGCTCATCGACACCCGTACGCGCTTGGATATGTTGTGGCCGACACTACCGCTGGTTGAGTATGAGTGCGAGGAGTACATCGAAGGGCCCGTCTATCACGTTGACGGTTTCGTGCGAGACAACACATGGGTAATTGCGCGCGCGTCCCGCTACATCAACACCCGTCTTCAGTTTGCACAAGGAAAACCCCTAGGCTCGGTGATGCTCGACCCGGGGCCGCTCAATGATGCTGTGCTTGAATTTGCGACGGCATGCCTGAAAGCGCTCGCCTTGAGTAATGGACCGTTTCATCTCGAGATAATCGGAGCTTGCGACGGATTCTATTTTCTGGAAGTCGGTGCCCGTGTCGGCAGCGGGGAAATCCCCTTTCTTTTCCATGAATTGTACGGCGTCGACCTCTTCGACCTCTGGGTCACCCACCAATCAGGTGACGAGGCGCGGTTCGCCGCACGGGCGCAGGCGGCGTCAGTCGCGTCAACCTCGCCCACACGCGGTGGATTCTTGATGCTGCCAGAGCCCGTCGGCAAGATATTCGTCGACGCACAATTGCCGAACGCTATCCCGGGGCTTTACGAAGCTATCTTCCCGGTGAGACGTCACTTATTCAACGGTTCCCGCCGCTCTAGCAACATCCTCGCACGCTTCCGCTATCGCGGCGCATCGGAGGAAGAAATCGACAGGGCAATTCGCGCGACGTTGCGCGATTTCCGATACACGCTGGCCGAAAGCGTGGGCTCGCCGAATAGCAGTACACATGACATCACCCTAAGAGACGGTTTCAAAAGAGTTCATAGGGGCTGTTAACTCGTAACGTAACCCGTTGACCTCGATCGTCGTATCAACAGGATCGAGGAGATGGGCAAACCAATCATCGACGACGAACTGTGGGCACTGATCGAGCCACTGCTACCACCAGCGAAGCCACGGCGCTTCAAGCATCCGGGCCCGCAAACCGGTACCGGATCGGGCTGTGCTGACCGGCATCTTGTTCGTGCTGAAGACCGGTATCCGCTTGCGAGATTTGCCAGCCGAGATGGGGGGCGGCTCCGGCGTCAGTTGTTGGCGCAGGCTACGCATCCTGGCGAAGTTGAGGGCGGTCGACAAGATCGATTTCTCGCGCGTGGTCGTCGACTCGTCGTCGATTCGCGCAGTTGGGGCCGGCGAAAACTGGCCCGAATCCCACTGATCGAGCGCGATCAGGATCCAAGCACCACCTCGCCACCGACGCCCACGGAACACCGATCGCGGCAATCCTGACTGGCGCCAATCGTAACGACGCCACCCAACTTGTTCCGCTGATTGAGGCCATCGTACCGATTAGCGGCGTGCGTGGGAGGCCTTTGAGCCGTCCCGGCCGCGCCTACGCTGACCGGGGTTATGACCACGACAAATACCGACGCATTCTTCACGGGCGCAGCATTCCCACCAGCATCGCGCGACGCGGCCTCCCCCACGGCAGTGGCCGTGGAAAGATCCGTCGTCGAACGTACACATGCCTGGTTGCACAACTTCCGCCGTCTACGTATTTGCTTCGAACGTCGCGCCGACATTCATGAAACGTTTCTCAAACTCGGCTGTTGCCTGATCTGCTGGAACATCCTTCAGCGGGCTCAACAGTCTTTATGAAACCGCCTCTAAACAAGACTTTGCGCCTCCTCCAGCAATAGCTCGCGCATCCAGATACTTGCAGGATCACCGCTATGCAGCGCAGGCCATTGGATAGCCTCAGTAAAAGTGGATAGCGGGAGCGGTACTTCGGCGATCCGCAGAGGAGAGGCCTCCCCGAGATGCCTGGCAAGCCTTAATGGGATCGTCGCAATGCGACGGGTACCCGATAGCACCGCCGGAATGAGGTGAAAGGTCGGGACGACGACCTCTTCGCGCCGTTTGAGACCGAGATCTAGTAGGAAAAACTCTTCGATCGTAGGCCTGCGTGCCCGCCCGAACCTCACCGTCACGTGTCCCATGGACATATACCGGTCAAGCGGAAGCTGCTCCGACAACTGCTTGTTGGCGGGACAGCCTACACACACGAGCTTCTCGTCGAAGAGCGGCGCTTTCGGGTGAGTATCCGGCAGGAATAGATCGGGCAGAATCAAAAAATCGGCGTCGCCACGCCGCAGCAAATCCCCAGGCTCGTCGTCTGGGAAAATCAATTCGAAACTGACCGCGGGAGCCTCGCGTGCAACGCGCTTAATGACCTTCTGGAAATAGACGAGCGTCATGAAATCAGAGAGGCAGACCCTGAACCGGCGATCCGACTTGGCCGGCTGGAAAACGTCGCGCGAGATGATGGAAAGCTGGATATGCGATAGAGCCTCCCGCACCGGTCCGGCAAGCTCTATCGCTCGTGACGTGGGCACAAACTCTCGGCCTCTCATCACGAAGAGGTCGTCGCGAAAATAGTCTCGTAACCGCGACACCGCAGCGCTCATGGCAGGTTGACTCAAATTGATATCGCGTGCAGCAAGCGTGACGTTACGCTTCGCCATCAATGCGTCCAACGCGACGAGAAGATTCAGATCGAGGCCTTTGAAGCGCATTTTTAATAATCCGCGTTATGGATGAAGCACATCGACAGAATCGATTGTACAAATTAACTGAGGTACCGCAAAGTTACGGCAATTCAGCTTGACATGCAAGTCATTGATATGAGTATTCATGTCGTTGTACTGAACAACTCTCGACATCCACTCCCAGATATTGAGCTACCACGCGGCATTTCGCGATTGCGACTGTGGCTGGTTCCAAGGCAGACGGCGACTCATCCAAAGATAAGTGGAAGACCATGAGAAGACTGAGCGATTGTGAAATGCTGCAATCTATTGCGGAAGTGCCAAACGAGCGCGAACGTAACGGTTTGCGTAAGGTTTACCTTACCTTTGACGACGGACCACACCCGATATGGACCCCGAAAATACTAGATCTGCTTGCGCGGCAACGGGTACCGGCAACCTTCTGTGTACTCGGTGCCTACGCGGCTGAGTATCCGGAACTGATCCGGCGCATGGTCTCGGAAGGCCACGATGTCGCGAATCACAGCCTCTCCCATCGGGATTTGTCGAAATGTGAGCCAGGTCAAATACGGCACGAGATAGCAGAAGCGAACGCGCTTATCCAGCGTGCTTGCCCAGCGGCAGCGGTGCGATATATGCGCGCGCCGTATGGCAAATGGACGAACGACGTTACCTCCGAATCCATGAAAGCGGGATTAATGTCACTCCACTGGTCGGTAGATCCACGAGATTGGTCCCGTCCGGGTGCCGAGGCGATTGTCGATTCTGTACTGACATCCGTTCTGCCCGGCTCGATAGTACTGCTGCACGACGGGGCTCCTCCCGAAGAGTGCGACTTGCATCATCGCGATGCTTCGCGCGTGCAGACTGTCATAGCACTATCGCGCCTGATTCTAGGATTGAAGGAAAGGGGCTTCGTCATCAGTTCACTTCCGTAAGTTCAATGGAAAATCTCGCTTTACGAGCATCTCTGACCCCAAACTGCTCGACAAGTGGACGATATACTCCATTAGAAACGTCTTACCAATAGATAAGTATGCGCGTGGTCTGCGCGCTGACGATCATGGCTAGAACTAAGGAAATACTGACCCCGAAGAAGGCGTAGGCTGATCTGACTTTCAGCCGACGCCGATGGAAGCGTTTTGTCGACCTCGCTACCATGAGGTACGTTACTGGACATTTTTCTCGCACGCTATAACAGCGTCTTTCCTGCTCCATGAAGAAACGCCAACTCTACATGCACGAGAATAATTGCCCCTCGAATCGCGCGTGAACCTAGATGGTATTACCGTGCCTGACTCCCGCGCCATCGCTCCCGGCAGGCCTGTACTGAGAATCCCAACGTCTCCTAGCACACCGACCCCGATGAACATTCCTGCCGCAATCAACACGACATCTGTCCTATTATACGCGTCACTTTCGGCCATCTATAAAAGCGCGCAGGTTCTTCACACTCTGCCGACTAGCGGCCCACCTGCATGCATCAAGATATCCGACACCGAGTATTTGCCGGACATCGACATCATCGTCCCGTGCTATAACGAAAACCCAGAAACGCTACGGGCGTGTCTCGACTCGATTGGCGCCCAGGATTACGCGGGCGCCATCAGGGTTCACGTGGTCGATGATGGATCCGCCAACCGCGATGCGTTGAACGTGGTGTATCGGGAGCACGAGCATGATCCGCGATTCAATGTCCTGCTTCTTCCACAGAATGTGGGAAAGCGCAAAGCGCAAATCGCCGCGATACGTTCTTCGACCTCAGAGCTCATACTTAACGTAGACTCGGACACCACTCTGGCGCCGGACGCAGTAAAGAAACTCGTGCTGACAATGAGCGACCCATCGGTCGGTGCAGCCATGGGTCAATTGGTAGCCAGCAATCGCCGCGACACGTGGCTGACCCGCCTGATCGATATGGAATACTGGCTTGCGTGCAACGAGGAGCGCGCGGCTCAAGCGCGCTTTGGCGCTGTGATGTGCTGCTGCGGACCGTGTGCAATATACCGGCGCACAGCGCTTCTTCTGCTGCTGGACCAGTACGAAACGCAAATGTTCCGGGGCAAGCGCAGCGATTTCGGCGAAGATCGCCATCTGACAATTCTCATGCTCGCGGCGGGCTATCGGACGGAGTACGTTCGAGATGCAGTCGCCGCGACCGTGGTTCCAGATAAGCTGCGACCGTACCTGCGCCAGCAATTGCGCTGGGCGCGCAGCACCTATCGTGACACCCTGCTCGCCCTTCGCCTTTTGCCTCGTCTTGACCGCTACCTAACTCTTGATGTGGTAGCGCAGAACATTGGCTCTCTGCTGCTCGCCATTTCAATGATCTCCGGCTTTCTGCAGATCGTGCTCACAGCCACAGCTCCTTGGCAGGCAGGCTTCGTTATTGCTTCAATGACGATGGTCCGCTGCTCCGTTGCTGCCATTCGCGCCCAGGAGCTTCGATTTCTTGGATTTTCAGTGCACACACTCATCAATCTTTTGCTGCTGCTTCCTGTAAAGGCATACGCTCTATGTACCTTGGACAACAGTGACTGGCTTTCCCGCAGTTCTGCCGTCAAAGACCGCGGCGAGCACCGTGTTCCCAAGAGCGAGTAATGCGTAGCGTCGCGCGCGCTGCGGAATCTTCCTTAAACAGTGGTCTGTATACAGTTCTGGCTCCATGTCTAATGCAACGATCACCTTCTCGAGTGTAAGGAAATCCTACGGCGGTAAGCTTGCTGTCGATGGATTGTCCTTCCGTGTGGAACCCGGCGAGTGCTTCGGTCTGCTCGGGCCTAATGGTGCCGGCAAAAGCACTACCACGCGAATGGTGCTGGGTATGGCGCTGCCTGACGCAGGCGTGATTACCGTCCTCGGAGAACCGGTGCCAGCGCGGGCACGCCTGGCGCGCAGGCGCATAGGTGTCGTTCCGCAATTCGACAACCTGGAGCCAGGTTTTAGTGTGAGCGAGAACCTGCAGCTCTTCGGGCGCTACTTTGGGATGAGCACAGGCGAAATCGAGGCGGTGGTTCCATCCTTGCTGCAGTTCGCACGCCTCGAGGACAGGGCTCACGCACGCGTCACCGAGTTATCGGGCGGGATGAAGCGCCGCCTAACCATTGCACGCGCGCTCATCAACGATCCGCAACTTATTGTCATGGACGAACCGACGACTGGGCTAGATCCGCATGCGCGCCACCTCATCTGGGATCGATTGCGCTGTTTACTCGCACGCGGCAAAACAATTCTTCTCACTACTCATTTCATGGAAGAGGCAGAGCGATTGTGCGATCGGCTATGTGTAATCGACAGAGGACGCACCATTGCTGAGGGGGCACCTGATGCATTAATCCACGAGCAGATTGGAAGTCACGTTCTCGAGATATATGGCGGCAACCCACATGAACTCAAAACGCTGCTGATGCCGTTTGCGCAGCGTACAGAGGTAAGCGGTGATGCACTGTTCTGCTACACGGCCGATCCACAACAGGTGTGCACGCAACTGCGCGAGCGCACAGGTCTGCGTATTGTGCAACGTCCCGCGAACCTGGAGGACGTTTTTCTTCGGCTGACCGGACGAGAAATGAAGGATTGAATAATGCGCGAAGAGTTTATGATTGCCCTACCCGGCAACGCTTGGAACTGGCGCACTGTATGGCGGCGCAATTATCTGGCGTGGAGAAAAGCGGCACTTATCTCCCTTCTCGGCAACCTGGCGGACCCGATGATGTACCTGTTTGGTCTCGGCTTCGGCGTCGGAATAATGATAGGTCACATCGACGGCGCTCCTTACATTGCGTTCCTAGCGGCTGGAATGGTTGCGACAAGCGCCATGACCTCAGCGACTTTTGAAACGATTTACGCTGCCTTCGCTCGCATGCAAGTTCAGCGCATGTGGGAAGCCGTGCTCTGCACCCAACTGACAATTGGCGATGTTATTCTTGGCGAATTGGCATGGGCCGCTACAAAAGCCCTTCTCGCGGGCTCCGCCGTGATGGTGGTTGCGGCGACGCTCGGTTACGCGGCGTTTTCGAGCATCGTATCTGTGATCCCTGTCGTTTTTCTCACTGGCCTCGCTTTCGCGAGCGTGGCAATGGTACTCGTCGCAATCGCGCCGAGTTATGACTATTTCGTTTTCTACCAGACGCTTGTGCTTACGCCCATGTTGTTCCTGAGTGGTGTCGTCTTCCCTGTGCGCCAACTGCCTGCCGCGCTTCAATACCTTGCACAGTTCCTGCCGCTTGCCCACTCCGTTGAATTGATCCGTCCGGCGATGCTTGCACGTCCGGTCGGCGACATGGGGCTGCATCTTTGCGTGCTTTGTGTCTACACAATACTGCCGTTCTTCCTGTCTGCGACACTGGTCCGCCGCCGCCTGATGTCTTGACGCTGACGGCGTTGCGCCTCAGAAGCAGTCTTGTGATAAGCGTCGGACTGGGGCTACATCCGAACCACCGCTTTCAACCTAATTAAATGCACGCCATGACCCACTTCATGCCGAAAACTCAGCCATTCGTGATTCTCGGGATGCCCAGAACCGGCACTCACTATCTGGAAGAACTGCTGAATGCTCATCCGAACGTTTTGAGCAATGGCGAGTTGCTCAACACCCACGACACCAATTGGCCTGACACCAACCGGTTTAGGTGCAGCAATCGGGAACTTCTCGAACTTGCCTATCTTCGCTATCCGGTCCAAAAGGGAAAGGCGTACGCCACGCATATCGGTTGCAAGATCAATCAGCCGCAATTTCTGGAACGCCCCGGGTTCTTTGAAGAATTGGCACGGTGGCCATGCCTGAAGGCGATGCTTGTAGTCCGCAGGAATACGCTGGAATCTCTGCGATCCCTGGTGCAAGCGAGACAAAGTGGTGAATGGCTGAAGTACGGTTCGGACAATGGATCAGCTCCGCCTCCGCAGGTCGCGTTGACTATTGAATTATGCGAAGCCTACTTCAAAGCTGCAGACGATTTTCATCGTCAAGTCGTCGACTCTTTTGCGCCAGAGAATCTGCTTTCAATAGACTATGAAAACCTCCTCGATGACCCCGCCCGATGCATGGAAGCGGTGCAGACGTTCCTTGGGACTTCCGTGCATCCCTGCTCTCACAGGACGGCGCTTCAAAGGCAGGAAGTACGGCCTCTGGAGCAAACCGTACTCAACTTCGACGAGTTGAAAGGTCACTTCAGTCGCGGGCACTATGAGAGATTTTTTGAAACAGCGTGAGATGGACTTTCTCGTGATCGCATGACCCATGTTCGCCCATGTTCATTTCCATAGAAACAGCACCAAATCTATCCTTCTAACAAGTCTGCTATCTAAAGATTCATTTTACGATCTTTGCGTTTCCTACTGGCGCAAAATCCAGAATGCGATGCTTCCGCCTTCTGGGCAATCGCACGCCACGGGTTGCGCGTAAACGCAACTGAACAAGGTAACTTTCCATGTCCTCAAAGGTGCAGTGGAAACTGTGCTGGGAGAATGAGCTCCAGCTTTCCGATCATCTCGAATTGGCCCAGTTTTTCCGGATAACGTATGGTCCAACCGGACCGTTCAATGCAAAGCCGTTCGACGGCGGTCGAAGTTGGGCCGGGGCGAGGCCCGAACTCCGCGCCATTGCCTACGATTCGCAAGGTGTGGCGGCGCACATGGGTTCGTTGCGCCGCTTCATCAAGGTTGGCGCAACCGACGTGCTGGTGGCGGAACTGGGTCTGTATGGAGTGCGGCCAGACCTAGAGGGGCTCGGAATCAGCCAATCCATTCGCGCGATGTATCCTGTATTGCAGGAGCTTCGCGTGCCATTCGCATTCGGCACCGTCCGCCATGCTTTGAAGAACCACTTCACCAGGTTATGTCGACATGGAATGGGAACGATCATCTCGGGGGTTCGCGTCCGTTCAACGCTTCCCAACGTTCACCTCGATTTGCCGGCAACACGTGTTGAAGATGTACTGGCGGTGATTATGCCGATTGATAGGGGTATGAGTGAGTGGCCGCACGGGACTGAAATCGAACGCAATGGCCCTGAGCTATGACTCGCCTGCATCTGACCGGACATGCGGTCAGCGCCTCGATCTGTCCTGCAACGAGATTTGAACGCACACTCTCAGGTAAGCTAAATTGAAAAACGTAACGCATTTTGACTTGTTGCGTCGGGAGTTGGACGCGGACGATCCGTGGCAACTGGACAGTAATCCGTTCGAGCATGAGCGTCATATGCACATGCTTCGATTATCGCTCTCTAAAGGTCCCGTTGCCCATGCTCTTGAGGTCGGATGTGCCGGCGGCGCGTTCACAGAGAAATTGGCGCCATACTGTCAGCGGCTCACCGTGATGGATGTGATGCCGCAAGCGCTTGCGAGGACACGCAAGCGGCTAAATTACCCGCCAAACGTGAACTGGATCGTTGCAGACGTCCAGCACTTTTCCAGCGCAGAGCGGTTCGAACTGATCGTAGTCGCGGAGGTTTTCTACTATCTCGCCGACATCGCCGAAGTGCGGGATGCTATCCGCAAACTGGCATGCGTACTCGCGCCTGACGGCCAGTTGATATTCGGTTCAGCGCGTGACGCCAATTGTCGACGCTGGGGACATATTGCTGGTGCTGAAACGGTGCTGAAGATGCTAAACGAACGGTTCACCGAGATTGAGCGAGTCGAGTGCGTCGGCCAGTCGTCCAATGAGGATTGCCTGCTCGCACGCTTCCAGAACGCAGTGCATTTTTCCCATCAATCAGATTTCCCTTGCTAGGGTGAAAGATACCATGCGCATCTGTGGCCTCAAGCTGACACACGACGCAGCAATCGCCGTTGTCGAAGATGGAAAGCTCGTTTTTTGCATCGAACAGGAGAAGCGGGACAACAATCCGAGATATCACGATATACGGAACCTCGATGCAATTGAGACCGCATTAGCCGAGCACGGTCTACGGACTGACGACATCGACGAATTTGTGATCGACGGCTGGGACGGCGAAGTGACGTCGCAGTTTCAGGTGCTGAGCGGCCCCACCCCAATCGTCCTTGAGGGTGCCCCCTATACGGAACGAAAAAACGGCGATCTTCTGGCTTCGGTCGACGGCACCGGGCTGCTGATCGGTGGCAAGTCATATCGGTACACGAGCTACCCTCACGTGTCCGGCCATGTCGCCGCCGCATACTGCACGAGTCCGTTCGCACAACTTGGGCAACCTGCGTTATGCCTGGTGTGGGATGGCGGCATGGTGCCACGGTTGTACCATGTAGGACGCGACGACGTGCGGCTCATTGACCAGCTGTTCCCCATCATCGGTCAAATGTATGCGGCGGCCGGACATCATTTCGGGCCGTACGCAAAGGCGGCGGGTGCGGAGTGGGACCTGGGAGTGGCCGGAAAGCTAATGGCATACATCGCCTTGGGGTCAGTCGACGAAGAAATCGTTGCTATATTTCGCCATCTTTACCTTGAACGCTTTGCAGGCGACACAGAACTTGCGCGAAACTATCGCCAGAATCTCCACCTTCCGAGTACATCGCTCGCAGCGATACGCAATTTCTTCCGCGCATGCGTGCCGGAGCTGCAGGCTAAACCTCCCGAAGACGTACTCGCCTCTTTCCATACTTTCCTCGAGCGCCTACTCGTCCGCGAAATGGAAAAGGCTCTGCGGCGCCATTGTATTCCTGGGCCGCGCAACCTGTGCATATCCGGCGGATGCGGACTCAATATCAAATGGAACAGTGCATTACGCGCAAGTGGCTTGTTCGATGCTACCTGGATTCCGCCCTTTCCGAACGACAGCGGTTCGGCGATCGGCACCGCATGCTGCGCAATAGCCGCGAACGAGGGCTTCATGCCGTTAGAGTGGTCGGTATATAGCGGCCCCGCAATGAAAACGGGCAACCGAGCGGCCGGCTGGTCGGCGTCACCTTGTTCCCTAGCTGAACTTGCACATATTCTCGCCGAAAATAGGCCCGTCGTTTTCCTTGCCGGACGCGCCGAGCTGGGCCCCCGAGCACTTGGGGCGAGAAGTATTCTCGCCGCTGCGACTTCGCCGAGCATGAAGGCTCTTCTCAACGATGTCAAGCATCGGGAATATTTCCGTCCTGTGGCGCCCATATGTCTTGAAGACCGGGCGCCTGCTGTATTTCTCCCAGGCACTCCAGATCCCTACATGCTGTTCGATCATCAAACACGCGACGAATGGCGGGACAGGATACCTGCCGTCGTGCATCTCGATGGTTCTGCGCGATTGCAGACCATTGCAAGGTCATCCGAACACCCTGTAGCGCAGTTGCTAATCGAATACGAGAAGCTCACAGGCCTTCCCTTGCTGTGCAACACCAGCGCCAACCACCTGGGACGAGGCTTTTTCCCCGATGCTGCGTCGGCGTGTGAATGGGGAGGTGTCGAACACGTTTGGTGCAATGGTCTTCTATTCACCAAGACATGCAGAAACGAGATATCGGCGTCAGTCGACGAGCCGAAATCTTTTCGGGTTGCATGAATTGGGATCTTCACCGCAATGCCGCAACAAGTGAGCGCAAGCTCATACCCCGACCGCACCGATCTAAGTAGGCAAGTATGGCGAATGAGCCTTCGACTTCAGAGTTGTATGCGCACGGCTTCCGGGTTCCCCCGGAGGCAAGAGCACGCTTGCTTCGGCAAACACCGGCCATTCTCTGGTTTACCGGCCTATCA
This sequence comes from Paraburkholderia sp. CNPSo 3274, assembly GCF_024206475.1. Taxonomy (GTDB): domain Bacteria; phylum Pseudomonadota; class Gammaproteobacteria; order Burkholderiales; family Burkholderiaceae; genus Paraburkholderia. The sequence continues at coordinate 32,343 of NZ_JAMBPR010000072.1, forward strand.
GCCGCGGGAAAGTCGGCTATTGCTGACACCGTGGAGGCGCGTCTCCATACAGCCGGCCGACTCACCTACATTCTTGACGGCGACTCCGTCAGGCTTGGTCTATGCAAAGACCTTGGCTTTACCGATGCAGACCGTCACGAGAACGTACGGCGCGTCGCGGAGGTCGCAAAATTATTGGCCGACGCCGGCATCGTAGTGTTGGTATGCCTCATCTCGCCGTTCCGCCGCGATAGGGAACTCGCCCGGTCTACGGCGGGCAGCCATAATTTCGCCGAAATCCATGTTCACGCGAGTTTAGCCGCGGCGGAGGCCCGTGACCCTAAAGGGTTGTATCGGCTGGCAAGGCGCGGCGCAATCCAGCGCTTCACTGGCATCGACTCCCCGTATGAGGAGCCGACAGATCCAGACGTCTTGATTGACACATGTTGTAAGTCCGTCGACGAAGGTGCCGATATGGTCCTGAATTGGCTCCACAGTTCTGACCGTTGCCATCATTCGTGATTGCATACACGCTTCGCAGCAACACCGTTGAACCAGGGGGAGTTCTGCATCCAAATATTGACAACACTCATCGCTCACAAGCCAGGTAGATAGATGAATGACGAGGTCCATTGCAGCTCCGGTCGTGCACGTTTGCGTCCGCAATCTTGCGCGGCAGCTTTTCACTGCACAACAGGCCCGGTTGTCATGCGTGCCGCAGTAATCGCTGGAGTGTTTCCACTGCTCGGCTCGCTGGCCAGCTGCACGGTCGGCCCCGAATACCACCCTCCAGCGCCACCCACGATTCAGCGTTACACACCGACGCCTTTACCTGATCGCACGGCATCGTCGCAGGGCGAAGCGGGACTTGAGCAGCGGTTCGCGGCCGGCGGCGACCTGCCTGCTCAATGGTGGACGCTCTATCGCTGCGAGCCGCTCAACACGCTGATAAGCGAAGCACTTAAACACAGCCCAACGATCGCAGCAGCCAGTGCCGCGCTACGCCGAGCCGCCGAGGATCTGCGCGCACAAGCAGGGAGCGCACTCTACCCATCTGTCGATGCCAAGCCCAACGCTCTACGTGAAAAGCTGAACGGCGCGACGTTGGGGCAGCCCAACGTCAACAAAATACTGACTCTATACAACGCATCAGTAAGTGTTTCGTATGATCTGGATCTGTTTGGTGGTGTTCGGCGCGAGCTCGAATCGCTGGGCGCACAGGTCGATTTTGAGCGCTTTCAGCTGCAAGGCGCCTACCTCGCACTGTCGGCAAACATCGTCACGACTGCCGTCAAGGAAGCGTCGCTGCGTGAGCAGATCAGCGCGACCGAGAACATTGTGGCCGACGAGGAGACGCAGCTTGGCGTTCTGCGCAAGCAATTCGAGTTCGGCGGTGTGGACCGGATTGCCGTGCTCGCGCAAGAGACGCTAGTCGCGCAAACACGGGCGACGCTACCGCTGCTGCGGCAGTCGCTTGATCGGACTCGACACCAGCTTGCCGCGCTTTCGGGCAGATTACCGAGCGAAACAGGTGTGCCCGAATTCACGATGTCGATGTTCACGCTGCCGCAAACCTTGCCGGTCAGTCTGCCTTCCTCGCTGGTCCGGCAGCGGCCGGATATTTTGGCCGCCGATGCCGTGCTGCACCAGGCGAGCGCCGAGGTCGGAGTCGCCACGGCAAACCTCTATCCACAACTCATGCTCTCCGCGAATTACGGCCCGCAGTCTTTAACGCCGGCCGGCATGCTGAAGTATGCCGACATGATCTGGAACATCGGCGCGGGACTCACCCAACCAATATTCCATGGTGGGCAGTTGACCGCAAAGAAAAGGGCGGCGGAAGCCGCATTTGACGAGGCCAACGCGCGATATCGGCAAGTCGTGCTGCTCGCATTCGAAGATGTGGCGGATACATTGCGCGCACTCGATCACGACGCGGCTGCTCTTGCCGCGCAAACCGAAGCCTCGCGCGCGGCTAGCAGTTCACTGGATGTGACGCGCGGACAGTTTCGAGTCGGCGGACTCAGCTATCTGTCGCTGCTCGACGCACAGCGCCAATATCAGCAGGCCGTCGTGAATCTCGCGCAGGCGCAAGCAGCTCGCTATGCAGATACAGCCGCGTTATTCCAGGCACTGGGTGGTAGTTGGTGGAATGACACGGCGTATGACGAGAAGGGGCATGCCAACGCCGGTCTCCGCTCCCAGTGAATGCTCATGACGATTGCTGCGCGCTGCATACGTTTCCCGGGCAGCGCGCTAAAGACGCTCGTGCCTCGAGAGTTTGCCGTGCAAGGACACTACGATGACGACGAAAAGACCAACAGGAAAACGGATGATCATCATGCTGATCTGCGTGGGCAGTCTGCTCGGCACGCTGATCGGCTTCAATCTTTACAAAGCGCATACCATTAAAAAATTCATGATGCGCGATGGCATGGCCGCCGCCACGGTCACGTCAGCTGTGGTCAGCTATCAGACTTGGCAGCCACAGCTTTCCGCCACGGGCAGCCTGCGCGCAGTGCGCGGCGTCGACGTGACGACAGAAGTGGCAGGCCTCGTGCGCGAGATCGAATTCAGTTCCGGAGAGGAGGTGAAAGCTGGACAGGTCCTCCTGCGCCTCAACGACGACTCTGATCGCGCACAGCTCGCATCGCTACAAGCTGCCGCGGACCTTTCGCAAACGGTTTACACGCGCGACAAGGCACAGTATGAGATTCAGGCCATCTCAAAAGCGCAGTTGGATGCCGACACTGCCGAACTGAAGAGCAAACGGGCGCAAGTCGAACAGCAAGCTGCCCTCGTCGCCAAGAAAACCATTCGCGCACCTTTCGCAGGACGCGTGGGGATCACCACCGTTAATCCCGGCCAGTACATCAGCCCGGGGGACGCAATTGTTACCCTGCAAGCCGTCGATCCCATTTACGTCGACTTTCATCTACCCCAGGAGCAACTGGGGCATCTCGAGGCCGGACAGCAAGTCGCCGTAAATACGAGCACATTTGCGAGCCTCAGCTTCGGCGGCCAAGTCCGCGCGATAAATCCGCGCGTGGACAGCACGACGCGCAACGTGCAGATCGAAGCCGTCCTGGACAACCGCGAGCGCAAGCTGTTGCCCGGCATGTACGCGAACGTGAAGATCGATGTAGGTAGCGAGCAGCGCTATCTGACCTTGCCGCAAACCGCGATCGCGCACAATGCGTACGGTGCAACGGTATTCGTCATTAGACCGAGCGAGCACAAAAACGCGCACGGTGAAACGATGCCGGTGGCGCAACAGGTATTCGTGACGCCGGGGCCCACGCGCGGCGATCAGGTGGCGATCCTGAAGGGTCTCGACGAGGGCGCGCAGGTCGTCACGAGCGGTCAGCTCAAGCTACAGAACGGCACACCGCTCGTCATCAATAATCGTGTGCTACCTGCGGACAGCCCTGCTCCGACGCCTCAGGAGCAGTGAGAGGCCGCCCGATGAAATTCACCGACATTTTTCTTAACCGGCCGGTCCTCGCTTCAGTGCTGAGCCTGCTGATCCTCGTACTAGGCTTGCGTTCGCTCTCCACGCTGAAGGTCAGTGAATATCCCCAAACCCAGACGGGCGTAGTCACGCTTACCACTTCCTATTACGGGGCGAGCGCCGACACAATGGCTGGGTTTATCACGCAGCCGCTGGAGGCGGCCATCGCTCAGGTGCAGGGCATTGACTACATGTCGTCGAAAAGCAGCACGGGCGTGTCGACGATCAACGCGACGCTACGCATGAGTTATGATCCGAACCGCGCACTCACCCAGATCAATACACAGTTAGCGTCAGTGCGTAACCAGTTGCCACGCGAGGCCCAGCAGCCGGTGCTGACGATGCAGGTGGGTCAGACCACCGACGCGATGTATATGGGCTTCTACAGCGACGTGCTGCCGCCCAACAATGTCACCGACTATCTGCTGCGCGTCGTGAAGCCGAAGCTCGACTCCATTCAGGGCGTGCAGACCGCGGAGATACTGGGCGGTCGCCAGTTCGCATTGCGCGCATGGCTCGATTCAACCAAGCTCGCAGCGCATAGTGTCACTGCTTCTGATGTCTACACAGCACTCGGCAACAATAACTACCTCGCGACACTCGGCACAACGAAAGGCCAGATGACCAGCGTTAGTCTAAACGCGCGTACCGATGTCCATTCGGTGGAGGACTTTCAGAAACTGGCTGTCAAACAGAAGAACGGAGTGATAGTGCGTCTCGAGGACGTTGCCAATGTCGTGCTAGGCGCGGACAATTACGATTCCAGCGTCGCATTCGGCGGCAAGCGTTCTGTGTTTATCGGAATCAAGGTAGCGCCTGACGCAAACGTGCTCGATGTGGCCAGACGCGTTAAAGCGGTGTTTCCCGATCTGCAAAAGCGGTTCCCGACGGGGATGGCTGGTGATATCGTCTACGACGCGACAGACTTCATCAACAGCGCGATTGATGAAGTAGTGAAGACGCTCGTCGAGGCGTTACTGATTGTCACGGCCGTTATCTTCCTCTTCTTCGGCCGTTTGCGCGCCGTCATCGTACCCGTGGTCGCGATGCCGCTTTCGCTGATTGGCACGTTCTTCATGATGCAGTTGCTCGGTTACTCGATCAATCTGTTGACGTTACTCGCGATGGTGCTCGCGATTGGGCTCGTGGTCGACGATGCGATCATCGTCGTTGAGAATGTCGACCGCCACATGAATGAAGGCAAGCCTCCCATGGAAGCCGCGCTAGCCGCCGCGCGCGAGCTTGGCGGCCCGATTCTGGCAATGACCGCCGTGCTGATCGCCGCATATCTGCCTATCGGCTTTCAGGGCGGCCTGACAGGCGCCCTGTTCACTGAATTTGCGTTCACCCTTGCGAGCGCCGTCGCGGTGTCAGGCGTGATTGCGCTAACCCTGTCGCCGATGATGTGCTCGCGCATTTTCCGGAACGTGCACGAGTCCGGGCGTTTCGCCGTTTTCGTCAATCGACAGCTAGATCGTGTGCATGCCGGCTATGCCCGGCTCTTGCATGCGGCCCTCGACACATCTTCCGTGTTCGTCGTCATGGGAGTTATGCTGCTTTGCGGAACCGTGTATCTCTTTTCGACATCGCAAGCAGAGCTTGCGCCGCAGGAGGACCAAGGCATCGTGCTATCGCTGATCCAGGGGCCGCCTAATGCCACAGTCCAGCAAATGCAGACATACGCCGATCAGGTATTAGAAATGTCAAGGCGCTTGCCCGAGTATGCCCAGATGTTTCAGTTGACCGGCCTGCCGACATTGAATCAGGGCTTCGGCGGCGTGCTCTTCAAGACGTGGGACAAGCGGAAACGAGGCGCAACCGACCTACAACAGGACCTTCAGCAGAGGTGGAATAGCGTTGCTGGTGCTCGTGTCGCCGCGTTCCAGTTCCCGCCTTTGCCGGGCGCACAGGGTTTCCCCGTGCAATTCGTGATCAGCACGACAGAGCCCTTCGAGAATCTCGACGAGGTGACGAAAGCCGTGCTTCAGAAAGCGCGTGAAAGTGGCATGTTTCTCTTTGTCGATAGCGATCTAAGGATCGACGAGCCTGAAGCCGTCGTCACGGTTGACCGCGACAAGATCGCGTCGCTCGGCCTCACGCAAAGCGATGTGGGACAGGCGCTAGGCGCTGCACTCGGCGGTAACTACGCAAACTACTTCTCGATCGCTGGCCACTCATACAAGGTGATTCCGCAAGTCCAGCAAATAGATCGACTGAATCCGTCACAGGTACTCGACTATTACTTGCGCACGCCGGACGACAACATGATTCCGGCGGCGACGGTTGCGTACCTGAAGCAAACGGTCGTCCCCGAATCGATCAATCGGTTCCAGCAACTCAATGCGGCAACGATCTCCGCTGTGATCTCACCTAGCGTCTCCCAGGGCGAAGTTCTCGACTTCCTTCGTAAATCCACGACCGACGCAGCTCCGGCAGGTTACAACACCGACTACGCAGGGCTATCGCGCCAGTTCATGCAAGATTCTGGTAACTTCCTGGTCACGCTCACGTTCGCAACGATTATCGTGTTCCTTGTGCTTTCAGCGCAGTTCGAAAGCTTCCGCGATGCGCTAGTCATTTTGGTATCCGTCCCAATGGCGCTCTTCGGTGCTCTCGTCTTCATCAATACCGGCTTTTCGACGCTCAACATCTATACGCAGGTCGGACTTGTCACGCTCATGGGGCTCGTCAGCAAACATGGGATTCTTATCGTGCAGTTCGCGAACCAGCTTCAGCGCATGGGCCGCGGTAAGCGAGAAGCCTTGGAGGAAGCCGCAGGTGCACGCCTGCGCCCGATCCTCATGACGACGGTCGCCATGGTGCTCGGCGTACTGCCCTTAGTCGTCGCCTCGGGCGCGGGCGCAGCAGGCCGGAACGCAATGGGCCTGGTGATCTTCACCGGACTGTCGATCGGCACTGCGTTCACACTATTCGTCGTACCGGCAATGTATATGTTGCTGGGTGCAAATCATCAAGGGACGCCAAAAGACCAGTCATGAACTGGTTGTCCATCTGTGCAGTAGCGATGTCTTCGCCTATTCCAAATACGCACTCCCCGGCACCCGTGCGTCAGCGTAATTGCCGTGTGAGGACGAGCGATGCGTTGCTTGGCTTTGGATTTCGTGGAGCACGCCTAACCCACCCTTCTGCAGTTAGGGAAGCCAATGCTGGAAGGTCCACTGGTCGTGCTCGTCGAGCGCTATTGAGCTCACAGGCAATGAGATGGAAAAGAGAACAATGAAGCGTCACACGCTTGCAATGGCACATGGATCAAGGTGCTGGCGTCGTGACCCGACGCAAACGCGCGGGCGCGACGAGGTTTCTGACCCGATGAAAAGTCCATCGTTGTCACCGCCCTTAAGGTTGACCCAGAGCACATTGTCGGATCTCAGGTATAGCACCTCCATTTTCACACTATCGACACAACTATCCATAGCCCGCGTCAGATTGCTAAAGACATCAATTTTACTTGCTTGATTCCGCTACAGGAGATTGCTATCGTCGATTGCATAGACATTCCGGCGCGGCATTTTCTACTGACGAGCAACACGTTATCGGCAACGAATTATAGGATCTCGACTTGTTCTATCGAGATGCGTGCGTCATTCCCGCCATCATCGTCTTTCGCCTCGATGCATTGCCATTACAGGAGAGGAATCCATGAAAAACTACGTCACATCTTCGAAAGTTCCATCGCCGACCGTCGATCTACTGTATGACTATGCTCCGTTTTTGGAGCGGGGCGCATCTGTTGGGGCAATCGGAACGCTTTCCTCGGATATCGCAAGTCCACGCGTTGCTATCGTGGGGGCAGGCGTCAGCGGCCTTGTGGCCGCGAACGAACTGATGCGAGCAGGTGTAGGCGACGTCACTGTGTTTGAAGCTCGCGATCGCATTGGCGGCAGGTTGTGGTCACAGCCGTTTGATTCAGAGCACCCAGATCTCATCGCCGAAATGGGCGCAATGCGGTTTCCTCCAAGTGCGACCGGTCTTTTTCATTACCTTGACCGGTACGATATTCCCACCACAGCATCGTTCCCCGATCCTGGAGTCGTTGATACGGAACTACATTATCGCGGCGTTCGCCATATCTGGCCGGCCGGAAATCCCCCACCGCCTCTATTCAGGCGTGTACACGAAGGCTGGAGAGCTCTCTTGCAGGATGGATGCGTGATCAATGGCACATCTCTCGTCGCGCCGGCCGAAATTACGGCCATGTTGAAATCGCAGCGCTTTAATGAGGCATGCGCCGCGTGGCAAACATGGCTGGATTTATTTCGCGACAGTTCGTTCTATGCCGCCATCGTCACCATTTTCACGGGTCCTTGCCCGCCTGGAGGTACTGCTTGGGAAAGGCCGTACGACTTCGAGCTATTTGGATCTCTTGGGATTGGCTCGGGTGGTTTTCTCTCCGTCTATCAGGCCGGATTCACCGAAATTTTGCGTCTCGTCATTAACGGTTACATGGACGATCAACGCCTCATCTCGTGCGGAATTTCAACGTTGGCTGAACGTATTGCAAACGAGAATATTTATGGAAGCACCGTCGCCGAACGGGTTCGCTTCAGCGGCGTCGGTCGCATCTACAAAGAAGGTGCAGAGATCAAGCTCGTGACCGACAATAACGAAATTGCGACCTTTGACCGGGTGATCGTCACCAGCAACAACAGGGCGATGCAGATGGTTCATTGCTTGACAGATGACGAAACGTTTCTCAGCCGCGACGTTTCCAGAGCAGTCAGAGAAACTCACCTGACTGGATCGTCAAAGCTCTTCATGCTCACCCGAGACAAGTTCTGGATAAACAAGAAACTGCCCGTCACCATCCAGTCTGACAGCTTCGCACGAGGCGTATACTGCCTTGATTACGAACCTCACAATCCAGATGGTCGGGGTGTGGTTTTGCTCAGCTACACTTGGGAGGACGACGCTCACAAGTTGCTGAGTGTTTCAGACAAAAAGGAGCGGTGCGAGTGCTTCGTCGACGACCTGTCTACCTTCCATCCAGAACTTGCGCGTCACCTCGTCCCTGCAGATGAGGACTATGAACGCTGCGTCCTCCATCATGACTGGCTGACAGATCCGCATTCGTCCGGCGCCTTCAAGCTCAACTACCCAGGTGAGGATGTCTATTCGCAGCGTCTGTTTTTTCAATTCCAGACGGCAAACGATCCAGCAAGCGATACAGGGCTCTACTTGGCAGGATGCGGCTGTTCTTTCACCGGTGGGTGGATTGAGGGAGCCGTGCAGACAGCGATCAACAGCGCATGCGCCGTTATACGTAGCGTCGGGGGTGATCTTTTACCTGGCAACCCTCTTGACGATATACGCAGTGCCTACTGCTACTAATATCGCACTCCCCGACCTCCCACGTGCAAAATTTCATGCATTTTCAAAACACTCTTGAATCGCTTTGCGACGTCATAATGTCTGGAACAGTTACAGCGGAAGAGATCCGGGATCGCGCACTGAACGCCGAAGCTAACCAGACACATCTAAACTGTTTCATACGTGCTCGCAGCCCGGAGGCGCACTTCGCGAGAGCGAGGGACAATCTGAGAGGCGCGCCACTCTACGGCATTCCTTTTTCTACAAAGGACAATATCTGCGTCAAGGGACTCCCTGTAACCGCCGGGACACCGGGCATGGAAGATTGTATAGCCACACGCGACGCACTTGTGGTCAGAAAGCTCAAATCCCTCGGCGCCGTCGTCGCCGGCAAGAACAACATGCATGAACTGAGCTTTGGAATCACGTCCGTCAATCCCCATTGGGGAACCGTGGGCAATCCGGCGGCTCCGGGCCATTTGGCCGGCGGAAGCAGCGGCGGCTGCGCCGCAGCTGTGGCAGCGGGTATTGTCCCGATGGCGATTGGAACCGACACTGGCGGCTCGGTGAGGATACCTGCGGCCTTTTGCGGCATAGCGGGTTTCAGACCAACAAGTGGCCGTTGGTCTTCAGCCGGAATCATTCCGGTTTCACGCACGAAGGATTCACCGGGCCTCCTGACGCGAACGGCAAAAGACGCTTTGTTTCTATACGACTTGCTGAGCTCCGATAGCCAAATCCCGTCAAAACAAACAAATACTCGCTGTCGAATCGGTCTTCCACGCTCCATGTGGGACGACTTGGATGATGATGTTCGGATGCATTGCTGGCAGGCGATCAGGCGTCTCACTCGCGCAGGCTTTCAGTGCGTCGACCTCGATGACGCGGTTGTTTCCGAATTAAATAAGTTCGGCACTTTTACTATTCCAGTCTACGAATTTTTTACGGACTTTCCGCGCGCACTGCTCTCGTTTGGATGGGGAAGTAGGGTTAATGCTGTGTTCGACAACATCCATGACAAGTGCGTGAGGAGCATCATTCACCAACACCTTGACGGAAGTCTGATCTCCGCGAAAGACTATACCGCCGCAGTACAGAACATTAACGCTTTGCGGCTACAAATGAATGCACTGCTCAACGCCCAAGGGATCGATTTTCTCGCTTATCCCACTGTCCCGCGCAGCACTCCTCACGTTAGCGATGCACAGCGTCCAGGACTGTTCGCAGACGTAATACGCAACACCGACCTCGCCAGCAATGTCGCAATGCCCTCCATTACCTTGCCTGTGGCGCCGAACGATGCATTACCCGTGGGAATAAGCCTTGATGCCGCACGCGGCCAAGACCGCCGGCTCCTCCTGATGGCAGCCGCTGTGGAAGAGATTCTTGCTTCGTAGCGTACGCGACTTTCAGCCGCGCTGGCGCTGGACTTCCAAACGCTCACGCACTGCTCGGAGGTAAGCAATCCATGCAGATTTCGTCGCAAAGAATAAGCATGCTTTTTGACGCGGGTAGCTTTGTGGACCATTATCCAAGAGCGGACGCCCACTTCCTCTGCGGCGAGGGACTAATCAATTCGGTCAAGTCGTTTCTGGTCATGAATCGTGGACAAGACTGTATGTTCAAGGGAGCCGGACAATGGCGTACCGCCGAGCAAATCATAAGCACAGTGAATCACGCCCGGGACCAGCGGGCTCCGTTGATCTACATTCAGGATCATCCGGGAGAGGTGGGCAGTTTCGATACAACGAAAGTAATCTCGTCGGATATGTCGAGATTGCTTTTGTCTCCAGCAGGCATGGGCAGGGTCAGCGCGTCGCTTGCAGACTTCGCAGAAGCCAATCTGCTGATCTCAGCAATACTAGGACCGACGTCAGGCCCGTTGGCTCTTCCGATTATGCTCGCCGATCTGGTGTTGATGACTGAGAAAGGGGCTCTATGTATGGGCCGTCCGGATATGGTGAAGGCGATGCTGGCTGAGCAGTCAGATCTGTATTCGCTTGGCGGAACAGACGTTCACTGCAGGGGCTCGGGGTCAGTTCAGCTCGCGTTCAAAGATGAACGCCGTTTATTTGAATGCGTAAGAGATTTTCTACGCTGCCTCGTCAAAGACACAGCGCTTGAATATGAGGAACCCGACGCAGTCGATTTTGAAAATCTGATTCCATCCAATCACCGCACCCCCTACGACATGCATCATTTGCTGCTCTCTTTTGTCGACAAAGGCAGCTTCACTGAAACAAACGCCGAATACGCGCGAGAAGCACTGACGGGCTATGCGCGCATTAAGGGACATTTCGCGGCAATCGTGGCAAACAACCCGCGATTCAACAGCGGCGCCATCCACCGGAAATCCGCGGCCAAGATGGCAAAGATGATAAACATTGCTGCAAAGACCAGCATGCCAATCATCTTCCTTGCCGACGTTCCCGGGTTCATGATAGGCAGGGAAGCTGAAAATAGCGGCATATTTTTGGCAGCAGCGGAGTTGTTCAGAGCACATGTCAGATGCAACGTACCTAAGCTACTCCTTGTCGTCCGAAAAGCCTACACCGGCGGCGTGTATGCGATGAGCGGCCCCGGATTCGATCCAATAGCCGTGCTGGCGTATCCCCAGGCGCACATCGGCGTTTTTAGCGCGGACACGATGAGCAAAGTGATGTCTGGTGCTGAAGGCGCTATTAAAGACACTATGCGAAAGCTATCGGACGAGATCCAGAATCCAAATCTCTTGAAGGCTGATGGCCTGATTACAGACGTAATAGAAATCCAAGAAACTAGACAACAGGTTGTCAGATATCTGTTTCCGACGTGACACGGTCTGTTCCTCACGGAAGATTTGAGCGTACGGCCGCGCGCAATGGCGCCTCGAAGAGGACCATTTTGCACCATCAAAAGCCCTCAGGAAGTTTGAGCAAAATCGAGGCTCTGACGATGCGCAATCAGCCATACCTGATCGTTTACCTCTACATAGAACCGGACTGCCGCCGCAGAATTTGGAAGAAGGTCGCAGAAACTCAGGTGCTCACGTGAAGTTGCGCGCCTGCGCCTTACTGCCATCGCGACGTTCCACGTACGTTGCCATGCCCGAGTTCCTGCATCGTGTCGGTAATTTGCGCGCATGTCCCTGTTTCACCCGATCGTCTGTCGGGGACAACGTGGCGAAGACCGTCGCGCGTGCCAGCGAATTTGCTATCAGCCGCTAATCGTCGGCGTTGTCAGTCCAGCACCGGGACTTCTGACATTACCGCCTCGAGTGGCGTTGTTGCATAAATCTGGCCGCGACATGCTGACGTTTACGCGCAACACCGTACGGGCGTGGCTCTGATAACAGTTCGGTTTCCTGCGTACATTCTCGATTTTTGCCGAGAAGATGCGCAAGGACACGACCAGCAAGCAATCGAGTTCGAAAGCCGAATACCGCGTCAAGAACTGGGCGCAGTACAACGCTGGCCTCATTGCTCGAGGGGACGTGACGGTTTAGATCGACCCAAGCCTGTTCGCGGCGCCCCCCCGAGCTGGACGTACGTGCCCGTGGCCGCCCCTGCGTCTACCCGGATGCGCTCGTGCAGATGTTGCTCGGCCTCAAGCAGGTCTTTCGCCTGCCACTGCGCGCACTCCAAGGGTTCGCGCTCAGCCTGGGCAGCTTGCCTTCGCCGGCTTGCCGGTGCCGCCGCGCGCAGACCCTGAAGGTCGCGCTGCCAGTGCTGCACACCGGCGAGCCGTTGCACCTCGTCGTCGATAGTACTGGACCGAAGGTCTACGGCGAAGGCGAGTGGAAGGTCCGTAAACACGGCTGGTCCAAGCGCCGCACCTGGCGCAAGGTCCATCTGACGATGGACGCGAACACCGGCCAGATTTGCGCCGCGCTGATGACGCATCAGGACGAGGGAGATGGCGAAGTGCTGCCCGATCTGCTCGACCAGATTCCCGCTGACGTGGCGATCGACACCGCTGGTGGCGACGGCGCCTACAACACCAGGCCGTGCCACGCGCAGATTGCCGCGCGCGCCGCTACGCCGTCTATTCCACCACGCGAGGGCGCAATGCCCTGGCCTGACAGCACGCCCGGTGCGGCGTGGCGCAATGCGGCCATCGATGCAATCGCCCAGAGCAGCAGGAGCGAATGGAAGCAAGAGAGCGGCTACCACCGGCGCTCGCTTGCAGAGACCCTGATGTACCGCCTCAAGATACTCACGGGCCCCTGCCTGTGGGCGCGCGCGATCGGCTCCCAGGCGACCGAGGTATCGATTCGTGCAGGCGTGCTCAAC